>CAZPFS010000020.1:0-37418 GCA_964585925.1 uncultured Syntrophomonadaceae bacterium | reverse complement strand
CCATCCCCCTTAGAAAGAGAGACTTATGAACCCTAAATCCATCCTCCTTAGAAAGAGAGACTTATGAACCCTAAATCCATCCCCCTTAGAAAGAGAGACTTATGAACCCTAAATCCATCCCCCTTAGAAAGGGAGACTTATGAACCTAAATCCATCCTCCTTAGAAAGGGAGACTTATGAACCCTAAATCCATCCTACTTAGAAAAGGGGGACTTTTGAACCTAAATCCTCCTTATGAAAGAGGGGGCTTTTTACCCGGCGAACCTTTGCCTCCGCTTAAAATATGTTCAGGCCGGCGAAATCAGCGGCTGTTCCCAAAGATTCTTCTATCCGCAGCAACTGGTTGTATTTGGAGACCCGATCCATTCGGGAAGGAGCACCGGTTTTAATGGCCCCGCTGCCGACAGCCACTGCCAGATCAGCGATAAAGCTGTCTTCCGTCTCCCCGGAACGGTGCGAAATAATAGAGAGGTAACCGGTCCTCCGGGCCAGAGCAATTGTATCCAGGGTTTCGGTCAGGGTGCCAATCTGGTTCAGTTTGATCAAAATCGCATTGGCTATTCCGCCGGCAATCCCCTTACTCAGCCGTCGGGAGTTAGTTACAAATAGATCATCCCCCACCAGTTTTAGTTTTCCACCCAGCTCTCCGGTCAGCCGCCCCCAACCTTCCCAGTCTTCCTCCCCCAGCCCGTCTTCGATACTGACCACCGGATATTTCTGATGCAAGCGCCGGTAGTAATCGATCAACTCGGGGGCAGTAAGCGATTTTCCCTCCAACCGGTATCTCCCATCGTCGTAAAGTTCGGTTGCCGCCACATCCAGGGCCAGAAAAACCTGCTCTCCCGGCCGGTAGCCGGCTTCTGAAATGGCCTCTACTATCACCGCCAGCGCCTCCTCATTGGAGGCGAGGTCCGGTGCAAAGCCCCCTTCGTCTCCTACCGCCGTGCCGAGCTTTCGGGATTTCAGAATTTTTTTCAGGGTATGGAATACCTCGGCACCCATCCGCAGGGCCTCGGCAAAAGAATCCGCCCCGGCAGGAAGGATCATAAATTCCTGAATGTCCACATTGTTATCGGCATGTTCCCCTCCGTTGATTATATTCATCATGGGTACCGGCAGTAGATTTGCCCCCACCCCTCCCAGGTACCGGTACAGGGGAAGGCCCAGCATGGCTGCCGCCGCCCGGGCACAGGCCATGGAAACGCCCAACATGGCATTGGCTCCCACACGTTGTTTGTTATCGGTGCCGTCGATCTCGATCATCAGGCGATCGATCCGCCGCTGATCAAGCACACTTTCCCCCTTGAGTCGCGGGGTCAGTTCCCGTCGGATATTGTCCACCGCGGTAAGCACCCCTTTGCCCAGGTAGCGCTTCGGCAGGTTGTCCCTGAGTTCCAACGCCTCAAATGCGCCTGTGGAGGCTCCCGAGGGTACGGAAGCTTGTCCGCTCCAGCCTCCGGCCAGCCGGACCTCAACTTCTACAGTGGGGTTGCCCCGGGAATCAAGGATCTCCCGGGGGATAATCTCTTGAATCTGTTCGTCCATTGAACCCTTCTCCTTTGGATAGTTATATGACCGTTTGCTTGCAGTCACCGCTGTCCGCCGTTATAACAAGGCTTTGCCCAGTCATCTGGGGTGGGGGATCAACACCCGCCAGGGCCAGTACGGTGGGAGCGATATCCGCCAGCGCGCCTTCTTTTCTAAGGGCCACCGGTTCGGGGGTGATGATAATCGCCGGAACCGGGTTGACGGTATGAGCGGTATGCGGCAACCCCTGTTCATCGGTCATCTGTTCCGCGTTGCCGTGATCCCCGCAGATCACCACTCGCCAGTTCAGGGAACGGGCCTCTTTCGCAACCCGTCCCACCGATTTATCCACTGTCTCGATGGCTTTAACCGCCGCCGAAAAAATGCCGGTATGGCCCACCATGTCGGCATTGGCAAAGTTGGCTGTAATAAATGAAAATTCCCGGCTATGCAAGGCATTTACCACCTCCGCGGCCACGCCGGCAGCGCTCATTTCCGGTTGTAAATCGTAAGTAGCCACCGCCGGTGAAGGGATCAGCACCCTTTTTTCACCCGGAAAGGGTTCTTCTCTGCCTCCATTAAAAAAAAAGGTAACATGAGCATATTTTTCAGTTTCCGCCACCCGCAACTGTGAAAACCCAAGGCCGGATACAACCTCTCCCAGTGTCTGCTGCAGGTATTCCGGAGGATAGGCTACCGCCACCGGCAGAATCCGCTCATATTCGGTAAGGGTAACATAGTGCGGGCGGGGGGCAGCCGGCCCCCGGTCAAAGCCGCTGAAGTTTTCATCAACCAGAGCATGGGTTAACTGCCGGGCCCGATCGGGGCGGAAATTAAAACAGATTACGCTGTCTTGGGTACGAATCGTTGCCAAAGGAAGCCCTTCCGCACCGGTAATCACCACCGGGGAAACAAATTCATCTGTTTCACCCCGCCCATAAGCCGCCTCCAGGGCGGAAAGCGGATGGGTTGCTGTTGTTCCTTCTCCATAAACATAAGCCCGGTAGGCTTTTTCGGTGCGCTCCCAGCGGCGATCCCGGTCCATGGACCAGTAGCGGCCGCTGATGGTGGCGATCATCCCCAGTCGGCGCTCCTCGCTTCGTCGATGGAGCTGCTCCAGGAAAGGCCCCGCACTGGACGGCGGAACATCCCGGCCGTCCAATATGGCGTGAATATATACCCGCGAAAGCTGCATCTGCTCGGCTATTTCAAGCAAAAACAGCAAATGGGTGAAATGGCTGTGCACCCCTCCGTCTGAAACCAGACCGATCAGGTGAAGGGCACTGCCAGGTCTTCGCGCTTTTGTCATGGCCTCTATCAGGGCCGGATTTTGAAAAAAATCTCCGTTGTTTATGGACTGGGTTATCCGGGTCAAATCCTGGTAGACAATACGTCCGGCCCCGATATTTAAATGACCCACTTCGGAATTCCCCATCTGACCGGCAGGGAGGCCCACCGCCTCCCCGGAAGCCTGTACCAATACCCGGGGATACTGTTCGCACAGACAATCCATGCAGGGGGTTGAAGCCCGGGCAATGGCATTGCCCGGTATTTGTTTGCTGTAACCCCAGCCATCCAATATCAACAGCAAAACCGGGTTCAATATACCGCCCCCTATACCGCCCCCCTGGCGGCCTCGATCAACGCGATAAATGTTTCTGCCCGCAAACTGGCCCCGCCCACCAGGGCGCCGTTGATTGCCGGCAACGACACAAATTCTGAAATATTATTTTCGTTCACGCTGCCCCCGTATTGAACTTGGAGACAACTAAATATTTCCGGACCCAGGGTTTCTACGACCACTTCCCGAATCAGCTGTGCTGCATGTGCAGCATCGGCAGCGGAGGCAGCCACCCCGGTACCGATGGCCCATACCGGTTCATAGGCAATAATCAGGCGCTTTACGGCTTCCGGAGCAATCCCTTTCAGCGCTTCTTCCACCTGGGTGCGGATCACCCGCTCGGTGGCGCCCTCTCCACGCTCAAGACCGGTCTCCCCCACACACAGAACCGGTATCAGATCATTTTCCAGCGCCGCCTTCATTTTTTTGTTTACCATTGGGTTGTCTTCGCCCAGGACATGGCGGCGTTCAGAATGGCCTATAATTACATGGCTTACTCCCAGTTCCAGGAGCATGGGCGCCGAGATTTCCCCGGTAAACGCCCCCGAGCCGGCCCAGTGCATGTTTTGGGCCCCCAGTTTGACTGCCCCCCCGGAAAGTTCCCGCTTTGCCGCCGCCAGAGCGGTAAAGGGAGGACAAACCAGGGTTTCCACCTCTGCCAGACAATCCCCGGCCTCCATCAGGTTCCGGCAAAATTCTACAGTTTCGGCTACAGTTTTATGCATTTTCCAGTTGGCGGCAATAATCAGTCCCACCTGTCAATCCTCCCCCTGATTCCGATCTTTTAGCACGGTAATTCCCGGCAGTTCACGGCCCTCCCAAAATTCAAGGGTGGCTCCGCCGCCGGTGGAGACAAAATCAATCCGGCCGGTTAGGCCGAATTTTTTCAGAGCCGCCACCACATCCCCCCCGCCCACGATGGAGTAGGCTTCGCTGTCGGCAATTGCCCGCGCTATCCCCTCTGTGCCCCGATGAAAAGGTTCGGTTTCAAACACTCCCAACGGGCCGTTCCAGACAACCATCCCCGCCTCGGCAATTATGGCTGTATATTCATCTACCGCAGCAGGGCCGATATCGACCGCTTTCCATTTTGCCGGAATTTTTTCCGGCGGCACAGAAATCACCCGGGTAGCGCTTTCCGGATGCAGTTCCTTGGCCGCCACGATATCCACCGGCAACAACAGGCGGCAGCGGCTGTGGCGGCTCTTTTCCCAGAGTTCCCGAGCCGTCTCCGCCAGATCGGATTCAAGCAGCGAATCCGCCATCTCATAACCCAGGGCAGCCATAAATGTGTTGGCCATCCCCCCCCCGGTTAGCAGGTAATCGGCTGTGGATAAAAACCGCCTGATCACACCCAGTTTATCCGAAATTTTGGCCCCTCCCAGCACCACCACCAGTGGGCGGCCGGGATTTTCAAGGCTGTTTCCCAGTGTTTCAATTTCTTTTTTCATCAACAGCCCCGCTACCGCCGGTATGTAATCGGCTACCCCGGCTGTTGAGGCATGAGCTCGGTGAGCGGCACCAAAAGCATCATTGACAAACAGATCCGCCAGATCGGCCAACTGTCTGGACAGCTCCGGGTTGTTTTTTTCCTCTCCTTCCTCAAACCGCAGGTTTTCCAGAAGGAGTACGCTGCCCGGTTTGGACACAGCTGCCGCTTCTTTTACCGCCGGCCCGGTGACCTGATTCAGCCCCGTGACCTGACGGCCCAGCAGCGCCTCCAGCCGACGGGCCACCGGTCGCAGGCTCAGCTCCGGCACCGTCTTTCCCCGGGGGCGTCCCAAATGAGAAGCAATTATTACCAGGCGCGCCCCCTGTGCCAGCAAATAGTTTATAGTGGGCAGGGCGGCCCGGATGCGGGTGTCATCCGCCACCTCTCCCTCTTTCAAAGGAACATTGAAATCTACCCGCAACAGAATCCGCTTTCCGGACAGATCAACCTGATCTACGCCCAACTTGTCATAATGCATATCCTCACCACACCAATATTTTACTCCAAACAGTTTACATTCCTGCCGCTGCGAGAACCCTTCCCTATTTTATCACGAAACCCTGTTTTTACCCGAAACCCCAAAAAAAAACCACCTAAAGAGATGGTCCCCGGCAATCAATCACGCTTTAGACTAAATACGCCGCCGTTTGAACAAAGGAGGAATGCCGATTTCCTCCCGGTACTTGGCCACCGTGCGGCGAGAAATAATAATGCCCTTTTCTTTCAGCATGACTGCCATTTGCCGGTCGCTGAACGGTTTCAGGGGATCCTCACGTTCAACCAGTTCCTGTAGATAGTTTTTGATACTGTGGGAAGAATAATCCCTTCCCTTGGTCCCGGTAACGCCGCTGGAAAAGAAAAATTTCAACGGGAAAAGGCCCCGGGGAGTTTGAATATACTTGTTGGAGGCAGCCCGGCTGATCGTGGATTCATGAAGCCCCAACCCCTGAGCCACTTCTTTCAATGTAAGCGGTTTGAGGTGTTTGATCCCCTGTTCCAGGAATTCCCGCTGAAACTCCACGATCTGGGAGGCAACCCGGTACAGGGTTAATCTGCGCTGTTCAATACTCCGGATTAGCCAGAGAGCACTGTCCATCTTGCCTTTGACAAAGCTGGTCAACTGCTCATCATCGGTACCGGTGCGCAGCAGTTGTTGATAAAAGGGGCTGATAGTCAGGCTGGGGGTGCCGCCGTCGCTGGCGGTTATTATATATTCCCGACCCACCTTTTCCACCGTCAGATCAGGCGTAATATAGCGGGTTTCTTCCCCGCCGGCATAAATATTACCGGGCTTCGGATTGAGATTGCCGCGGATAAAATCAATAGCCTCCTGAACCTGTTCCTGTGTGCAGCCCAATTTTGCAGAAATATAGCGGTAACGGTTGTCGGCAGCTGCCGGCAGGTAGTTGGTTATTATTTCCGCGGCCAGGGAGGGGGGGGTAATCTCGATCCGCCCCAACTGAAGCAGCAGGCACTCCCGGATGTTCCGGCCTCCCACTCCCGGTGGTTCCAGGCCCTGCACGATAGCCAGCCCATCAGCCAACTCCTTTTCAGTAGCCCCGATGGAAAGGGCCAGTTCGTCCAGATCGGCCCTCAAATAGCCGTTGCTGTCCAGGTTCCCCACCAGATAGCAGGCAATATTGTAATTTTCCCGGGAAAGCGGCATCAGGCGGAGTTGCTCCATCAAATCGTCCTGCAGCGTTTTCACTTCCCGGGCATAGTTATCGATTGATGGGGGATCTTCTTTGCGATAAACCGGAGCAGGGTTGCTGTCCAGGTTGCTGTCGCGAAGATATTCTTCCCAGGGAAAATCATCCCGCTCCGCGCTGTCCCCTTCGGAAACATCCTTCTGTCCAGTGTCCTCCCGCTCTTTCTCCTCATTCTCCCCGATTTCCAACACCGGGTTCTCCAGAAGTTCCCTCTGAACATACTCCTGAAGTTCTATCCGGGAGTACTGAAGCATGGTAATGGCCATTTTCAACTGCGGGGTCATGATCAGCTTTTGGGTCTGTTCCAGCTTTAGCTGGAAATCAAGTTTCAAGGCTTTTCTCCCCCCCCATCAATATTATATTTCGACAAACAAGCCATTACTCCTGCAGTTTTACAAACAAGTCTGACAGTTTATAGGGGCGGAATTTTTCGAGCCAGGAGAGCCAGCTGCCTGAAGCGATGGTTCATCCCGGATTTTCCCAGGGGAGGGGTGAGCATTTCTCCCAGTTCTTTCAGGGAGGCCTCGGGGTATTTTTTCCGCAGGGAAGCCGCTTCCCGCAGCGAAGGAGGAAGATTGGACAGACCAAGCACTCCCTCTACCCTGGCAATGGTCTCTATCTGCTGCTGTGAGGAGGCCACGATTTTGTCCAGGTTGGCGGTATCACAATTCACCAGCCGGTTAATCCGATTGCGCATGCCTTTGATAATCCTGATATTCTCCAATTCCAGCAGAGCATTGTGCGCACCGATTACCCGCAAAAATTCGGCGATCGATTCCCCGTGTTTGAGATAAACACAGTACACCTGGCGGCGTTCCCTGAGAGATGAATCCACGCCGAACTTTAGCAGAAATTGCCGGATCAACAAGGCATCTTCCTGATAACCGCAGGTAATTTCCAGATGGTAGCCCGAACGGGATATACTCATTGTCCCCCCGGCTAGAAAGGACCCCCGTAAAAAAGCCCTTTGACAGCAGCGCTGTTTTATCCCCAGGCAGGCCTCCCGGGAGAGACTGAGCTGATCCCTGCCGCTGTACAGACCCAAATAGCCCAACAGGCGATCCACCGTCTCTCCATCTTCTATCCCGACCATGTACATGGTTTTGTCCAGACGCCGGCCCTGCTGTTTGATGATCAGGGGAGAACTGAATCCGGCCCCTTTGATCAGTTGAAACAGGTGCCGGGCCAGGGAGCTGTAAGAAGCCGCTATCTTCAGGTGCCGGCGGCCGTCGCCGAGGATCAGAAAACCCCGCAGTAAAACCAGGGCTGTAAGTTCGCTGCGCCGGCAGCAGTGGGGATTCAGTGGCCCTGCAATTAATTCCTGGCCAATCCTACGGGTAAGGGACATGGAGGACCTCCAATAGTTTCTAGGGCACTTGACTACCTGAACCGAAGTGCCGTTCTGCCTTTACACCTTGTCGATATCCCGGTGTTCCACACTCACGGAATACCGGTCTTTCAGAAAGCGGCCCAGATCGCCGGCTATAAGCACCGAACGATGCCGTCCCCCCGTACATCCCACGGCTACCACCAGACTGCTTTTCCCTTCCTTCACGCAATAGGGAATGATAAATTCCAGCAGATCGCAGAGTTTCTGGAAGTACTTGTGACTGACCGACCAGCGGTATATATATTTCCCGATCAGGGGATCATCGCCTTTGAGGGGCTTCAAATGTTCCACGTAAAAGGGATTGGGCAAAAACCGCACATCAAATACCAGGTCCGCCTCCTGGGGAAGGCCGTACTTATACCCAAAGGAAACCAGTTGAATAAGCATTTTACGGTCTCTTAGCTCAGGTTCGGCATAAATCCGGGCAATTTTTTCTTTAAGCTGGGCCGGCGACAGATTCGAAGTATTGATTATCTGATCCGCCTTTCCCCTCAGCTCGCTCAGCAATTCCTTTTCTGTTTGCAACTGTTCACTGAGAGTTCCTCCGGTCAGGGGATGGCGGCGACGAGTCTCCTTGAAGCGACGGATCAATATTTCCTGCTCAGCTTCCAAAAACAGGATCTCGTGATTGACTCCCGTCCCCTCCAGTTCATCCAGAATCTCGAACAGATCCTCAAAAAACGTTCCTCCGCGTATATCGCAGACCAGGGCCACCCGGTTAATCTTCCCTCCCGAATGAGCACAGAGCTCCGCAAATTTTGGGATGAACGTAGGCGGCAAATTATCCACGCAGAAATAACCCAGATCCTCAAAATAATTAACGGCGTTACTTTTGCCTGCTCCGGAAAGACCGGTAATCAGTACCAATTTCAGCGGCTGTTCCAATCCGGCCAATTTGATCACCCCGCAAATATCAAGGTATGAAGACAGATCTGTAAACCCGGGTCCCTCCTTCCGGGGGTTTTCCCTCGGATAACGTAGGGGCATTTTTAAATATCCCCCGGCCCCCCGTTTCCAGGAGAGGGATGGCTAGCTCCATGCAAATATTCATAGACTCGGACGGCCAGTTGTTCGCTGAGACCCGGCACAGATTTGATCTTCTCCAGGGAAGATTGTCTCAGCTTATTCATGCTTCCAAAATGGTCAAGAAGGGTTGCCCTTTTTTTAGGCCCGATGCCCGGGATATCTTCCAGTTGGGAATGATGAACCCGGCTCAGCCGGCGGCGGTGATGATAATCCTGGGCAAATCGGTGCGCCTCATCCCGGATCCGTTGCAGCAATTGCAAAAGCGGGGAGTGGGCGGGCAAAATAACCGGAGAAGCAGCTCCCTCCAAAAAGATGTGTTCAGGCCCTTCGGACAGGGCCAGCAATGTCAGGTCTGATTCCCCCGCCAGATCCAGCGCCCGCCGGGCTGCGGAAAGCTGACCTTTGCCGCCGTCAATCAACAATAGATCCGGCTTCGGCCAATCCTGACGGGAAAAGCGGCGCCCGAGCACCTCCTGCAACGCGGCATAATCATCGCCGGGCGGGGCCTTCCGCAAACGGAAGCGCCGGTACTGATCATTTAGGGGCCGGCCCTGTTCAAACACCACCATCGCCCCCACCATCTCCTCCCCCCGCAGATGGGAAATGTCATATCCTTCAATACGCCGGGGCTCCCGTTCCAGTCCGGCCATCCTGGAAAGATCAAGCAAAGGCTCCTCCTCCCGCCTGCGGAAACGCCGGGCTTGTTCCTGAAGGGCCAGCAGGCCGTTTCGGCCGGCCAGCTCCAGCAGCTCTTTTCGTTTTCCCCGGCGGGGTTGTTTCAATGCAACCTTACCCTTTTCTTTCTTGCTTTGCAACCACTGCTGCAACAGTTCACTCTCATCAGGCAGGCAGGAAACGAGAATTTCGGCCGGAATTTTGTCCACCCGGCTATAGTAAGTTTTGATAAATCCCGCCAGCACCTCCCGGTCGTCCAACCCCAAAGTTCCGGTCAGCGGAAAATGTTCCTGGCTTAACAGCTTGCCCTCCCTTATTCTGAACAGGTGAACCGCCGTCCTCTGTTCCTCACTGACCAGGGCCAGCACATCCTGATCGAGACCCTCCATGACCAGCGCCTTTTGTTCCTGGGCCACCACATCTTTTAACGCCCGCAGTTGATCGCGCAGCCGGGCCGCCCGTTCAAAGGCTTGCCGCCGGGAAGCCTCTTGCATGCGCCGGGTTAGATCACGCTCCAGAAAATCGGTCCGCCCCTCCAGGAAAAGAATTATCTGATCCACCATCTGAGCGTACTCCTGGAGGGATACCTTCTCCTTCCCCCGGCAGGGAGCCAAACAGCGGTTCATCTGGAAGTTGAGGCAGGGGCGTTTGGCGGAAGGGTTGCCGTCAAGGGGCAGTCGGCAGCGTTTCAGAGGAAATATCCGGCCCAGCATGTTCAGTGTGTCGCGCACCGCTCCCGCTCTGGTATATGGCCCAAACATGCGTCCCTTGCCGGCGGAAGGGCCGTACTTCTTTTTTTGGGAAAGGCGCAGCATTTCCAGGCGGGGGTACGGCTCGGCGGTAAGCATCAGGTAGGGGTAATCCTTGTCGTCTTTCAGGTTTACATTGTAACGAGGGCGGTGTTTCTTGATCAGATTGCATTCCAGCACCAGCGCCTCCGCCTCGGTATCGGTGACCATGTATTCAATATCAGCCATATGAGACTGCAGCACCTTAATTCGGGGAGGCAGCCCCGTTCCGGCCAGGTAGTAGCGCACCCGCTGCCGCAATACCTTGGCCTTGCCGACATAGATAATC
This sequence comes from uncultured Syntrophomonadaceae bacterium, assembly GCA_964585925.1. Classification (GTDB taxonomy): domain Bacteria; phylum Bacillota; class Dethiobacteria; order DTU022; family DTU022; genus JAAZLS01. The sequence continues at coordinate 26,901 of CAZPFS010000020.1, read as the reverse complement.
CTCTGCCCGGCATCCCTGATCAGATATACCCCCGGGGAGGCGGGAAACCGCCCCGCCTTTTCTTCCAGTTCTTTGAACTCGTCGGCCATATCTGTCCTTTCCGGTTTCTAGGTTTCTCCTTTGACCGCACCGGCAGGTTTTACGATTCCTGTCAGCACCCCTTTGAGCCACTGTCCGGTATATGAGCCCTCCCTAAGAGCCACCTGTTCGGGGGTTCCCTGGGCGACCACCGTCCCGCCTTCTTCCCCGCCCTCCGGTCCCAAATCGATCAGATAATCGGCTCTCTTCAAAACATCCAGGTTATGCTCTATCACCAGCACGGTGTTGCCGGCCTCGGTCAACCGGTCCAGAATGGTCAACAGTTTGCTGATATCCTCCAGATGAAGTCCCGTGGTGGGCTCATCCAGAATATAGAAGGTTCGCCCCTGGCTGCGGCGGGAAAGCTCAGTGGCCAGTTTTACCCGCTGGGCTTCCCCTCCGGAAAGGGTAGTGGCCGGTTGTCCGAGCCGGATATAACCCAGCCCCACATCCTCCAGGGTTTGCAGTTTGCGCAGGATCTTCGGGAAAGGCTCAAAAAGTTCAACCGCTTCCGACACGGTCATGTCAAGGACGTCGGCAATGCTTTTCCCTTTGTAGAGTATCTCCAGGGTCTCCCGGTTATAGCGCCGCCCGCGGCAGACTTCACAGGGAACATAGACATCGGGCAGAAAATGCATTTCGATGCGCAGTATTCCATCCCCCCGGCAGGCTTCGCAGCGGCCGCCTTTAACATTAAAGCTGAACCTTCCCGGGCGGTAACCGCGTTTGCGGGATTCCACCATCTGGGAGAACAGTTCCCGGATACCGTCAAACAGTCCGGTGTAAGTGGCCGGGTTGGAGCGGGGGGTTTTCCCGATGGGAGCCTGATCGATCACCACCACCTTTTCCAGATAATCCAGACCCTCGATCCGGTCGTGATCACCGGGCTGTTCGCGGGTGCGGTAAAGATACCGAGAAAGGGCCCGGGCCAGGATCTGGTTTATGAGGGTGCTCTTCCCGGAACCGGAAACACCGGATACACAGACAAACAGCCCCAGAGGTATGCCCACATCAATGTTTTTCAAATTATGCTCCCGGGCGCCTTTTACCCACAGCCAGCGTTCATTGGGAATCCTTCTCTGTTCCGGCAGGGTAATTGCTCTGCGCCCGGACAGGTAATCCCCGGTAACCGACCCCGAAGTGTTTTTGATTTCCTCCACTTTCCCCTGGGCTACGATATGGCCGCCCCGGGCGCCGGCGCCGGGGCCTATATCCACGATATGATCCGCGCGCATAATGGTTCCCAGATCATGTTCTACCACGATTACCGTATTGCCCAGATCGCGTAGCGCCTCCAGGGTATCCAGCAGGCGGGCGCTGTCCCGCAGGTGCAGGCCGATGCTGGGCTCATCCAGGATATAGATCACACCGGTTAAACCGGAACCGATCTGGGTAGCCAGCCGGATCCGTTGGGCCTCCCCGCCGGACAGGGTGGCAGAAGGGCGGTCCAGCGTCAGGTAGCCCAGTCCGACATTGATTAGAAATTGCAATCGGGCCCGTATTTCTTTGATTACCTGATAGGCGATCGTCTGTTCACGTTCGGTCAGCAAAAGATCATCCAACTGCCGTTCGGCTTTCTTAACGGTCAAGGCGGATATCTGCGATATATTTTGCCCTCCCACCAGTACCGACAGGCTGGATTCTTTCAGGCGGCGGCCCCCGCAGGCAGGACAGGGGCGATTGATCTGGTAACGGGCCAATTCCTGGCGTATCTCTTCGGATTCGGTGGTTTTCAGGCGACGCTCGAGCAGCTTGATAATCCCCGGAAAAGGCCTGCGGTAATTCCTGACCCGCCCAAAACTGTTTACGTAACGGAAACTTATGGGTTGGGAGGAACCATAAAAAATGATCTGTTTATGTTCCGCAGGCAGATCCCCGAACCGAAGATCCAGATCTATCATAAATGCCTTTGCGGCCGATTCTAAAAATTGCCTGTAATAAAGGCTATTTCCTTTGTAGGGGTGGATGGCCCCCTCGGCGATGGTCAGCTCGGGATAAGGCACTATCAGTTCCGGGGAAAATTCGGCCCGCATCCCCAGACCGCCGCATTCCGGACAGGCACCATAAGGACTGTTGAAAGAAAAGGCTCGGGGACTGATCTCCTCAAAACTGAATCCGCAGTGTGGGCAGGAAAACCGCTCGCTGAACAGGTGCTCTTCCCCATCAATTTCCTGAACCAGAGCCAGCCCCTCCCCCAGTTTGAGGGTAATCTCAAGTGAATCCGCCAATCGGCTTTGAATTCCCTCCCGAACCGACAGCCGGTCTACCACCACCTCTATGGAATGCTTTTTCATTTTATCAAGGGTGATCTGTTCTTCAAGCTCAAATATGGAGCCGTCTACCCGTACCCTGACAAATCCCCGGCGGCGCATCTCTTCCAGCAGGCGGGTGTGTTCCCCTTTGCGCCCCCTGACCAGGGGAGCCATGATCTGCAGGCGCGTTCCTTCCGGCAGGGACATGATCTGATCCACAATCTGCTGGACAGTCTGCCGGGCTATGGATACTTGGCAGCGGGGACAATGGGGTTGGCCGATCCGGGCAAACAGAAGCCTCAAATAATCATATATTTCGGTAACCGTGCCCACCGTGGATCGCGGGTTGCGGGAACTGCCCTTCTGATCGATGGAGATGGCAGGGGAAAGCCCCTCTATATGATCCAGGTCCGGCTTGTCCATCTGCCCCAAAAACTGGCGGGCATAAGCCGACAAAGACTCCACATACCGGCGCTGACCCTCGGCATAGATGGTATCAAAGGCCAGAGAGGATTTTCCCGAGCCGCTCAGCCCGGTAAACACGATCAGTTTATTCCGGGGAAGAGTCAAGTTAACGTTTTTTAAATTGTGTTCCCTGGCGCCACGAATTATTATTTCTCCGGAAGTCATCTTGCTCACCTTATGTCTCAATTATTTTTACCGGCCCAATTTAATGCCCAGGCCCAGGGGCTGTTACATGAGAAACAACCCCTTTTTCTTCAAAGATCCGTCCGCTCCTATAATACCTTTTTTCTCCTACCCCGAAGCCCCGGCACCTGTTCCAGATCGAATATAACGTCTCGCAACTCAGCCGCCCTTTCAAATTCCAGCTCCCGGGCCGCCTCTTCCATCTCTTTACGAAGTTTTTTGATCATCTTTTGCCGCTGAGCAGGCTCCAGCCCCACCAGTTTTTCCGGGCCATATTCCATCTCCTTCTCCGCGGCGGCGGTTGCCTCAATCAGGCCGCGCACCGGTTTAACCACGCTGCGGGGGGTAATCCGGTGGGTGTAATTATAATCCATCTGCTTCTGGCGACGACGCTCCGTCTCCCCGATGGCCCGCCGCATGGATTCAGTCAAAGTATCGGCATACATGATCACCCGGCCGGAGATATTGCGGGCGGTCCGGCCGATGGTCTGAACCAGTGAACGCTCCGATCTCAAAAAACCCTCTTTATCGGCATCCAAAATAGCCACCAGAGCGACCTCGGGCAGATCCAGACCTTCCCGGAGCAAATTGATCCCGATCAGCACATCAAATTCACCCAGGCGCAGCCCCCGGATTATGGCCATCCGCTCCAGGGCGTCAATATCGGAATGCATATAACGCACCCTCAGCCCCATTTCCCGGTAATACTCGGTAAGATCCTCGGCCATCCGTTTGGTCAGGGTGGTGATCAGCACCCGCTGGTTGGATTCGACTACAGACCGGATTTCACCGTACAGATCGTCTACCTGTCCTCCGGCCGATCGGACCTCAACCCGGGGATCCACCAGGCCGGTAGGACGTATGATCTGTTCCACCACCGCCTGGCTATGCTCCAGCTCCCAGGGACCGGGGGTGGCGGAAAGAAAGATGGCCTGTTTGATCAACTGCTCGAATTCCTCAAATACCAGCGGCCGGTTATCCAAGGCCGAAGGGAGCCGAAAGCCATGCTCCACCAGGGTGCTTTTGCGCGAATAATCGCCGCGGTACATGCCGTTGATCTGCGGGATGGTAATATGGGATTCATCCACGATCAACAGGAATTCCCGGGGGAAATAGTCAAGCAGGGTATAGGGCCGGCTGCCCTCCGGGCGGCGGTCAAAATGCCGAGAATAGTTCTCGATTCCCGAGCAGAAACCTACCTCGGTCAGCATTTCCAGATCATAGCGGGTACGCTGTTCCAGCCTTTGGGCCTCCAGCAACCGTCCCTGCCCTCTGAGCTCGGAGAGGCGCAATTTCAGCTCCCGTTTAATATCAGCCAGTACCTCCGGCAGCAGATCAGGGGAACTGATATAGTGACTGGCGGGGAAAACAGCGGCATGAGTTCGTTCCCCCATCACCCGACAGGTCAGGGGATCTATTTCCCGGATCCTTTCAATTTCGTCGCCAAACAGTTCCACCCGCAGGGCGGCCCCGGTAAACGAGGCCGGGTATATTTCAATCAGCTCTCCCCTGACCCGAAAGGTGCCCCGCTTGAAATCAATTTCATTGCGCTGATACTGGATGGCTACCAGCCGGGACAGGATCTCATCACGGGTTATTTTTGCCCCGACTCGCAGCGAGAGCAGCTGATCACCATATTCCCGGGGGGATCCCAGGCCGTATATACAGGATACACTGGCCACTATGATCACATCCTGACGCTCCAGCAGGGCGCTGGTCGCGGAGTGGCGCAGCTTGTCTATCTCGTCATTGATCGAAGAATCTTTTTCGATATAGGTGTCGGTCTGGGGGAGGTAGGCCTCCGGCTGGTAATAATCATAATAGCTGATAAAAAATTCCACCGCGTTCTCAGGAAAAAATTCTTTAAATTCGCTGCATAACTGGGCGGCCAGAGTTTTGTTGGGGGCCATGACCAGGGTAGGACACTGGAGCTGCTGAATGATATTGGCCATGGTAAATGTTTTTCCGGAGCCGGTTACGCCGAGCAAAGTCTGGTAGCGATAACCCTCCCGCAGGCCCCCGATCAGGCCTTTAATGGCCCCAGGCTGATCCCCAGCCGGGCCAAACTCGGACACCAGTTTAAACGATTTTTCGGCAATCATCGGTTACACCCTTTATCAATTGTTCAATATTTGATTATACCATAATTCATCGAATAATTCCTGTAATCCGGTGGGCATCCAAAGAGGAACCGGGGGCCTGTTGACAAAAATTTCAGGGCACAACAAATAAAGTCGCGGAAAGGGGAAACAACAAGTTTGTCATGTACTTGCGGAATATGCACAGCCATGCCACAGGCACAAATTCAAGGCGGGATTAAAACAGGTCCCCCTTGAAAAAGATCAGAGCCAGGCCGATTATCACAAATAATGTGGCAGTGCTGATTTTTATATACAGAGGTTTGATCCGAGAGAACAGCCGGTATCCCAGAAAAATGGCCAGGGCATGATTGGCGGCCATGGCCAGCATAGCCCCGGCCAGCACCACCAGGGGCCGGCCAAGATTGGCCGCCAGCAGCATCGCCGCCAGTTGAGTCTTGTCGCATATTTCAGCCAGAAATACCATCCCCAGCGTCTGGTAAAAACCGGCCTTTCCACAGGACAAATCGGAAGCCTGCTCCCGTTTTAACGCAGCATAAAGTCCCATAATCACAAATACTCCCCCGGAACAGGTTACCAGCACCGAGGGTGAAAGATAGGCGGCAATTAATTTTCCGGCCAAAACAGCCATGGTTAAAACCAGGAACAGAGCAGAAAGAGCACCCCCCAGCACCTGCAAAGGGGGGTATCGGCAAGCCATAGCCAGGGATACCAGTTGAGTTTTATCACCGAATTCGGCCAAAAATATGGTAATAAACGACGTCACAAACGTAGAAAACATAAATGTCTCCTTTATCTTTTGCCCCACCATGACCGCAGGCGTCGCAGGGGGCTCAAAAATGTGGGCGTTTTTATCTCCACATAAACCGGGCAATCAGGAGGAGGAGCCACGATAATACCCAACTCGGCTTTCCTGTACAATCGGGACAGATATTCCGGAGCAGCCGGGGCCGGCAGGGGGTCAGTCCCCGTTTTCCCGGCAAGGGATCTCTTGAGAATCACCGAAACCGCCCGCCCCCCCCGGTCAACTTCCAGCAAAGTCATAAAATACCCGCGTTGAATCAGTGGAAAAAGTTCCATGCCGGAAAGCAGCTCTTCGCCGTTGACCCTGAGTATGATGTCCCCGGATTTAAGGCCGGCCCGGTCGGCGGGCGATCCGGGAATCACCATCATTACTCCCGCCCCCCGAGGGGGTGGCGAATAGAGCGGGGGCCGTGAATGCTCCTTCCGTTGCCCGTGAACAATCAGCCATTCGTGCCCTAAGGGGGCCAGCAATATGCCGGGTAAAGTAAACCAAGGCCTGAACTCGGCCGCAACAGCCGCCACTAAAAGCAGCAGGCTGTAAATTGCCAGGCAACGGGCGGAGGCGGCGGATTTTTCTTTCGGAGATACGGATATAGCCAGATCAGCATACCCGAGACCGGCCACCACCGGTACCGCCATATATTGCAAAGTCTGCCCCGGGCCGAGTTCAAAGGGGGCTTTGATTATGGGCCACCACTCGGGCATGCTGACCCCGGAAATTTCGGAGGATAGAATTACCGATACCATCAACGCCACCAAGGGCAGCGGCCAAAAACGCTGCAGGGCAAACCCTCCCACCACTCGGTCACCAATCCCCTTAAAATATACCGGGCTTGGATTCCAGTGGCCGCCAAGATAAATCAGCAGCGATTCCATCAAATGCAGCAGCGCGATCAGAGCCAACAAGGCCGGCACATGAATTTTTAACAGCCCCTCTGTCAGCGGGGAACCGGTCAAAAAGGGAAAATACAGTGAAAGAAATTTTATAGCCATGCTGAACAGAGCCACGATTCCCCCGGCATAAGAGAAGCAAAGATAGCGCGGGTTTACAAACAGCAGCAAAATCGCCACCGGCCAGACATATACCAGCCCCATCTGCTCCAGCGACAGCCCCAGTAAAATCATCGTCAGCCCGGCCAAAAAACCGCCCAAGGCTCCCAGTCCGATGGAGCTGTAGAGCTGTGGCCAGATCCTGCTGATCGGGCGGCCAAAAAGTTTTTTTTCCAGGTCGGCCTGGCGCCGGTGTTGAATAAAAACAATAAACACCACTACCCAGTAAAATGGGGTAAGAAAGGTGTAGCCAAAGGTAGTAATAATAACCTGGGCCAATTCTTTGATCATTGTCACCCTACCGCTGAACCTCCTCGGGGATTGCCTGTTTCGGATTTAACAGCAAATCCCGGGCCAGAATTAACTGGGGATCGGTTTGCATGAACAGCAAGTCAACTGCCTCCCGTAACCTGAGACAGGTCAAATTATCCAGTATTCCGCTGGCTTCAAGGCCACATCCGGCCTGAAACTCGGCCAATGCGCCGGAAGTCTCCCGGTCAAAGTACCCGGTGAGAGTATCGGGGCCAAAACCCAGTTCCCATAACATCTGCTGCAAAAGCTTGACCTGCTCTCCGTAATCTCCCTCCACCAGCAGACCCGGGAAAAAAAATTGATATTCCTTGAAAGCCTGGGGCAATTCCAGGTAATAATCGGGATCCAGTCCCCGCCCATGCAGATCACGGCCGGAGGGAGTTAAATACTTGGCCACAGTAAGCCTCAGGGCGCCTCCGCCGGCCAGGCGCTGTTCCAGGGTCTGCACGGTGGCTTTTCCATAGGTTTTTTCCCCCACCAACAACGCGGCCCGGCGATCCTGAAGCGCCCCGGCGATCACCTCCGAAGCACTGGCGGATTCTTGATTGATCAATACCACTATGGGGTAGGGTTTGCCGTCGGCATAGGAATAGTGGATATCCTTGACCATCCCCAGCCGGTCCACCAGCCTGGTAATCTCCCCTTCCGGCACCAACTGCCCGGCCACTTTCAGCGCTTCGTCCAGCAGGCCGCCGGAATTGTTGCGTAAATCCAATATCAGTCCCGTACCCAGGCCATCGGTGGCTTCCAAATCCTCCAACTTCCGGAGGAAACTGTCGCTGGTCAATTGTTCAAATCCGGTTATCTGAATATAACCGATACCCGGTTCCACAACCTTGGAAAATACCGTCTCTTCCTTGACCTCTTCCCGTTGTATGGTTACTTCCAGGGGCTGATCTACGCCCGGACGTTCCAGTACCACCCGGACCGTAGTCCCCGGCGGCCCCCTCAGCAGATCCGCCGCATGCTGTAAATCCTGCCCGGAGATCTTGATCCCGTCTATACTGAAAATCTTATCACCCCGTCTAAACCCTCCTCTTTCAGCGGGAGATCCGGGGAACAACGCCAGCACCCAGGTTTCATTGTCTATTTCTGCCAGTCGGATCCCGACACCGGAAAATAAACCGGTGGTTTCAATCATGAAATTTTCCAGCTGTTTGGGGTTGTAATAACAGGTCTGGGGATCATTCAGCGTTTTCAGCATACCCTCAATGGCCCCCTCCGCCAGCTGGTCAAGGTCCACCGGTTCAAGGTAATTCCGGGTGATTATTTCCAATACCTGGATAAACAGCTCCATCTTCTCCGGAAGCTGGCCGCCGTCAGGCAGACTTATATTTTCTTCAGAAGGGCCAAACGGCTCCTGTACCACCGGTTTGGGGCCAAATAGATGGTAGACCGCCAGATTGCTGCCGATGAGAATAGCCAGCACAGCCAATAATATAACAGTATGTGCCCGATCCCACCGTCTTAGATTTGTCAATTTTCTGCACCGCTTCCTGCTGGAAGATCGGGGTTCGCTGAAACCCCTTGTAAAAATACTTAGTTAATTAATTATATCGCTTGCCCTTTAAAAAAACTACCTTTTCGCTAAAATGGAAAACAGGCCAGATTGGCCTGTTGTAATTGCTGATACCCGCCGGCGGCGGTACCCTTTATTGCAGACTGTTCGCCGAAGTTCCCGGTTACTGTAAAAACGGCAGAGGATTTATACGCTCACCGTTTTTGCGCACCTCGAAATGCAGGTGGGCACCGGTGCTGTTCCCGGTGGAACCTACCACTCCGATCCGCTGTCCCCGGGCTACCGCCTGGCCCTGAACCACCAGCCGGGAATGGCAGTGCCCGTAAACCGTCTGCCAGCGGTTGCCTTGATTGTCGGTGCCGTGATCGATGATAATCAAAACGCCATAAGCCCCCGGGGCCTTGTATTGGGGGTTTTGATACTCGTCCCGCCCCGGAGCCTTCTGATAATTGTTTCCACTGCTGATATAAATACCGGAGAAAATCACCTTCCCGCTTTCCGCGGCCAATATGTAAGAGGGGGTACCACAATAGTAGGATGACAGGGGCCAATTGCCGACATTGATGGCTATATCAAGCCCCCCATGATAGGATGATGCGCCGGTAAAAGGATCTCTTCTCCAGCCAAAATAGGAAGAAATATAGGCATATCGATCTACCGGCCAGCAAACCCGGCCGCCGATACCGGAATAATTGCCGCTCCCGGGTCCAAGAAGACTGAGGATCAGTTGTTCCAAAGCGGCAGCTTCCCGTTCCATCTCCTCAATTGCCTTCAGACGCAAGTTTATCTCCTGCTTGAGCTCATTCAATACCCGGCCCCGGGAAGCCAGGGTAACTTCCACCTCTTGCTGATTGCCCTCGGTCTGGCGCCGCAAGGCCTCCAGGCCGTTCTTTTTTTCTTCCAACTGCTCCTTCTGAGCCTGAATTTTATCCCGTTCGGCTGTTACTTCTTCCAGCAGTTGCAGATCGTTGTCGGCAATAGCCTTTAGATTAACCAAGCGGGTCAGGAATTCTGAAAAATTGCTTGATTCCAACAGTACTTCCAAATAGGTTACCGAACCCCGTTCATAGATCACCCGCAGGCGGCGTTTCAACAGATTGTCACGGTACTCCAGCTGCTCTTCCGCTTCAGCCAGTTCTTTTTCAGCCTGCGCTATTTCGCCCTCACAACGGGTGATTTCTCCGGTCAGCCGGTTTATCTCGGCCCTCAATTCCCTCAAGTGCAGATCTAACTGATTCAGCTCCGCCTTCAGGGATTCCTCCTTGCTTTTCTGCTCCTTCAGGCTGTCTTTCTCCTGCTTCAGCCGCTTTTCGAGTTCGGCCTGCTCCTGTCTTTTTTCGTCAATCACCGAACTGTTGGTGGCATCGGTGGAAGGAACATTTACCGCCATTACCAGCAATATTGCCACCAATATCAACGAGCCGGCGCGCCTGATACTCATCAAATATCCTCCCATCTGTATGGCGAGAGGGCCGTTCACGAGCCGGCTATACTCTCAGATAGCGGCCCATGGAAAACATACTTCCCAGCACACCCAGTCCAATGCCCAGCGGCAAAAGTATTTTTGCAAGCCCCCACATAATATCATCGGGGGGAATCATGGCAATAAAAGGCAGATTAGACCCTACCCAACCGGTGGCCGCTCCGTAAGTATAATGGAATGCCACCAGGGGCAGCAGCGCCCCTAAAATCCCCATGGTAAGGCCCTCCAGAACAAAGGGCCAGCGGATAAACCAACCGGTAGCCCCCACATAGCGCATGATCATTATCTCTTTCCGTCGCAACAGCACCGCCAGCCTGATGGTGTGGGAAATCAAAAACACAGCGGTAACAGCCAAGGCGGCCATCAGCACCAGTCCTACCGTCTGTAAGGCGCGGGTGGTGGTAAACAGGGTTTCCACATACCCCTGGCCGTAAAATACCTCCCCTACCGCCGGATAATTCTCCAATTTCAGAGCTGCTCCCGGAACATCTTCCGGAATAATGGTGTGAATTTCATAGGAGTCCCGCAGAGGATTTTGTTCTGCGTTGTCATAAGGCTCCAGGAATTCCCCTCGATTCCCAAACTGCTGTTTGAGCCTCTCCAGGGCCTCTTCCTTGGGCACAAACCGGACTTCCATCAGATCTGGATTGGCAGCCAGTTGACGGCGTAAAGCATTCCGATCGGCAAGTGTCGCCTGATCATCGATATAGACTACAATCTCCACCTGCTGCTTAACAGTCTCGGTGATATGTTCAATGTTCCGGTTAATGGCTACCAGGGTTCCCAGCATCAGCAATGTAATTACCACTACCCCGATCGAGGCCAGGCTGATCCAAAAATTTCGATAGAAACTTTTAAAAGCTTCTCCCCAGAAGTAGGGCAACCGCCTAAAGAGCATAGCTGTAGATCCCCCTTTGCTCATCGCCGGCAAGCCTGCCTTTTTTGAGGTAAATAACCCGCTGCTTGCAGTAATCGACAATATCCCGGTCATGGGTGGCAATGATCACGGTGGTCCCCTGGATATTGATGGTGCGAATCAGATCTATGATTTCTATGGAAGTGGCCGGATCCAGGTTCCCGGTAGGCTCGTCGGCCAGGATCATCGCCGGCCGGTTAACAATCGCCCGGGCAATGCCCACCCGCTGCTGTTCCCCGCCGGAAAGATCGCATATTTTGGTCCTGTACTTATCCTTGAGCCCCACCATTTCCAGAATCCTGGGAACTCTTTTCAGAACATCCTTACCCGGTGTTCCCACGGCATGCAGGGCAAAAGCCACATTTTCGTAGGCGGTGCGATCCTCCAACAACCGGAAATCCTGAAAAACCATGCCGATGTTACGACGCAAATAAGGAATTCTGCGTCGGGGAATAACGGACATATCCTGCCCCAGCACCTCCAGTTTCCCGCTTGTGGGCGAAATTTCCCGGATAAACAGCTTGAGAAGGGTGGATTTGCCCGCCCCGCTGGGTCCGACAAGAAATACAAATTCTCCCCTGTTAATGCCCAGGTTTATGTTTTCGACCCCGGTACAGCCTCCGGAATATTTTTTTGTCAGATTTTCTGCTTCTATCATAAATTTGCCTTTTTTTTCTTATTTACATAAAACCACGATCAGAAAGTTCGACAGATTGTCTCCAAATCCTTTAAAGGAGTCGAAAATAATAATTTAGGCATAATTTGTTGTTTTTTGAATGGGGCATTATCGACATTAATATTTAAACCCGATTGCAGAATCGGAATATTTCCGGAAGGGGTTGGTATAAACATTTGTTTAAAAATATTGCGGATTGTACCGGGGGATTAAATAAAAAACCATGATCAAAAAACCATGCCGGGTTGGGTTTCCCGGCATGGTCAGAAGTATGATCTTGAAAAACGGTTTGGCCAACTGCAACTATTCTTTTTTAATCCAGGGGATCATGGCCCGGAGTTCCCGGCCAACCTGCTCTATGGAGTGTTCCTTCTCCAGTTCATGCAGGCGGTTGAATACGGGACGGCCCGCCTGGTTCTCCACGATCCACTCCCGGGCAAATTCTCCACTCTGGATTTCGGCCAAAACATCCTGCATATTCTCCCGGACCTGTTCATCGATCACCCGCGGCCCCCGGGTCAGGTCTCCATATTCCGCGGTATCGCTGACCGAATAACGCATCCGGGCCAGGCCGCCCTCGTAAATCAGATCCACGATCAATTTCAATTCATGCAGGCATTCAAAATAAGCCACATGTTGCTGGTAGCCCGCCTCTACCAGGGTTTCGTAGGCCGCCTTGATCAGCGAGGTCACCCCGCCGCAGAGGATAACCTGCTCCCCGAACAGATCGGTTTCGGTCTCCTCTTGGAAGGTGGTTTCGATTACCCCGGCCCGGGTAGAGCCGATGGCCCGGGCATAAGCCAGAGCCAGTGAGTGAGCCTTGCCGGTATAATCCTGATGTACTGCCAGCAGCGCGGGCACACCCTGGCCATCTTGGTAGGCCCTTCGCAGCAGATGGCCCGGACTCTTGGGAGCCACCATGAACACATCCACGTCTGCCGGCGGTACAATCTGGCGGTAGAGTATATTGAACCCGTGGGAAAAGGCCAGTGCCTTTCCCTCCCTGATCTGAGATTGTATCTGGCGGTATACCTGCGGCTGGACCCCATCATCCACCAGAAACATGATAATATCCGCCTCCGCGGCGGCTTCCACCAGCCCGGTCACCTTCAATCCATCCGCCCGGGCCTGTTCTTTGCTCTTGCTGGCTTCATGCAGCCCCACCACCACCGAGATCCCGCTGTCTTTCAAGTTTTGGGCCTGAGAATGGCCCTGGCTGCCATAGCCAAGAACGGCTACGGTCTTGCCCTCCAGCAATTTTAAATCTGCATCCTGATCGTAGTAAACTTTAACCAATTTTCTTTACCTCCTTGTTTAAGGTCCGGGGACAATCCCGCCGATTGCCGGTTTTGATTCAAGCATACTTTTTTTTGACCATCTCCCCAGCGGCGGCGGCCACCCGGGAAGGGGTCAATCCGTAAAATTCAAGCAGCGCCTCTGGGGCCCCCGATTGGCCGAAACAATCCTCCATCCCCAGGCGTTTCATGGGGGTAGGTAAATTTTCACCCAGCACCTCCGCCACGGCACTGCCCAGCCCACCGATAATGCTGTGTTCCTCAATGGTGATCACCGCCCCGGTCCGGCCCGCCTGTTCAATTATCATCTCCCGGTCCAGGGGTTTTATAGTAGAGAGGTGGATCACCGCGGGATAAATCTTTGAAGCCGACAATATCCTCGCGGCCTGAAGAGCCACCGCCGTCATGGAACCGGTGGTCACCAGGCAGATATCGCGGCCCCTCTCCAGTAAAATTCCCCGGCCGATCTGAAACGGCGTGCCGGAGGGAAGCACATCCGGAACTTTCGGCCGCCCCAGGCGCAAATATATGGGACCTTCCCGGGCGGCGGCAGCCAGGGTGGCCCGGTATGCTTCCGGAGCGTCGGCAGGGACGATCACCGTTAGTCCCGGCAAGGAGCGCATTAAAGATATGTCTTCCAGCGCCTGATGAGAGGCGCCGTCCTCCCCGACGGTAATGCCGGAATGGCTGCCGGCGATCTTTACATTGAGGTTCGAGTAAGCCACCGAATTGCGGATCTGATCATAGACCCGGCCGGTAGCAAACACGGCAAAAGTACTGGCAAAAGGTATTTTTCCGGCCGCGGCCAGTCCGGCGGCGGTACCGATCAAATCCGCTTCCGCTACTCCCATATTGAAAAATCGCTCCGGAAAAGCTTCTGCAAATTTGAAAGAATAGGTAGATTTGGAAAGATCTGCATCCAGAACCACTACCCGGTGATCGGTTTGTCCCAACTCTAACAGGGCTTCTCCGTAGGCTTCCCTGGTCGCCTTCAATTTGGATCAGCTCCCTTCAGGCCCAGATAGGTCAGCGCCTGTGCCAACTGCTGTTGATTGGGAGCCGCTCCGTGCCATTCCGCCCTGTTTTCCATAAAAGGCACCCCTTTCCCTTTTACCGTTTCCGCCATAATCATGGTGGGTTTCCCCCGGCAGGAACGTGCTTTTGCCGTTGCCTCCATAATTTCCGGAAAGCTGTGCCCGTCAATGGAAAGCACATTCCAGCCAAAAGAACGCCATTTATCCGCCAGCGGTTCCAGGCTCTTTACCTGATCGGTTGGGCCGTCTATTTGCAGGCCATTGTAATCCAAAAAGGCGGTCAGGTTATCCAGCCGGTAGTGGGAGGAGCTCATGGCCGCCTCCCAGACTTGCCCCTCCTGACATTCCCCGTCTCCCAAAACCACATATACCCTCCAGGAAGAACCGTCCATCCGGGCCGCCAGGGCCATTCCATTGGCTACAGACAGACCCTGCCCCAGCGATCCGGTGGAAACCTCCACCCCGGGAAGACAGTTGCGGGACGGGTGCCCCTGCAATGGTGATCCCAAGCGGCGCAGGGTGGAGAGGCTGTCCCGAGGGAAAAAACCTCGGGAGGCAAGTACGGCATAAAGAACCGGGGCGGCATGTCCCTTGGAAAGAATCAGGCGATCCCGGCCGGCCGCTTCCGGATGGCACGGATCATTATTCATGATTTTATAATATAAAGCGGTCATGATTTCAACTAAAGAAAGCGACCCCCCGGGGTGGCCCGAACCGGCGGCAAAGATCATGGACAAGATGTCTATACGTATGGCCCGGGCCAGTTCCTGCAATTGAATTAATTCTTGTTCATCCAGCATCGGTACCACTCCTTTACGGTATACTTATCAGGGTGACAGCCGGCGAAAACCTTCCCCGTGAACCTCGTTGGCGCTGCCGATAATAAAAAAAGCCTCCGGGTCACTTTCCTGGACAATTGCCTTGAGTTGGGTTACCTGAAGGCGGTTAACCACGCACAGCAGAAGTTCCCGGGGTTCGCCGGTGAAGGCCCCCTGGCCGGGCAGTTTGGTAACCCCCCGGTTCAGTTCGGTCAGAAGACGATCGGCTATAACTCCCCCCCGGGAGGAGATGATCAGCACCGCCTTGGCCAGACCAAGGCCCTCCTGAACCACGTCGATCACATAACTGCTTATGAACAGGGAGAGGGCGGCATACATAGCCACCTCCCCACCGAACACAAACAATCCCAGGGCAATGATAATCAGATCGCAATACATCAGCGCCTGGCCGGTGCTCAACCCGATCAATTTGTTCAAAATAAGGGAAATAAGGGAGGTCCCGCCGGTGGAACCCCGAAACCGGTATACTATGCCAATACCGATTCCCATTAGGATCCCCCCGTATACCGAGGCCAGCAGGATATCCTCGGTAGCCGCCGCGGGAAGAAGGAGCTGTGCCACTTGGCATGCGGCCGAAAAAATAACCGTCCCCAGCAGACTGCGCAGGATCACCCGGGAACCCAGGACAAAATAAGCAGCAATAAAAAAGGGGAGGTTGAGCAGCAAAATACCCAGACTTATCGGCAGTCCAAACAGGTAGAACAGTATTACTGCCAGCCCGCTGGCGCCCCCTGCCGCCAGACGATGCGGCATCAGAAACAATACCAGGGCCAGGGCCATCACGGCCGCCCCCAGCATTATGCCCAGGGTTTCAACCGCCGTTTTCCTGATCTTTTTTTTGTTAAACCCAATTTTCATATTTACTCCTTATGATCGCCCGGCAGTTGACAGCCGGCCTGACGGCGCAAATAAGAATTTATAAACAGATCCAGATCGCCGTTCATTACCGCCTCTACCTGCCCCATCTCGGCTTCGGTACGGTGATCCTTGACCAGAGTAAAGGGATGAAATACGTATGAGCGGATCTGGCTGCCCCAGGCGATATCTTTTTGCGGTCCGCGCAGGCTTTTTATCTCCTGGTCCATCTCCTGGCGCCGCCGTTCCGCCAGTCGGGCCTGCAAGATCCTCAGCGCCTGCCGGCGGTTGCTGTGCTGAGAACGATCCTTCTGGCAGGTGGCGGATATGCCGGTGGGCAGGTGAATAACCCGCACCGCCGAATCGGTTTTGTTGACATGCTGCCCCCCGGCTCCGCTGGAACGGAAGGTTTCCACCTTCAGTTCGTCGGGATCCAGTTCATAATCTTCCTCCTCTACCTCGGGAATTACGTCCACCGAGGAAAAAGAGGTGTGCCGGCGGCGGGCGGTGTCAAAAGGAGAGATCCTCACCATACGATGCACTCCTTTTTCAGATTTGAGGAGCCCATAAGCCCGATAGCCGCGGATGATTACCGTAGCGCTTTTGATTCCAGCCTCGTCTCCCGACAATAGATCGGCCAGCTCCACTTGAAACCCTTTGTTTTCAGCCCACCGGCAGTACATTCTGAGCAGCATTTCCGCCCAGTCCTGCGATTCCAGACCCCCCGCACCCGGGTGAATGGACATAATTGCATCGCTCGAATCGTGTTCGCCGCCAAACATAGTTTCCATCTCCAGCCGGTCCAACTGCTTTGAAATTAAATGCAGCTTCTGGCCGGCCTCTGCACAGGCCTCTTCCCGCCCGAACTGTTCTTCTTCGGCCAGCACCAGCAAGATCCCTGTCTCTTCCAACAGCCGGTCCAGTTCGGTCAACGGGCGAAGCTGTTCCGTCAGACTGCCGATATCTATCAGCAGTTGTTTGGCCCGGGAGGCGTCATCCCAGCAATTGGGGCGGGAGGCCTCCTCTTCCAGCCGTTTCAAAAGGGCAAATTTCCGATCATATTCAAAGAGAAGCCCTCATCTCTTGAAAACGCCGGGTTTGCAACTCCCATTCTTTCCGATACTCCCTGGTCACAGTGTCCATCCTTTCCTTATTTGCCGCAGCAACGTTTGTATTTTTTCCCACTGCCGCAGGGACAGGGTTCATTACGCCCTACCTTGGCCACCGTTACCGGCTCCGTTTTCTGTACGGCAGGCGAAGGAACCCCTTCTTTGCCGGCGCCTCCCCCCACGGGGGCCACCCGCTGGTGGGAGGCGGTGGCAGTGGCTACTACGTCCCGGCGCCGGGGGCGAGCCGCTATCCGCAGCAGGTAGATCAGCCGGGTCACTTCCTCCTGGATAGAGCCGATCATGGCTTCAAACATATCGAATCCTTCGTGGCGGTACTCCACCAGTGGATCCTGCTGGCCGTAAGCCCTGAGCCCGATGCTCTGGCGCAGCTCGTGCATGGCATCGATATGATCCATCCAGTGACTGTCCACCGTGCGCAGCAGCACTACCCGCTCCAGATCCCGCATGTTCTCAGGTCCGATCTCCTCTTCCCGCCGCCCGTAATAAGCGAGCGCTTCCTCCATGAACAGCTGCTTTGCCGTTTTAAGATCCTGATCCACCAGCAAAGAGGGATCAAATTTCCCCCGGGGCAGAAAAAACCGTTCACCTTCCCTGACCAGCGCTTCCGCCTCCGACGGTTCCAGGAATTGGCGCTCCATAAAGTAGGTTTGCAGCCGGCAGGTAATCACTTCTTCCACCATATCCAGGATTGGCCGGCGCATGTTTTTCCCTTCCAGCACCTGCTGCCGCTGTTCATAGATTACCCGCCTCTGCTCATTGAGGACATCATCATATTCCAGCAGATGACGCCTGATTTCAAAATTTCGGGATTCCACCTTCCTCTGGGCCCGTTCAATGGCGCCGCCTACCAGGGGATGCTCGATCGGCATATCCTCCTCCATACCCAACCGATCCATGATGGCGGCAATATTTTCCCCTCCAAACAGGCGCATCAGATCGTCTTCCAGGGAGATAAAAAACTGGGATGAGCCGGGATCTCCCTGCCGGCCGGAACGTCCCCGGAGCTGGTTGTCAATCCGGCGGCTTTCATGACGTTCCGTTCCCAGCACATGCAGTCCCCCCAGAGTCAGCACCTCCTCCCTTTCCCGAAGAGCCAGCTGACGCGATTTTTCCATCAACTCATCGTAACGCCGCTTGCGCCGCACAATTTCCTCCGGCGAAAGATCTTCCCGGCCGGCATATTCCTTGAGCAGCCGTTCCCGGGCCAGAAATTCGGGATTGCCCCCCAAAATGATGTCGGTTCCTCGCCCGGCCATGTTGGTGGAAATGGTTACCGCGCCTTTACGGCCGGCCTGGGCAATAACCTGAGCTTCCTGATCATGGTTGACCGCATTCAGCACCTGGTGGGGTATCCCCTGGCGCTTCAGCATCCTGCTTAACATCTCGGATTTTTCCACGGAGATGGTCCCCACCAGCACCGGCTGCCCCGAGTGATACAGCTGTTCTATCTCTGCCACTGCCGCCTTGAACTTGGACCGCTCGGTCTTGAAAATCATGTCCGCCAAATCCGTGCGGATCATGGGTTCATTGGTCGGGATCACCACCACGTCCATCCCGTAAATTTTGCGAAACTCTTCCTCTTCGGTGGCCGCGGTACCGGTCATCCCGGAAAGTTTTTCATACATCCGAAAATAATTCTGAAAAGTTATGGAGGCTACCGTGCGGCTGTCCGCCTGCACTTCCACCCCTTCCTTGACCTCGATCGCCTGATGAATTCCCTCCGAGTAGCGGCGTCCCCACATCAGCCGCCCGGTAAATTCGTCCACGATGATTACCTTGCCCTCCTGCACCACATAATCCACGTCGCGTTCATAAAGTGAATAGGCTTTCAACAGCTGGTGCAGGTAATGGAGATGTTCACCCGCCTCCTGATCTTCCTCCGATCCTACGCCCGCAGTTTCGGCATTTTTAAACCCCAAAACCTGTTCCAGTTCGGTATTTCCCCGTACCAGTTCCCGGTATCCCTGCTGGGAGATAGAAACAGCACGGGTGATTTCATCGATGGAAAAATAGAGCTCTTCCTCCAGTGCTTTGTCGCTTTTATCGGCCTGCAGGCGCTGCTTGATCCTCTCCACCAGTTTTTCTATTCCCGGTTCCCGGAGCATGTTTAACAGCCGCCTGTTCTTTGGAGCTCCCCGGCGGGCCAGGAATAACAGTTCCCCGGCTTCCTCCCGGCGTCCCTCTTCCAGGTGTTGCTGAGCACTATTCAGCAGCTCGCCGATCTGGCGCTGCTGCTTTTTGAGCAGTCGCTCCACCTCGCCCTTCCATCTCCCGTATTCCGATTTTGATTCCACCGGGCTGCTGATAATCAGCGGGGTGCGGGCCTCATCAATCAATATGCTGTCTACTTCGTCCACGACAGCGTAATGCAGTTCCCGCTGCACCTGCTGCGCTTTGTCCAGCACCATGTGGTCGCGCAGATAATCAAATCCGAATTCGTTGTTTGTTCCATACACTATATCTGCAGAATAAGCCTTTTGCCGCTGTTCCCGATCCAGATCATGGACGATCAGTCCCGTTTCCAGCCCCAACAGGCGAAATATTGGACCCATCCATTCGCTGTCCCGGCGGGCCAGGTAGTCATTTACGGTGACAATGTGGACCCCTTTGCCGGTTAAAGCATTCAGGTAGGCCGGCATGACCGCCACCAGGGTCTTGCCCTCACCGGTTTTCATTTCTGAGATCCGCCCCTGATGGAGGACGAGCCCCCCCAGTACCTGCACATCAAAGGGGCGCATCCCCGTGGCCCGGCGGGAGGCCTCCCGGGCGAGCGCGAACGCTTCCGGGAGAATCTGGTCAAGGGAAGCGCCTTTCTGCAACTGATCTTTGAAATAAGCCGTCTTTTGCGGAAATTCCCCGGTATTCAAATCGGAAATCTCCGGTTCCAGTTCGTTTACCCGATCCACAATCCTTAACAGGCGGCGGACCTCTTTTTCATTGGAGCTTCCAAATAGTTTTTGCAGGATACCAGCCATAAACGAAGGCCTCCTTTTACCCGCCGGTTATTACCAATACGCAAAAGGAACCCTGCGGTTCCTCAACACATTCAACCCGTAGCGGTATAACATTTTATCATAGCCAAAACCCTGTAGACAAGAGTCTAGGTCCGGCTGTTGCCGGAGCACAGTTCATCCGCGATCGCCCACAGACTTCCCGATACCAGGGAATGCCCGCCCAACAGCACCGGGATGGGGCAGCGGAGCGCTTCCCGGGTAAAACTTTTCAGCCAGGGATGATCTATTTCTTCAAATCTGCCCAGATCCGAAAGGAATCGCTCCCGCTCGCTTAATTTATACCGATAATGAGCCATCAGCACCCGGGTATCAATAAATGCCGCTCCCGCAACCCGGGAAAGGCAGCCAAAGAATCCGGGCAGCCCTGCATGATCTATCAGGCCGCCCATCAGGGAAACGACCCGCTCCGCCTCCACCCGGCCCAGGGCTTTCATTCCCCGCTCTTCGGAAAAGACCCGCAGCCGGATCCTCAGGGTAGAGTTGAGGCGCGCCATCACCGGTGCCCCTACCCGGCCGATAAGCGCCACCTCCTGATAATGGCCTTTAAGAGCCTCCTTGGCCCGCCGCAAACGGGAATAGTCCCAATTCAGGCCGGCCAGACAGGCTCCGGCCCTGGGCCCGGCAAAAGGGCTGTCTCCCAGCACCAGGGCATCGGCAGGGGTATCCAGATCGAACAGGAGCCCCCGGGTAAGCGGCATCAGCTGCAACCCCAGGCCCATTTGATCTCGCAGGGCGGTGGCCAGGTTGTTGTCCATCGCCGGGAGGTCAAGGCGGGAAACATCCCCGTCAACGGTGAATGCAACCAGATCGGCGGACTGGGGATTGTTGGCATAGAGCAGGCTGTTGCTTCCTGACAGGCGCCGGCAGATCGCCGCTATTTCTTCCTCCCTGATCAGGGGACATCCGGCCCCGCCAAAATAAAAAACCTTGGACAAACGGTACCTCAGGATCAACTGTTTGAGTTTTTCCCCGAAATGAAAGGAGCCGGGGGAAAGGCGGTTTAGTATTACGGTGACCCCTGCCGCCCGAGCCAGTTCCGCCAGCAGGCAATCATTGGTGGACAGGTAAACCCTGCCGATTTCAGCTACCCGTTTCAGCTTATCCAGATTATCCAACAGAGCGGCGGTTCGTACTGAAGACAGCTCTGCTTCTACCTGGCTGGCTGGCGATGTTCCCTCAAAAATAACTACACTGATTTTTTCCTGCATGCACGATCCTTTGAAAAATTTATTAAATTTCCGGATCTATCAACCCATAGTCACCATCCTGTCTCTGATAAAGAACGTTTACCCTGTTGCTTTGGGCATTGGCGAACACAAAAAAACTGTGTCCAAGCAGGTTCATCTGCAGAATGGCCTCTTCCAGATCCATCGGTTTCAGGGGGAAACTTTTGGTCTTGACTATTTTTCTATCTTCAAATTCTTCGCCGGAAAACGGGGAAATAAGTTTTTCATTGGCTGCCCGCAGCCTTTTATTTCGCATGGATTTGTTCAGGCGGGTTTTATACTTGGTGACCTGCTTTTCCAGCTTGGCAACAACCATATCAATGGAAGCATACATGTCGCCGGTCGATTCCTCACCACGCAGGATCAAACCATTAATATTTACCGTGACCTCCACTATATGGTTTTCCCTGACCACGCTCATCGCCACCTGGGCACCGGCCTCCTGTCCAAAGAATTTGGAGAGTTTCCCCAGTTTCCTGTTGGCATATTCCACCAACGCCGGAGTGACTTCGATGTTTTTTCCCCTGACCATTATATCCATGAGCATCCTCCTTTTTCTTGCTCCTACCATTAATATTCCCCGACAGGTATAAAATTCCTACCTAAAAATCACTAAATTGGTCACAAAAAAACGCCCTTGAAACCGCTTCTCAGCAGATGTGGCTTTGAAAAGCCGCTACCGCCCCATATACAGTTGCCCCGGCGCGACTCAACACCTCTGCCGCCCCTTTCATGGTGGCACCGGTAGTATAAATATCATCCACCAGTAAAACAGTGCTTCCCGGGGGAATGAATTTGATCGATGCAAACGCCCCCTCCGCATTTTTATAGCGTTCAATCCGGGAGAGTTCGGTTTGAGAAGGGGTGTCTTTTATTTTTTTTAAAATCGGGATCAGCGGTAAACCGAGTACCCCTGCTACTCTGCGGGCAATCAGTTCCGATTGATTATAACCCCGTTCAAGAGCCTTGCGGGGGTGCAGGGGGATAAAGGTGATCAGATCAGGGGACCAACCCGTTTCGAGCAAGGCCGTTCCCAACCAATTCCCAAGGGGGCGTGATAGTCTGCGTTCTCCCCGATATTTCAACCGGTGAAGCATCTTCCGCCACTCACCCTGATAAAGAGAGAGGGCAAACAGGGATCTCAAAGAGCCTCCATCGGGGCAGCATGGTCCCGGATCCCGGTTGAAACTGCCGCAGTGGGGGCAATACAGCCTGGCCGGAGGAAGGTCGGCCAGGCATTTACGGCAGCAGGGGGGTGCTAGAGGATCGGGAATCTCCAACACCGCCTTGCAGATCAAACAGCGCGGAGGATAGAGCAGGCGCCAGACCGCCTCCGGCCAGCGCCGGACAATTTGATAAAACTTAATCATCGCCGGCTCCGGCGGTTTCCGGCCCTTCCGAGGACTGCAGCCGCCTGCTCAGGCTGCTGTATCGCCGGTGCACCCGGTTGTTGTTGACCGCAATGGCCAGGGCCTTCCAGCTCCCCACCAGTACCGCCATCCGGCGGGCTCTGGTAATGCCGGTATACAGAAGATTGCGCTGCAATAGAGGATAGTGTTGGGTTAAAACCGGCATTATTATTACCGGATATTCACTGCCCTGGCTCTTGTGGACGGAAACAGCATAAGACAGGGTGAGCTCATCCAGATCACGTAAATCATAGGATACCTCCCTCGGCTGGCCCAGGTCGGGGTAGCTGACCGTAAGTTCCCCCTCCTCGAGATCCAAGGAGGTGATCCGACCGATATCTCCGTTGAAGACCTCCTTCTGGTAATTGTTCTGAACCTGCATGACCTTGTCGCCCAGGCGAAAAATGACACCCTGCATATTGATTTCCGGTTTTGCTTGCCGGGCCGGATTCAAGGCTCTCTGAAGCAGGAGATTTAACTTTTCTACCCCGGCAGCAGTCCGCCGCATGGGCGTTATGACCTGAATATCATCCAGGGGATCAAACTGTCCGTAATTGGGAATCCGCTCACAGCAGAGCTGCACCACCAGAGCAGCCGCCTTCTCGGGATCCTCCTCCTTCAGGATAAAAAAATCGGTGGAACGGGAATTGGCCCGGGGCAGCCGTCCCTGGTTGACCCGGTGAGCATTGACGATGATCATGCTCTGCCCCGCCTGCCGGAAAATGCTATCCAGTCGCACGGTGGGCACTTTCCCGGAGTCAATAATATCCCTGAGCACGCTTCCCGCCCCTACCGATGGCAATTGATCCACATCCCCCACCAGTATCAACCGGCAGCCCTCTGGAAGGGCTTTCAGCAGAGAATGCATCAAATGCAGATCCATCATGGAGGCCTCGTCGATAATAACCACTTGGGCATTGACCGGCCGCTGTTCATGGCGTTGAAAGCGAAATCCTTCCCCTTCCCGGTAGCCGTATTCCAACAGCCGGTGGATAGTCGAGGCCTC
Organism: uncultured Syntrophomonadaceae bacterium; assembly: GCA_964585925.1. Lineage (GTDB taxonomy): Bacteria > Bacillota > Dethiobacteria > DTU022 > DTU022 > JAAZLS01. Next base: position 3,256 of record CAZPFS010000020.1, on the reverse strand, counting down.
TCCCCCGGTAGCCTCGGTAACCCGCCGGGCGGCTCTGCCGGTGGGAGCGCCCAGCAGCACTTTTTGCTGGAGGTGATGAAACAGGCCAAGCAGGGCCTTTATAGTGGTTGTTTTGCCGGTACCAGGCCCCCCGGTCACTACCAGCACCCCGCTGGTCAGCGCCTGTTGCAATACCTGAAGTTGGGCCGGTGTAAGCTGGATCTCGCCCCGGGAAGCAACGTTCAGGATGTCTTCATACTGCGCGGTATTCCAACTGGTCTGGATTTTTTGAAGCAGCTGAAGCCGCTTGGCCACTCCGGTTTCGGCATAGTAATAGGCGGCCTTGTAAACCACCTCCCCCGAATCGGTGGAAATCCTGAATATCCGGCGGCTGCCGGCAAGTTCGATGAGCAATCTGGAAACCAGGTCGGGAGGAAGTGCCGGCTGTTCCGCCGGCCCCGAGATCAGTTCCTCCACCGCCGCAGTCAGCTCCTCCCGGGGAAGATAGACATGCCCCTTCTCCGCCGCTCGGTCCAAACAATAGATAATGGCCGCCTCGATCCGTTCGGGAGCCCCGGCCGGCAAACCCAGCTTTCGGGCAATCCTGTCCGCGGTTTTAAAGCCAATACCGTAAACCTCTTCCGCCAACCGGTAAGGGTTTTCCCGTACTTTTTCCACCGTGTCCGCCCCGTAGTGTTTGTAAAGGCGAAGTATGACCCCGGGGCTGATGCCATAACCCTGTAAAAAAACCATGGCCTGTTGAATTTCACGGTGCCGGGTCAGACCTGCGGTGATCAATGTCGCTTTTTTTGATCCAATGCCGGGCACCTCCTGCAGCCGCTGTGGTTCCCGCTCAATTATGGCCAGTGCTTCCGCTCCAAAATGATCAACAATACCGGCCGCCGTCACAGGGCCGATTCCCTTGATCAGCCCCGAAGAAAGATACCTCTTAAGTCCCTCGGGGGTGACCGGAAGAAGGCGTTCCCACTGCTCCACAGCCAACTGACGGCCATAACGCTGGTGTACCTCCCAAGAGCCGATCAGCTTCAACTGTTCTTCTTTCTGTAAGGGGGGGAAGTTTCCCACAAACGCGATCTCTTCGCCACCCCGGTCACGCAGGCGGCCTACCAGGAAACAGCTTTCTTCGTTATAGTAGATAATCCGTTCCAGGCTGCCGCTGAATTCCTCCAGTTCTTTCACCTCCCGGATTTCTCGGGCCAACAATTCTATTGATACAAAATTTTACAATCCCTGTTCGGGTCGCCCTGGACAGCTTCTGCTGCCCAGTACAAGGTTACAATTGCCGGAGTCTAACCCCGTTTCAGATCTGCCACCCGGTCCAGCCGTTCCCAGGGTAGATCCAGGTCCGGGCGGCCGAAATGGCCATAAGAAGCCACCTGCTTGTAGATGGGGCGGCGAAGATCCAGCTCCTCAATAATCGCCGCCGGGCGAAGATCGAAATTTCGCCGGATCAGCTCTTCGATACAGCCGTCCTCCACCACCCCCGTACCAAAAGTATCTACTGCCAATGAGACCGGTTGAGCCACCCCAATGGCATAGGCTACCTGGAGCTGGCATTTTTCCGCCAGCCCTGCGGCCACCACATTTTTGGCTGCATAGCGGGCGGCATAAGCCGCCGACCGATCAACCTTGGTGGGATCTTTGCCTGAAAAAGCACCTCCGCCGTGAGCGACACTGCCACCGTAAGTATCAACCATCAGCTTGCGGCCGGTCAACCCTGCATCTCCCTGCGGACCGCCCACCACGAATCTACCGGTAGGGTTGATCAGGATCTTTGTATCCGGCGTCAGCAGTTCCGCCGGAACGGTCTCCAGAATTACATGCCGGGCAATATCCTCCCTGATCGTATCCAAGCCGATTTCGTTGGAATGTTGCGCCGAAATCACTACCGTTTCCACACTGACCGGGCGCCCCTGTTCATAGGCCACTGTAACCTGGCTTTTCCCGTCAGGGCGTAAATATTCAAGGATCCCCTGTTTGCGCACCTGGGCCAGCCGTTTGGCCAGCCGGTGAGCCAGCGAGATCGGCATCGGCATCAGCTCCGGGGTCTCGGTACAGGCAAAACCCATCATCATCCCCTGATCACCCGCCCCCAGAAGATTGAAACAATTTCCTGCATTTTCAGCTTTGGCTTCCCAGGAGCGATTCACTCCCAGGGCAATATCCGGCGACTGTTCATCTATGGAACAGATCACGGCGCATGTATCTCCATCAAAACCAAACTTGGCCCTGGTATAGCCGATTTCCTTCACTGTATCCCGCACCAGGTGGGGAATGTCCACATAACAGTCGGTTGAAATTTCGCCACAAACAAATACCATGCCGGTGGTGACCATGGTCTCTGTGGCCACCCGGGCCGCCGGATCCTGGCCGATAATTGCATCCAGAATCGAATCGGAAATCTGATCCGCCAATTTGTCCGGATGGCCCTCGGTAACTGATTCAGATGTAAACAGGTGGTGCCGCGATGTCAATTTTTACTTCCCCCTTTTGGTTTGTAAAGACCAATAATAAAAAAAGCCCCTTTTGGATTGAGGGCCTTTGGTGCGGGACCTCTCATCTCCCGGGGCAGATTTACCCTCCCCGCAGGATTTGGCACCGCAATCTACGATCCGGTTGCCGGGATTCATCGGGCCAGTCCCTCCTCCGCTCTGGATAAGAGTAAAATATATTATTTAATCAGCAAAATATGCCGATGATCAGGCCTAAAATACACCAAATAAACACAGCTGTCAAATGATCATGCTGATAAATATTTGTAAACGGAAATCTGTTCAATCCACCCGCCTGTTCCATATGGTCTCGAAATCCAGCAGCCGATTAGCCGATTTCCCCGTTCAATCTCCCTTTTTCAGCCCTGTTCCCTGCCGCTTTCCCTGAGAGGCTCACCTCCAAAACCAGTTCTTCCCGAGTGTTAATGTTTAGTTTCTTCTAGTTACGTTTAGTGTGAGTTTTAATGGCATTAAATAATTATACCATATCACAACCTTGTAATAGTTAAATTTTGGATCTAAACTGTTCGTTAAAGATAAGTATTTGAAAATTCACACCGCGGGTGATTCCTTTTTTCCAAAGATATGGTTATAATCATGGCACATTTATATAATCCCATGTTTGACAGTTGGGGAATATAGAAGAGGCGATGAACCCTTGAATTTCAAGGTTTACCGCCTCTTCTTTAATTTTAAAAAATGTTGTATGGGTGCTTACGCCGCTCCATCCTGTCAAAAATCTACCGGGGTTGTCTGTCCCCGGG
>CAZPFS010000019.1:0-37786 GCA_964585925.1 uncultured Syntrophomonadaceae bacterium | reverse complement strand
AATAGCGGAGGTAGGTTTGAATATCCATTAAAAACGGTTCAAAGGAAATCCCTGTCTTGGCTCCGAGATGGTGCCAAATTTGAAAGCCCCCCAGATCCAGGTCGCCCCAGTGGTAAAAGTGGATTGTCCGTTTTTCTTTTGAAAAATAGGCGGCAAGTATCTCCAGCAAGCGACGCCGCGCCCGGTTGTGGTAGCCGCCCAGATAGATCACCAGATGCCCGGCCGGCCCCTCCCGCAGATACTGGTAAAAGGAGGTCTTGTTTTCGATGGTGATCACTGCCTGAGCTTCACTTTCCAAGATTTCCAGATCGGGGATCATCTCCGCGGGCAGCCCCAGATCGGGATAGAAGGCGCCAAGGTCAATTTTTCCCTGGGGGGTGGAAAATACCAGGGGGCCGGCGATCAGAAGATGGCTGGGATGTTCGATGATCCCCAGCTCGGCCAACAGGGCGGTGTCATCCAGTTCTGCCTCCTGGGGGGACAGGCAGAAGCTGCGGGCCAGCTGCAGTATGCTCCTTTCCAGTTGCTCCCACCTCTTGGAATCTCCGTAAATGCGCGTGCTCAAGACCCGTTTGGCGAGGTCATTTTCCCGGGGGGTGAGCAGGGTCTGCACCCCCTTCAGCAGATCTTGCAACAGCAGCGGCTTTTCTACTTTGAGCGGCGCCGGCAGCGGCTGCAGCGAAGCTAGCCTTATTTTGATCTCCCGGAAAAGGGGAAAAAGCGCCGCGGGCGCTTCTTTTTCCCATTCCTCCATCAAAGCTGCAGTTTCCCGGTAAAGTTGCTCCCGGGGAACCCTTCCCAGGATCGAGTAGATTTCAGGAAGGGCCCTGATCATCAGGGCAATCCGCTGCAGGGTTTGGCCGCGATCAAAGCGGACCCAATCCAGCTCTACAAAGCCTCGCCGTTCAAGGGAGACCATTTCCTGGTTGAACATGAGGCGAAAGCTGCTGTCGCTGACATGAAAATAATCGGGGAAATTTTTTTTGTTCACTGCCAGCAGGATACGGCGGGTACTTTTTTCGGCGAGGCCGTAATCCCTGCGCTGTTCCAGGCGGTCCAGCAGGGCCTGCAAAACCTGTTTTTGAAGCGCGCTCAGTTCCATCCGGACAGATCCTTTCTGCTGACCCGCTCGATGAAGCTTTGAAAACCGTCGCGCATCACGATCAAGTTTGTGTTCATGTAGGGGGCGATCAGTTGAATCCGGCCGGTAGGAGCGACTACCACCGCCTGGAAGCCCAGATTGTTCATGAAGGCGATGGCCTCTTCGATGCGATCCGCGTCCATCCGGTTAAAGGCCTCGTCAAAGACCACCAGGCGCAGGGTATCGCTCTTGCGGTAAAGCTGGTAGGCCTGGTAGAAGGAGGCCAGAATAGCCACATAAAAGGGGACCTGGGTCTCACCGCCCGATTTGTCGCGGGCCACCTTGGAAAAATAGCTTTTATTGTTCAGGTTGTCGGTGATCACGATATCGAAATCCAGAAAAGAGCGGTAGTCGGTCAGGGTTTGAATGTTTTCCGGAAAATCATCCCGATCACGGGCGATCTCATTGAAAAGCCCGGTGATCGTCTCCCCGTGTTTCTGAAAAAATACCTCCCGGAAGATGGAGCCCTGATAAACCCCTGTATCCATGATCATCTCGTAATAGCGGCGCGTATCTTTTTTGGGGGTCAGGCTGAAGTGGTAGGCATCGCTGCCGAAGCGCATGTCTTTCAGAGCCCGGTTTAACTCTTTGATCTCCTCCTGGGCCAGTTTGATGAATTCTCCCAGGCGGGCTACAAAATTTTCCTGGAAACTCTGCTCTGCCTGCAGGCGTGCTTCACGGGCCCGGGCTTCATAATCCTGGAGATGGCTCTCCACCAGAAGGCGGTGCCTTTGCCGGAAGACCTCATTTTCTTCCGCCTCCGGATCCCCTGAAAAATGAAACCCGTATACATATTCGGTGCGCAGCTTGACCAGGTTCGGCCAGCGGTTGTTGATTCGGGTCCTGGCCCCCTCGTTGCTGCCGAGATAATTCTGATACAGCTCCGCCGGGTTTTTTTTCTCCGCCTCCCGGCTCCATTTCAGGGTACATTCTCCCTGCAGCGCTTCGGGAAGACGGGCCAGGCAGCTTTCACATTCGGCCTGTTTCTGCGCCGCCGCCTGCTCCAGCACCCGGACGTCCTGCTGAAGGACCTCGATCTTTGCCTTCAACCCTCCCCGCTCGTCGATGGCCCTTTCCAGTTTTCTTTTGAGTTCCAGCATTGTTGCCTCTTGCTGCTCCAGGGTTTTCTTCAGCATTTTCAGCTCGCTGAAATCCAAAGAGAGCAGCTTTTTCTCCAGGGCAGCCAGTTTTTCCTCCAGCCCGGGTTTGACCTGCAACCGCTCCACCGCCTGTTGCCAGTTCTGGTAGCGATCAGCCTTATCGCGGGCCAGGTGGTCGGCTGCGCAGGCGGCGGCGATCTTGAGTTCACTCTCGGCCAGCAATCGCTGTTCCTCGCGCAATGCTGCTTCTTTGCGGGCGATCTGAAAGCGGATCGCCTCCCGGCCGATGTAGGGGACCTCATAGACGGCCCGGGGGATCTGACGCAGGCTATGGTTTTCGAAGAGCAGCCCTTGGGCGGTGATTGCAGCTTCATGTTGAAATAGCCCCGATTCATCATCACACTTGATCACAGAGCCCAGCAGGTGGACCGCGTAGGCTTCGATGTAGTCGATTCTTGAGCTGATCTCGGCGGCCAGGCTCTGCTCGCTTGCCGGTGTTGTTTCCCCGGGCAACTGTTCCGTGTTCACCAGGCCCACATCTTCCAGGTTGCGGACGGTTCTGTGTTTTTGATAGAGAGCCAGCGCTTCCCGAAAATAGCGGGGAGGGACCAGGAGGTCGAACTTTTGGGGATGAAGGTATCCTTCGACGGCGTCTCGCCAGGCGGGGTTGAGGATCTCGATGGCCTCGCAGAAGATATTTACCGCCACCGGCTCCCCGGCCGGCGTGTGCAACCCTTCCTCCAGGATTTGCTTCAGTTGCATGGCCGGTGATTCGGCGCTGAGAACCTGATTTTTAGCCAGGTTGCTCAGATCGCTCTCCAGGCGGGCGATCTCCTCCCGGTGCTGATCTGCCGCTTCCTGCAGGCGGTTTTTTTGTAAAAGCAGCCACTCTGTGGCCGCTTGCCAGACAGAGGCCAGCTGAGACCAATCGGAAGGAAAATGGTTTCCCGGTTCGGGGGCTGCCGCCTCCCATTTTTCCTTTGCCGCCAGCAGGGGCTGGGAAAGGGGCAGCGGTGCCTCCAGGTGCCGTGTTGCAAGGTGTAGCTCGCTGTATTCCCGGACCTCCAGTCGGAATTGGGCCTTCAGATTTTTTTCCGATTGCCCCAACCGCTCCAATTCATCCCTGAGCCCCAGCAGATCCTGTTTCAGTTCCTGCTCTTGTTTGTGTACCTCATTTTCAGCCACCTTCTCTTTTAAATCGGCGATTGTTTCTTCAAGGCCCGATTGCTCCCTCTTGGCCTCCTCAATTTTTTGGGAAAGCTCGGTCAGAGCCCGTCCGGTTTCCTTCTCTTCTGCTGATTTTTGCACTACCTTTGCCCGCTGCGACTCCCAGCCGGCCCGTTTGACCATGTAGTCGCCCAGGGCCAGTTGCCGGCGCAGTTTTTCTATTTCAAGGTAGCGCTCCTCAATCCGATCCAGGGCGGCGATCTCCTTCCGGGTGTCCTCGATGATCCGCTCGACTTCCCGGAATTTCTCAAAGTAATCGCGCATGGTCTCCACGTCGATTACCCTCTCCTCCAGGATATAATCATAGACGAAACGGCGCAGATCGGTGATCGGGGAAAAGGAGATACCCTTGCTGAATAGAGAAAAGAAGGATTCCTTGGCCCCGCCGAAGAGCGTCCTCAGATCATAGATATATCTGGTCAGATCGTTCTGGTAGTTGCTGTATTTGATCCCCCTAGCCTTGAGGTGATCAAAAAATTCCCGCCGGCTGAAGGGCAGGAGCGGTTCCTTGAAAAAGAGCTCGTCTCGAAGCGGCTCCTCGTCTATTTTAAAGAAAACATGCTCCTCCTCGCCGGTGGCCTGGTAATAGTCGCAGACCACCCCGATCAGGTAGGATTTATTGCTGGTGGTCCTGGTGATCTCCAGCACGATGTAGCTGGAGAAATTTTCACTGCGCAAGAAAGCAGCTTCCCCTTCTGCCCCGGTTTTGCCCCGCAGGTAACTGCGCAGATCGCGGGTGGTGCGATCCTCGAAGGCGGAGGAGTTGAAACGGATTTTTCTCAAATCACCCACCACCACCAGCTGCAAGGCGTCGATCAGCGTTGATTTGCCCGCGCCGTTATCCCCCGTGATCAAGGTGTGGTGATCGACGGGGATGGTTTCATCGATGAAGAAATGCCAGTTGATCAGTTTTATTTTTGTCAGCAGACGCACGAGCGGTAGACCTCCTGCAACGTCCGGATTGGATTGGGCAATAGATCATTTCCGGCACCATATAATTAACAGGTATGGGCCTTTTGGATGCGGACCGGGGCCCAAAAGATCAACTTAAAAAGAAATTCAAACCACAAAATTTGTCCGCATTTAAAAGTCCTCGCCGGTATCCTCTTCGGTTCCCCGGCGATCGTTTATTTCAGCGTTTTCGCCCCTGGATTCCCCTTCTTTTTCAAATTCCGCGCCTGCACCTTGCTGGGCCCGGTCTGCCTGCTCGATCAGCCAGTCGGCCAGGGATTCCAGATCGGCCGTATTCAAGACCAGCAGCAAGGAGGGGTAAAGCTGGTAAAGCGCCTCCGCTTCTCTCCAGTGGCCGTTTTTTAAATCAAGCAGAGAAAACCGGCTGAACAATTTCAGGGTGCGCTGCAGATCATCACGGGCAGGCAGGCGTTGCCTGATCCCGAGGGCCAGGTATTTTTCCTGGATCTCCTGCCCCGAGACCAGAACCTGATCGGTCAGGCGCAATTCCCGTCTCCGGTCATCATAAAGGAGGCGCAGGATAAATAAAAAGATCGTCTCCTGCAGGGTAAAGTTGCGCCGGTTCTGTTCATCCCGGTTGTAGAGTTGGATTACCGCCAGTTGCTGGTCATGGTAGAGATCCCAGCGGGCCAGATCCAGGTATTGCCGAAACAGGGTCAGGTTCTTCTCTACAAAACGGTAGGCGCGGCGATCTTCCTCCCTTTCAAAGACCAGGAAGGTTCTCGCCAGCAGGCGGTTTACCGTCTCGCTGAAAAGTGCTTTTTCTTTTTCGTTTAGCGGCTCGTAGAGCTCCTCAAACCCGGCCACCGGAACGCCCCTTCCTTTGCAGAATTAAAGCGGGCACCTCGATTGATCCGTTGCCCAGAACCACCGTCTTCCCTTTCTCTCCGCTGAGAAGGTAGCCGGCCCGGCGTGAACGGCTGTAAAGGATGATATAGATCAAGCGGATCCATTGCTCTTTGGTCTTTAGGGGGACTGCGCACAAGGGAAGTTCCCTTTGTTCCGAAAGAAGTTCCTCCACGTAGCGGTTGATCTCCTCCACGGTAATTTCCTCCTGCACCCGCAGCTGGAAGCGTTCTAGCCGAGCCCGGCGTGTTTTCGGGGATATCTCCAAGATGTGCAGCGGCCGGGGAATATGTTCCTGCCGCTGTCTGGGCGGCGTCTTGATGCTCAGCTCATCAATGGATCGCTGGGGGAAGATCCGGATCAGGCGGCTGATCTCGTCGGCTGCCGGCGCGTGCTCCCCGCGGCGCCTGGCCTCTTCGGAAAGATGGCGCAGGGCGCGGCGCAGCAGCTGTTCGCTTCCCTTGCCGTGCCTGAGCTGGAAACGCAATTTTTCCACCGCCGCTCGGGCATACTGAACGTTTCGCCGGTCGATCTCCTCCAGAATCTGATCCATGCCCATAAAGGATTCCTCGATGTATTCAAGCCAGCTATAGATCAGGTTTTCCGCCGGCAGGGCTTCAACGGCCTGTTTTTCCTGCACCATCAGGCGAGCCTGGGCGGTGATCCCCGCCCGATTCGATTGCCATTGCTTAATCCGGGAGATGATCCCGGTGCGGTATTTGGAAATATGCTCCGAAGTCTTCAATCGGTAATATTGCTCTCCCAGCACCTGGCTGAAGTACTGATCGAAAATATGGCTCAAAATATCGCGAGCCTCTTTTACCTCCAGCAGTTGCGTCGTGTATTTTTTGATGCTGTGGCTGAGGCTTTTCAGGCCATTGATCAATTCACCGGTGGCCTCGTGGGCCTGCTGAAGAGCCACGTACGAAAGCCCCTCTTCGCCGGTCAGGTTCTGGTAGATGCTGAGAACCCTGCCCCGGTACTCCATCCGGTAGCCCTTGCGAACTTTGTCCAGGGCCTCCAGCAGGGCCAGGGAGTGATCGGGGAGCATCACCCGGAAACTGTAATCGGGGCGAGGTTCCTGATCCAGCCAGCCGGTCTCGTTGAATTTGCGAAAAAGAAGGTTGGCCCGGTAGCGGATCTGGGAGAAATCGCTTATCCCTTCATCCACTGCCCCGGTATCTTTATCATCTTCGGGCCACTCCCGGATGGCCGCGGTTTCCAGATACTCGCAAAAAAGATCGATAATTGTTTCCTTGGGCAGGGTATGGATGGTCTGTCGGTAGAGATCAAAAACCAGAAAAAGGAGATCGGCATACAGATCCTTCAGCGGGCCGGTAAAGACCGAAAACAGGTTTTCGGGAATATGGTCAAACAGGCGGTTTTCCAAATCGGCATTGATCATGAGGCTAATTTCCACGGAGCTTCGACAAAATCCTGCCGCAGAGATCATTTCCGATCTGCTGCCCAAACCAAGGGGCGCGGCATCTCCTACCGGCCCGGCGGAGCGATAACGGTCGATATTTTTCCAAAGAAAGAGCTGTGACGCTTCCATATCGACCGGTTGATGCGGGAGCTGGAATATGGCGTAAAGGTTAGGAGAGCATACCGCTTACCCGTTGACAGAGGCAGGCCACCCCTAAGGGGCCTGCTATAGAAAAGTTATGGACACAAGGGGGACGGTTCTTTTGTGTTATTGATCAATAGTTTAGGGCACCGGTAGGGAAATAATGATAGATGGTGTTCAGGGATAGGGGGAATGGGAGTGCTCCCCCTATCCCGCTAGATGACTCAAGAGAACCGTCCCCCTTGTGTTGTTAGTGACCATGATCTCGAGGCTAGGGCGCGGGATCGCCGACCGAGCCCATAAATAATATGGAGACGGTTTTTTGATCGACGATGCTGAAGAAGAAGGGCCGATCGGCGATCAGGGAAAAGTAATTCAGGGGGGCCGACTCATCCTTTATTTCCACCGAGGTGGCGGCAGCCGCCTCGGTTCCTTCCTCGTTAACCTCCACAAAGGCCTTATGTTTGACCTCGCCAATATATAGATTGGGTGGAACGGCCCGCATGGCGGAGAAGTCGGCGGCGCTGCTGTCAAAGGCGATCTCCATGCCCAGGGATTTGAGCACATCTTTTAAAGAGACGTCATATTCATACTTGAGGCGGGGCAGCCCCACCGTCCCTTCGGTTTTACTGAAAGAGCCCATCCAGGAAGCCCAGTTTCCGCTGTCAAGCTGCCGGTAAAAATCATTCAGGGTCTGCCCGGGAGCGGGCAAAAAGATATACATGTCGAGCCGGCCGTTTTTGCCATAGGGGAGAATCACCGCCTGAAAGCCGGGCCCGTTAAGGTATTGGAACTCCCCCTCTCGGAACATAACCGGATGTTCAATACTGCTTCCATCCTGCAGATTGAAGGGAATATCCCGGGTCCGGAGGGGATCGAAGGCCTTGGACCACTCAGCCTTGAGATAGATGGCGTTGATCAAAAACATCACCGTCAAGGGATCGATCGGGGGTTCGATCAGCTCTTTGATCTTGCCCTTTGTCTTTTCCTCCACCCAGCGGTTGATGGTCTCGGCGGCCTGGGGTTGGTCAAAGTCCAGCGCTTCCACCCGGGCGCTGAAATAATCGCGGTTGCGCTGCAAAAATTCATCGTAAAAATCCTGCCCCTGGCGAGCCCAAAGGGAATTCGCCAGGGCTAGTTCTACCTTGGGATCCGGGTTTTCCAAAATGGTACGCAGGTCGGCAAAAGCGGAGTTCATCTCATCCAGATCCAGATCTAGCAGGTGCAGCACCTCGGCCATGGCAGCGGCGGTTTCCCCGGCGGCGCCATTAAAGGTCATGGCCAGGGCCAGGGAGATACTGGCCGGGGAGATGAAGATGTTTTTTGAAGGCGCTTCCCGGTACAGACTCTTAAAGAGGTCGAAGGCAAAGCCCGTGTTGGCCTCCACCAAGCGCAGATCCACATGCTCGGCGGGTTCGGCATGTACCACCTGTTCCCCGGGGAGATAAGCTGGACCGTCTTCCGGTCCACAACCCGCCGCCCCGATCATCATTATCCCATAGACCAGAAGCAGAAGCACCGCCGTCTGTTTCACCGGGAAATTAAACATTTTTACGATCACCCGTTTCTCCCCAACAGGGCTTTATCCGGTGGACCCTCCAGCCGAACATAAGGTTCCCGCGAAACAGTATCCGGTGCCTAAAGATATTTTTTTACCAGGGCAAAAGAATCGATGTGGACGATCCTCTGTTTGAAACCAGTTCCCTTTTTAATATGCTAAAAACCCCCGAAGTAGATGCCAAATATAAACAAATATTGTATAATTTATAAAGGTTCAACGGTTCAGGATGGCAGTCATACCCGATCGGGGAGGGGTGGGGGTAATATGGCGCGGGGCGAGGGAGATAGCGCCGGGAGAAATTATTATTCGGAGAAGCTGATCAGTAAACTTGAAGAACTGGTTATTTCCCCTGCGGCGATTGTGGAAGCTCCCTCGGGCTACGGCAAAACCACAGCACTACGGGATTTTTTCAAGCGAAGCGTATCCGGAAAGACACGGGTTTTTTGGTTTACCGCCGTGGATGAGCCGGCGGATATAAGTTTTCGCCGTTTTTGTGATCTGATCAATAAGATTGACGAATCTGCAGCAGCCCGTCTTTTAAGGATCGGCCTGCCAAATTCGGCCACCACCGGAGAGGCCTGTGATGCTTTCCGATCCATTTGCTGCCATCAGGAAACCTACCTGGTATTGGATAACCTCCAGTTTATAGAGAATGCGCTGACACCGGCTCTTTTGCATGCTCTTGTGGATCATGATGTGGAAAGGCTGCATATCATCCTGATCACCCAAATTCTGGGGTTGGCTCTGCAAACAGCCGTTGCCGGTTGCCGTTACCTGCATATTACAACTGCGGACCTGCGATTGACCGGCGAAGATATACGCCGGTTTTATTACCTGGCCGGTGTGGATATTTCGGCTGAAGAGGCCGGGCGCATCGAAAAACATACGGAAGGTTGGGTTATCGCCGTCTATTTACAACTTCGCGCCTTTCGGGAAACCGGGAATTTTTCCGAGTCAGCCATTATGCCTTTGATGGAGCATCTGGTATGGAACAAGATGACCGAAGAACAGCAGGTTTTCCTGCTGTGTTTATCTCCTTTCGATGCGCTAACCTTGCAACAGGTCTCTATCCTGAACGGGTTTGAAACGCTGCCCCCCTATGCGCTGGAGGCATTGCGAAGCCAGTTCATCCGCTATGACCGGGGACAGCAACGCTACGAGGTACATCACATTCTCCATGAGCTATTGAAGCAAAAATGCCGGGAGCGGGGAGCGGCCTTTGAACGGGAATGTTTTCTCAGGGCCGGCGATCTCTGCCGGGATGGGGGCAGGATTTCGGAGGCCCTCGGCTTTTTTTGGCGGGTAAAAGATTATGAACGCCTGCTCTCCTTAGATTTCTCCCATCATATGTTTGCGGAGATCGCAGGGACGCCTTTTTCGGAAATTGCCCTCGACATCGCCCGGAACTGCCCCCCCGATATTAAAAAGAAGCATCCCCTGGCCCTGCTGCGCATCGCCTGGGCGCTGCTGGTCTGCGATCTGCGCATCGACTTCAAGAATCTGATGGGGGATCTTCAGAAGATGTTTGAATCCACGGGGAATGAGGATACACTTTTACGCGGTGAATGGCTGCTCCTCTCCTCGTTTAACAGTTATCCTGATCTGGTCAAAATGGTGGAAACCCTTAGAAAGGCGGCGCCGCTCTTCAACAAAAGATGTTCAGAGGTTATCCTGCCCGACATGCCCTGGTGTATTTTCCCCCTGCAGGATTTTCACCTCCGGCCGGGTGAAGCCGACCGGGAAGCGGGCCTTCTGGATGAATATGCGACCCTCCTTACCGGGTTGACCAACGGCTACGGCAGCGGGGCTTCCGCGCTTTACAGCGCGTCCCTGGCTTACTACAGGGGCAATATTACAGAGGCGGAAACCCTGGCCTACAAGGCTGCCTATCTGGCGGGAAACAAGGGACAGAGTATCATCCAGATGGGGGCCATCCTTATATTGGCCGATGTTGCCCTCTACAAGGCGGATACGGAAGGTTGGCAGCATGCCGTCATCTCCATGGAGAAGGCGGCTTCCGCCCTTTACCAAAATTCCTTTCCGGTTCTCTCCACCATTGATCTCACCCGCGGCATGTTGTTTGTTGAACTTCAGCAACTGGACCGGTTGGCTGGTTGGCTGAAAAAGGGCGATTTTTCTGGGAGCAGGCTCCTGAAAAACATGAAACCTATTGCCCTCTGTGTTCATGGCCTGTACTTGCTTAACCGGGGGGAAGCGCCGCAGTTGATCGGCACCCTGGAGGCAAACCTGGAAGGCGGCCTGATGGAGCGGCCTTTCAACTACCTGCTCATTTCACTCACCCTGGCCGCCGGTTATTTAAGTATAAACAATCGAGCCAAGGCCATTGAACTGATCAGAAGCGCTGCCCGCCGGGCGATGCCCGATGGATTGATCTCCTTATTTGCCCAGTACTCCTGGCTGCTCGATGGGCTTACCGACGAGATCATTGAAAAGGAATACCCCGAATATTACAACCTCTTCCAGGAAACAAAGGATCGGTTCGGCTTGGGTTGGAGCAGGCTCTACAAGGATATATTGCCCGAAGATCTGCCTTCCGGTCTGAGTGAGCGGGAGCAGGAGGTGGCCCTGCTGGCCGCCTCAGGGATGCACAACAGTGAAATTGCGCAGAAATTGTTTATCAGTGAGAGTACTGTGCGGACTCATTTGAGGTCAGTATTTAAAAAGCTGGATATTGACCGCCGGGTAAAGCTGGCCGAAAAACTGAAGTAATTATAAAGTTAGATCCATGCTTCATTCAATTGTGCCTAGGAATACAAAAGCCAGGGAATACAAAAGTTGCTTTTGACGATCGGCGCATGTAAAATAGTTGAGAAAGGAGTGCCCATAATGAAGGAAATCATTTTTCTTATTGAAGAAGCTCTCGAGGAAGGCTTTACTGCCCGGGCATTGGGCTTCTCTATTTTTACTGAGGCTGATACAATGGATGAATTAAAAGCAAATATTCGGGAAGCCATCCATTGCCACTTTGACCAGGAAGAAGACTTTCCCAAAATAGTCCGCCTGCACTATGTAAAAGATGAAATAATGGCCATATGAAACTACCAAGAGATGTTAGCGGTGAATCCCTCGCAGAAATGTTAAAACATCATGGTTATCACGTAACCCGGCAAACAGGCAGTCATCTTAGGCTTACTACTGAAATAAATGGAGTCCACCATATAACAATTCCCAGGCATCACCCTCTTAAAATGGGCACTTTGAACAATATTATTCGCGATGTTGCCAGCCATCTTCAACTGACGAAAAAGGAACTTACAATGGAGATTTTTAAACAACATAAAAACCCTTCATAGTGATTCCTGTACCTCTACAAGACAAATGTTGCTAGTGGACAGTATTAAAGCTGGATATTGACCGCCGGGTAAAACTGGCCGAAAAACTGATGTAATCATCAACCCTCTCTAAAATCTTCCATTTGAATAAATAATAAACTCCCGTAAAATCGTCTGTTCAGACGATACACCGCCCATAATTCCTGTTTTATACTGGTAGAACCTGGGGATATTTATATGCCTGTGTAAAAAAATGCAAGCAGCGGAAAACCTGGCGCAACCAAATGATGGCGCTGTAACGGCTTGTCTAGAAAGCCCGGTGGTTTGGCATGAACTATATAAAAACTGTAGCGCCGCTGAAGGGTTACCGTCTTTTTCTGGAGATGGAGGGCGGGAGTGTGATCATTTTAGATCTCTCGGTCAAGCTGAATACCATGAAATACCAGGAACTGCAAAAAGGATCTTTATTCACTGCGGTGCACACGGACGGGAATTATGTGATCTGGGGCGACGACCGGATCAAGGTAACGGCCAAGGAATTGATGGAGATTGCCCTAATCGGCTGATAAGCCGGTATTATTTGATCGATGCCGGCCTGGATTGCGATTGATGATCACCGCCCGGGGCAAAAACCCTCGCGGGCGGTTACCCGAAAGTTTTTTGATTTATTGGGGAGCGGATCAAAATGAAATTCAAAAAACCGATTGCCCTCGGAACAGCAATCGTTTTGGTGCTCAGTGTTCTGGGCAGCGCCTGGCTGAGCGGATATAGCCGAACCTCCGGGCAGGTTGAAGATGTTCAAGGGCCGGCGCCTCCGCTGGAGGGCGGGAGGGGAACCCCCGCTTCACCGCAACCGATTTCTCCGGGTTTGGCCGGGGACAATTTCGGGAACTCCAAAAATATCAACACCAGTCTGGGGCTCCTTTGGGATTTCAGGGAAAAGGTCAAGGGCGCTCTCAGTTCGGCTGCCGATCTGCTTTCCTCCGGACACGGAGGCAGTTTTGATCAAGGGACCATCGAAAAAGTTTTGATCCTGACCGATAAAGGACGGAATTATTTCAACCGGGGCGATTATGCTTTGGCCTTGATCGAATACGATTCAGCCCTCTCCCTGGCTCCCAGGGCTGCCTTCCTTTATTTTGAAAGGGCCCAGGTGCAGCTGGGTCTGGAGGATCCCCTGGGGGCGCTCCAGGATATCGCCACCTCCCTCGATCTGGATCCGGCGCCGGCGGAGCCCTATCTTCTGGGCGGCAGAATCAACGCTTTGCTGGGGAACCAGGAGCAGGCTATCGCTGATTTTAGCAATGTTCTGGACCGGGAGCCGCAGAACCAGGAGGCCCTGGCCGGCCGAGCCGATGCTTACCTTCTGACCGGGCGCTGGTCTCAGGCGATTGAGGATGCGGACGCTCTGATCAGGCAGAAGAAATACCGGGCGGAAGCCCTGAGGGTGCGGGCGCTGGCTTGCCAGAACAGCGGTTTCTATGAGCGGGCCCTGGACGATTGGGAGAGTCTCGAGCAGATGGTGGGCAAAACCCTGGAGATACATACCAACCGGGGCAATATTTATTTTATCCAGGATAACCCGGAGAAGGCCATTGGGGAATGGAGTGAGGCCATCAAGCTCGATGGTTCCCGGGCCTTTCTTTTCTTCAACCGGGGGTTGGGTTACTTGCAAAAAAAGGATTATCCGGCGGCAGAGAGGGATTTCAGCGCTGCCCTGGCCATCGACCCGGAGCTGGCGGTTTGCTGCCAGCAGCGGGGCCTGGTCTTTTTCCAGCAGAAAAAGTATGAACAGGCCATCGCCGATTGGCAGCGCTTTTTAGAATGCAACCCCGGGGACGCGGAGGGTAACTACCGGATCGCTCTTGCCTATCTGCAGCTGGACAGCTATGATCCGGGCCTTGACTATCTCAACCGCACGCTCCAGGCGGATCCGGGATATAAAGCGGCCTATTATCAAAGGGGTAATGTTTACTCCCTTTTAAAGAAATACGAGGAGGCGGCGGCCGATTATACCCGGGCCATTGAGCTTCAGGTCGGCCTGGAGATCTCCTATTTTAACCGGGGGATTGCCTATCTGAACCTGGAGCGAATGGAAGAGGCGAAAAAAGATTTTGAGAAGGTTCTGGCCATTTCAAGTGACAAAGCCTTGATCGAGGAGACCAACAAGATTTTGAAGGCGCTGGAGGGACTTTAGATTCTTTCAGCTATTATTTATTACTTTCGGAGCATTAGAAATAGAATTACCATCAATACCGGGGGTGGCAAAATGAGCGCTCTGGCGATCAGAAGCGGGATGAAAAGATTGGGAAGAATGAAAAAGGGCCTTTTGGCATTTAGCCTGATCTTGCTGGGGGCGTTATTTTTATCGTTCCTGGCGCCGGTTGCCACCGCCCATGCTTCAGATGAACCTCCGGTGGACGGGGCACCGCCCGCCGATCCCGGTGGAGGCGGATCCCCCGAAGGAGATAATGCCGATCAGGGCTCCCCGGAAGAGGGCACCCCCGCCGGGGGCTCCGCAGAAGATCAGAACTCCGGGGAGGGCGCCTCTTCCGGGCTGCCCGGTGATGAGCAGGCCCCCGGAGAGAACAGCCCCTCCGGCGGGACCGGGGATGAAGGCGTTGCCGGAGACGATCAAGGCACGCCGGAGCCCGGGGGAGAAGGAAGTTCTTCCGGCATGGGCGGTGAAGGCGCCGGCGGCGAGAGCGGCGAGCCTGCTCCCGGCGCAGTTGCTCCCCTTGGCGATGCGGATGGTCAACCGGACGGGTTCTATCCCACGTTCAGTGGCCTGGCGTTAGATGCCATTACCAGACAGGCCATATTGAATTTCAGCGTATGGTGTACCGATGAGACGTATACTGCCGGCGGCTTTAATTCTGATGAACTCGGCATGTACGGCGCAAGTTTATCATTAAGCGAGGGCAGCAAATATACAGTTTGGGCAACCAGCACCGGATACCTGGATTGCTCCTGGACCTTTATCCATGACGGCTTGGATGGCCATTCCCTTGTTTTTTTCATGGCCCCTCAGAAGAAAGACAGTGAGGGGAATTATGTTGTTGATGAAAACAATGATCCCGTGCCGGCCTCATTGACCGCCGGCTGGATCGCTCTTGATTGGCGGGTCATCATTGATCATGATATCTGTTCATCAGGTGAGGATATAGTGATCCGGGCTCCCAGTGATGTGGACCAGGCAATCTGGACCGGCGTTCCCTTTTACAGTATCACCGTCAAAGAAGGGGTTACCGTCTCCAGCCGCCGCCTGCTGGCTGAAGGGGAAACCGATCCTATAAATGGCTCTTCGGGCGGTGACTCGGGTAATATCTACCTGGCCTCCCCGGAGATCATCATCGAAAAAAATGCCCGCCTCCTGGCCCACGTGGAAATGGGTTCAACTTACTCGGCCGGAAACATTGAACTGGAGGCCTACCAGTCGGCCGATTATGATATTACAGATCTCTGGCTCTATAATGAGGATATCAGCAAAACCGAGATCAAGATCCAGGAAGGTGCGGTCCTGCGGGGGAAAGAAGTTAAATTGACCGCCAAGTCAGACAACACCGTGATCTACGGCACCGCCACGCCGGACCAGGGGGTGTCCCCCGAGAGTTCCCTCTCCGACATCGAGGTGTTTGCCGTCGGTTTTATAGAAGACTTTTCTCTGATTGGCGCAGTGGCCATCTCCAAGGCCTTCTCGCTGATCACCCTGGCCGCCGATAGTGAGATCTATGCCGATACCTTTCTGGCCGGCTCCTACTCCACGGCCATTGCCAAGGCGGCCCCCCTGGGGATTGGGGCGGGGGTGGCGGTGGCCATCGTCGATACGGAGGCCCGGATCGAGGCCGCCGGTAAAATCATCACCAGCGGGGATTGCGCTCTGATCTCGAGAGCCGACAATACCATCCAGGCCAACGGCACGGCCACGATTGCCCCGGGCGGGATCGCGGCGGGGGTAGCGGTGAGCATCCTCAACTCCAAATCCTTTGTCCATGTGACGGAGAGCGCGGTGCTCCATATTGGCGGGAACCTCACCGTAAAGGCCGAAACAATCGATCGCAACTGGACCCAGGCCCTCTCCGCCACCGGCCAGGGGGGCAAGGTGGGGGTGGCGGTGGCTCTCTCCATCGAACACGGCGAAACCGAGGCCTATCTGGACGGCCGGGCGGAGGTGGCCGGGGATATCGTAGTGGCCGCCCTCACGGAGAGAAAGGAAATCGCAGCCACTATGATCGGTATCCCCGTTACCAGAAACGGGGTCAATGCGGCTGCCGGCGTCAATACCGGCTGCCAGAATGACCTGGCCAGCGAGATCAAGAGCCAGATCATCGGCAAGATCAAAGGCATCTTCCTGCCGAAAATCAAGAAGTTGATTCTGGATAAATCGGAAGAGGCCAATAAAAAAACCGGCAGTGATCAAAGCCCCTTCGAGATGGCCGCCGCCGTGGCCATTCACAGCGATACCAATCTGGCCACGGCCCGCATCGGCGACCCGGAATCCACCGTGAAAGCGGAGGTTAAGGCGAAAGGGAGGATCACCATCCTGGCCAGAGCAGAAAGCCAGCCCTTCCTGATCGCCATCGGTACAGTAAAGGAATCAAAGGATGAACCGCCCGCCGGCGGGGAAGAGGAAGACGACGGGACCAAATTTGCCGGCTCGGCCGCCGTGGCCATCGGACTTTATACCAACGAGGCTACGGCCTTTGTGGGCCCGGGAGCGGCAGTTGACTCTGCCGGGAAACTGGAAGTCAAAGCGGAGGCCCTTAGCGACTATGAATTCACCTACATGGTGGAACTGGTGACGATCTGGGCCCGGAGATACTCCTCATCCGCCGATGGCCACCAGGTGGTCAAGAGGGACGATATTATAGAAGTCAAGGATGGCCACAGCGCGGGCGGCGAGGCCGGCCATCTTTACCGGTATTTGGGCGAATTCTCCGAGACTCTGGATTTGGGTAAGGTTGATTTCAGCCAGGCCACCCTCTGGGAGGATCTGGGATCGGCCTGGGTCTACCGGAGCAAAGAGATGATCCGCGTTCTCACCACCTATCTGGATGCCAGCTTCGGGCTTGCCGACGACCTGGTCAACACCTGGACCCAGAGCACGGCGAAAGGGGCGGATGTCAGTATTTGCGGCGCGGTGACCATCTTGGAGATTGAATGCAAGGCTCATTCCTATCTGGACCGCGGCGCTAAAGTCAATCAGGAGACCGGCGATAATTTCCGCACCGGCAATCAAGAGGTGGCGGTGGAGTCGTTATGCGTCAATGAACTGATCAATTTTGGTGGCAATATTCAAACCCCCGGGGTATCAGGGGCCGCTGCCGATGCCAAGTCCTGGAAACCGGAGATAAATTTCGGCGGTCCGGGCAGCGGCGGCGAGACGGCTGCCGCCGGCGGCACGGTGGTGCTGATTTGGATGGAGAACAGCTCCCGGGCGGAAGTCAAAGAAGGGGTTATCCTCTATGGCGATAACCTGAAGGTGACCGCCGATAACAGTGTTTTGGCAGTGACGCTTTGTGCCGCCGGCGGCAAAGCGGGGGATTTCGGCTTCGACGGGGTCTTCTCCATGTTGGAGATCGACAATCAAACCCTGGCCCAAATCGACGGCGGGGCCCGGGTTGTGGTGGGGAACAAAGCCCTCTCTGCAGAAAACTGGGAATCCCTGCTGGTCAGGGCGTCCGACAACACCATTATCATCAACCTGGTCGGCGGGGTGGCTGTCTCTGAAAATATCGGTGTCGGCGTGGCGGTAGCCGTCAATAACCTGACCCGCCATACGGAGGCGGCTCTGGGCGCCCTGCTCGATTCTAGCGGCGGGGAGAGGCCGGGGGAGGAGACCTGGACGGTCATCTCCGCGGGCCCGGTGGTGATCGATGCCGTCAACGATGGATATCTGATCTCGGCGGCTCTCGCCTCCGCCGTGAGCAAGGATAAAAAAGAAGCTCCGCAGGATAAGAAAACGGCCCCCCAGGGCGGGGGAGATTATGGGATCGGCGTCTCCGGGGAGGTGGTGCTGAACAATATCAAGGATACGGTTCTGGCCTATATCCGCCGCGCCTCTCTGCAGGCGGCGAAGGTAATCATCACCTCCCGCAACTACACCACGATCATCGCCGCCGGAGGTTCGGTGGCCATGGTTGCCAAGAAGGATAAAACCTCGCTCGGCCTGGCCGGTTCCTATGCCCAGAATACCATTGACAACCGGATCCGGGCCCTGGTGATCGAATCGGACCTGGCGCTGGGCGGGGAGCTGAAAGTGGCGGCCGAGGCCAAAGAAATGATCATCTCGGTCTCCGCCAGCGGTTCCGGCGCCGCCGGCAGCAAGGGCTGCAGCGTAGCCGGTCAGGTCAGTGTAAACCTCATCTCCAGCACGGTAGAGGCCTCGATCCTGAAGGAATCGGCGGTAAGGGCCGGCTCGATAGAATTAATCGCCAAAGATAGCTCATCTATCCTGGCCATTGCCGGGGCTCTGGCCTACGGGGGCAAAGCGGGCATCGGCGCAGCGGTAGCCTGGAACGAGATCTATCAGAAACCGGCGGGGGAGGGGGATCCCACCGGAACCAATGCCGTTCTGGCCCTCATCCAGGATTCGGATGTCATTTCGCGCCTGAATATCAGGCTGGAGGCCGAGTCGGCAAACCGGATCCTGGCCATTACCGCCGCCGCGGGGGCCAGCAGCGAGGAGCAAGGCCTGGCCCTGGCGGCTACCGTTTCTATGAACACCATCTCCACCGATACCCTGGCCTATATAATAGGAAAGAAAGATCAGGGGTTGCAGGCCGGCGGGGAGGTTATCCTGGACGCTTCGAACAGTTCCTACATCCTGGCGGTGGCCGGGGGCCTCTCCTATTCGCAGCAAGCCTCCATCGGCGTCGCCGGCTCCTACAATGAGATCTCAAATACCGTGGCCGCCTATGTTGGGGCGGCGGGGACTGCCGGGGAGACGATCCTGACGGCGGAGGCCTTGAGGATCAAAGCCCGCATGGAGGGCTTTATCCTGAATATCACGGCCGGCGGCGGGGCGGGCGGCAAGGTCGCCGTCAACGGTTCGGTGAGCATCAACACCATCACCAACCAGGTTTCGGCCTATATTGTAAATTCCACGATCGATACCCGAACCGCGGTCACTCTGGAGGCCTGGGATCGATCGGAGATCGGCTCCATCGCCGGCGCGGTGGGCGGTTCCCAGGAGAACGCCTTCGGCGCCGCCCTGGCCGTCAACTATATCGGCAGTTTCGGCGGCCTGGGCCAGCCGCTGCAGGTTCTCTGCTACATCGAGGATTCCCGAGTGCTGGTAACAACGGGTGCCGTTTCGCTTCTGGCTTTCTCCGAGGCGATCATCAAGAGCATCAGTGCCGCCGGGGGAATCGGGGGTAAAAACGCGATCTTCGGCGCGGTCTCCCTGAACTTTATCAATACCGACTTGGCCGTCTATATCAAGGATTGCCTGGCGACTGCCGAGAAGGAGAGGTATGTCCGGGCGAAGGGAGATATTACCCTGGACGCCGTTGACAACTCGGCCATCGGCATTATTGCCGGCAACTTCTCCGGATCGGGGGGCACCGCTGCCGTGGGGGCGGCGGTGTCCATCGTCTACATCGGCAACGGGGATTTGAGCGCTTTTAATAAATATCTGGAAAATGAGGAGTACGAGAAAGGGTCCGAAGAAGAAGAGAGGGAGATCACAGAGGAGGATTACGGCTACGATGACCCCAGGTTCGCAGAGACCAGCAAGGTCCGGGTCTATATCGACCACTCGACGGTCGATTCCGGGTCCGGCCGGGTTCTGCTGAGGGCCACCTCCAATAACGCCATTTTCAACATTACCGCCGGCGTGGCCATCGGCGGCAAGGCGGGCGTGCAGGGTTCGGTCTCCGTCAACTATATTTACAGCAATGTCTGGGCCCAGATTTTAAACGGCTCCCAGGTATCCGCCGCCGGCGATATCCGGGTGGAGGCCCTTTCCCTTTTGCGCGAGGATATTCCCCGGGGGGCGCTGCAGGAGGGTTCGGATAGGAGTCCGGTAGGCGAGTTTGATGGTTCCGGGGAGGATGACGGCGCCTGCGCCCTGACCTCCATCCAGTCCCTGGCCGGGGCCATCGCCGGCGGAGGCAAGGCCGGGGTGGGGATAGCCTTGGCGATCAACTATATTGCCGGCAGTTACCGGGCCGGCATCGAGGGTTCAGAGGTTACGTCGGAAAACGGGGATATCATTGTTCTCGCCCGGAGCGAGGCCGGTATCCAAAGCATTTCCGCGGCCCTGGCCGGAGGCGGCAACCTGGGAGGGGCGGGAGCGGTCTCCCTTAATTTTATCCAGAACAGCATTATCGCGGCCATCACCGGAAGCACGGTTGCCTCCCGGAAAACAGATGCTACTATTCATAATGAGATACATCCCGGCATCCGGGTGGAGGCGAAAGACAGCTCGAGCATCTGGTCCCTTTGCGGCCAGATCAATTTCGGCGGAAATGCGGGCATCGGGGCCGCCGCCGGTTACAATACCATCGGCAACATGGTTCACGCCTCTATCTACGACTCTCAGGTCACCAGCGAGACCTATACTGTAATCAGCGCCCTCTCCGAAGCCCTGATCATGACCCTGGTCGCCGGCGGCGGCGGCGGAGCCCAGGTTTCCGTCAACGGCTCGGTGGCCGTGAACTCCATCGGCAACGATATCGCCGCCTACATCGAATCATCCCAGGTTCTCGGCGAACTGGATATCATTTTGCTGGCCAGTGACAGCTCGGAGATTGGTTCCATTGCCGGCAGCGTCGGCGGAGCGGGGATGGTGGCGGTTGGCGCCTCCGTAGCCGTGAATTACATCGGCACCTCCGGCAACCCCCAGCGCGTGCAGGCCTATATTTTAAATTCCAGGGTAATCTCGGATCGAGGAAAAATAGTCATCGCCGCCGCCGGCGAGACGATTATCAAAAGCATCAGTGCTGCCGGCGGGGCCGCCGGCAAGGTCGCCGTTTACGGCGCCGTCTCGGTGAACTGGATTTACACGGATATTGCGGCCTTCATCAAGGACTGTGGCGACGGGGACGGCACGAAACTGGTGCGGGCGGCGGGGGATATATCCCTGCAGGCCATCGATCATAGCGCTGTCAGCGTGATCGCCGGCAACTTTGCAGTAGCGGGCGTGGTCGGCGTGGGCGCGGCTGTGGGCGTGGTCTTTGTCGGCAGCGGCACCCTGGAGGGCGGAGATCCGGCCCAGGGCAACTACGAGGTCTCCGATGCGCACCAAGAATCCGAGGCCAAAGAATTTGATTATAGCCAGCCCACATTCAACGATGATTCCAAGGTCCGGGCCTTTATCGAGAGCTCCCAGGTGGAATCCAGCGGCGGGGCGGTGAAACTGATCGCCAAATCCAATGGGGCTGTTTTCAATATCAGTGCCGGCGCCGGCGTGGGCGGAGCGGTGGGAATCCAGGGTTCGGTTTCGGTGAACTATCTGCATACCGGGGTTTCCGCCTACATACTGAAGGCGACGGTTAACGCAGATACGGATATCCTCCTGCAGGCTTTGAGTGAAGAAAGAACGACCATTCCCAAGGGCGCCCTGCAGGTAGATCCGGCTCCGGGTGAGAATGTGGAGAGCTTTGATGGCGGCGCGGATAGAGACGGGGATCAGGAATCCCTGAAGACCGATCCCAGCAGCCCGGAAAGATTGACCAATATTCAGTCCGTAGCCGGGGCTGTGGCCGGCGGCAGTGTCGGCCTGGGGGCAGTCATAGCCGTCAATCACTTGCAGAACAACTACCTGGTTTATCTGATCGATTCAATCCTCACCGCGGTCGGCGATGTCACTTTGGAGGCCCAAAGCCGGGCGGGAATAGAAACTGTATCTGCGGCGGCGGCCGCTGCCGGAACCTTTGCCGCGGCCGGCTCGGTCTCCCTGAATTTCATCAACAATACAATCGAGGTCTATATCCTCTCCGCTACGATTACCGCTGAAAATATTAGCCTGGAAGCGCGGGATAGATCAGCTATCCGGTCCATCTCCGGGCAGATCAATTACTCCGGACAGGTGGGCCTGGGGGCGGCCGCGGCCTACAATGAGATTTCCAATGTTATCCGGGCCTATGTGGCTCAGTATCCCGCAAAAGCAAAACCGGTCCTGAACGCCCGCGGAAATATTTTGATCCGGGCCATCTCCGACTCCTCCATCAACACCATCGCCGCTAGCGGCAGTTTTGGGGCTAATTTCGGCGGTTCGGCCACGGTGGTGATCAATCTGATCGAAAACCGGGTGGAGGCCTTTATCACCGATGCGCTGGTGACTGCCGGCGGCAATATTTATATCCTGGCCGATTCCCAAAGCTTAACCGGCAGTTACGGCGGCTCCTTCGGGGTCGGCGCGGTGGGCGCCGGGGCGGCGGTGATCGTGAATATCCTCAATAATACTACCAGAGCCTATATTGAAGGATCTGAAGTGAGCGCCCGGGGGAACGGGGCCGCCCTCAAGGTTCTGCTTTGGGACGCGGACGGGAACAGAGTAACGCCGGATCAGCAGGTCAAGGGCCTGGTGGTCATTGCCTCCAACAAAGAAGCCCTGACCATTTATTCCGCTTCCGTGGGGGCAGGCCTGGCCGGGGCCAGCGGCCAGGTTTCCACCAACATCATCTGCAATACCACCGAGGCCTATATCAATTCCTCAAAAATTAACTCCGATCAAGATCAGGGAGAATGGGTTATCGTCCGGGCCAATCAAGTCACCGGGATCCGGATCTACGCCGGCAGCATCGACGCCGGCGGGGCTGCCGTGGGCGGGGCGGTGGACGCCACATTCCTTACCCAGCAAACCGGGGCTTATCTTAAAGATTCCACCATCTATGCCGGCAGCGGAGTGGAGCTGGCGGCGATCACCTCCTTGAAACCGCTGGGCGGCTCTGATCAGCCGACCATTGTTATTGTCGGGTCCTCCCTTTCGGCCATGTTTTCCCTGGCAGGCGCCGTCTCCGTGGTGGTTACCGATAATCAAAATGAAGCTTTTATCCAGGCTTCAAAAGTATATACCCTGGGTTCGATTAAGGTCTTTTCCAGTCACAATATTGATCTTGAGGTTTATGGCGGTACGGTTTCCGGTTCCGGTTATGTGGGCGCCGGCGGTACGGTGGTGGTCAGCTCATTTAAAAATATCTGCCGGGCGGAAGTAATCGGCTCGGAGTTGAATGCCTGCGAATCCGTGGTCATTATGGCCCGTTCCCGGGATAAGATCAACGTCAAAGTGGGGACGGCCGGGATTGGGGTTACCGGGGCGGGTGTGGCTGGTTCAATTTCCGTTATCCTGGTGGAGACGACCACGGAAGCAACGCTCAGGAGCGACCCGACTACCGGCAAGTATTCAACTATCAATCAGGATCCCCGTTTCCGCCCCGGCGGAAGCTACGGTCCCGGCACGGCGCAAACTATTTCCATTAAGGCGGATAACCGTAGCGAGGTCAATACCACGAGCGGCGCCCTGGGAGCAGGGGCCGGCCTGGGAGTGGGGGCGGCCATCGATTATACCGGTATTCAAAACCGGACCGTGGCCATGGTTGGCGCAGGCTCGAAACTTTATGCCCGGGGCGATATCAATCTGGAAGCGCTGTCCGAGAAGATAGTCGATTCCAGGGTCTATTCGGTGGGCGGCGGGTTATTCGGCATTTCCGGGGCGGTATCCATCATCTGCGTGGGGCAGTCCATGGATGAAGATAGTTCCGGTGAGTTCAATGAAGATTATCATAACCAGCTCAACAACGATCTTTCCCCCGACAGCCGCCTCTATTACGAGGATGATCAGGGGAATAAGCAAAACAGGCTGCCCGGTGATGACCTGGGCAACAAGACGAAAATTTTGATTGATAAAAACAAGGTGCCCGAACTATTCGGGAATCCGGATCTCGAAAGCAAAATCACCGCCGCCTTTGTGCAGAACGCCGGGAATAAAGCCTCCCGGGCGGAGATCGTCTCCGGGCAAAAGGTGACCATCCAGGCCACGGGGAAACATGACCTTAATTCCAAGCCGAACAATGCCGCCGCCGGGGCGGCCGCCGTGGGCGGTACCGTGGCCCATATTTTCGCCGCGGAAAATACCAGAGCCTATCTTGGGGATTACGGCTATCTGCGGGCCGGCGATCTGAGCCTGAGGGCCGAGGTTCTTGCCCTGGCCGACGCCCAGTGTCTCTGTGTGGCGGGCTCGGCGATCCTGGGGGTTCATGTCTATCTGGCCCGGGCCGATGTGCAGCCGGTCGTAGAGGCCTTCATCGGCGATCGGGCCGACGTGGTTGTTTCGAACGATCTGCAGATCGAGGCCCTGGTTACCCCGGCGGTAACGGCCACCGTAAAAGGTGTAACCGT
Source organism: uncultured Syntrophomonadaceae bacterium (assembly GCA_964585925.1). GTDB lineage: Bacteria > Bacillota > Dethiobacteria > DTU022 > DTU022 > JAAZLS01. Next base: position 13,734 of record CAZPFS010000019.1, on the reverse strand, counting down.
TTCCGGTGTCGGCGAGGTGGGGGAATCCAGGGCGGAGGCGATCGTAAAACCGAAAACGAAGGCCTGGATCGGGAACTATGCCGCCATTGTGGCCGGTTCCCAACCCATCAGCGGCAATCCCCAGCTGACCCTGATCAGCCGGGGCAGCCTCAGCGGTACGCCGCGACTGGAATTCATCAGCCACACCATCCGGGTGGAGGGAGAGTTTATCTTCGAACGGGGCGTGGTCATGTCCGGCGAGCCCGAACTGGCATTTGACGGGGAGACCTCCACATTGACCCGGAACGATGGGGGGAGCTGGCTGGACGACGGGTTCCTCAAAAATTTCGATATTGTCATCTCCGGGACGCGGGAGAACGACGGAGCCTACACCATTGCGGAGATCAGCGCTGATGGGAAGGTTCTCACCTTGAGCGGGGGCAAACTCTTAAAGGATGAAATCGCCGGCAAAAACATAAATGTGGGGCTGGAGGGGCTGTTCACCCTGGAGAAATTTGAAAGCTCCAAACTCACCCTGATCTGGGCCGGCGGAGGCCGGAGTTGGGAGGAGCTAGGTCTTTTAGAGGGGGATCTGCTGACCCTTGAAATAGACGGGGAAGCACAGAATTTCAAAATCAGCAGGATGGATGGGATCCATCTGCGCCTTGATATTGGCGAAATGGATGAAGCCCAGCAATTATTCCTCGATCGTTACCTGGGGGAAAGTGGCTCTCGTGATTTTTACTTCGTCTCCCTGGAGAAAATTGCCCGGCTGGTAAGCATCAAAGCCGCGGAGAAGCATCTGGCCAACGACCGGGTAAAATATGTGGGCGCAGCGGGCCAATCTTTGCAAGGTCAGGGCTTGCAAGTTGGAGATTTTTTAACACTGCTGGTGACCGATCCTTTCGGGCAGAACAGCGGTCTCTACAAAATTATCGGCTTTGAAGACGGCGGTTTTACCGCCATTCTCGATACCGAGGGTCGTGTTGTGAGCACCCCCGCAGGTGGAACCGAGAGCGGCGAGGCCGTTATCAGGTTTTCCCCCGAGCTTTGCCGTTCCGAAGGCAGTTGGCTGGCCGACGGATTTTTGCCCGGGGATATCATCCGGGTCAACGGCACCTCCCATAATAACAACTATTACGAAATAAAAGAGATCAGCGCCGATGGAAAGAGGCTGGTATTCTACAAGGGAGAGTATATAACCGACGAAAATATCAGCGCCGGAACGGCGGTGAGCATCGTCTCCCAGGGCTATGACCGGATCAGCAGGGACAGCGGCAGCTGGGCGGAGGACGGCTTTAAACCCGGTCAGAGCATCACCGTCGACGGCCCGGGCCAAAATAACGGCATTTACCGGATAAGGGCCATTTCCGGCGACGGAAAGCATCTCTTTCTGGAGAGCCAGGGTGGATTGAAAGAAGAAACTTCAAAGGATATAGTGATTTCCATCTACAGTTCCGCCTCCACCATAAGCGTGAAAGCTGCGGTGCTGCTGCCGGTCAATGCAGGGGGGAAACCGGGGGAGACGGCCCGGGCGGAGGCCGAGGGTATTTCGGGCAGCGCCATCCTTACCGGCAGCGGGGTCTATGCCACAGCTGATCTGAACACCGAGGCCCGGGCTTACCTGGGTGTGGGGGTGAAGATCACTGTCCCGGGGACGATCAGGATCGAGGCCCCGGTGGCCACCCGTACGCTTGCTTATACCGACGTTGTCAACATTGGCGGCTTGCTGGACGTCAGCGTGAACAAGGCGGAGGTAAAATGCGCCTCAAGCATCGCCGCGCTGGTCGGCGCCGGCGCGGTGATCCGGGGGAACGACCTGCAGGTCATCGCTCGCGGCGATGAATACGGCTACGCCGAGGCCCTGGGCGGCTGCGGCGGAGCTATCTCCGGCCTGGCCGCCCAGGCGGCGACCTCTCTTAACAAGGATCCACAGAGCAGCGAAAATTACGGGACCAGCGCCATTGTCGGCGCCGGGGCTCAGATCGATGTAGGTTCATTCCGGCTTCAGGCCGAACATAAGCACCGCTTCAACAGCCGGGTCGATACCTTGAACATCTCCCTGGTCGGCGGCAGCGGCGCCTTTGCCACAAATAAGGTTTTCTCCAGTGTTGGCGCCCAGATCGGCGATAACGCGGTGATCAATGCCTACCTGATCCTGGTTAGCGCCGTCAACGAAGCGGAGAAAGATTGGCTGAACGACGAGGCGGGCAAGGATCTGTACAATGTCGACTCCGGGTCCGGCGGCGCCTTGGTCGATGTTCCTCTTGCCGGCAGCAGTACGGAGATCAGCTTTGAGACCAAGGTCAATGTGGGCGAGGGGGCCGGCCTGAACGTGATCGGCGATCCCTTTATCCCCGGGTCCCTGATCCTGGAGGCCTGCAACCTGACCCTGGCCCGGGACCGGGTCAGGCTGCACGCCGGCGGAGCGATCGAAGTGGCCGACGCCGCATCGAAAATAAATGCCCTGCTCTACCTGGCGGAGATCAATATCGGCAAAAATGCTCTCCTCAAGAGCGTGGGCGACATCATCCTCTCTGCGCTGGCCCGGGCGGAGATCGAGACCAGTGCAGAGGCCAAAACCTGGGGTCTGGCCGGCGGCGCCGACGGGGCCTCCTTATCCCGGGTAGAGGCGGAGAACCGGGTTAGCGTGGATAGCGGCGCCAGACTTTTTGCTGAAGGGCAGATCAACCTGATGGCCGGTCAGAACAGCCGCGGGGAGACCAACCGACTGACCATGAAGGCCCTAACGCATATTGACAATAACGGGGTAGCCCCCGCCGGCGGCACCCCACAGGCCGAGGCTCTAATAATCCTGACCAGCCGGATCACGATCAAGGAAGGGGCGCTGACCCAAAGTGTCAGCGATACCAATTTGATTGCCGAGAAGGGGCCCACCATTGCCAGCGGCAAGGCCACCGGCCGCGACTGGGTCAAGGACGTTTTCGGGGCCGAGATCAAGGGCGGCAGCGGTCTTTTGACCTTGGATCCGCTGGTGCGGGTAGACGGCACAGTGGAAGCGGGACTGCGCAGCGAGCGCTATCTTGAAATTGATGCCGACGGCCGGATCAACTGCAGCGACGGGATCACCTGGGCCTGGGAGAAGGCCATCCTGGCCGAGCATCTCCTGAATCAGATCAATCAATTCAAATACCTGGCGGTTCAATATGCGGGCACCCAGGCGGGGGAAGCTTTTGCCGCCCAGGCCCAATTCCTGGTGCAGGAGCTGGCCCGGATGGGGATCGATGTCAGCGGAGACAAACCCCTGCCCCAGGTCTGGATCGATTTGATCATTGTGAGCGGCATCAAGGCGGAACAGCCCAATATTAATGTCCTCGCCGAGGGCGGTTCGCTGATCGGAAACGGCATCCTTAGCGCCTGTGCGACGCCCGCCAAAATCTCAATTGTGAACCACAGCCCCCATTATCTGGTGCTGACCGATCTGCTGATTCCGGAACGGGAAGGGGGCCTGCTCATCTACAATTACGCTCCGGTTCTGGGCGCTGATCTGAATGAGGTCCTGAACCTGATCAACCAGGTCAGAGAAGCCTGCTTTACAATCCGGACCAGCGGCTCCGCCGGGTTCCCGGCCTCCTCGATTTATATTGAAAATACTTATGACGACGGCTTGAACCCTCCCGCCATAGAGATTCGCGGCAACATCAAAAACGTGGGGACCCAAGCCAGGCCCGGCCTGGTTACGATCAAAAGCCGGGGCGGCATATCCTGTTTAGGCTCTATCGAGGCGGGCACGCTGGAGATCACCGCTGGCGGCAGCTTCATGCAGGGCTATATCGACTACCAGTTCGATGTGGGCGGTTCGCCCCGGGCCCTTTGGGGGGAGCTGGCCCGGCTTATCCAGGGAGAAGACTTTCCCTACCCTGCTGATCCGGAAATCTGGAGCTTCTATGGTGATGTTATTCTCGGTATAACATTTTATGAGGCTTATAAATTGGTATATGAAGAATACCCCTACGAGAGTCTGCAAGGCCAGATTAATCAGCTTATCTCCTCCATTTTGAGCGCAGACAATCCCCAGGTGGGGGCGATCCGGGCCGACAATATTTTCATTGCCGCCCGCTATCTGAACATCAACGGCACCATCGAGGCCGGCGGGACGATCCAGGAGGTTACTTTGGGCGGAGATAAGTTGAACGGAAAAATTCAAGCCTACAGAGTGTTAAACAGCGCCCGGGCAGGAAGTATGACCTACAAAGACTGTCCGCTGCTGACAAGCGAAAGAGGTTTTAATATCTATTACGACCCCATCCGGGAGGCAATTATCGTGGAACCACTGGCGATCCGGGGCGGCTACGTGGAGCTCTTCGGTCAGATCATCAACACCGGCAGCGGCAAGATCATCGCCCTGGATGGTTTCGGCGAAATTGAGATCGACAATCAGACCGATCTGGACCTGGTGATCAAGGGGCTGGATACGGGCCTGGGCATGCCGGGGACGGTGGTCATTACCGATACGGCCAAGAAAAAACCGGGTAGCGAGAATGTTTATACGGTTACCAGGTACCGGCGGATATACGATGCCAATACCGGTCTCTACCAAGTGGAGATCAAGTCCTATTATAGCGATGATCCCAACCACTTGATCTCGAATAGTACGGCCAGCGGCAGTTCGGCCGGATACCAACCGGTCCTTGGTTATCGCTATGAGTGGGTGATGGGTCAGAAGGTGGGAGAGGAAGAGATCCGAACCTACCGCAGCAAGGACTGGCTGGGGATGGACTGGGCGGCCAAGGATCCGGATAACCTTTATTCATACGTTTCATACACGATCGGCACCCCCTTTCCGATGCCCGAAGGGGAGTACATGCGCTATGCGCCGGAATGGCAAAATGCGCCTTACGTCTATTATGAGGAACACCGCACCAGCGACGATTGGGAGCTTTGGGGATACCGCAACTGGTCCGAAAAATCCTGGTTTCTGGGCTATACCTGGCATTATGAGGAGTACACTTACCGCAAGGGTTCGATCGATGTTTTTCATCACAGTATCAGAGCTGATTATCCCATCGCCATAGAATTTGCCGGGAACCGTTCGGGTTCGATCAATATTCACTCCAAGGGCGATGTTGTTCTGGAGGGCCCTGTCAGGAATGAATCAGGCCATACCGTCTTAACAGCTGACGGCGCCATTTATTCCAATACTGATCAGCCTATTGTCAGCTGGGATCTTTTCTTGGTGGCGCAGCAGGGGATCGGCGGGGACCTGCCCCTTCCCATCTCCCTGGGCGGAGGCAGCCTGATCGCTATAGCCTATGCCGGGGATATCAATATCCGGGAAACTTCCGGTTTTTTAAACATAGATCAGGTTTATGCATCCGCCGGCAATGTCCGGTTAGAAGCCAAAAGCGGTATGAAGGCTGTAGCCAAGGATGAAATCTCGATCATTGGAAAGCGGATCGAGCTGATCACGGCTTATGGTTCCATCGGGGGCGACTTAAACGGCAACAGCGCCTTAAGAATCGATAGCGGCGAGGGAGAAGGGGCGGGCCTGATTGCTTCGGCTCGGGGAAATATCAACCTGACAGAGGTAAATGGCTCTCTGCAGGTGATCAGCGTGGTCAGCCAGGAAGGAGATGTCACCCTGGCCGTGCCTGACGGCAGCCTGCGCAATCCAAATTACGGGGAGTACCTTCAGAACAGCGCCCTGCTCGCCCTCTGGGAAAAATATATGGGCGGCCAGGAGAACAGCCCTCAAAATATCGCCGCCTTTCTGGAGGAGGCTTACCGGAAGCGCATCGCCGGTACCAGTTACCGGGAATGGACGCCCAATATTGTGGGCAAAAACATCAGCCTCAGCGCGGCCGGGGATATTGGCGGCGCTGCCTGGAGCACCCTGCTTTTATTTAATGGCGACTCTGTTGTTGTCAATATCAGCAAGGAGTTGAAATCCCTGCTGGCCGCCGCCGAGCGGGGCGATGTGGTCTTTTACAACGAGCAGGGCCAGGTGGTTGATCCGGCAGAAGCGTTTAAGATCCTCATTCGATCCATCGAGAGCATCGGCCTGCAGGCCCAGGGCCGGGTGGCGATCAGCGCCGGCGGTTCCGTCTATCTTTTTGCCGACGGAGATCTGAGGCTCGATACAGTCTCCTCAGCCAACGGGGGAGATGTGCGGATCAAGTCCGGCGGCGGTATCTTCAACGCCGCTGATAGCGGAGCGGTCAATATCCGGGGCGGGGAGATCTACCTGGAGGCCTCCGGAGGTCCTATCGGCGCTGCCGGCAAGCCGATCATTGTTCAGCAGGGGGATTCCAAAACCCTGAACGCCCGTTCCGCCTACGATATCTATCTCAAGGGCGTTTCCGGAACCTACCAGGAGCATTACTGTGACGGCTCCCTGAACCTCGAATTTATCTATAGCCCGGGCAAGGTCTTTCTGGAATCGACCGGCGACGTTATCGATGCCCGAAACGATGGCCGGGAAAATATTGCGGCTGCTGCTCTTGAGATTACAGCCTTCACCATTGGCTCGAGTGACCGATATTTAAAGGTTGATCTGGAACAGCCGGGGCCGGCCCAGTCTGGTAACCTGGATCTGGAGGCCGCAGGCGGGAATATTTACCTGGAAGCAATACGCGGGAATTTATGTTTGGGAACGGTCAAGACCCCCTACTGGGATGTTTTCCTGCGGGCCGGCGACTCGATTTTTGCCGGCACCCCGGACCCAGGTGCGGCCAATATTCAGGCAGGAAATATCAACCTTTGGGCGGTGAACGGAGCGATTGGGCGGGCGGAAAAGTATCTGGCGATCGCTACCCTGGGTTCGGGGGAACTGAGCGCCGAAAGCGGCGGGGATATTTATATGATCGAGGTCAGCGGCGATCTGATCCTAAATACGGTTTTCAGCAGCTGGGGGGATGTTTACCTGCAATCCTCCGGCAGCATATCTGGTGTCGGTGTAAAAAACATCATCTGCCGGAAGGCCTTCCTGCTGGCGGAGGGTGATATCGACGCGGTGGGCGGTTATCTGCGCACGGCGGTGGATTATCTGGAGGCCCGGGCCGGGAGCGGAAGCATCCGGATCCGGAATAGCAGGGGACTGATCATCGGCGGCTTCACGGATACGGCGGGCCTCAGCGCCGCCGGCGAGGTGGACCTGATCGTTTTTGGCGACCTGCAGATACAGTCGAGGATCGCTGCCGGCGGTGCACTAACGGTGTCCGTCTCCGGCCGCCTGGAGGTTGAAAGGGATATTACTGCTGGCGGGGATTTGCTTTTGGTCACTGCTGATACGGCAGCTGCCGGGGAAGATATATTGGTGCGGGCGGGGGCTGTGATCAGCTCAGAGGGCGGTTCGCTGACCCTCCAGTCCGGCGACGATCTTCTTCTGGAGGCCGGTTCCCTGCTGGCGGCTGCCGATCGGGTTTCCCTTTACCTGGATTTCAGCGCCGGAAGTCCCGATCCGGGTGTCGGCAGCAATTTGGAGCTCTGCGGTGAAATCCGGGCCCCGTTGCTGGAAATCTATGGCGGGGATGACGGCGATAGGATCCTCATTCAGACCGCCTGCCCCCTGCTCCAAACGGTGATCGAAGCCGGTGCGGGGAATGACGTAATTACCCTGGATCGGCTCGGGCCTGTTCTGAGCCAGTATGACGGCCAGCTCCCGACCATCGATCTGGACGGCCAGGAAGGCAGCGACCGCTATATCATCAACCTGTCGGGAGAGAGCAGCTATATCATAAATATCAATGACACCGGCAGCGGGGCGGGAGACGAGGATATCCTGACCGTTAACGCCACCGGCGGCGACGACCGGATTCTGATCCGGCACAATTTTATCGCCCTGATCAATAAGGGCCTGGATCTGGACGGCGACGGTTATGACGATCTGGAACGGATCAACTACAACGTTGCGGCCGGGTTCGACCCTCTGGCCAACGGCGGTGCGGGAACCTGGCTGGGCTGCACCCTGGAGCAGGTCATCATCAACGCCTTCGAGGGCGATGATCACCTCATCTTAGACGATACCGGCACTTGCTTTACCATAAATGGCGGCGGGGGGAACGATACCTTCCAGATCGGCCAGATCTTCCACTCGGCCCGCGATCCCCTGGCCGGTATTGCAGAGGAGGATCAATTCCCCACATTGGAGACCGCCCAGGGCTTCCTGAGCAGGGGGATCAGCTTTGCCTTGGCCATCCGCGGGGGCGGCGGCGACGACCAGTTCCTGGTCTGCCATAACCAGGCGCCCCTTGACCTTTACGGTGAGGACGGCGACGATGAATTCCTGGTGCGGGTCTTCGCGGTTCTGGGCGGGAACGGTCATGAGAGCGGCCAGATCACCAACGGGTTGCTCAATATCGAAGGCGGCGCAGGCATCAACACCCTGCTGCTCCTTCTCAGCGAAGAAAATGATCAGATTGTGCTCACCGAGGAGGGGATTTACGGCGGGGGGGTTTTGGCAAGCCATGCGGATCTTCAGCGCCTGGAGATCGACGGAATGGCCGGAGACGATCTCTTCTATATCTTGAGCGTCGGGCCTGAGACGGAGGTGCTGATTACCGGCAACCTGGGCAGCGACACTTTTATCATCGCCGGGGAGATCACGGGCCCCGGGGTAGTCTATGATGGACAGGGCAATCCGGTGATCCTGCCTGAAGCGAGCCGGCAAACCGGTTTGATTCAGGGGAAATTAACCCTCATCGGAGGCCCCGGGGAGGGGGCAAACCGGGCGCTGAGCGATGCGGTGACCCTGCCGGCGGAGACCAACCGCTACCTCCCCACCGGCACCAACGGATCCGGGGAGGGAGATACCTTTACCGATGAGGGAGCGACCTTTACCGAAGCGGTGATCGGTTCTTACCTGGGGATTCTCGACGACGAAGGTCGGGTTGTGCAAATCCGGCGGATCCTGGCACTTGACGGGAGCACTTTGATCCTGGATCTGCCCCTGGACCCTGACCGGGAGGGCGCGGTAAAATATGTGATTCTCAATACCAGTCCCGCCCACTTTGTGGACGAAGGGACTCAGACCGACCGGCTCCTGGTTTACAACGACGGCTCTACCGGCGACGATCAGGGTGGACTTGATCTGGATCAGGCTGCCGGCACCCTTTCACTGACGGGACTTAATATGGAAAGCGGCATCGAATTCCGGGATATGGAGGAGCTACGGATCTGGCTGGGCTCGGGAAATGACTGCTTCACAGTTCACAACACCGCCCCGAGCTTGAAGACCGAAATCTTCGGCGGGGACGGCGACGATAAATTCCTGCTTTATTCCTGCCGTGGAGATCTTAATATTAACGGGGACGGCGGGAACGATTATTTTGACCTGTTATTCGACGGGTCGGCCCGGGGGGACGTGATTTTGAACGGGGGCCGGGGAGATGACTATTTCAACCTGGAATTCAGCCCGGAATATCTTGAATATGTGATCCTCAACGGCGACGAGGGCGACGACAGCTTCAGCTTCGCCGACGGGGTGGTTTTAAACGGCGTAATCAACGGCGGCGCGGGCCTCGATACCCTGGACTATGGCCGCTACGGCTCGGCCCGGCATATCTTCATCCTGGGTTGGGATGAAAGCGGCTACTTCGGGGTAGAGGAGAGCCCGGCCGGGCCCGGGTGCACGATCCTCGATGGTTTCAACGGCATCCGGCGGGTCATCGGCTCTCTGGCGGAGGGCGACGAGCTCTACGGTATCCCGGAGGTGGGCGGCCGGTGGCTGCTCGACGGGGAGAAGAGCACCTACCAGGCGGAAGGAGCCTTCGACGGGGAAGGCGACCCGCTTGCCCTGAACTTCATATATTTCGACTATCTCTTCGGCGGCAACGGGAACGACAGCTTCATCATGCTGGACGGAGCCACCTTGAGCGGCGACATCGACGGCGGCGGAGGTCAGAACACCCTTGATTACCGGGCTTATACAAGCGGGGTCATCGTCAACCTCCCCGCCTTCAGCGCTACCGGAATCAGCGGTTCCATCACCGGGATAAACATTGTCTACGGCGGCCAGGGCGACGATCACCTGATCGGCGATCGGGGGAACAATATCCTGGCCAGCACCGGCGGCAACGATATCCTGGAGGGCGGATCCGGTAACAATACCTATCTGATTTACGAAGGTTTTGGGACCGTGCAGATTATCGAAACCCGGCAAGGCGAAGATACCCTCGATTTCTCCAATGTCCGCTCCGATTTGATATTTGAACTCGTTGACCGGATAGTAAAAAAACTTGAAGAGGGCCAGGTAACCGGCAGCGTGAGTTATGGGGGCCGTATCCTGAATCTAATCGGCGGATTTGGCAACGACACCTTCAACCTGAACAGTGGGCAGCGCCGCCTGAACATCGAAAGCGGCCCCGGGGACGATATCTTTAACCTCGGCGGCAATGGGGTGCTGACCGGCAATATCGATAGCGGCCCGGGGGATGACATATTCAATTTTGCAGGTAGCGCCCGGGTACTCGGCAACATCGACGGCGGTGATGGGGACGACACCTTCAATCTGAGCGGCAGCGCCGCAATTCAGGGCAATACTAATGGCGGCAGCGGGAATGACCGCTTTAACTTCAGCGGCTACGGAACGCTGAACGTGAACATCGATGGCGGCTCCGGAGACGATATATTCTTCTTGACAGAAGGGGCTACAGTTCAAGGCGTTATAAACGGCGGCTCCGGGGATGATACCTTCCTCTTCGCCGGCAGGGCCAGGGTTACAGGCGCTATCGATGGCGGGGAGGGCAAAAACACCCTGGATTTCAGCGCCTGTACAGCTTCTCTGGATCTGACCCTCAGCGGAATCGGTCTTCTGAACGGCTTTAACGGCCGGGAGGGCGGCCGGCTGAAGGAATTTAAAAATATCAGCTTCCTGATTGGCGGGGAGAGCGAAAAAGGTGACAGTTTGACCGGCCTTGCTGAAGGCGGCCGATTTATCCTGGAGGTCACCCATGAGGGGAGCGATATCTGGAACCTGTACCAGAACCTGATCGGCAGCAGAGGCTTAAGCTTTACCGGCTTGGAGGTCTTAAGAGGCGGCAGGGGGGATAACACCTTTATCATCGGCAGCGCGCAACAATACGATCTTTATGGTGGGGCCGGCAACGATACCTTCATCTTTCTCGATGCCGGCCGGTTGACGAGCGATGGCCACGGCCGCTACGGCAACCTGGACGGGGGCGCTGGCAACAACACCCTGGACTTCAGTGCTTGCGCCGGTCCCCGGGATTTTCTACTGACCGCTCCGGGCAACACCGTCGGTTTCAACGGCAGGGTAGAGGGTATCGCCGGCGAGTTCCGGAACATAACAGGGCTGACCGGCAGCCGGGCTCCGGACGATTCCCTGAGCGGGTTGAACCGGGCCAATGTCTGGGAGATACGCGGTGCAAACGGCGGCATTTACCGGGCGGGCGGAAGATCCCTCGCCTTTACCTCCCTGGAAACCCTGAATGGCGGAGCTTTGAACGACCGCTTCCGGTTATTCGACGGAGCCTCCTTTGAAGGTCGGATCAATGGGGGCGGCGGCAGCAACACTCTGGATTACAGCGGGGTTTCAAAGGGGATAGAGGTCAATCTGGGCGCCGGCGAGGCTTTCATGATTGTTGGCAGCTTCAGCGCCATTCAAAATGTGACCGGCAGCTCTGGGGACGACCTGATCATCGGCGATGATGGGCCCAACATTTTGGACGGCGGTCCCGGCAATGACATTATCCTCGGCGGCGGCGGGGACGACATCATCTACGGCAGAGAGGGCAACGATGAGCTTTACGGTGAAGAGGGAAATGACACCCTTTACGGCGGCGCCGGAGACGATTACCTGGACGGTGGCGATGGGGACGATATACTGAACACCGGCGGCGGCCACAATATCCTGATCGGCGGCGACGGAGAAGATAAGGCGATCGTTGCCTACAGGTCGACTTACGAATGCCCCCACGACGATATAGAGATCTGGGTCTTCCTGAGGCCGTTCGAACCGGATACGGAGGAGGCAAGCGAGTTCATCTCCAGCGACACCGGCGGAACGATAGAGATCACCGGCGGGTCGATCCTCATTCCGGCCGGTGTTCTGCCGGGGGATGCGCTGGTCACGATCAGGACCCTTAGTTCCGGCGAAATGCTGGAGGCCCTTTCCGCTTCCCCGGGTTTAATATTGAGCAGCCAGGTGTATGAAATAACCAGCACCGGCCCTGCTTATTTCGGGGAAAACAATTTTATCTTTATCACCCTGGAATTTGATTACGGTAAGTTTTCCCCAGGGCAAAGTCCGGTTGTGCACTATTTTGACCCCGAAACGGGTAAATGGATTGCGGTGGAAACCACGATCAGCTTTAACGAAAAAAGCGGCAAATGGGAGGCTACCATCAAGGTCAACCATCTGGGCATATTTGCCGTCCTGGGAACCGCCTGAGGTGATCTGACAAGTGACTTAAGTGGATGGTCCTCGCGACTCACGCGACTCACGGGGACGGTTCTTTTGTGTTATTGATAAATAGTTTAGGGCACCGGTAGGGAAATAATGATAGATGGTGTTCAGGGATAGGGGGAATGGGGGTGCTCCCCCTATCCCGCTAGATGACTCAAGAGAACCGTCCCCCTTGAGTTGTTGGTGATCATGATCTCGGGGCTAGGGCGCGGGATCGCCGACCGAGCCCATAAATAATATGGAGCCGGTTTTTTGATCGACGATGCTGAAGAAGAAGGGCCGATCGGCGATCAGGGAAAAGTAATTCAGGGGAGCCGATTCGTCTTTAATTTCCACGGAGGTGGCGGCAGCCGCTTCGGTTCCTTCTTCGTTGACCTCCACAAAAGTCTTGTGTTTGACTTCGCCAATATAAAGATTGGGTGGAACGGCCCGCATGGCGGAGAAGTCGGCGGCGCCGCTATTAAAGGCGATCGCCATGCCCAGGGATTTGAGCACATCTTTTAAAGAGACGTAATATTCATACTTGAGGCGGGGTAAGCCTGCCTTACACTCCCGATCGGGGACAGCTCTATCCTGTAGGCCTGTCCCCATACCTTTAGACAACCGCATAATGAACGTATCTTCCAATTGACGTTATGCAGCTATAGCGCTATAATGATTGCGGAGGAGGTGTCATCGGATGCAATCGATAAGGGCAACGGTCTACCTGGACCCCCAACTCCACAAGGCGCTTAAACTTAAGGCGATCGAGACATCCAAATCGGTTTCAGAGCTGATCAATGATGCGATTAGGAGTGCCTTGGCGGAGGATGCAGAGGATATCGAAGCTTTCGAAAAGAGAGCCGCCGAGACCATGATCAGTTATGATGAAATGGTAAAAAGGCTCAAAAAAAATGGGCGGCTATAAGGTTTTTTTCAAAAAATCCGTAGAGAAAGATCTGGCGGTGATCCCTTCCAAAGACCTCCGCCGAATTTTAGAGCGCATCGAAGTGCTTATTCAAGATCCTCGCCCTCCTGGCTGTGAAAAACTAACCGGGCAGAACAGGTTCCGTATCCGTCAAGGTCAGTACAGAATCTTGTATTTGATACACGATCAGGAGCTAACCATTATTGTGGTTAAGGTAGCCCATCGCAAGGGTGTTTACCGCTGAAAGGAAACCGGGGGGACGGACCCTTTGGTTGGCACGTGATAAATTCCCGGTGCGGGAATAGCTCCACTGCTTTTAACATTGGAATACCCAGTTGTTTCAAACCAATTCGGCCTGCCTCATACTCCCAACGGGGACAGACCTATCCTGCGGGCCCGTCCCCATACTCCCAACGGGGACGGCCCTATCTTGCAGGCCTGTCCCCATACTCCCAACGGGGAC
>CAZPFS010000018.1:0-38340 GCA_964585925.1 uncultured Syntrophomonadaceae bacterium | reverse complement strand
GATATTACTATGATATCATTATCATATCAAAATGTCCAGTCCCGGTCGGGATAAAAAGCATTGACAAGAATCGCAAATTTTGAGAGGCAATAATGGCGGGGTCTGGTATGAGGTGCCTACACCCGATTGCGGAATGTTGCTTTTTGATCGCACGGGGCAACTTTTTCATCGGGGAAAGGCACTATAATCGGAATTCCCATATGTTCAATAATATGCACGTGCATCCGGAACACCTTTTCAATGTTTTCCGAGGTCATCACTTCCAACCCCCCGTAGGAAAATACGCCTGAATCCTTTAGAAATACAAACCGGTCACAGTACCTGATCGCCAGGTTCAGATCGTGAATAACAAGAGCCACACAAATATCATGATCTTTGGCTATTTCCTTGATCATGCAGAGAACCTCATATTGATTTCGCGGGTCAAGATTGCTGGTGGGTTCATCGAGAAGCAGAAGTTTGGGCTGCTGGGCCAGCGCTCGGGCCAGGACCACCTTTTGCGCCTCACCGCCCGACAGCTGCGACACCGGGCGCAACATGAAATCACCCAGCTTCATCTTTTGTATAAGCTCGTATACGATCTGCCGGTCCCTGGTGGTTGCGTCCCACCTGATATACGGTTTTCTTCCCAGAAGGATTGAATCAAACACGGTCATGCTTATGGCGGCGCTGTTTTGAGGAACGTAGGCAATATTTTGGGCCATGGAAGTCCTGCTCATCTTATAGATATTCCGGCTGTCCACGATCACCACACCCCGGTCTACGGGACAAATCCGGTTGATACATTTCAGCAGCGTGCTTTTCCCGGCGCCGTTTTCCCCCAAAATGGCCATACATTCATTCTGTTCGATGTCAAAGGAGATATCCTCGAGAATCCGGTCGCCCGATCTGTCATAGGCAAAAGTGATGTTGCTTATTTTAACCATTGTTCTTCAACCCCCTGAAGAGAAGATACAGAAACAAGGGTGCTCCCAGAAAAGAGGTAATCGCTCCGATCGGCAGAATAACCGGCGATATGATCAATCTGGCAAAGGTATCGGCGAGGATCAGCAGCAGCGCCCCGGCAACAGCAGAACAGGGGATCAGATACCGGTAATCGTTGCCGACAAAGCGGCGCATGATATGGGGCGCCACCAGCCCCACAAAGCTGATAATCCCCACAAAGGAAACGGCCACCGAGGCCACCAGGGAACTTACGCCCATACTGATCAACATGACCCTTCTGGCATCAACGCCAAGGCTTCGGGCTGTATCCGCACCGCTGTTCATGGCGTTGTAGCTCCAGCGATTCATTAAAAAATACACCAGTGAACTAAGAAGGATAATCGTCAATATCAGGAGCTCGGTCCACCCCGCACCACCGAGATTTCCAAAAGTCCAGAACACGACGGAGCTGATCTTGGTCTCATCGGCAAAATATTGGAGCAGCGCGGTTCCCCCGGCAAACAGCGAACTGAAAGCCACGCCGGCCAGGATCAGCGCGGCGGCCCCCAGATCTTTTCTAAACCTCGAGAGCAGCAAAATGATCTGCGTTGTCAACAATCCAAACCCAAACGCACAGATTGTAACCAGATAGGGGTTGCTGATTACAATTGCCGTGGCCGCCGCATTGGAGTTGACAGTACCGCCGCCAAACACTATGATCCCCAGCGCGGCGCCAAAGCCCGCCCCCTGGGATACTCCCAGCGTCGATGCCGACGCCAGGGGATTTTGCAGCACACATTGCATGATCGTTCCCGAAACAGCCAGCGAGGCCCCCACAACGATCGCCGCAACGACCCGGGGCAGGCGAATACTCATCACCGCCACCTGGTTTTGAGGCGCGCCCCTTCCCAGAATCGCCCGGATAATCTCTGAAACACTGATATTCAGGGAGCCGGAGCTGACCGCGAATAGAGCCGCGGCAATAGAGACTGCCGTCAATATGGCAAAGGTGATTTTTTTTCGCCGGATAAAGACATCATAGGCCTGCAGGGATGTCGGGCGATGACCAGATTTATTCGGCATCCAGATCTACCTTTTCATAACCCAGCCCTGCCGCTTCAAGTTCGCTCAAATAGTCGTCCATACCCAAAAAGAATTCAAATATTTCGTTTGCCTTTTCCCTGAAATCCAGATCTTTAAAGCGATCCGGGTAAAGAATGCTCCCATCGTAGTAGGCATTGGCCAACGGGATCTCCACATTGGAATAATAGGAGGTCGCGCTGGGACACTGATAAACGTTTCCGTTTTTAAAGGCTTGCAACTGGGCATAGAAATCGGGGTTCTTCTTGTAGTCTTGTTTTACCAGCTCCATGCCGCCGGTATCGAGGAAGATAATCTGGGGATCCCATGCCAGAATCTGCTCCCGGTCTACCTCCAGTCCCCCGGACTTCCCGGAGATGCCTTTGGAGACATCGTTTGCGGCGATGGCCTGAAAAATAGCAGAATTAACACCCACTCCCTCAATGCCATGGGCGCCTTTAAAAGAAACGGCTGCGGTCATGACTGTCGGTTGGTCGCAATCGGGTATGCCTGAAGTTCTTTCTTCCAGATCCCGAAGGCAGGTTTTTAGATAAGCGACAACCTCTTCCGCCCGTTCAGAAGCGCCACAGACCTCACCCAAAATTCGCAGGGCTTCATCATAATCCGGGCCAAACAGGGTGCCTACGGCTACCGAGACCACGGGGACACCGGTTTTGGCCTGAATTTCATCCGATAATTCCCGGTCATATGAACATAAAATGATATCGGGGTTCACCGCAATAATCTGTTCAGGATAGTAATCCGTGGCTCCACCGCTATCCGTGCCCACTATGGGCAGATCCGCCCAATATTTTTTACTGGCATAGGCATAAGCGGTTCCCGGATTTACGGTATCCCGGTTAAAGCCGCTGATGGCAACCGCCTTATCGGCAATACCGAGATAGGTGATCATGCGCGGGGCATTTGCCAGCGGAACGATTCTTTCCACTCTGACAGGTATTTCAACCGTTCGTCCGGTCATATCGGTAATCTCGCGAGTGGTTGCTCCCCCCCCCGGAACCGAAGCCGGCTCCGGTTTGTCCCCGCAGCCCGACCACAAAATAACCGCAAGCAAGATTAACAAAATCAAACCAATACTTTTTTTCACTTTTCTGCCCTTCTTTCATCCTAATTGAGCCACCATACAAATAAAACCACGAAGGCATCTCTTCCTGAGTTCAAGATACCTTCGTGGTATTTTTAAAAGAATGGTTCTTCTAAACAATCCGCCGAAATACGTGGTGATTCCACTTCAGTGGATAATTACCTTATTTAGTTCTTGATAAACATATAGATTCCTGCCAACCCGGCAGTTATTTTTAACCTGCCGTACCTGGCACAGACCCCGACTGATGCCGGATTGGCACCGCTCCTACCCGGCCTTACAACCCCAGATAGGCCTTCTTTACTTCCTCGCCAGAAAGAAGTTCATCTCCTGTCCCCTGCAATACAATATGGCCATTTTCCAGAACGTATCCCCGGTCAGACATGGCCAGGGAACGCCTGACATCCTGCTCCACTAAAAGAATTGTTGTTCCCTCAGAGTTTAGCTGTTTTATTATTTCGAAAACATCCTTTACCAAAATTGGGGCCAGCCCCAGAGAGGGTTCATCAATCAACATAACCTTTGGATTTGCCATCAGCCCCCGGCCGATAGCGAGCATCTGCTGCTCCCCACCGCTGAGGGTTCTGGCCAGTTGGTGCTTCCTTTCGGCCAGCACAGGCAGAAGATTCAGCACCATTTCGAGTGATTCCGATACTTTGTTCCTGGCCCGGTTGGAATATGCACCCATCTCCAGATTTTCCATCACTGTGAGCAAAGGGAAGAGGCCCCTTCCCTCTGGAACCTGGATAATACCAAGGCCGGAAATAACGTGCGGCGGAAGGTTGTCAATCCGTTCTCCCAGGAACCTGATCTCACCGGCCGTAGGCCTTAACAGACCGGATATAGCATTGATCAGGGTGGTCTTGCCCGATCCGTTGGAGCCGACCATACTTACTATCTCCCCTTCATTGACCACCAGGGAGACGTCATGAAGCACCTGTAAGTCACCATATCCTACATTTAAACCTTCTATTTCAAGCAAGCGCTGTCCCCTCCTCCCCGAGATAGGCGGTGATCACACGCTCATCATTGGCCACCTCGTTTGGGGTGCCTTCCATAATCTTCTGGCCATGATTGAGAACAACCACCCGGTCCGATAGATTCATAACCGCGTGCATCACATGTTCAATCAGAAATACGGTGACCCCGGCATCTCTTATTCTGCGGATCAATGATATGGCCTCGTCACTTTCCCGGGGGGTCAAACCGGCCATTACTTCATCCAAAAGCAGCAGCTTGGGATTCGTGGCTAAAGCCCTGGCAAGCTCAAGACGCTTGCGGCCGGCCATGGTAAGGCTTTTAGAAAGGATTGAGGCTTTATCCCCCAGACCCACAAATTCAAGAACTTCCCGGGCTTTTTCTCTGGCTTGCGGAACCCCGACCGCATTGACCAGGGCCCCTATGGTTACGTTATCAAGCACCGTCATGTCCCCAAAGGGCCGCACCACCTGAAAGGCCCGCGCGATCCCCTTCTTGCACACCATGTTCGGACCCAATCTGGTAATGTTATCCCCGTCAAACAATATCTCCCCCGCATCGGGGGTATAAAAACCATTTACCATATTGAAAGCCGTGGTCTTTCCGGCGCCATTTGGCCCGATCAGTCCCACAATTTCTCCATCTTCCACCGTCATGTGGAAATCAAGAACCGCGGCCAGCCCACCGAATCTCTTGCTGATCCCGTTAATTTTCAGTTGCGGCACCGCTTATCTCCTCCTTACCCCGGGCCTTAAACTTTTGTAAAAGGCGTGCATAAAGAGCTTCTACGACTCTCGATAAACCGCCGGGCATAAACAAAGTAACCACCATCACCAGCAACCCGTATACCGCCAGGTGTGCGCCCGAATACCCTCCACCCAGATACATCCGGCTGAGTTCCGACAAGGGTACGAGCACAAAAGCCCCCAGGATGGGACCAAGCAAGGCACCCCTTCCACCCACAATAGCGATAAACACAATTTCAAAAGCCAGGTACAGCCCCATGATTCCTGTGGGATGGATGTAGAGCACATACTGGGCATAGAAGGTCCCGCCCAGAGCAGCCAGAAATGCGCTGATACTTGCCGCCAATAGTCTGTACTTGCCCACATTCACCCCCAGTGAAAGGGCGGCATCAACATCGTTGCGGATGGCGGCCAGATAATATCCGATCTTGGAATGGGCAATTTTGTAGGTTATAAGCAGACCTCCCAGCATCATCACCAATATTATGTAATAAAAATATTCTTTGTTCAAAAACTGATACTGCCAAGGTGAATGACCCTTCAGGGGCAGCAAAAGGCCCATCGCCCCCCCTACCTTGACCCCGAACAGCTTGTCGGTATTTTCGACAAATATACGAAGCACCTCGGCCAGGGCTATGGAGGTGATCGCAAAGTACGCCCCCCGCAATTTGAAACAGGGATACCCGATGGTGGCCACCACCAATACGGCCACCGCGCCTCCAACCAGCATCCCCAGCCAGGGAGTAATTCCCCAGCGCATGAACAATATGGTGGATACGTAAGCGCCGACCCCCGCCAAGGCGGGGTGGGCAAAGGAAAGCTGGCCGGCAAAGCCGCCCACTATGTTCCAACTGCAAGTCAGGTAGGCGTACCACATGATCCAGATCATGACCTGGGTGAGAACGGGGCTGGGAGAAATTAAGGGGATAATTGCCAATACAATGCCGAACAGGGCCAGACCATAGTAAATATTGGGGCGGAATTTTCGATCCGTTTTTCCCATGTCTTTTTCACCACTCCCCCTTAAACCCGAACATGCCTTCGGGTTTGAAATACAGCACCAACAGAAAAATCAAAAAAATCAAGCCCGCAGTCCAACAGGTTTCCATGAATTGCGCCCCCACCGATTCAATGAGTCCTATTATCAACCCCGCCAGCAATGCGCCCTGTATGTTCCCCAAACCCCCGAGGACCACAATCATGAAACCCCTGATATCAAAAACAAATCCCACAGAAGGGTATACCGGGTAAAACGGCACCAATAGCGCCCCCATGGCTCCCGTCAGGGCAATACCCGTGGCGAATGCAATATTGTAAATACGGTATATATCCACCGCCATCAAGGTGGCAACTCGTCTGTCCTGGCCCGTGGCCCGGACAGCCTTTCCGATACGCGTTTTTTTCAGGGCGAAATAAAGGACACCCATCAGAGCAAGACTTATTAGAAAAGCATACAGGCGCGGGGTACTGATCAGAACGCCCCCTGTTTCAAAGGTGACCCCTGTATAGCGAGTGGAAACAGTTCTGAAGTTGGGACCAAACAATAGGAGAGCCAGGTTATCCAAAAATAGCCAGAGACCGGCTGTGAGTACCAGAATCCCTATGGGCTCGCGTTCCTCTGCTTCTGATATCAACATGGGTTTGATCAGGAATTTCTGGACATAGTACCCTAGGATAAAAAGAACCGGCACTATTATGAGCAGGCTGAGATAAGGGTCGATCCCGGTGAGCACAAAGAACCAATATCCCACAAACATCCCCACCATAATAAAAGAGCCGTGAGCAAAATTTATGACCTTGACAATTCCAAAAATCAGGGTGAGTCCCACCGCCATAAACCCATACAGCCCTCCCATAAGGATGCCGTTAATTATTGACTCGATTAAAGCTTTGGACATACAATTCACCTTCTTCTTTTTTTCGTTCTTTATGCACCCTATTTCAGAAAGCACGCTGGAAACTCCGGCGGTATGCTTTTGGGGGAGGCGGCCATTTGTAAATCCGCCTCCCCCCAGCTATCTCCTGTATCTTCGAGAATTAAATACGAATTTTTTAGGGTATGGGAAACACGGCCTTATTGCTCTCAGGGGCAACCCCCGGAGGCCATATGGTCTTGAACCCGCCATCTTGGACCTGAATTCCAACCAGAGCCGAGTGGATGCTCTGGCCATCGGGGCCGAATTCGATCAAGTCAAAGGGAACGACCATGGCCGGGCCGGAATCTATGCGAGTTTCAGCCAGCGCGTCTCTGATCTTGGCGGGATCCGTTGAACCGCAACGTTCCAAAGCATCGGCCAGGATGTAGGTGCAGGCATAGCCGTTTACCGAAGGCTCGGGCATGGGGTATCCGTAATCCCGTTCAAATGCCTCCAGAACCCGCACTACCAACGGATTTTCCGAATCCGCGGCAAACTCCGCTATGGTGCAGCAATATTCGGCGTTTGCGCCGCAGCTTTCAATAAATACCGGATCTGCGTGCCCGGCACCGTTCCCGATTACAGCCATGGGTTTAAACTTCATTTCCGCCATGGTGTTGGCCAGTTTTATGGCGTCTCCCGTATAGGAAACCATTATCAACACATCGGGTTGGGCTTCTTTCATTTTTAGAACCACTGGGGTAAGGTCCGGCGCATCCGCAGGGTAGGGTTCATCCAGCACTACCTCATATTTACCCTCAAGCCCCAGTTCTTTCATCCAGTACTCCAGTCCTTCTTTAGTAGATTGACCCCAGTCGGTGTTTTCATAGATATAGGCTACGGTTTTTGGTTTTATCTCCGATTGCTCCGCCAGCCAGTCAAGGAGCCTTAGCTGATCCCTGGCCCACCATGACGCTTTGGCCGACAGCCTGAAGGTGTAGCTGAAACCCTGATCGGTTATGTCGTCTTTTACCGCTACCGGCACTATGTACGGGATCCCGTATTTCTCAGCAACAGTGGTGGTAGGATAGGTCACCGCACTCTGGTAGGCGCCCATAACAGCAACCACTTTCTCTTCCACGATAAGCCTCTCTACTTCTGTCATCCCTACTTTGGGATCACTGGTGGTATCGGCCTTGATCAGCTTGATCTTGGCGCCGTTCAGGCTTTTTATGCCTCCGGCCTCGTTGATTTCCTTGGCGGCCAGTTCATGCCCTTTCCAGTTATGATCCCCAATGATCGCTACAGCACCCGTGAACGGTAAAAGGATACCCACCCTGATCTCGGTCACATCCTCCTCCCCCTCGGTTTGGGGACCACAGCCCAAACCCGGAAGGCATGTAACCAGCAACAGCACAATCAGCATGACCCCCATGGCACGGAATCTTTTCAATACATCACCCCCGTGAATTTTGTTCAAGACAGCCCAGGTACATGCCTGATCTGATCAGTGGTAAAAACAAATTTTGAAGGAAAAAGCTGAATTATTTCGGCAGAATCGGAAATTTACCAAAGCTGCCTCAATGTTAAATATATAGCACCAATTATAGTGAGTCAAGCCTATTTTGAAGATTCACCGGTTTCCAATTATTTGTGCTATAAGGGGGGGTGTGACCAAAATTATTGCTTCTGAGCTTACATAAATTGTTGCCGCAACCCTGATCCCGAACTTATGCAAGTGCAATGGTACAGTGCATTCTTCGCCAAATATAAAGAAGCTGAACAACTGTTATCCGTACAAATTGTGCAGCCTCTCTAGGACTAACTATTTTGAATCGAAAAGCATTTCTCAAGGCAAATTAGGATAATTTGGAAAATTCATCGTTATCTGACCTCACTCTCTGGAAAGGGCGTGGAGGGCAAACTGCAGATTCCCGTCCATTTAAATGATAATTAAGGGAAACACGTATATTGAATTTCCCTCTTGATCATAGTCTCATCATAAATTTTTTCAGCACCGCCAGCGGTTTATCCCCCGACAGATTTACCCAGTACACCTTGTTTTGTCTGCAGTAATAGTAATTGTGGGCAAATATCGGATGGTTCCCTTTAACCCGGACATAGTAAATTTTCCCTACATCCCCGTCTGCAATACATTGATGTCCGGTAAAAGAATCGCTTTTTATAGTTCGGCTGTTCATCTGTTCCAACAGATTTGCGGCACACTGTTCATTCGGCATCTCGGTAATCCAGAATACCAGCTCCATATTCTGTCCGCTGTATTCAGCAATATATGCTTCTTTAATATTACATCCGGAACCAAAAAAGCCATTCATAAGATTGCAGGCTTCTTCGCCCGACAACATGCTGATCAACTGCAGGCCTTCCACCTCGGAAGGAAAAACAGAACTCTGTACAACAATATCGCTGCCGGCGCTGCCTTTACCCTGACATCTCAACTCGCCGGGAGGTCCGGCGGCCTCGAGCCCGCCAATTTCCCTGGCGTCCGGGCTCATTTCGGCGCAACCGCTCAAGCCCAAGGTAAGGCATATCCCTGTTAACAGTAGCAATCTCCACACAAGGCATCGGGCCATTGGTACCCCTCCACCTCAGTATTTGGCAACTGCAAAAGGTAATACCATATATTCCACTAGTCGCAAAAAAAATCCTTTTTTCTTCCCCTAACATAGTTTATTTGCTGAGCCGGGATAGGTGAGCCGGAAATTCCGGAAACGAAATATTGATGGACTCAGCCCCGCAAACAGTGGTTCGCCCTCCGGCCACCAGCCCGGCAATGGCCATGGTCATAGCGATCCGGTGATCCCCGCGACTGTCCACTACCGCACCCTGCAGCGGTTTTCCTCCTTCTATAATCAGCCCGTCAGGCTGTTCGGAAATTATTGCTCCCAGCTTGGAGAGCTCTCCGGCCAGGGCGGCAATCCGGTTGGATTCTTTGACCCGCAGCTCTGAAGCGTCCCGGATTACCGTTTTTCCCTCGGCAACCGCCGCCGCCACAGTGAGCACCGGCAGCTCATCGATTACTTTGGGGATAATTGCGCCTCCTACGGTGATCCCTTTCAGCGGACGATCTCCCCGGACAAATATATCTGCCACCGGTTCCCCCGACCAGCAGCGCAAGTTCTGCATTTCAATGCCGGCCCCCATTTGGAAAAGCAAGTCAATCAATCCCCTACGGGTGGGATTAACCCCGACATCTTTGAGCAGCACTCTTGCTCCGGGAATAATGCTGGCCGCCACTATAATAAACCCCGCCGAGGAAATATCGCCGGGAATCTGCAGAGAAACCCCGCGGGGTTCCTGGCCGCCGGCAATACTGACCCGGCAACCGTCGGAGTCCACCCGAACCCCAAACCGGCGCAGCATTATTTCAGTGTGATCCCGGCTAGGTGATGGCTCTGTCACGGAGGTGATCCCCCCGGAGGGATACAGCCCCGCCAGCAGGAGAGCTGATTTGACCTGGGCGCTGGCTACGGGGGAATGATAATCGATCGGCTTTAAATCAGCCCCGGTTATGCTGACCGGCAAACAGGATCCCCGGCCTTGTATCGCCGCCCCCATCATCTTCAGCGGTTCCACCACCCTGGCCATGGGCCTCCGCCGGAGAAAGCGATCACCGGTCAATACACTGGCAAAGGGCTGCCCCGCCAGGAGCCCCAGAATCAGCCGGGCGGTGGTCCCCGAATTGCCTGCATCCAGTTTGCCCCGGGGGGGCGAAAGCTTCATTTCTTTTCCTTCAACTACCAGGAGGTCCGATTCCCGGCTGATATTTACCCCCAAGGATTTCAAGCAGTGAACCGTGGACCGGCAATCCCGGGAATCGGCAAATCCTCTGATCCGGGTTGTTCCCCGGGCCAGCGCGCCGATAATCGCCGCCCGGTGGGAGATAGATTTGTCCCCGGGCAGACTTACCACACCCTCAAATTTATCAGGAGGCGAGGTAACAATTATCACCGGATCCCCCCTATAATCGTTTTGTTCCGGCTGGAAACCCGGAACCCTGATGGCGGTTAATATTTGCCGGTCCCCAATAAAAAACGCCTGTCAATAATATGTTATAATTATATTACTTTTCCAAGAGATTCAGGGAGAAAATATGGAGATATATGCCCTGATTGGAGCCAGTGGAACCGGTAAAAGCCACCTGGCCCCATTGCTGGCTTACCAATACGATATCAATTATATCCTGGACGACGGACTGTTGATCACCAGAAACAGCGTGCTGGCCGGACGTTCTGCCAAGAGAGAACGGACCCGGTTTGGAGCCGTCAAAAGAGCGCTGCTGAATGATCCCGAACATGCCCGGCAGATCAGGGAGAAGCTGGCCGAAATAAATCCTGAAAAACTACTGATCCTGGCCACCTCCCGCCGAATGTCCCGGGTGATCGCCGAAAGGGCGGGCCGGGATCACCCACAGCACTATATAAATATTGAAGATGTGGCCACCTCCAAATCCATACAAACTGCCCTGACCATCAGGGAAAAGGAAAACTGCCATGCGCTTCCCTTGCCCACGCTGGCTGTAAAAAAAGATTTCCCCGGATATTTAATCGATCCCTGGCTTTCATTTTTCGGACGTTCACACCCCAGAGAACGGCAAGTAGCGGTTGAACGTTCCATTGTTCGCCCTATTTACAGCTCCCTGGGAACTTTTTATATCAATGAGCATGTGATCTCCGATCTGGTAGCCCATATTGCCGAAGAAATACCGGGAATCTGCAAAGCCACTAAAACCGAGGTAATTGCCTCCGGCGATTATCTGGTATTCAATGTTGATCTCACACTTTTTGTTGCCGATAATCTGGTAGGAGCAATGGAAGCCGCCCAGCAGACTATAAAACAACAGGTGGAATACCTAACCGGCTTCAATGTTGACCAGGTTAATCTAACCGCCAAAAACCTCGTTGTGGCTCCCGATTTGCTCGAAGATCCCTAGCCGATCAACCAAAAAGCCGGGAACTGGCTACAAAACCCGCCAGGGATGGGTGTAGACACACATCCTCAGCCCCCGGGCAAAGCCGATCACTGTTATATTGAGCTGTTCCGCCAACTCCACGGTCAGCGATGTGGGCGCCGACCGGGAAATCAACACCGGTAGGGAGAGTTTGGCCGATTTTAACAGGATCTCCGAGCTGAGCCTGCCGGTGGTGATCAGGGCCTTGTCCTCCAGGGAAATGCCCCCGATCAGACATTCACCCACTATTTTATCCACTGCATTGTGCCGGCCGATATCCTCGAAAAAAAACAGCACCCGCTGATGATCCACCAGGGCCGCCCCGTGAACGCCGCCCGTGGCCCTGTACAATGCCGAATGTTTGTGCATCAGACGCATTAAAGACCAGATCTGGCGGCGGTCGAATTTTACCTCGCTGTTTACCGGGTTGCTGCGCAGAGTATCAAGAGCGCTATAGAACATGGTCCCTTTGCCGCAGCCCGAAGTAATGGTCCTTTTGCCGTATAGTTTTTCGGCCAGGCCCTTCCCTCCGGCAAGTTCAACCTCCACCAGACCCCGCTCTTCGTCCACCCGCAGGGTCTTCACCTGGTCGCAGGATTGAAGCAGCCCTTCGGAACGAAGAAACCCCAGGGTCAGGCGATCCAGTTTCTGGGGTGTACACAGCAGCGTGATCAGTTCTTCTCCGTTAAGATAGATGGTCAGGGGGATTTCCAGAACCACTACATCATCCATTGGGGTTCTGTGATCATCCTTAAATACGGTTATCTGTTTTGAGGTCACCACATCCCGGTTCATTCCAACCCCCGGTTGTTCGGATCTTTTGCAGAACCTAAGTTATAATTCGGTTTAAACTTCTTATTCTACCTGTTTTGAAAAATACCTTTGATTACCTTTGCCGGTCTAATATTTTCCTCCCCGACACGAATCTACAACCCCGCGAGGCCCAAAGACCGAATGGCCATACAACAAAGGCAAAAGTGGTATAATAATCTTATTACTACCAATGCTGGAGGCTGGAAATTCAATGCCGGTCCGCAATAGGATGTGCTGGCTGATTGTTTTTCTGATCACCGGAGTGGCCTTGAGCGGGTGCATAAGGCAGAACACCCATAATCAAACCACTGTAGAAAATGTAACCCTATTTTTCGGAAGTGAAGGAAATGAAAAAATGTCAACGGAACAACACCAAATTTCCTTGCCTCCGGGGGAAGACAAGTACAAGGCTGTGTTGGGCGAACTGATCAAGGGACCCTATAACCCCGATTATACTGCCAATATTGATCCAAAAACAACTGTGTACAGCACCATTAAACAGGAAGAAGCTCTGATTGTTGATTTCAGTAAAGAATTTAACCGGTTTAGCGGCAGTATAGCCGAATTAATCGGCGTGGGTTCGGTGGTCAATACCTTGACCCAGTTTAAGGAAATCGAAAAGGTAAAAATATTGGTGGAGGGCGAGGAACTGCTCGCACCCAACGGAATGCCCCGAGGATTTATGGGGCCTTTCCCAATCGAGCCCTAGCATATTCGGAAGAGAAAGCGTCAACCCCACCAGCCAGGCAGCCACGGAGACGGCGACTTGGGTTGGTTCCAAACAGCTGCGGGGGTGGCTGGTGAAGAATATAAACGGATTTAGGATTAAAGCCATCCGGCTCAAAACCCCGTCTGCGGTTAGCTGTAGTAGGCAAAGTAGCCGTTCTTTTCTATTTCCTTTACCGACTCCATTAAGGGCAACCTCAGGCTGACCTCCTGCCTGGTCATCACCGGAAACTTATAATGTTCATTTATATGTTTAAGTTGTTTCCCCTCTTCCCGGCGGGTGTTCACAAATTCCAGGTGATCGGCTATGCGCTGCCGGTTCAATTCTTTCAGGGTATCCCGGCTTTCAAGGATGCGGGCCCGGATCAACCCTTCAAAATTTACATCCAACTCGCAGCCCAGGCTATTTCTCCCGGCGGCCATCGCCGCCAGGGAGGTGGTTCCCGTGCCCAGAAAGGGATCCAGCACCGTGTCCCCAAACACGGAATACATGTTGACCAGACGGAAAGGCAGCAGCAAGGGAAAGGCGGCGCTGCGCACCCTGATCTCCGAATTGCCGGTGGCCTGCCTGATTCCCTTGAAGCCCCAAAGATCCGAGTACCAGACATTTCTTTCTTCCCAGAACAAAGCGCTCTGCAGGCGGTTTTGCCTGGCTTGCTCCGTCAAAAACTTTCTTTTCCCACCCTTTCTGAAGATGATGATATACTCATGCTCCAGGGTAACATAAGCCCCGGCCGGCAGCATGCCGGAACCCATAAATTTGTTGGGAACATTGGTCTGCTTGCGCCACAGGATTGCCGGCAGCAGATCAAAGCCCAACTCCATGAATTTTTTCTGGATACGGGCCTGATTTGGAAACAGTTGGAATTGCCCCTGCACCGTACGGACGGCATCCCCGATATTTATACAGACAAACGCTCCGGGGCTCAGAATTCCGGGCAGCAGCTCCCAGATTTCGTCAAGCATTTGGTGCATGAGTTCAAATGATCTCCGGCCGTCGCCCGCTGCAAGGGCGTAGCCGATATCGGGGTTGAGATCCGTAAAAAAAGTATCCCACATGGCTACCATTGGGTAGGGGGGCGAAGTTACCACCAGCTCGATGCTCTCCGCAGGGTGGTTCGCCAACCGGCGGGCATCTTCAAATATAAATTTGTGTTTCGAATACAAGGCGGTTCATCTCCTGTTTTCAGGCGGTGGTTTTCCAAACACCTGCCCGGCCTCGCAGCAGAACCTTTTTTGCGGGGCAACTGTACCTGAAGATGCCCCCGCCGCTACCGCGAGGGCATGATCTGTATACATTAATCGGCTTTTTTAACTCTCATCGCGCACACCTTGTACTAAGAGGATGGATTACAGGTTTTTTCTGCAGAAGGCTTGTATTCCACAGGCGTGAATACCCCCGGCCCGTGAACAAATTTGTCCTCATGCAGAAAAGCGGTCCCCGGGTGTTCCGACGTCGGGCAGGGCCATTGAATCCCCCGCTCCCGCAATCTCCGATAGGAAAGCCCGCTGTAGCTGGGAGTCAAACCGGTTATCTCGGTGAAAACATCTTTTGGCCCGCGGTAATCCCAATTAAAATCCAGCCGCCGGCCAAGCTCCGTCAATATTTCCCAACCCGGGCGGGCTTTTCCGGGAGGAGCAACCGCCGGAAAGCTCAACTGCACCCGGCGTTCAGTGTTGGTGTAGGTGCCGAGTTTTTCCGCCCAGGCGGCTGCCGGCAGAACGATATCGGCAACGCGGGCGGCGTCGGTCATGAATATGTCCTGCACCACCAGAAACTCGAGCGAGCGCAGAACCTCCTGGGAATAGCCGGCATTAGCCTCGCCTGACACCGGATTCTCTCCCATAATGTACATCCCTCTGATCTCTTTATTCAGAACGGCCGCCATCATCTTAGCTGCAACCATCCCGGGCCGGCCGTTTAAAGGTACCCCCCAGGCTGAACTGAATTTTTCCCGGACAGCCTGATCTTCTATTTTCTGATAGCCGGTAAACACATCGGGCAGCGCACCCAGGTCACAGGCTCCCTGAATGTTATTTTGGCTCCTCAACGGGTTGACTCCGGCGGAAGGTTTGCCTATATTGCCGGTAACCAGGGACAGGTTGGCCAGTGAAAGCACACTGTCGGTTCCCGAAGTGTGCCGGGTGATACCCAAGGCATACAGAATCGCTGCTTTTTCAGCAGCACCGTAGGCGCGGGCCGCCGAACGCAGCATCGGCGCCGGAACCCCGGTTATTTTCTCAACCCGATCGGGAGTGTACCCGGACACCGCGGCCTTCAGTTTTGCAAACCCTTCGGTCCGATCCCGGATAAAATCGGCATCCAGGAGATCCTCGCTGATGATCACATTGATCATCGCGTTGACAAGGGCCACATCGGTTCCCGGACGCAAACGCAGATGATAATCGGCGATTTCCGTAAGCTCAATTTCCTGTGGATCAACCACGATCAACTTTGTTCCCCGGCGAACCGCCTCCCGGATGCGGTAGCTGATTACCGGATGAGTCTCGGCAGTATTTGAACCGATCACCAGCAGCACATGAGCTCCGGTAATCTCCTCTATACTGTTGGTCATCGCCTCGCAGCCAAAGGGGGGGGCCAAACCGGCCCCGGTGGAAGAGTGGCGAAGGCGGGCGCAGTGATCCACATGATTGCTGCCCAGACTGCGCATCAATTTCTGGAAAAGGTAATTTTCTTCATTGCCGGCTTTAGCGGAACTCAGACCGGCCAGGCTCGCGGCGCCATAGCGATCTCTGATCCCGGATAGTCCTTCCGCCACCGCCTGCAGGGCCTCCTCCCAATCGGTTTCCACCAGTTGGCCGCCCTTTCTGATCAGCGGTGCGGTAAGTCTTTCCGGGCAGTGGATGAAATCCCAGCCAAAATGCCCCTTGACGCAAAGGTGCCCGCGATTAACCGGGCTGTCAAAATCTGGGCTGGCCCCGATTACCCGCCCGTCTTTTACGTGCAGATAAACGGCGCACCCGGTACCGCAGTAGGGGCAAATAGTTTTTATTTTTTGAATTTCCCAGGGCCGACCCTGGCCAATAGACGCTTTCGGGATCAACGCTCCTACGGGGCAGGCGTCAACACACATTCCGCAAAAATCACAGCTCGATTTTTCAATACTGTCGCCAAATGCCGGCGATACATTGGTGGTAAACCCCCGGCCCGTAAAATCGATGGCTCCCGCTCCGTTTATCTCGTGACATTTTCCCACGCAGCGTCCGCAAAGAATACACTTGTTCATATCCCGGATAAAGAAGGGATTGGTATCATCCGGGGGCAGTTGTTTGACTTCTCCGCCAAAGTCACCGGCCCGAACACCGTACCGGTAACAGTAATCCTGCAGCTTGCACTGGCCGGTTTTTTCACAGGTCATGCAATCCAGGGGGTGATTGGCCAAAATAAGGCGCAGAATGACCCTGCGGGCCTGGATCACCCGCTCCGATTCGGTGTGCACCACCATCCCCGGGGAAACCGGAGTGCTGCAGGAGGCGACCAGGGCGCGGGCTTTTTCCACCTCCACCACACAGATCCGGCAGGCCCCGGAGGGGGAAAGATCAGGATCGTGACAAAAAGTCGGGATATCGATCCCCCCATTCCGGGCCGCCTGTAGAATAGTGGTGCCAGGAACAGCCTCCAACTCCCGGCCGTCAATGGTAAGATTAATGGCTGACATCGGCTTCCCTCCTTCGGGGGATAATGGCAATTGCTTCAAAACGGCATTTTTCCAGACAGCTGCCGCATCTTGTACACAGATCGGAATTAAGAAGGTGGGGATCCCTTCTCTCGCCGGTAATCGCTCCCACCGGGCAGACCCTGACACAACGGCCGCAGCCGGTGCACTTTTCGGGATCGATCGTATAGCTGAACAGCTCTTTGCAAACTCCTGATCGGCAGAATTTCTGGTTGATATGCTCCTCATATTCATCCCGGAAATAGCGGATGGTGCTCAGCACCGGGTTGGGACAGGTCTGTCCCAAGCCACACAGGGCGCTGTCTTTGATCACCGAGGCCAGTTCCTCCAGCCGATCCAGATCTTCGGGCTCTCCCTGCCCTCCGGTAATCCGCTCCAGTATTTCAAGCATCCGCTTGGTTCCCTCCCGGCAGGGTATACATTTGCCGCAGGATTCTTTTTGGGTAAAACTCAGGAAATAACGGGCCAGGTCCACCATGCAGGTGCGATCGTCCATCACCACCAGCCCGCCGGAGCCCATGATAGCCCCCGCCTGGGTCAAGGAATCGTAGTCAATATGCAGGTCCAGCAGCTCTTTGGGGATACAGCCTCCCGAAGGCCCCCCCGCCTGAACAGCCTTGAATTCCCGGTTGCCCTTTATCCCCCCGCCAATATCGTAAATTATTTCCCGAAAGGTAATTCCCATCGGCACTTCGCACAACCCGGTATTGCGGATTTTGCCGGCAAGCGCAAATACCTTGGTTCCCTTGCTGCCGGCGGTGCCGATCCGGCTGTAATCCTCCCAGCCCTGCGGTTTCAGTATCAAAGGAATATTGGCATAGGTTTCCACATTGTTTATATTGGTCGGCTTCCCCCACAGCCCGGACTGGGCCGGGAAAGGAGGCCTGGGACGGGGCATCCCCCGCCGGCCTTCAATGGAGGCCATCAGGGCGGTCTCTTCCCCGCAGACAAACGCTCCCGCCCCCTCCTTGATGTGTATCTCAAAATCAACGCCATAACCCAAAATATTTTCACCGAGCAGCCCGTATTCCTTGGCCCGGGAGATGGCGTTTTTTAACCGGTTGATGGCCAGAGGGTACTCGGCCCGGCAATAAATGTAACCCTCATCGCTGCCGATGGTTTTTCCGGCGATGATCATCCCCTCCAGCAGGGCGTGGGGATCGCTCTCCAGTATACTGCGATCCATGAACGCTCCGGGATCGCCCTCGTCGGCGTTACAGACGATAAATTTTTTTGCACCGGGTGATCGAAAGGTGAACTCCCATTTCAGCCCGGTAGGAAACCCGGCGCCGCCGCGCCCCCGCAAACCCGATTTTTTGACCTCGTCGATGATTTCCGCCGATTCCATTTCAAGCGCCCTGGACAGAGCCCGGTAACCGCCCCTCATGATGTATTCATCAATGCTTTCCGGATCGATCACCCCGCAGTTATGAAGAACATTGAATTTTTGTTTTTTATAGAAGGGGATCTGATCATAAAATCGGGCCGGGGCGTCCACATCCGGGCCGCGGTAGAGAAGGCGCTCCACCACCTGGCCCCCCAGCAAATGTTTTTCCACCAATTCGGGAATATCCCCGGGTTTGATCCGGCAGTAAAATACCCGGTCCGGATAGACCACCATGATCGGACCTACCTCACAAAACCCGGGGCAGCCGGACATGACCAGGCGAAATCTGTCGGCAAGACCCCGCTCATTGATTTCCCGTTCCAGGGCTTCTTGAATCTTAGCCGAGCCGGAGGATAGGCAACCGGTTGCGCCGCATATTAAAAGGTGTTTCTCAAACAAATTTTATTACCCCCCCCTCGTATATTAGAAAACAACGAAGTTTTCGTCCAGTTCCACTTTTTCGATTAGCTTTTTTCTTTTCTCCGTGCAGGATGGATCTTGGTGACATATGGGGCCCTCCAGACAACACCTTATAAAATCCTTGCAGGGGGTAGCGCCGCTGTGGGTACATTTTTTACAGCAAGGGTCTATAAACCTTTCCATGTGGATACCTCCTTGTAACATCGCTGCCGGTAACACGGTCAGGAATACTGCTCTAATATGCCTTTGATCCGATCGGGTGTTAAACGGCCGTGGGGTTCGTCATTGATCATCATTACCGGGGCCAAAGCGCAGGCGCCGATACAGGCCACCTCCTCCAGGGTAAAACACAAATCGGGGGTGGTCTGGCCTACCTCTATCCCCAGTATCTCCTGGATTCTTTCCCCGATTTTTTGTCCTCCCTGTATATGGCAGGCAGTGCCCTTGCACACC
Source organism: uncultured Syntrophomonadaceae bacterium (assembly GCA_964585925.1). GTDB lineage: Bacteria > Bacillota > Dethiobacteria > DTU022 > DTU022 > JAAZLS01. The sequence continues at coordinate 19,182 of CAZPFS010000018.1, read as the reverse complement.
CGGATAATATTCCGTCCCCGGGGCTGCAGCTTGAATTGAGCATAAAAGGTGGCCAAACCAAACAGCCTGCTTACGGGGATTTTCATTTTGCATGCTATGCGTTCCAGCACCACCCGCGGCAGATAACCAAATTGTTCCTGTGCCGCCTGAAGAATGGGTATGGCCATCTCGTGCCGGCCCAGAAAAGGCTCCACCAGGGAATCAACCAGATCAAGATCGAATTCCTGATGAATTTGACTCTCCTCCGCCATCTCTCTACCTCCTTACAGTAATTTTAATAAATACAAATATTATAAATAATTATATAATTCTCCTGGAATTGAGATAATCCTTCCGGCCTCTCCATATTTGCAAAGTAAAACCTGCTTGTACTTTTTTTTCAAGCCTGAACCCGGTATGCCGGGCCTTTCTTCCGCCTGCCCTCAGGTATTGAAATCTTTTTACATATAAAGATATAATATCACAGGAGGGAAAAAAATGATCCCCTTAAAAGATACCATCCCCAGCAAAAAATTCCCGGCGGTAAATATCGCCATCATTTTGGCCAATGTCCTGATTTTTTTGTATCAGCAAACACTGGCCCCCCGGGAGCTTTATTACTTTGTCGCCCGTTACGGGACCGTCCCCCAACAGGTCGCCGGGGGCTTTCAGGCATTTTTGAGCTCCGGTTTCAACTGGTCCATACTGTGGCCGGTTCTGCTCACCCTGATCACCGCTAATTTTCTCCACGGGGGTTGGCTTCATCTGATCGGCAACATGCTGTACCTGTGGGTGTTCGGGGATAATATCGAGGGTTGCCTGGGGCATCCTGGTTACCTGATCACATATCTGTTCATGGGTATGGGGGGCCAATTGCTTCACCTGATCAGCGCTCCCTTTTCTCCGGTCCCGGTAATCGGGGCCAGTGGGGCAATCGCCGGAGTTCTGGGAGCCTATTTGATTTTATATCCCCATTCCAGGGTGCTCACCCTGGTCCCCCTGGGTTTTTTTATTACCCTGATCCGTATCCCGGCAGTAATTTTCCTGGCACTCTGGTTTCTGCTGCAACTGTCCAACGCCTTCACCGCGGGCATCGCCCCGGAAATGCAGGCGGTGGCCTGGTGGGCCCACATCGGGGGGTTTATCATCGGTGTGGTTGTCGGGTTGAGGTCTAAACGGAAAAACCGGGCTTGAAATCGGGATCGTTCTCGGCAACCAGACAAAGCGGGGTAAATTCCGCCCCGTCTGCAGCCACATAATGATAGCTGATTCCCCGCCGCATCCCGGTGAATACCTTTTCCCGGCCCAGACTGTGAACATGCCCGTATATACAAATTCTTACCGCCCATTGTTCCATGAGTTCGCTGAACCCGCTGGATTCCATTATTTTGCTGACCGGGGGATAATGCAGGGCACAGATGATGTCGACCGATTCACCCTGTAATCCGCTGCTCTCCAAAGAGAGACGCAGGCGGTGAATTTCCCGCAGGTATATTTTTTGGTCGAGTTCGGGATCATAATTTTCATCCCCGGGGCAAAGCCATCCCCGGGTCCCGCAGATTGTCCACCGGCCCCAGCGGAAACAGTCATTTTGAATGGCGTAAATACCGGGGGGCAACATCTCGCGGACTCTCCCGATAGCACTCCACCAGTAATCGTGATTGCCCCGCACCAGCAATTTTTGTCCATTCAAGGCAGCCAGCCAATTGAGATCCGCTTTCGCTTCCCCGGGGCGCATGGCCCAGGATATATCGCCGGGCACGATAACCAGATCACCGGGAGATACCACCCGGTTCCAATTTTCCTTGATTTTTTGGGGATGGTTTTCCCATTCGGGCCCGAATACCCCCATCGGTTTTTCTCCCGAATGGGACAGGTGCAAATCACCCAAGGCATATATGGCCATGTATTCTCACCTCTAATCTAGTTGATTGTCTCCAGCAAAAAAAAGATAAAATTGCATGACTTTATATACATTTGAAAAAATTTGTTTGTATATTTAAAAAAAGAGCGATATAATTGTGGTACATGCTATTTGTCCAATCCTTTCGGGGGGGGTTCAGATGAAAAAACTGGAAACCAAGAGACCTCGCCGTTATCTTCGCAGCCGCATAACCCGCACTCTTATTTTAGATACTGCTTTAAACCTTTTTTTAACGGAAGGTTACAAAAAAACCACTATCACCAAAATCAGCAACCAGGCAAACGTAGGATATGGAACGGTATACAGCCATTTTAAAGGGAAAGATGACATTCTGGCCAAAATCCTGGATGGACTTCTGGATGAATTCTATGCTCTGCTGAAAGTACCGTTTACCTTTGCCGGCTACAAGGAAGCCTGGGATACTTACCACAGCGTTATAGAAACTTCTCTTCGCCTGGCCGAACAACACCGCCCGGTAATGAAGGTGCTGCAGGAAGCCCTGGGCCAGACGGAAGGCATTTACAACTACTGGGAAACCATGAAATCTCACTTTATTGACAGCATCTCCCGGGTAATCAACCAGGCTCAACAACACGGGCTGGCTAAACCGGACCTCGATCCGGTAAAAGCAGCCAAGGCCAATGTGCTCCTGATAGAGCGTTTCCTGTGGGAAGTAGTACAGGAAAACGAAACGGATATTCAATACCTGAGCACTTTTTTGACCAATATGATCTACGAAGGGCTGTTTATAAAACCGGGATCAATAACCTGAACCTAGTAGGAACGGCCAAGATATACCGGATACACCGCCGGTTTCCCGCACACCAGACACTCCTTTCCTGCCGGGGTTAAGCCGAAAGGAATACAGCGTATGGTGGCCCTCGTGTCATTTTTTATCTTGTTTTCACACTCGGGATCACCGCACCAGGGAACAAGGTACAGACCCCGTTTTTCCTCAATCATGCCCGCAAACTGACGGTAATCACGGCAATGATGGGTATTTTGTTGCAGAAAAGTTCTTGCCCTTTCAAACAGCGCGGACTGAACATTTTCCAGCAGCAGTGGAAGTCGGCTGGAAAGTTCATTGAGTAAAATGGTTTCCCGGGAACCATCGTGGCGGCGAACCAATATCACCTGTTCATTTTCCAGATCCCGGGGGCCCAGTTCCAAGCGCACCGGTACGCCCTTCATCTCCCACTGATTGAATTTCCATCCGGGTGAGTACTCCTCCCGGTCGTCCAGGTGAATCCGGATCCCCTGCCCGGCCAGGTGAGAAGTTATTTCTTTAGCCCTCCTTAAAACTTCTTCCCGCATTTTTTTGGTAATAATGGGAACCAGCACGGTCTGGAGGGGAGCCACTCTGGGAGGTATAATCAAACCCCGGTCATCACCATGAACCATGATCAGCGCCCCGATCAGCCGGGTGGACACCCCCCACGAGGTCTGCCAGACGTGCTTCAGCTGATCATCCTGATCGGAGAAGGTAATGTCAAAAACCTGGGCGAAGTGTTGGCCCAGATTGTGGGAGGTGCCGGCCTGCAAGGCTTTCCCGTCGCTCATCAGCGCCTCTACGGCATAGGTGCAAAGCGCCCCGGCAAATTTTTCCCGCTCTGTTTTCTGACCTTCGATCACCGGGATGGCCAGTTCGGTTTCGATAAAATCTTTGTATACGGCAAGCATCTTCCGCGTTTCTTCCTCCGCCTCCTCCGCGGTGCGGTGACAGGTGTGCCCCTCCTGCCATAAAAATTCAGAGGTCCTTAGAAAGGGGCGGGTGGATTTTTCCCAGCGGACCACATTGCACCACTGGTTGATCAGCACCGGCAGATCCCGCCAGGACTGGATCCAGCGGGAATAAAAATCACAAATTATAGCTTCCGAAGTGGGACGGATCACCAGCGGCTCGCTCAACACCTCGTCCCCGCCTTTGGTGACCAGTGCGACTTCCGGCGCAAACCCGGCCACGTGTTCGGCTTCTTTTTGCAGAAGGGTGTGTGGAATAAATAGGGGGAAATAAGCATTCTGGTGCCCGGTCTCCTTTATGCGGCGATCCAGCAGCTCCTGAAATTTCTCCCAGATGGCGTAACCGTAAGGACGGATCGCCATGCATCCCTTCACCGGGGCATAGTCCATCAGCTCCGCTTTCAAAACCACATCGATATACCACTGGGAGTAATCCTTTGACCGGGGGGTGATCTCTTTTACAAATTCTTTTTCCATAAACCATGCCTCCTGCCGCCTTCGCCCTGTCAGAATACTTGGCAAATCCCCGCCGCATGGCAATACCTTACGCAACCTACCGGCCGATGGTACTAATATAGCCCACCCTGACAATATAATCCCGACAAAGACTGTTTATCTTCCATTTATTCCACAGCTACCTGTTGATTCCTGCCCAAAACGGAAACCAAACCAAAAACCACCACCAAAAACCGGGCGATCGGGTTGACCCGATCAAAACCATTCGGTATAATAAATCGGAAAAGGGGAGTAGCTGGCAGTGTATTCTGCCGCGCTGCGGCCAACATCACGGTAGAAATACCTGGCCCACCGCTTGAAAGTAGCAAGACCTTGGACATGTTCAGTCATGCCAGGGTCTTTTCTGTTATCCCGGGTTTTTAAAGGGCTTGAACAATAAAACCAATTTATATATAAGGAGAGCTGCAGATGACAGATTGGTCTTCCTTAACCGTTGAAGCCGCAGTGAAACAACTGAAAACCGATTCAAGCCGGGGACTTTCAATTGCGGAAGCGGCCTTGAGGTTAAACCGACATGGGCCGAACCGGCTTCCGGAAAAAAACAACCATACTTTCTTGCGTATGCTGCTCTCCCAGTTCCAGGAGTTCCTGGTGCTGCTTCTGATCGGCGCCGGGGCCATCTCTTTGCTGCTGAAGGAAACTACTGATGCCATAGTAATTTTTGTCGTGATCACGGTGAATGCGCTGCTGGGCGTAACCCAGGAATTCAAGGCCGAAAGATCACTGGCCGCGCTGAAAAACCTCTCTCCACCCCTGGCCCGGGTGCTCCGGGAAGGTGAAATTCTGGAAATTCCAGCCGGGGTCCTGGTCCCCGGGGATCTGATCTTGTTGAATACCGGCGATTTTGTGCCCGCCGATGCCCGGCTGATCGAAACGATGAACCTGAAAATCAATGAGTCGGCTCTCACCGGGGAGTCGGTGCCGGTTAGGAAAGATTCCAGTTTTACCGCAGGCTCCGGGCAGCCCCTGGCCGAAAAAAAGAACATGGTCTTCATGGGCACAGCGGTGAGTTACGGTAAGGGAAAGGCCCTGGTCGCCTCCACCGGCCTGCAGACCGAGCTGGGCAAAATCGCCTACCTGCTGCAAACCGTGGAAAGTGAGAAAACCCCCCTTCAACAAAAACTGGCCGGGCTCAGCCGCCAACTGGGGCTGCTGGCCATGGCGATCTGCCTGGGCATCTTTGTGCTGGGCACGCTCAAGGGGAACGGTTTTTTCGAAATGTTTATCACCGCGGTCAGCCTGGCGGTGGCCGCCATTCCGGAGGGGCTCCCGGCCGTTGTGACCATCGTTCTGGCTGCCGGTGTGCAAAGGATGTCCCGCCGACGGGCAATCATCCGCAAACTTCCGGCGGTGGAAACGCTGGGAGCAGCCACCGTGATCTGCTCGGATAAAACCGGCACCCTGACTCAAAATGCAATGACCGTCCGGCAGATCGCCGGCGGGGAGAATGGCTACCGGGTTACCGGCGAGGGCTACCAGACATGGGGTGAGTTTTTGAAAAAGAGCCGCCCAATCAGCCCGGTTCGCAACCATCTGCTCTCCCTGATCCTGAAAGCAGGGCTTCTGGCCAGCGATGCCCACCTGATCACCGAGGATGGTCTCCCCGGGATCGCGGGCGATCCCACTGAAGGAGCGCTGGTGGTGGCCGCCGCCAAGGCCGGCCTGTTCCGGGAACATCTTTTGGAGGAACTGTCCATAATAAATGAATTCCCCTTTGATCCGGAACGAAAACGCTCCAGCACGGTCTGCCGGGGGAATTTACCCGAATGGGGCGAAGAACAAGGGGCGGGCTACTGGGTGCTGGCCAAGGGAGCGCCGGATCTGATCATCGAACGCTGCCGCTACTGGTTAAGCGAACAGGGCCCCCGTCCGCTCACCCCGGAACAAACAGACTATTTTCTGGGCGAGAACCTGAAAATGGCCGAAGGAGCCCTGCGAGTATTGGGGCTGGCCCTGCGCCCGGCAGAAAGCCCCCCTTCTACGGCCAGCGAGGCGGAAAATGAACTTTGCCTGATCGGGTTGATGGGAATGATCGATCCCATCCGACCGGAGGCCCACACCGCCCTGGAAGAATGCCGGCGGGCCGGGATCAAGGTCAAGATGATCACCGGCGATCACCGGGATACGGCGCTGGCCATCGGACGCGATCTGGGGTTGGCGGCGGATAAAAACCAGGTGATCACCGGCAGCGAACTGGAAAAGATCAGCCAGGCCGAGCTCAAGGCCAGGGTGGGCCGCCTTTCCATCTTTGCCCGGGTCTCCCCGGAACATAAGGTGCGGATCGTGGACGCACTGAAATCCAACCGGGAGATCGTGGCCATGACCGGAGACGGCATAAATGACGCTCCGGCCCTGAAAAGAGCCGATATCGGCGTGGCCATGGGCATAACGGGAACCGATGTGGCCAAGGGAGCGGCGGAGATGATCCTGGCCGATGACAATTTTGCGACCATTGTACAGGCGGTCAAGGAAGGGCGGGTGATCTTCGAAAACCTCCGCAAAGCAATTTATTTTCTGCTCTCCACCAACAGCGGAGAGATTTTAACCATTCTGACGTCCATACTTCTAGGCTGGCCCCTGCCCCTGCTGCCGGTACAGATACTGTGGATCAACCTGGTTACTGACAGTCTGCCCGCACTGGCCTTGGGGGTGGAAACCGCCGAACCGGGTACCATGAACAATCCCCCCCGGGATCCGGCGGAAGGGATCTTCGGTCCGCGCTCCCGCCGGTTGATCATCGGCTTTGGAGTGTTGATCGCTTTAATCACCCTGATCGCCTTCCGGCTGGGTCTGAGTGAATCACTGCTCAAGGGGCGGACCATGGCTTTCGCCACCCTTTCGCTGAGCCAGCTGATCCATGTGTTCAATTTCCGTTCCCTGAAAATTTCCCTGCTCCGGCGGGGTCCTTTGGGTAACCCCCCCCTGGCTCTGAGCGTTCTGGCCTCGGCCGCCGCCCAGCTGGCGGTACTGCTGGTTCCCTTTCTGATGGTCACTTTCCGGACAGTGGCATTAAGCCCCTTTGATTGGCTGGCTATAACCGGACTGATCCTGGTGCCCCTGGCCGCGGGTGAACTGTGGAAGCTGAGCAGCCAGGGACCACGTTATTCCGGCCGGGGATAAATTATGGATACCGCATGGTATTTTTCAGACAGGTTTTCAGTCAACATCTCGGTAACCTGCTCCAGCGTTACCTGCTGCAGCAGCTCGGGGAAACGGAAAAAATCACTTCCCTTGAACCGGTAAGCCAGGAAATTATTGGCGATAAATTCCAGGGAATTAAACTGCCTGATAAAACCTCCCTGCAGATTTCGGCGATGGCGTTCAAATTGTTCCCTGGAAATTCCCGTCTCCCGAGCTCCGCCAATCTCTTTCAGCACATGTTGGTAAAGCTGTTCCGGATCCCGGGTTTCGCCGCCGATCAGGGCATAGCCGTAGGTCTGCTCGGCAGTATATCCGGCCTCAAAACGTTCGTCTATCAAGCCTTCCTGGTAAAAGCGGTTGTAGAAAGGTTCGCTCCTGCCGAATATGATCTCCAGCAAGAGCTCCATGGTTATTTCCCGCATTAGCAGCTGATCCCCCTGAAACTCGCCGCTGCCCGGATCTTTGAAACCGATATAGATAATCGGCTCGGAAACCATCAGCTCTTCGGCCACCCGCAGCCGGCAGATCTCGGCCGGTTCCGCCGGGTAAAAGCGCTGAATTTCTCCCAGGGGCCGGTAAGAGCGCCGATCCAGGTTGGCCCGGACCTGCTCCGCTACCTCTCCAGGATCAACATCTCCCACCACGAATACCGCCATGTTGCTGGGATGGTAGTAGGTTCGGTAGCAGCGGTAAAGCAGTTCCGGGTTGATCCGGGCGATGCTTTCCCTGCTTCCGGCGATGTCATGGCGCACCGGATGTTCCCGGTACAGAGCGGTCAACAGGTTTTTAAATATTTTCCATTGGGGATGATCCTCGTACATCTGGATTTCCTGGCCGATGATCCCCTGTTCCTTCTGAACCGTTTCCTCCGTAAAGTAAGGCTCCTGAACAAAATCAAGCAGAAGTTCAAAGTTCTCCCTGAAGAAGCTGGTACAGGAAAAAAGATAGGTGGTGTTGGTAAAGGAGGTGAAGGCGTTGGCGGAGGCTCCCAGCTCTGCAAACCGGTCAAATACGTTTCCCCGCTCGTCTTCAAAAAGTTTGTGCTCCAAAAAATGGGCCACCCCATCGGGAAGCTGCTGTATTTCCTCGGTCCCCTCTACCCGGTAGCGGTTGTCAATGGAACCGAAACGGGTGGAAAATATGGCATATTTTTTTATGTGGCCTGGCTTGGGCAGCACATATACCTCCATCCCGGGATATACCCGGTACTGGTACAGTTTTTCCTCCAGCCACCCATTTTGGTTGATTACCGGATCCTGCAACTTCAACTGGAACTTCCCCCTTCCGGTCCCTGCAACAGATAGACCATGTCCTGCTCGATCCGGCCGGCGGCCTCCATCACCTGTTCGACAGTGACCTCCTCAATTTTTGTTGCAATCTGCTCCGCGCTTTCGGTCTGCCCCCCCATGGATCCATCCACCAGGCGATCTATTTTTTGAAACGGGCTGTCCTCCCGCGTCCGGAGTTGATTGATCAATCCCCGTTTGGTGTTTTCCATCTCCTGCGCACTGATCTTTCCCCGTGCCATATCACTCAACTGCTCTTCGATGATTCCCCTGGCCCGGTTGTAATTGGCTGCTTCTATGCCGGATGAAATCACCATGATCCCCTTGTGTCGCTCCACCAGCGAATACACGTAATAAGCCAGGCCGGCCTGTTCCCGAACATTCAAAAACAGCTTGGAATGGGGAAAACCGCCCAGGATACCGCTGTAAAGCAGCAGGGGATGAAACAGCCGGTCCCCCAAACGGATGTTGGTGCGGTAACCCATAATCAATTTGGCCTGGCTTACCGGCAGCCGTTCCTCCTTAAATCTGATCTGTTTTACCGGTACAAAAATCTCCGTATCCGGTAAAGGGGTTTCCAGGGGCCGGCGGGAAAAAGAAAAAACTTCCCCGGCAGCGGCAAAAACCCTTCCCGGTTCCAGATCTCCTACCACGTACAGTTCCAAAGGATTGGAATGAATTACCTCCCGGTAGTAGCCCCACAGGGAGGCGGGAGTGACCGCAGAGAGCCCCTCCACCTGGCCCAACTTATACACTCCAAACTTTTCCCCGGCGCACATGGCGCTCAGGCAGCGCTGCATGGCATAGGTAGATTTGTCGTTGATCAGGCTTCGGATTTCTCTTTCCAGGTGTTCTTTTTCCTGAACCAAATAATCTCGCCTGAACCCTTCTTCCTCCTGGAGGGGCTCGCCGACCAAACTGCCCAAAATATCCATTCCCTGGCGAAACAGATCCGGTGTTTTTCGGGCATATTTGTCGTGAACCATACTCAAAGAAAAGGAAATCAGGTGTCGTTCCCCTTTTTTCACCACATCTGTTTCCAGCTCGGCGCCATAGAGATGTTCCAGCTTTTGCCGGATGGCAATGTTGTCTGGATAGCGCCGGCTTCCCCGTTTCAGTACAGCCGGCAACAGAGCGTGGCTGCTGGCAAAATCTTCCCTGAGTTCCTGGTGTATGAACAGGCCCAGGCTGACAGTCTTGAATTTCTTGGTGGGCAAAAACACTACCCGTATCTGGTTGGGAAGTTTTTCCGAATAGATCTCCTGGGTCAAATTGCCTCCCCCTTAACTTTAAAATCAACCGTTGTTGCCTTGTATTTCTTGCCCCGGTTGGATATTCCTGCTAGCCCTTGATTGTTTTGGCAATTGTTTCGTTGACCACACTGGTCCACAGGGGCAAAACCGTGTACAGCAACATCAGTGCCGCCGCCACTACCCCCGAATCATTGGTAAGGAGCGCCGCCAAAGCCCCGATCCCTCCCGCGGCAGATACCTGCAACATTTCCGGATGCTGCCGGTACAGATGTTTCAGCACCCCCACCGGGTAAAAACAGAGCACTACCATTACCCCCAGCAGTACAATCAGCGCCCGGCTCCAGATGGAGTAGCGGATTAGCCTCCAGTTCATGGTCAGCTTGCGGACAACCGTTTCCCACAAAGCAAACTGTCCTTCCCGGGTTACCGCCTCCCCGAGCCGCCCCACGTGAGAGGGCAGCCCGGCCCGCACCAGAAAATTAAAGATCCCCAACAACAGCAGGGCCACCATCAAAAAATAGATCATGGCCGGCAACAGATCCGCCCTTTTGAAAACTCCCAGTCCCGCCCAGGCCGCTCCGAAGGCTACGGCTGCGGTAAGCGTCCCTCCCAGGTTGGCTCCAAAATAAGGCGCCGAAAACAAGTATATTATAAACAGGTAAAATAAAAATACGATTATTGCCGCCGGCCGGCTGCTTTGGCCGGCTTCAACCCGGGAAATCAGTTTTTCCGCCGGCACGCCCCCTATTGCTGTTATGCTGCCCAACAGGGTTGATCCTATGAGCACCCCCATGTATTCATTGCCTATGCCATAATAGCGTGCTCCGGCAATCGGATCATAGCTCAGCAGGGAAAACTGCTGCAGATTCGCTCCTCCCAGGGTATCCACAAGCAGCATCAGCGCGGTGGCCAACCCCACCACGATCCAAATCGTCTGATCGCCCTTAGATCTGAACAGGCTTAAAAGCAGCAGGAGAACCCCCGTGGATCCTGCCAGCAAAATCACGGACAGATAGACCGATTCCGCCGGAAACCCGGGCCACCGGCCCAAAATCAATGCAGTCAGGGGAACCAGCATGATGAACTTGAACCCCCAGTTAAGCCCGGCCACCGCCGGTATGCCCAGAAGCAGACCCCCCAGGGAAACCAGCAGCAACCCGATCAATATCAGCACGTACCCCTTGAGCAGGACCGGGCGCTGACGATAAATCAAACCGGTGCGGTTGTAAAGCCGATCAAGAAAGGCTGAAGTGTCCCGGTGGGGATAAACGCTGATCACCGGGCCGGCGGTGATCGCACCTGCGTCTCCCTCCAGATATGAAATAAAGGCCGGCGCCAGATCGGTGTTGATAATCAGCCCGGGTCTGCGGGTGGCGGCGCTCAGCAACAGCCCCGGACTGGCCGGATTGGACAGGAAAAAACAGGGCACCAGGCTCTCCCCTTCTCCGGGAAGATTTACCGGGGGGGTCGGAGTGACCAGCGCCAGCACCGTGCCGCCTTTGACCAGAGCCGACAGATCCGCCAGCAGAAGATCCAACTCCCCCATGGTCTGTTCCAGCAAGGCCTGTTGCCTCTGGGGAGAAAGCTGGCCCCAGTACTGATCCAGGCGGGCGAAATCGCCAAATTCAACCACGATCAGCGAAGCACCCGATTGCACTTCAGCCACACACTGGGACAATTTATGAATATCTGTCCGGTGTCCGTAGGGAAAAAGGGGATCTTCCCGCAGAATTCCCCGATCTACCCGACCCAGGTCAACCTCCCCCTGCTGATCCATGGCGATCAACACCGCACTGCGATTGGGAAGGTCATGATCGGCATTTCCAAATACAGCTGTAACCAGACTCCTTTCCGCCAACTGCTGCCCCAAGTTGCCGATGGTCACCGGGTAATTGAGCTTGCTGTTTTTCCCGATCAGAGTGTTGATCTGCAGATGACAGACCTGACCGGAGGGAAACCTGCCGCTGTTTTTCAGGTAGCCCAGGGCTGCCGGTATTCCACCCACATTTTCCTCCCGCTGGTAAGCCTGGCCCCCCTCCGACCCGGCCACTGCCCTGGCTCCGGCTCCTATACTTAAGTATCCGCTTTCACCGGTAGGGCTGCCTGCCCGGGCATTCATCAACCCGGACGTGCTCTGGGCGATGATGGAACGGAGAACCGGCCCGGACCTGCCGTACAGCAACGGATAACTCAACCGGTCTGTAATCAGTAATATTACCTGCCGTTCCGGGGTTTCGGGAGCGCTGTCAATAGGAGCGGCCCGGGCGGATGAAACCCACAGAACAGCCGTAGCCCCGAAAACCAGCAGTGCTGCCGGCACCACCCCGGCCATCATCACCGCCGCAGCCTTTATTTTGCCTCCGGTGGGCGCCTTACATTTCCGTTGCAAAGGCCCCGGCCCCCATTTCACGATATAGTTCCGCCGTTGCGGAGAGCATGGCCTGCAGGGAAAAATCTCTACATACCTTATCCCGGCCAGCACCGGCCAGGGCCAGAGCCCTTTCCGGATAGGCCAGCAAGGTTGAAATTGCGTCCTCCAGCGCCTGATCGTTGCCGGGAGGCACCAGCAATCCGGTAACCCCGTCTTCTATGATTTCCGGGATTCCTCCGGCGCTGGTGGCCACCACCGGACATTTTGCAGCCAGCGCCTCCAGCAGTGAAATGGACAAACCCTCGGTCAGGGAAGGCTGTACAAACAGATCAATTGCCGACAGTTGGCCGGGAAGATCTTCCCGAAAGCCCAGGAAGGATACCCGGCGCTGAAGATCCAGCCGGCGGGTTAATGTTTCAAGCTCCAAGCGCTGCGGCCCCTCCCCGACAATCACAAACCTCAAGTCGGGATAAGTGCGGGCCAATCTCGAGGCAGCTCTCAAAAAGACTGTCAGTCCTTTTTGAGGGGCCAGCCTGGCCACCGTACCCACCACCGGATTTAGCCGGGGCCGGCGATCCCGGGCCGCGGCCTCAAAGGGGACCGGGTCAATGCCGTTGTAAATTACGGTTATCTTTGCCGGAGGGATGCCCCAGCCGGTAAGTTCATTGAATATAGCCCGGGAAATAGCTATATAGCGGATTTTCTCTCTTTTTGCCGCCTTGATTACCTGGATAAAGGTTTCCCGCCGGTGATGAGCCAAGAAATTGTGGGCGGTAACCACCACCGGCACCCCTGCCAGGGCTGCTGCCGGCAGGCCGATCAGCGCTGATTTGAATCCATGAACATGAAGCAGCGCGGGCTGAAAAAAAAGCAAACCCCGGTATACCCGCCACAGAGAATACAGATCCCGGAAAAAGGACAGCTCCCCCTTCAGGGGGAGACGAAGCAAACTGTTTCCAGTAGAGATCAGCAACTCCTCCCAGCCGCTGCCGCCGGGAAAGGCCAGACAGATGGGAAATGCCTTTCCGAAACAGGCGATCAGGGAGCGCAGGTGCCTCTGCATTCCCCCTTCTGCAGGACGGATCAGATAAAACAGGCTGCCGGCTCCTTTCCTTTCGAGTTGTTGCCGCGTTCCCAGCTTGGCCATATTCCACCCCGTTATATTGAATGTTGATCCTAGAATGTCCAAAATTGACAATCACAAACCCAGTTGCCCTACCTTCAAACAAACATGATCCGCCTGAATCCGGTTTGCCGTTTGTTGACTTGATGCCCTCAAAATGCTATGATAATCAAGGCTGGCGCCCGTGGTGAAAGGGATATCACGCAGGCCTCCGGAGCCTGAAGTCGGGGTTCGAATCCCTGCGGGCGCACCATATATACCCTTGACTGAAGGGTATTTTTTTGTCCATTTGCCCTCAATTTTTATATTTATTGCCAATATAATTAAACCGTAATATACTGATTGCAGAAGCATGAGAAAGCGAGGTGAGGCTGTGAACAGCGACGACATCCCCAGGCCTTGGGCATACTATGTACTTAACTGTTATTCTTTTTTCTTAACAGGCTGTTCCTATGACCGCAGCCTTACAAAGGAGGTTCTTTCTCATGCCTGCTGCCTATCCATCTTCATTAACAGATAACCTTCGCCTCCTGCTGGCCGAAGGAGATTTTAACCAGGTCACCGGACTGCTGAAAGACCTTCAGCCCTACGATCTATTCCTCCTAATAAAAGAGCTCGAAATCGAAGAACAGCGGCAATTATTGGGTGGTTTGCCGGCCGACATAGCCGCCGATATTCTGGAACATCTCGAACCCTACCAGCAGTACGGACTGCTGGATCACCTCTCGGCCACGGCAAAGGCAGAAATCTTGAATCAGTTGTCCAGCGACGCCATAATCCAGTTGTTTACCGCCATCCATCCTCGCCAGGCCGAACAGTTGATGGCCGCGCTTCAGGATCCATACCGGGAAAAGATCCGGGAACTCATGCTTTATCCCGAGGACACTGCCGGCAGCCTGGCCAATGTGGACTATATAGCCGCCCGGGAATGGTGGACTGTAGAACAGACCCTGAGCCATATCCGAAAAATTGGTAACAGGGCGGAGATCATCGCCTATATCTATGTGCTGGGGCCGCTGGGCAAGCTGGTGGGGGTTCTTTCGCTGAGGGAGCTGATCATGTCCCCGCCGGGCAGCACTCTGCAGGAAACAATGACCGTCAATGTGATTTCCGTCCCGGCGGAAGAGGATCAGGAACATGCCGCCCGCCTGCTGGCCCACTATGATCTGGTGGCCCTGCCGGTAATCAATTCCAAGGAACAAATGGTGGGGATCATCACTGTCGATGACGTTTTGGACGTGATCGAGGACGAGGCCACCGAAGACATCCAGATGCTTGGCGGTAGCCAACCCCTGGATAGCCCCTACCTGCATGCCGGTTTTTTTTCACTTTATCGCAAGCGCATCACCTGGTTGCTGCTTCTCTTTTTGGTGGAAACCCTGACCGGAAGTATTTTAAAACACTATGAAAATACATTGTCCCAGGTGGTGGCCCTGACTTTTTTCATACCACTTTTGATCGATACCGGTGGAAATGCGGGCTCCCAAGCCTCCACCCTGGTCATCCGGGCCATGGCGGTGGGAGAAGTCACTGCGGCTGATTTTTTCAGGGTGGTCTGGCGGGAGATGCGCCTGGGATTGGTGCTGGGGCTGACCATGGCGGCCACCTCCTTGGTCTTTGTACATTTTCTTCATGGCTCCCTTTATATAGGCCTGACCGTGGCCGCCACCCTGGTGGCGGTGCTGACCACCAGCTCCTTCACCGGGGCCATTTTGCCCATAATCGCCAAACGAATAGGGGTTGACCCGGCAGTTGTTTCCGCCCCCCTAATCACCACCGTGGTAGATACCAGCGGCCTTTTGATCTATTTCTTCCTGGCCCGCTGGATCCTGGGTCTGGCCTAGAACACACTTTTGATACTTACAGATTCTTTTTCCATCAGCCGGGTTACCAGACGTTTGGCCACATTAACCTCCAACAGAAGCTCATTTTTTTGCCGGCTGTCAGAGAGATGCCTTACCCGGGTAATGGCCTCATCCACCCGGTCCACATCCCGGCGATCCATTACCGGTGACCAGGCGGCATCGGCCGTATTCCAGGTTTTTTGCATCTTTTTCGATGACCGCTCTGCCTCCTCCCAATTTTCGGCCTGCACCGCCCGCTCCAGCTCCTCCAGGTTGCCCTGAAGATGCTGATGGAGCCTGGCACTGTACCAGTACAGGCCGGTTGCCGAAACGCTTATCACCAAAATTATTACCACCGCCACCCAGACCATTTTCATGCAAATTTGTCCTTTCTCTGATAATATAAATTTCCCTCCGTATCCAGGCTGGCAAACAGCACCTGCTGAAATGAGGTTATTCCAAACTTGGCCAGCTCCCCTTTCAGCCAAATTTCATCCAGCTTTACCTTGGACAGGTTTTCATAATTCACATTCCCGTCAATAACCAGGGGGTACGGCAGCCCTTCATAAGGGGTGGGAACCCCCAGATCCTTCGGTTTGACCGGACGGCATTGGGATTTGGAAACCACGCTCAATCCCCCGTTGGTTTCCATAACCGCAAATTCCACCTCCGAGAGGTTGGGGTAACCGGCTATCCGCAGCTGTTCCAGCAGATCATTTATATTTACCCTCAAATTTTTCAACTCCGGCTCCATCAATTTGCCGTTCATGATCACCACACTGGGCCGTCCGCATAGCACCGCTCTCACTCGTTCGCTTTTTTGGGCGGAAAAAGATACCAGCACCTGAAACGAGAGCAGCAGAGCTATGGGTATAATACTGTTTATGAGAGGGATGCCGATATCCTCCATGGGTATAGCCGCCAGAGCTGAAACCATGATCAATACCGCCACCTCGTAAGGCTGCAGTTGCCCGATCTGCCGTTTTCCCATCAAACGCATTACCGCCACCACCAACACAAAAAGAATCAGGGTCCGCAGTATAACTACTACCAATTTTTCATACCTCCGCTCTGGACATAATGCCTCTGCCAACACCAGTATTTTTTACTTGTAAGCGCGGTTTAGTCATTCCCGCTGCCGCCGGCTTTATAAATATTTAATTTTTCAGGCAGTCCCCGATAACGCCTTGAAATAACAACAGGCGGTTTGCCTCTGCCCGTAATAAGTTGCACCCGGTAGGAAAAGCTATCAGGGGGTGAGCGATCCTTGGGAACCATAGCTATAATAGGCGGGGGAACCGGCGGCGCTTCCGTCGCCCGGTCTATTCGCCGCAGACTGAGCTCCAATCACCGGATAATACTGATCGAACAGAGGGCGGAATTGTACAATCAGCCGGTTTATCCCTTGGTGGCCACCGGAAAACGGCAGAAAAAAAATCTGGCCCGCAAAATTGAACGCCTAAACGGCAAAGGAATTGAGGTGCTGATCGACCGGGCTGAACAGATCGATTGTCGGGAAAGAAGCATCCGCACCGGGTCTCAAAGGATTGATTACGATCTGGCTATCATTGCTGCCGGAGCAGAAAGGGATCAAAGTTTCCCGCCGGGTATGCGGGAGGCCGGTCTTGATGCTCATTCCCTGGAGGGCGCAGAAAATATATTCTCAAAGCTGGAAGAGTTGCGGGAAGGAAATATCGCCATTTTGGTTGCTTCTACCCGGATAAAATGTCCCGGCTCACCGTATGAATACACCTTTTTGATCGAGGACTGGCTGGCCCGTCGGGGGCGCGCCAAAGACATCAACATTACCATATACACCCCAGAGCCCTCACCTTTGCTGCAATTTGGCCACCGGACTTCAGATGCGGTTTCCGAACTTCTGCTGAAAAAAAATATTTACGCCCATTCAAACAGCCGATTCGTAAAGGTAAAGACTGATCCTTCGCAGATTGAACTGGAACAGGGCGCCTACCCCTTCGATCTGCTAATCTATTTTCCCGGGGCCGCCCCGCCGCCGCTGATCAGGGAAAGCGGACTCCCCAACCGTGAAGGATGGCTTGAGGTGAACCGTTATTTGCAGGCAACCGGGCAGGAAAGGGTTCTGGGGCTGGGAGATGCGACGGAAATTTACACCCCCTCCGGAGAGACTCTCCCCAAGATGGGGGCCATAGCCCACCTGCAATCTTTTGCCGCCGCAGGCAATGCCCTGAAAATCATGGCCGGGAAAAAACCTGACCGCACCTTTAGCGGCATGTCGGGGTGAATCCTGGATACCGGAAGGGGTTCCCTTCCGACAATCGGGAACTTTAATAAAGAGCAGGTAAATTTCTTCCCATTTCCCGTAAGCAGATTGTGGAACATGGCCAAACTGCTTTTAACCGAAAAATGGTGGATGATGGATCACCGCTAGGGTCCCATTTCACCGGGTTCCCGCAATATCATCTGCAAACCTTTTCCTGTATAGAAAGGTTGTTCCGGGAAAAACTAAATGCGCCCGAATCAACTTCTGAAAGGAGTATTTACTACAGTGCCCATCAATAAACAGGAACTTCAGAATCTGCGCCATCTTATCGGAACCCATGAGACTGCCGTTCATAAACTGGAACAATATTCCCAGCAGTGCACCGATCCCCAAATTAAACAGATGTTCAGCCAATCGGCCACTTCTGCCAACGGTACCATACAAAAATTAATGTCATTTCTGCAGTAAAGGAGAAAAACATGCAAGAAAAAGATATGGTCAACGATGTCCTCTCCATGGTGAACAGCACCCTGACCCATTACGCCAGTGCCATTGCCCAGAGTTCGGACCAGAATTTAAGGCAAACCCTGCAGCAGATCCGCAACGCTGATGAACAGTTTCAATTTCAACTCCACCAGATTGCAGAGCAGAAGGGTTACCACAAGCATGCCGAACCGGCTGTCCCGCAGGAGATCCAACAGGTTAAATCCATATTCATGCAGTAGCTTAAAAAATATCAACCTTTTTACCGGATCAAGTGTTTGGGAAACATTTTGGTTGCCCGAACACTTGATTTTGGTTTGGTTATTATTATTTGCTTAACAGAATTTCAACCAGATGATATGCTTCTGATACCTGAACCCGGAAATTTAAATATGGAAGGTGAATGGCCGCGGTGTGGGAAATCAAAAATATCATCGACCTGTCTCTGCCCCTGACCGCCAACACACCGGTTTATCCGGGAGATCCCCTGCCCCGAATAACCAGGGCGGCCACACTGAAAAAAGAAGGTTACAACCTGCATCAATTGGAAATGGCCACTCACAGCGGCACCCATATAGACGCCCCCTTCCACATGCTGGCCGGGGGGCTGACTCTGGACCGGCTTGATCCAAGCCTGTTTGCCGCCAGGGGGGTTATAATTCCGGTCACGGGGAAACTGCCCGGGGAAGAGATCACCATAGAAGACTTGGCCGGCAACAAAAATTCGCTTTCACCCGGTACGGCGGTTTTATTTCATACCGGCTGGGATAAAAAAATCGGCAGCAGGCATTATTACCAGCACCCCTGCCTGTCCACGGCAGCCTGCCGCTATTTACTGGATCGGAAAATCCGCACTTTCGGCACCGACGCCATGGGGCTCGATTCTCCCACGAGCACAGATTTTCCGGTACATAAGATGATTGCCGCCGCAGAAGGAGTGATCATAGAAAACCTGTCCCACCTGGATCAGGTAACCTTCCCTCACCCTCTTGTACTCTGCCTTCCTCTTCCCCTGGAGGGAACCGACGGCTCCCCGGTGAGGGCGGTGGCGTTGGAAATAACCACCGGCGACACCATGCTAAATTGCAATTGCTTCGGCGATATTCCCGCCTGCAGACCCCGTTGAGGTATTCCCAATCCTTCGTCGCGCCCGGCCATGATATATAAAAAAATTAAACCTTTTTTGGGGTTATGGGCCTACAGAGAATTGATCACCCCGATGGTCCCGTAATTGTAAAGACCCCTGGCAAAACACTCAATGGTGATATCCGCACCGCCGG
>CAZPFS010000017.1:0-41163 GCA_964585925.1 uncultured Syntrophomonadaceae bacterium | reverse complement strand
TAACTATTAACAGGGAATAGAAAAGCCATCGCAAAGCGATTTCGTTCTTCTCTTGTGCAAACACTGGGGACGGTTCCTTTTGTTTGATCTCAGACACGGGGCGACTTTTTGGTTATACGCGATGGTCCCGCCAAGGCTTTCATAATGCGCGGCCATGGATTTTGAAAACTCTCCAGCTTCCCCCGCCAGTCAGGCAATATCTCCTTTGTAACCGCCGGCATGTTTGGCCAGATGAATCGCCACCGGCACCTGGGGCAAAGGGTATTCGAGCAGGGGGAAGGCCTGCCGCAGAAATGGATCATCGAAGCGGCCGGCATAGTCGCTCATCGTTGTCCTGAAGCTGTTCCCCCGGCTCGCCGGCTCGCTGAAATGGAAAGATCCTCGTGGAAAATGACCGGGCGGTGGGCATAAGGCTGGAAGACGGCAGCGAAGAACACGCCGATTTTATTGTCTCCAATGCGGATGGCCGAAAAACTCTCCTGCATATGTTGGGAGGCAAGTATCTGGGGGGGCAGACTGGCGGATTATATCGTGGACGGCCCCGATGAGGACACAAACTGGGCAGTCCATGTCTTCCTGGGCGTAAACCGGGACCTGTCGGAGGAACCCTCCAGTCTGATCTGCTCCTTGACGAACCACAAACCATCGCGGGCCACCGGGCGGATCATCTGGAGATGCAGCTCTATGGCCTGACCATGGCCCCCGCGGGCAAGGGCATGATCAAGGTGGAACTCTTCTCCAGATATTCCTACTGGGAGAATCTGGCCCGGGACCGGGCCCGCTATGAGGAGGAAAAAGAGAAGGTTGCCCGGCAGGTAATCGATCTTCTTGAAAGCTACTTCCGGGGAATCAAAAACCAGATTGAGGTTATCGATGTGCCGCTTCTGACCTGGGAGCGCTTTATGGGCGGGACCAGGGGTTTTTGCAATGGCCCCCACAAGGAGATGAGTATAGGCGGCATGCTCGGCGGAATGGGAATTCGGGTTCCGGGTCTGGACAACTTTTATTTCGCGGGCACCTGGGCCACGGCAATGGGGGCACTTTTTATGAATGCCCTTTCCGGCAAGCGGGTCATTCAGGATATCTGCCACAAGGAAGGCCGGGTATTTGCATAATAGAAAACCTTATGCCATGTCCCGCATGGAAGGCCGGCAGGCCATGTTGAACAGCAAAAAAGCCTGGATTTCCAGGCTTTTAACTTACAAGAACCTATGGTCGAGCCAGAGTCACCGCTTTGCGGTTCATTCCTTGAGAGCGCTTAAGATGGAGCGCAGCCGCTCGCGGTAACCGGCATTTTCGATGATCGTCCCGGTGACGATTATGTCCGCGCCAGCCTGGCGAACCCGGCGGGCATCAATAGCGGTGCGGATGCCGCCCCCGACAATCAATGGTATTGATACTTCCCGCTTAACGGCCCGGATCATCCCTGCCGGAATGGGCTGGGCGGCTCCGTTTCCCGCCTCAAGGTAAACATAATCCATACCCATTAATTCTGCGGTCAGCGCATATTCCATGGCCCTCCAAAAATCTTCCCGGGAAATTAGATCCGCTTCGCCTACCTCTCCCAGTTTCATTCCCGGTTCGATCAGGATGTACCCTACAGAGATCAATTCCAGGCTAAACCTCTTCAGAAGCATAGACACCCTGGAATTGGCTCCGGTAATAAAATCCGGGTTGCGGGAGTTGAGCAGGCTCAGGAATAAAAAAGCATCAAAACTAAAACAAAGAGCTTCTGTGCCGGCGGGGAAAAAAATAACCGGAATGTTGGCTCTTTTTTTGACAATGTCCACCGTTTCCATCAATCCGCGCTGGGTAACGCCGCTGGAGCCCCCGATAAAAATCAAATCACTGCCCACCTCCTGGGCGGTTTCGGCAAGGCGGCCGGCGGCTTCCGGGAGTTGTCGCACCGGATCGATCAGGGTCACATGGACTGCACCCTGGTGTAGTTTGTTTTTTAAATATTCTTTAACTTTCATTCCCGGTTCCTTTGGCAGTTGGTGTAACTCAATTATAAGTAAAACCGGCCCGTTTGACAACTGCTAAGATTTGCCGGTTTTGTTCATTTTCTCCCAGGCTAGCCGGATTACATGCCCTTCCAGCAGTCTGTGCCGTTACATCCATATTTTCACTGCTCATTGAATATTACTGTTGAAATTAGATCGCCTTCACCGGCGCGGGCGATTTGTAATAAAATGTTTATTTCCCGGGAAATGAAAACATCAAAAAGGCAGTTTCATTCATTCAAAAAAACTGCCTTGACAACATCCATGTATAATTCTCCGCAATTAGCGCTTGGAAAATTGCGGCGCCCGACGGGCCTTCTTCAATCCGTACTTCTTGCGCTCTTTCATTCTGGGATCGCGGGTCAGGTAACCGCTTTTCTTCAACTGGGGGCGATAAGTCATGTCGGCAGTAACCAGAGCCCGTGAAATACCGTGGCGGATCGCCCCAGCCTGCCCGGTAAAACCTCCCCCTACTACCCGGACGATAATGTCGAACCGGTCCAGAGTACCCGTCAATTCCAACGGCTGGCGCACAATCATCCTCAAGGTTTCCAACCCGAAATACTCATCTAGCGGCCGGCCGTTTATGATAATCCGTCCTTCTCCCGGAACCAGGCGCACCCTGGCCACTGATTCCTTCCTCCGTCCGGTAGCAAAATACTGAACCACACTCAAGGCAGGACCTCCTTTCGTTATTTCTGCAATCCCTCTTTCCAGACCGTTGCCTGCTGTGCCTGGTGGGGATGCTGGCTGGTGCGGTAAATTTTAAGTTTTTTGAGCATGGCCCGTCCCAAGCGGTTGCCGGGCAACATGCGCTTGACAGCGAGGTAAACCGCCTGTTCGGGCCGGTTGGCCAGCAGATCGGCATAACTGACCTGCTTTATCCCCCCGGGATAGCCCGTATGATAGTAATAATATTTCTGTTGCCTTTTATTGCCGGTCAAAATTACTTTTTCAGCATTTATAATCACAACATGATCGCCGGTATCCACATGGGGGGTAAAAATAGGTTTGTGCTTTCCCCTCAACAGGCAGGCCGCCTGTACCGCCAATCGCCCCAAAGGGCGGTCCGTGGCATCAAGTATATACCAGCGCCTCTGTACCTGATGAGGTTTCGCCACATATGTGTTTTGCATCAATTCCCTCTCCTTAAAAGTTCCTGTGTCCCGAACCACAAGTAGTATTCTAATCCATGACTGTTGGCTTGTCAAGAAAGCTTCCCTGTCCCATTGGAGCAGCCATTATTGGATAAAATTTCTCAGTCATGACTTTTAAGGGCTATTGCCAATTTGGGGCCGCCTCTCATGGCCAGAATAGTTGCCTGAATATTGATTTGCTACTCCCTACTATATGACTCTCCCACCGATGCCGGGAATTGTACCTGTTTCCGGAAAATCATCATCACGATCAAAACTAAAATGAACGGTAGCATAAGGAAAAACTGATAAGGTACATTTTTGGCAAACATTTGCATGGTATATGACAGGACTTCAATAGCGGCAAACAATATCCCCCCCCAAAACACTCTGTTTGGGGCCCAACTGGAAAATATTGCCAAACCTATGGCCATAAAACCCCTGCCGGCAGCAATCCCGGGGGTATAAGTTTCAGCAATTCTTATCACAAGATATGAGCCGGACATAGCCATCAGCGAAGATCCTATTATAGAAGCGATATACCTTGATTTTAGAACTCCAACTCCTACGATATCGGCAGCCTTTGGATTTTCACCGATAGCCTTGGTTTCCAATCCAATTTTTGTCCTGTAAAAAAACCAGAATGACACAATAACGGATAAATACATTATATAGACTACTACATCCTGATTGACAATAGCTGATACAATTGGTATTTTTGATAACAACGGGATGGATATACTTTTTATTACGGGGCTTTTGGGCGTGGTCAAAGTGATTCCAAAAACAAGTTTGTATAATAAATCGGAAAACCCCATCCCAAATATTGTCAAACAGATACCCAAAACAAATTGATCGACCTTAAAATATTCATGAAAAAAGATAAATATCAAACCAAAAAGAGCACCCAACAGGGCTCCTGCTATAAACCCCATAACCCAATTGCCGGTGGCAACTGCAACTACAAAACTCATTGAGGCAGAAGCTACTATAACCCCTTCAGCAGTTATATTAAATATCCCGGTTCTTCCGGCAATAACAATACCCAAACTGGTCAATATATAAACTGTACCATAAACAATAATTTGATCCAACATTATATCGAGCCATTGCATGTTTTTTACTCCCCTCTGAGCTTTATGCTATTGATATTTACTTGCAAATTTTTCCCTGATTGCCACTAGAAACAACACGATTAAAGCCTGGGCCAAAAAGATCATTTCAACAGGTATTTGCATTGATCTCTGTAATGCGTCCGCACCTACCAGCAATACGGACATAAAAAATGCGGTGACCGGTACGCCTATCGGGTTGGCTGAACATATCAAACTGGTTAAGATGCCAAACATCCCATATTCCGCACCGCTGGTTAAATGGAAACCCTCAATGAGCTTGCCATGTATATTTAATATTTCCAGCGATCCCCCCAGACCAGCAATCCCGCCGGCCAGAAGAAAGGTTAACATCAGGGTTTCATTATAATTAATACCATACAGATTCGCCGTATTTAAATTGTAACCCACAGCCTTGATCTGATAGCCATAAATTGTTTTATTCATGATTATACATACTGCCACCACGGTAAGGATAGCAAATATTATCGAGCTGGGGATTTTGCCAAAGGTTGGCAACAAGGCGGATAAGGGCAATGCTTTTGAGATAGGGTGGCCCTCAAACGGATCTGCCCAGGGAGCGGTTGTCGCCACAAAATACACAAAGAGAACAGCCACAAAATTAAGCATGATCGTCGATACAATAGGGCTAATCTTGAATTTCAAATACATTAAGCTGCTTATGAAGAAATAAATTGCACCGGCAGCTGCCCCCGCTATTAATAATATGGCTATCATCACAACAGATGGGAGATTAAATTGGGCCAATGCCAATCCTAAAATTGTAACCGTAGCCCCCCCAATAAGCATTTGACCCTGTGCACCAATGTTATAATGCTTTATTTTGGAGGGAATAGCAAAGGCATAGGTCGTAAATATCAACGTGATCGTCTTTTTGATAGTCGACTGTAAGCCAAAAGAGGTTTTGAAAGATGTCCATACCAAGGTTTTTAAGGCCTTGAAAACATCATAGCCCAGCAAACCGATAACAATAGCAATTAACCCGAAAGAAGCAATAATTGCTATTACATAAATACTGACATTCCTTAAGCGTTCCTCGTTTAAATTGAGATTTTTTATCTTTGATAAAGGGTTCATTTTTATCCTCCTACCATCAAAAGCCCTATCTCATATTTATCAAAATTGTCCCTTTCAATAATCCCTTTCAGTTCACCTTTATACAAAACTCCGATTCTATCACTTAAGGAAATAAGCTCATCCAGATCCTCACTGGCCCATAATATCGCTGCTCCCTGACCCCTAATTTCTACAAACTTTTTGAATATGAATTCCACTGAGCTGACATCCAAACCAAAAGTAGGGTTGTGAGTCACCAACATTTTTATTGGATTCAAAAAGGCCCTGGCCATAATTACCTTTTGCAAGTTACCCCCTGATAGACGTTGTATTTCAAAGTCTTCGTGAGGTGCGGAAACATTATTATCAGTGATGGCTTTTTTGGCCGCCGAACTGACATTTTTCCAATTTATGAAGATCCCCTTATCGCAAAATCTAGGATCTTTCTGGTAACTCAAAATCAAATTTTCTTTAATACTGGCCCCTTGCAGAATGCCTTCAAATACTCTGTCCTCGGGAGTAATTGAAATGCCATTGTTTAGAATTTCCTGAGTGCTGAATTTGTTTAAACTGCTTCCGTCAAAAACTATCTCCCCATTTGTTATCTTTTGGGGATTAATAATACATTTTATTAAATCCTCTTCACCATTGCCTGAAACAGAGGCAATCCCAAATATTTCCCCGCTGTAGATTTCCAGATTTACATTTTTTATTCCCGGGCTTTCTTTATTTTCTTTGGTCGTTACATTGTTGAACACGCATATGGGAGACTTTGAAATATTTTGTTTGGGCAATTTTACTTTAGGCAGTGCACTTTTAGTAATTTCAATGTTTTTTTCAATAAACATCAGTTTGACTATTTTTTCTTCACTTATTTCATCTTTTTCCAAGGCCCCCTGTATTTTTCCTTTTCGGAGAACCGTTATAGCCTGGCATGCATCTATGACCTCTCTAATTTTGTGCGTTATCAATATTATCGTCAGACCTTTATCTCTGAGGACCCTCAAACTTTTGAGCAACTGTTGAAATTCACTTTCAACCAAAAAAGTTGTCGGTTCATCAAGAATCAACAGCTTGGCTTCTTTGTACAGAGCTCGAATTATTTCTACCTTCTGTTTTATACCTGCCGAAAGGGCGCTTACTTTTGCGTTCAAAGGAAATGTAAGCCCATAGTCTTCAGATAGTTTTTCAATATTTGTTATAATTTCTTTGGTGATGGGTTTGGAATACTTTTTGCCTTCTGAACCCAAAACAATATTTTCAATTGCAGTATACTCATTAACGAGTGTCGGTAATTGATGCACCATTCCTATACCATTTTCAATAGCGTCTCTGGGGTTTTTAAACCTGACCTGCTGGCCATTAATAAATATATCTCCACTATCTTGTTGATAAAAACCATAAATAATATTCATCAAACAGGTTTTACCGGCGCCATTTTCCCCAAGCAGCCCGTGAATTTGCCCCTTATTGACTCTAAAATTAACATCATTTAGTGCTTTTACTTCCCCAAAACTTTTTTGGATGTTAAATGTTTCTAAATAAATATTACCCAAGGCATTTCATCCTTTTAAAATGGTTCGGTAGATAGGTATTTATCTACCGAACCATTGGTATTTTTTCTGAATACTTATTCTTTTATGTTAAGCTCTTCCAGATTTTCAACAACTGTAATTTTCCCGGATTCAACATCATCTGCAATTTGTTGTACCTGGTTATTAATCTCCTCACTTACATTCAGCAAGGGGAAATGGTTATACCTTGCTTGCTCTTTTCCATAAACCAGTTCCATGAATCCGCCTTTTTTACCGGCTTTGACTTCCCCGATTATTTCTTTCAGCACCACGCTAAAATCAAAAAGATCGGTGGTCAGGTAATTGTCCGGTATGTGATGTTCTTTGTGCGTGTACATAGTGGTAACCAACACCGGTTTTCCTGCATCCAAGACAGCGCTGAAAATGCCGTAATTGCCAATATTTGTACCGCTTACAATAACATCACAACCCTTCGCGATAAGGGTTTCCGTGGCCTGTTTTGCCTTGATTACATCAGCAAAATCACCGGTTTGAATATAATGGATCTTGGCATTGGATCCCAGATCATCAATGGCTTGTTGTATGGCGTTCACATTGCCGCGTATATAAGGAAGCTCCGCCCCACCAACAAAACCTATTTTATCTGTTTTCGTAGATAGTGCTGCGGCAGCACCAATTACATAGTGCCCCAGGTGATAGTTTCTTTTTATATTCCAGATATTGGGCTTTTCTTCTTCCGGGACTATATCCACCTCAAGGATAAAACTTACATCTGGATATTGATCGCATATTTCGTTTACCGCACCATTGAATAAACCACTATGTGCCCAAATTACATTGTACCCATCAGCGATATATTCTTCTATTACTCTTTTTGTATCAGGTATGGCCACTTTTTCAGAATAGGCAATAGGCAGATCATGATAAATACCGACTTCCTGCAGAGCTGCAAAGCCTATGGCGTTAAAATCTTCGTCATGGACAGCTGCTGAAAACAAAGCCGCTATTTTTAGCTCATCGTTTTCCCCCAAACCCGGATCGGGACTGGCTTCTGGGCCGCATCCACCCAAAATCAACCCCAAGACAAATACCAGCGATAGAATAACAAGGCCCTTGGATTTCACAATTATTGACCTCCCTTTCATCAATTACCTAAGATCCACACGCACATAGCAGGATTCACCCTAAAAATTCAGTGCTGTTATAATGTGTAGCTTTTAATTTCACCCCCCTTACTCTCATTTCAACGATATAGTGTTTTGCCATAGTGTTTTGCCATATTGTTTGCAGGAACCTTTGTAATCTGACACAGTGCACGGGGCTTTATTTTTATAAATATTACAATTCGCCTCAAGAATAATCGGCACCCGGGCCAACACCTGCGCTTTTGTTCCTTTTCCCCGCTCAGCAGGCCCGGCCCCGAGATTACTGATTGTCAATAATAACAAAATATAAAAACATATTTTGTCTATATTCTTAAAGGTTGTAGATTGTAAATTAAGAAAGATAAAATAACAAAGATGTTATTGCTGCATCTAGTTCAAACCTAATAAAGGAGGTGAATTTGGGTTTTATTGTTTTTGGGATTGGGTAAAACCGTAGGGCTAATATTTATGAAAGGGGATACCATAAATGCGTAAATTTTCTTCTGCAGCAGGATGGATAATTGCATTGATTATTTATTTACTCTTTTCGGTAATGCCGTGGGCAGCAACTGACGGGATATATAAACCATACATTATAGGTATGCCTCCAACATACTTCTGGGGGTTTTTACTGTGTTTAATTCTAATAGCAGGATTAATAGTATTTGAGGTATTTGCGTTCGAGAAATGGAGGAATAACGATGATTAGTCTAAACCTGGGTTTGGTGCTAACATTTATATTTACGGCTGCAGTACTAGTTATCGTTGCGCTTTATGGTAGCCGGGCGACAAAAGCTGAAAGTTTTATGAGCCATTTCTTGGCTGATAGAAATATCGGTCCGATTGTTATCGCCTTAACAATGGCTGCATCGCTTATGAGTGCATTTATTCTGGTTGGCCTGACTGGTTTTTTTTATACTCACGGAGCTGGTTCTTGGCACTACGTAGGAATCGGCAACACCTTGGTCGTTGCTGCCGTAGCATTTTTTGGTTATCCCCTTTGGAAAATTAGCATAAAGTACAATTACTCAACACCGTTAGAATTCCTAAAAGACCGTTACAGCAAAGGAGTGGCTATATTAGCGGCATTAGTAACGGTAATCTTTTTAACACCGTATATGGCGGTACAGTTTCAGGGTGTAGGAAAATTAGTAGAGACTTTAACCAATGGGGAAGTTTCTTACTTATTTACCATCACCTTATGTATGGTCTTGGTAGTGGTGACCACCCAACTTGGCGGAATGCGGACCGTAGCCTGGACTGACGCAATTCAGGGGGCATTCTTTTTTGCGGTAGCAATTATTTTAGCCTTTGTTTTCCTAAAGATGGAGTTCGGAGGATCGTTAACCCAATTATTTAACCGGGTTGCTGATGTAGAACCGGCTCTTCTATCTATCCCCGGTCCGAAGGGATTATTTACACGGGGCATGATTATATCGTTCTACATTATGGTTATATTTATGCCTGTGTCACAAATGCAATTAACCCAACGATATATGGTGTTACGTGATAAAAATACCTTTCGGGGCCTGCTTATTGGCACCGCTGTTCTTCCCTTTATCGTTGTTCTTGCACCTATGATCTTTGGCTTGGGCGGAAAGGTTTTATTTCCAGAGCTGAGTTCAGGAGACCTTGCCTATGCCTCCATCCTTACTAGATGCTTTTCCACACCAGTGATAATTATTGGTGCAATGGGTGTATTTTGTGCTTGTTTAACTACTATAAATTCACAGGTATTGGTTATAGGTTCAAACATCGGAAGAGACTTATATGACAACATAGTTACTAAGCAACATAGTGAAGCAACAACACTTCTAATTAGTAAAATTGGCATGCTGATTGTTACCTTGATTGTCTTCGCTTTCAGCATAAAGCCGGCGCCATTAATTGTCCAGTTAGCCATCGTGTCGTATTCCTATACCCTGCAATTGGTGCCGACCATGATTGGGGCTCTTTATTGGAAGCGAGGCAATAGCTATGGCGCTCTGACCAGTATTATTGCTGGGATTGGGTTGATGTTGTTACATCAATTCAAAATTATCACTTTGTCTAAAATTGTTGACCATTCTACCTGGGGTCTGCTGTTGGGCATCGTAGTTTATATAGTTGTTAGCCTGTTGACCCAGCCTCCGGGAGAACGCGCTACGCAAATAGTTGATCACGTTAAAGGCTTTACATCAAAAGCATAATTTAAAAAGACCCCGCTATTTTTTGATGAGGTTTCGGATGTTTTACAATCCATTAAAAAAATAGCGGGGTCTCTCTATATTTAATCAAATAATAAAAATCGCGGGCTGGCCTCATATTACAATTTGCCTTATTTATCCTCAAAAATTGGAAAATCAATATTCCACCTTTTCCAGGCAAAGTCCCTGCGGGGGAGCAGCCGGACCGGCGGCCCTGCCTGCCCCCCCGTCCAGGGATTTTTCTAGATCTTCCATCCGGAGCTGCCCCCGCCCCAGCCTGATAAGACTCCCCACCACCAACCGGGCCATTTTATAGAGAAAGCCGTCCCCTTCTAATGTGAACCGCAGAAGCTGCTTACCGACAAGGTTTTCCACCGATACCAGGTATAGGGTTCTTACCGCAGAACCGGAGCTTTTCCCGGACCGAAATGCTGAAAAATCATGGCACCCGGTAAATAAAGACCCGCCTTTTGAGATGAGCTCCATATCCAGTTCACAGGGATAATGCCATGAAAACCGCCGCCTCATTATCTGGGGATAGCGGGCCCGGTCTAGGGTGTAACTGTAGGTTTTTTTACGCGCACTGAAACGGGCATGAAACCCCGGAGGCTTTTCCTCAGCCTTCCATACCACCACTTGCGGAGGCAAAATCGAATTTACAGCTTCCGGCAGCCTCTTTGCCGGAATGACAAAAGGGGCCTCATAGCTTACCACCTGCCCCAATGCATGGACTCCGGCATCGGTTCTTCCCGCTCCCGCCACCCTGATCGGTCGCTTGTAGATCCTTCCCAAAGCCGTTTCCAGCACGCCCTGTACAGTAGTAATATTTCCGGCCTGAATTTGAAAGCCCGAATAATTTGTTCCATCATAGCTGATATTCAGGCAGATATTTGTCACAATCCCACCTCCACCTATACTTTTGCCAAACCGGGGTTTGAATGGGTTTTTAACCCTGGGTTCGCCGGAATTTTGTAAAAACCGGATCAGAACCCCAAATCCACCCCCTGCATAAATATTTAGCACCCTGATTTGAAGCCGGTCAGAACCGCCATTGGCTGATCTTTCCCAAAACCCCAGACCTGCTCCCTGCACAATAATTATGCACCTGAAAAATAGACAGAACCATACCCCTTTGGAAGAAGACCTACACGCCGCTAATAATAATGGCCGCCAGCATGATCAGCGAACATAAAAGGGTCAGCCAATCGGCCGGGCCGGCCGCATTTTTTCTAAGAGAGGTCCTTCCGGCTCCTACCCGGTAGCCGCGGGCCTCCATGGCCAACGCCAATTCATCGGCCCGCCGAAAAGCACCCACAAACAGGGGGATGATCAATGAAGTCAGGTTCCGGATCTTTTGGCGGACCCCCCCGCTGTCAAAGCTCGCCCCCCTTGCGGCTTGAGCCCTTATAATACGCCTGCTTTCCTCCATCAGGGTGGGGATGAATCTGAACGCTATGGTTATGATCAGGGCTATTTCCGCTGCCGGGAGCCTTAATCGGTTAAACGGCCTTAAAAAAAACTCGATCCCCGCCGTCAGCAACAACGGCGCAGTAGTAAAGGTAAGAAGAAGGGTCATCCATATCAACAGAATCAACCGGAAGACCATAAACAAGCCTTCGCTTATCCCCCTGGATTCCACCGTAAACCGCCCCATCCGGAGCAAAACCACTCCGCCTTTGGTAGACAAGGCATATACGGCCAGGGTAAATAAGATTATATACAAAACCGGTCTTAAACCGGTTGCCAGACGTCCCAAGGGAAGCCCTGATTTTAGATACAGTCCCAAAGCCAGCGCCATAAACAGCCCCAGCCCGAGAAAGGTTTTTACGGTAAACAGAGCAACCAGTATAATCAGTAATGAAAGAATTTTTGTTTGAGAGGTTAAATGATGCAAAAATGATTCACCGGGGATATACTGTCCGAGCATCGGCGAATTAAGCATTGCTCTGCCCCCACCAGGAGTTTATCTCTCGCCGGGCAGCCTGCAAATCAACCACCGCAGTATTGACCTCCGCACCGCTTGCCGCAAGGCGGCGCATGATATCCGTTACCGGCGGCAGATAATGTTCATAGCGCCGCCATAGTTCCGGATCATTCAACACCCCTTTCACACTGCCGGAGATGGCCATCCGCCCCTGATCCAGAAACAGGATCTGATCCGCAATGGCTACAAAATCCTCCAGGCGGTGGGTAACCACAATCACCGTCATCCCTTCCTGCCGGTGATATTGCTCCAGCAGCCCGGCTAGATGCTGCCGCCCTCCGGAATCTAAGCCTGCAGCCGGTTCGTCCAATACCAGGACCTCCGGGTCCAGGGACAGCACGGAAGCAATGGCTACCAGTCTCTGCTGTCCGGCGCTGAGCGTAAAGGGGGAACGTCTCCTGAGCTGTTCATAGTCCAGCCCAACCAGCTCCAAGGATTTTTTAACCCTGCCGG
This sequence comes from uncultured Syntrophomonadaceae bacterium, assembly GCA_964585925.1. Taxonomy (GTDB): domain Bacteria; phylum Bacillota; class Dethiobacteria; order DTU022; family DTU022; genus JAAZLS01. Next base: position 28,532 of record CAZPFS010000017.1, on the reverse strand, counting down.
CTACCTCCCCGGGGGTTAATCCAAAGTTTTTCGGGGCAAACGCTACTTCGTCAAACACATTCTCCGCAAATAGCTGTTGCTCCGGTATTTGAAATGCCATACCCAGGCGGCGTCTGAGAAGGTACAGGGTTTTTTTGCCAGAGTTCAAGTCCTGCCCGTCAACTATGACCCGGCCCGAGCTCGGCCTGAGCAGTCCATTGAAGTGTTGAATGAGGGTTGATTTGCCGGAACCCGAGGGGCCGGCAACAATTACGAAACTGCCCGGCTTCCAGGATAAATTGATTCCATCAAGCGCTTTACATTCCCAGGGGGTACCCGGGGAATATGTATGAGTCAGCTCGATCGTTTCAATGTACATAGGCTGTTCACCAGTTCCTGGTTTTGAACGATTCCCTGCGGAAGCCCGATTCCATCTTCTCTGAGAAGGGCAGCCAGAACCGCCGCCGCCGTGGAAACCAGGCCGGCAGAAACCAGCAGTGCCGGGTCCGTGAGCACTTCCCGCGGAGGACCGTCCGCCATTATCCGTCCCTGATGCAGCAGCAGCACCCGATCCGCCTGGGCCGCCTCTTCCAGATCATGCGTAACCTGCACCAGTGTCAGTCCCATCTCTCGCTGCAGTGACCGCAAAAGCCGCAGCAGATCCCGGCGGCTGCCCGGATCAAGCATAGAAGTGGGTTCATCTGCCAGCAAACATGTCGGATGAAGAGCCAGCGCAGAGGCGATAGCTACCTTCTGTTTCTGACCCCCCGAGAGGAGATGGGGCGGGTATTTCGCCAGGTGGGAGATGTGCAGCTTTCTCATGATCCAGTCCACCTGTTCCTGAATTCGCTCAGAATCTTCTTTGTAATTTTCCAGGCCGAAGGCGATCTCTTCCTCCACGGTAGTGGCCACCAATTGATTGTCCGGATTCTGAAAGATCATGGCGCAAGTGCGCCGAATAGACATCAAGTCGGGCTCATCAGTTGTGAGCAGGCCATTGACCAAAATTTCCCCAAAAACAGGTTTGAGCAGACCATTAAAATGTTTCAGCAGAGTGGTTTTGCCCGAACCGCTGGGGCCGATGATGGAAATATATTCTCCTTGGTAAAGGATCAGGTCTATTCCCGATAGGACAAAAGTAACGTCTTTTTCCTCCGTCCGGTACGAAAAATACAGGTTTCTTGCCTCCAGCATCACCCCGGGTCCCGGACCCGATCCCTGTTCCCCCGGCAATTTATTTCACCAACTCAATGATTACCACCGGTGCCCCGTCGCCCCGCCTTTCCCCTATTTCCATTATCCTGGTATACCCGCCCTCGCGAGTCTCCATACGAGGGGCAATTATTTTGAACAGCTTGGTCACTACATCTTCATCGTAGATATAAGCTGCCACCTGCCGGCGTTCATGCAGCCCGCCTTTTTTAGCCAGGGTTATCATTTTTTCGGCCAGGGGGCGGATGGCATCAGCCTTGGCCCGGGTAGTCTCTATTCGTTCTTCCCGTAAAAAGGAAGTGACCTGGTTTCGCAGCAAAGACCGGCGTGATCCGCTGGTCCGGCTAAGTTTACGATAGGCCACGTGTTATCCCTCCTTGTAGTCATCCGGCTACTCGCTGCTGTTTAAGGTTAGATCCAGTCCGTCCAGTTTTTGCTGAATTTCTTCCATGGATTTTTTTCCCAGATTCCTAATTTTCATCATTTCCTCGGATGTTTTCTGCGTCAGCTCTCCAACGGTATTGATTCCGGCCCTTTTCAGGCAGTTAAATGATCGTACGGACAGATCCAGCTCCTCGATAGTCATTCCCAGTATTTTTTCTCGATCTTCCTCCTCCGGATCACTCAACTCTTCCACCACATCCGCCTTTTCGGTAAGGTTGATAAACAGCCGCAGGTGGTTATTCAGTATTTTGGCCGATTGACTGATCGCTTCGTCCGGCTCCAGACTGCCATCGGTCCATACTTCCAGTGTCAGTTTGTCATAATCGGTGATCTGCCCCACCCGGGTGTTTTGTACCAGATAATTGACCCTTCTGATCGGGGAAAATATTGAATCCACCGGGATAATTCCTATCGGTTGAAAGGGAATCTTGTTTCGCTCCGCAGGGACATAACCTCGCCCGTTTTTGGCGGTGATTTCCATATACAGCCGTCCCCCCTCTTCCAGGGTGGCAATCGGCAGCTCCGTATTTATAATATCTACTCCGGCCGGAGCAGTGATATCGCCGGCAGTAATGATCCCGGGCTGGTTTCGATCTATTACCAGGGTATGGGGTTCATCATCATTATCATCATCGTGATCATCATGAATTTTCATGATCAGTGATTTTAGGTTCAGGATAATCTGAACGACATCTTCCAGCACACCGGGCAATGTGGAAAATTCATGGAGAGCATCCTCAAATTTTACACTGGTCACCGCGGCCCCGGTCAGCGATGACAGCAATATCCTGCGCAAAGCGTTCCCCAAGGTTGTCCCATAGCCTCTTTCCAAGGGTTCCACCACAAACTTGCCATAATGTTGATGTTCATCCTTGTTTATACATTCAATTTTTGGCTTCTCGATCTCAATCATAATAATCCTCCCTAATAGGAGTTCAGATGATGGTCCATTAACGGGAATAAAGTTCCACAATCAGGTGCTCTTCAATGGGGGCGTCAATCTCTTCCCGCCGGGGAAGCCTGATAATTCGCCCGGATAGTTTTTCGGCGTCCACTTCCAGCCATTCCCCGGGGGTTGGGCCCCCACCTGATTCGGCAATTTCTTTGAACACCGGCAACTGCTTGCTTTCATCCCGCACCGATACCAGATCTCCCGGACGGGTCAAATAGGAGGGTATATCTACCTTATGGTTATTAACCCGAATATGTCCGTGACGAACCAGCTGGCGCGCCTCGGATCTGGAGCGGGCCAGACCCAGGCGGTAGACAATATTATCCAAGCGGCTCTCCAACAATTGCAACAGTATTTCCCCGGTTACTCCTTTACGGCGATCAGCCTCTTTAAAATAACGCCTGAACTGCCTTTCCAGCACCCCGTATATGCGCCGCGCCTTTTGTTTTTCCCGAAGCTGCTGCCCAAATTCAGTGTACCTCTGACGACCCTGCCCATGCTCACCGGGCGGATAAGGATGCCGTGCTACTGCACATTTATCTGTATAACAACGATCGCCTTTCAAGTAAAGTTTGATTTTTTCCCGCCGGCATAAACGGCAGACAGGCCCTGTGTAACGTGCCATACTATACCTTATACCTCCTTTATCTTTGATACAATCTCCTACACTCTTCGCCGTTTTGAGGGGCGACACCCGTTATGAGGAATCGGGGTCACATCTTTTATCATGTTTACCTCCAATCCGGCAGCCTGCAGCGAGCGTATAGCCGCTTCCCTTCCTGCTCCCGGACCTTTCACAAACACCTCTACCTGTTTCATCCCGTGATCAACAGCTATTTTCGCCGCCGCTTCGGCCGCCAGCCCGGCGGCAAACGGCGTAGACTTTCTGGAGCCCTTAAACCCGATGTTGCCGGAACTGGACCAGGAGATAGTGTTTCCCCCTTCATCGGTAATACTGATAATTGTATTGTTAAAGGTGGACCTGATATGAGCCACCCCATATTCCACATTTTTCCGCTCCCGGCGTTTAATTTTGGTGGTTTTTTTCTTGGTTACCACTAGGGGTTTTTCCTCCTCTCTATTTCAGCTATTTTTTCCGCTGTACCCCCACCGTTTTACGGGGTCCCTTACGGGTCCGGGCATTGGTTTTGGTCTTTTGCCCCCTTACGGGCAAACCACGGCGGTGCCGGATTCCCCGGTAACAACCGATCTCCACCAGCCGCTTTACATTCATGGCCACTTCCCGGCGGAGATCTCCTTCCACCTTATAATTCTTATCGATAAATTCACGGAGCCTGTTTGCCTCATCCTCGGTAAGATTCCGCACTCTGGTATCCGGACTGATCCCGGTATGCTGCATGATTTCGGCTGCTCGCTTCCTGCTGATCCCGTAAATATAACTCAACGCCACCTCGACTCTTTTGTCTCGAGGCAGGTCCACTCCGGCAATTCTGGCCACTGGTTTAACACCTCCTCATTGATTAAATCGGGACAGTATCCGGCAAATATTACAGTTAGAATCCCCTCCCGGTGGAATTCTATTCCTGTTAACCCTGCTTTTGCTTGTGCCTGGGGTTTTCACAAATTACTACCACCTTCCCCCCCCGACGAACAATCTTGCACTTTTCACACATCGGTTTCACAGAAGGTCTTACTTTCATTATTTTAACCTCCCTGCTTACTTGTAGCGATAGGTAATACGCCCCCGGGTAAGATCATAAGGTGAAAGTTCCACCAATACCCGATCCCCAGGCAGAATTCGAATAAAATTCATCCGGATTTTCCCGGAAACATGAGCCAGCACTTTCAAACCATTATTCAACTCAACCCGGAACATGGCATTGGGCAGAGGTTCTACCACCGTTCCCTCCACCTCCACTACCTCTTTTTTTTTGGACATAAATTTGTCAACCCTCCTCCTGTTGGACGGTCGCTTCCCGGGAAGTCAATTCCAATATATATCGGGCAATCCTTTCATCGGTGAGTTTGCCCGAAACCTCCTCGGCGGAAATATCTATCCTTTTATTATAAGGCTGCAGATGAAGTGTGTTTTTTTTCTTGGGTCTGGCAAAAGGGCGGCTGCGCCCATCTACCAGCAAAACATGGCTTCTATCCAGAACCTTCAATATCAGATAGCGCTTTCCTTTGTCCCGGCCAGCTTTGGAACAAACCAGTTGCCCGGGTTTAAGATCCTCCATATCGGTCCTCCCCATGGCGATCAGGTCACGGTCAATATTTCGGGGCCGTTACCCCCCAAAGCCACCGTATGTTCAAAATGGGCTGACAGACTGCGATCTTTGGTCACCACTGTCCACTGATCATCCAATACCTCTACTCCCCAGTGGCCAAAATTGATCATCGGTTCAATGGCCAGAACCATCCCTTCCATCAACAAGGGCCCCTGACCGGGGGAGCCGTAGTTGGGAACCTGCGGGTCTTCGTGCAGGCGGGTACCGATGCCGTGGCCGGCGTAAGACCGGACTACTGAAAAGCCATTGCCCTTAACATATTTGTACACGGCATAAGAGATATCGGTCAGCCTGCCGCCCGGCTTCATGGCTGCAATACCCTCCTGAAGGGACTGCCTGGTAACTTCGATCAGCTTCCGGGCATCAGGGACAATTTCACCTACTCCAAATGTTGCCGCCATATCGCTGCAGTACCCTTTTAGACGCACTCCCAGATCTATGCTTAGAATATCTCCATCCTTAAGTTTCCTGAGCCCGGGAATGCCATGTACCACCTCATGGTTGATAGAGGTGCAGATGGAAGCGGGGAAGTTGTGGTAACCTTTAAATATCGGCTCTCCCCCCGCATTCCGGATCATGGTTTCGGCCAGCCGGTCGAGGGCGGCAGTGGTCACTCCAGGTTTAATCTCCTGTTGCAACGCCTTCATTACTCCGGCGGCCACCCGTCCCGATTCCCTCATCAAAATTATTTCTTGCAGGGTTTTCATAACAATCATGGATTACTCCTTATTTCATAAAGCCACGATAACTGCGCATCAGCATTTGACTCTCAATCTGCTTCACTGTTTCCAGAACTACCCCCACCACTATAATCAACCCGGTCCCGGTAAATATAATTCGGATCCCGGTAAATCGTTCAAGGATCAAAGGGAACACGGCAATAAAGGCCAGGCTAAATGCTCCCACCGTAGTCAGGCGAGAAGTAATTTTCCCCAGATAATCCGCCGTGGGTTTGCCCGGTCGCAAACCCGGAATAAACCCACCATATTTCTTGATGTTTCCGGCAACCTGAAAAGGATCAAATTGAATGGCGGTATAGAAATATGAAAACACAATGATCAGAAATATATACAACACCAGGTTCAAATTGGATCCCCAGCGCAGGCTATCGGCAACCCTTTGGGCTATCGGATGGTTGATAAACTTGATCAAAGTAGCTGGAAAACTTAAAATTACCGAGGCAAAAATTACCGGTATTACCCCCGCCTGATTTACTTTCATCGGTATATGGGTGCTCTGACCGCCGTACATGCGCCGTCCCACAATGCGCTTGCTGTACTGCACGCCTATCCGGCGTTGCCCCTGATCGAGGGCGATAATTCCTACAATTAACACCAGCAGCAACACCGCCACCAGAATCAAGCTGGAACCCCTGATCTGGCCAAAACGCAAACCTTCTATGGTCATCCCCACCCCCATCGGAAAACCGGCGATGATTCCGGCAAAGATCAGCAGCGAAATGCCGTTGCCGATCCCTTTTTCGGTGATTAACTCTCCGATCCACATTAAAAAGGCCGTGCCGGCAGTCAATGCAATTACAATTGTAAAATAGGAAAATAGGGTTTGTTCCAAAATCGCCGCTTCCCGGGCAATAAAGAAAGATAGCCCGACCGCATTGATTAGAGCAATAACCACCGTCCCGTACCGGGTAAGCTGGGCCAGTTTTTTACGCCCCTCCGGCCCTTCCTCGGCCCATTCCTTGAACCTGGGGATCACAATCGTCAGCAGGTTCATGATAATGGAAGCATTGATATAAGGCATTATACCCATGGCAAAAATAGTAAATTTTTCAAGGGCGCCCCCCCCGAGGATGTTCACAAAGCCGAATATGGTATCCTGCTGCTGAAAAAAACGAGCCAGCCTTGAGGGGTCAACCCCGGGAACAGGGATCGCCGAACCGATACGGAACACAACAAACATGGCCAGGGTGAATAATATCCTGTGTCTGAGTTCCTTGATCCGCCAGGCGGTACGTACTGTTTCCAACACTGCTAGATCACCTCCACTTTCCCGCCGGCTGATTCAATCTTTTCCACAGCCTGCCTGCTGAACCGGTGTGCCTGTATGGTCAGCTTACGGGTCAACTCTCCTTCAGCCAGCACCTTCACTGGATGTGCAAGTGATTTTATGATCCCTGTCTTCCGAAGCACCTCCGGGTTCACCAGTGTTTCATCGGCAAATTGATTCAGATCCCTTATATTGACAATGGTCCAGGTCTGCTTAAAAATATTTTTAAATCCCCGTTTGGGAAGCCGTTGGAACAGCGGCATTTGCCCACCCTCAAAACCGCGGCGGACCCGATAACCCGACCGGGATTTCTGCCCCTTTTGGCCCTTTCCGGCAGTCTTGCCCCATCCCGATCCAATACCCCTGCCTATCCTTTTGGGACTTTGCCGTGTTCCTTCGGGGAGCGATAGTTCGTGCAATCGCACCACCATACCTCCTTAAAGCTGCAATCTACTGGTTGGATTTCTCAACTTTTAACAGATAATCGACTTTGGCGATCATGCCCCTTATTTCAGGGGTATCATCGTGCCGCACCTGTTGCCCTATTTTGCTTAGCCCTAATGCCCGTAAGGTCCGGCGGTGCTGCAGCCGGCGGGTTATGGGGCTCCGGGCCAGTGTAATTAATAACTTGCCAGCCATAATTATCTCCCCTTATCCGATTAACCTTCCTACTTCTATGCCCCGCCTGGCACTGACCTCTTCCGGGGTTCTCAGCGCTTTCAGACCAGCCATGGTAGCGTTAACCATATTTATGGCATTCGAAGACCCTAGTGACTTGGTCAGAATATCTCTTACCCCGGCCAGTTCCAACACCGCCCGCACCGGGCCGCCGGCAATCACTCCCGTCCCTTCTGAGGCCGGTTTTAACAGTACCCGGCCGGCTCCGAACCTTCCCTCAATGGGGTGGGTAATCGTGGTTCCTGCCAAAGGAATCCGGGTGAGATCTTTTTTTGCGTTTTCTATGGCTTTACGGATGGCCTCCGGAACCTCGCCGGCCTTGCCCAGCCCGGCTCCCACCACCCCGCATTTATCTCCCACTACTACCAAAGCGCTGAAACTAAACCGGCGACCTCCCTTGACCACTTTTGCCACCCGGTTTATACGAACTACCTTTTCCTCCAACTCCTGTGATGGTTCAACTTTGGACACCCTGTTTATCCCCCCTTATCATTAGAATACAAGACCTTTTTCGCGGGCCGCCTCGGCCAATGCTTTTATCCGCCCGTGATACAGGTAACCGCCCCGGTCAAACACAACCTCATTGATACCGTGATCCAGCGCCCTTCGGGCAATCAGCTCCCCAACTTTCCCCGCTGATTCCAGGGGACCTGCTTCCACCAGTTCCTCCCTCAGTCCAGACTCCAAAGAGGAAGCTGAAACCAGAGTCCGCCCTTCCCGATCATCAATTATCTGAGCATAGACATGTTTATTACTGCGAAATACATTTAACCTTGGCCGCCCGGCAACTCCCGCTATTTTATAACGTATCCGCCGGTGTCGTCGCTTCCGGCTGGCATTTCGTGATTCTTTTTTAATCATTGACCTTGCCTCCCTGCTACTTGCCGGTCTTGCCGACCTTGTGGCGGACCCGCTCGCCTTCATAACGAATACCCTTGCCCTTATAGGGTTCGGGAGGGTGATAATGGCGGATCTTGGCCGCAAAGTTCCCCACCTGCTGTTTGTCAATTCCGGTAATGATGATCTGGTTGGCCTTGGGAACCTCAATTTCCAGTGTCTCTTCCGGCTCCAGCACTACCGGGTGGGAGAAACCGATATTCAACACCAGGTTATGACCCTGTTTGGCCGCCCGGTAACCAACCCCCACCAGCTCCAGGGTACGGGAAAACCCCGCGGTGACCCCGATCACCATGTTGCTGATCAGGGAGCGGGCCAGGCCGTGCAGCGCCCGGCAACGGGGAGTATCTTCCGGGCGTTCAGCTACCAGACTTTCTCCTTCTTGCCTGACCGTGATGCCGGGGGGGAGCTCGCCGGTCAACCGGCCCCTGGGTCCTTTTACTGTAATTATTCGATCTTCTATCTCTACCTTGACCCCTGTGGGCAGCGAGATAGGTTTTTTACCAATTCGAGACATCGGTAAACCTCCTTAACACATTACCAGATATAGCACAGAACTTCCCCGCCATAGCCGGCCTGGCGGGCATCCCGGTCGGTCATCAGCCCCCGGGAGGTAGAAATGATAGCTATCCCCAAACCGCCCAGCACGCTGGGTAACTGGTCTTTTTTGGCATAGACCCGGAGACCGGGTTTGCTGATCCGTTTCAGACCGGTAATAATCCGCTCTGTATGGACGCCGTATTTCAAATAAATACGGATCAGACCCTGCTTGTTATCCTGGATAACATCATAATCTTTTATAAAACCTTCTGTTTTCATAATATCGGCCATAGCCCGTTTCACATTGGATCCGGGGATATCCACCGACTGGTGGCGGGCCATGCTGGCATTTCGAACCCGGGTAAGCATATCGGCAATTGGATCGGTGGTCATGGTTGGAAAACCTCCCTTCTCTTCATCTACCAGCTTGTTTTTCTGGCGCCGGGGATCTTTCCTTCGTTGGCTAGATGACGAAAGCAAAGGCGGCACATTCCAAATTTGCGCAAATACGCCCGGGGACGGCCGCACAGCCGGCAGCGGTTATATGAACGCACTGAATATTTGGGCTTACATTTTGCTTTGGCTACCAAGGATTTCCTGGCCATCCTGTTCCTCCTTTTATATTGGTCCACATTTATCAACTGGTTACGCCGCCTTGAACGGCAACCCCAACCGGGCCAAAAGTTCCCGGGCCTCTTCGTCGGTATCGGCGGTGGTAACAATCACTATATCCATCCCCATGATTTTTTCAATCTGGCTGTAATCAATTTCCGGAAATATCAACTGTTCCGTGATCCCCAGGGTAAAATTTCCCCTTCCGTCAAAAGAACGGGGTGAAATTCCCCGGAAGTCTCTTACTCTGGGTAAGGCGACATTAAAAAGCTTGTCCAGAAAATCATACATTCGGTCGCCCCGCAGGGTTACCTTGCAACCGATGGCCATTCCCTCCCTCAATTTGAAGCTGGCCACCGATTTGCGGGCCTTTGTGATCACCGGTCTCTGCCCGGTGATCCGGGTCAAGTCCCCTACTGCTGCCTCCAGTATTTTGGGATTGTCCTTGCCCACACCCACCCCCATGTTGATCACTACCTTTTCGATCCGGGGAGCCTGATGCAAGTTTTTGTATTTAAATCGTTCTACCAGCGCAGGCCTTACCTCATCCGTAAATTTCTGCTTGAGTCGTGACATAATCTACCAGCCTCCTTACTTATCCAGCGATTCCCCGCAGCGCCTGCATGCCCGCACCCGCTTGCCGTCAGGGGTTATTTCTTTTTTTACCCGGGTAGGCTTGTTGCAGGCCGGACAAATTACCATCACCCTGGAGGCGGCGAAAGGAGCCTCTATTTCCCTGATACCGGCCTGAGGAACCTTGGAAGTAGCTTTGGCGTGTTTTTTTACAATGTTGATCCCTTCCACCTTTACCCTTCCCGCTCCAGGCTCAGCCGCAATAACCTTACCTTTTTTCCCTTTATCTTTTCCGGAAAGGATGAGCACCCTGTCTCCCTGCCGGACAAATAGTTTCCTCAAGGTCATTTAAAAACACCTCCTTGGTGATTCAGCGCTAGATAACTTCCGGAGCCAGGGAAATTATTTTCATAAAATCTTTTTCCCGAAGCTCCCGAGCCACGGGGCCGAAGATACGCGTCCCGCGCGGATTATTCTGTTCATTTATAATCACTGCCGCGTTGTCGTCGAAGTTGATGTGAGAGCCGTCTTGACGACGTTTGCCGCTTTTGGTACGTACGATTACCGCCCGTACGATTTCCCCCTTCTTGACGACACCTCCCGGGGCAGCTTCTTTTACCGAGGCGACAACAATATCACCGATATGGCCTACCTTTCTCCTGGAGCCACCCAGTACGCGTATGCACAAGATCTTTTTGGCCCCCGAATTGTCGGCCACATTCAACATGCTTTCCGTTTGAATCACGGTTGCCCCTCCTTTTCCTGTCTAACCTGGAACAGTATCCCGCAGCAGGGGGAAATTTATAACTGGGATTTTTCCAGTATCTCCACCAATGCCCAATGTTTTTGTTTGCTTAGCGGCCTGGTTTCCACTATGCGCACCAGATCACCCGTCCGGGACCGGTTATATTCATCATGAAATTTGAACCTTTTGGTCCGGCGGATAATTTTACCATAGAAAGGATGGCGGGTAAGCTGTTCAATGGCCACTACCCGGGTTTTATCCATTTTGTCACTGACTACCCTGCCGATACGGATTTTGTGCCTGCCTGTTTCCAATTTATATCCTCCCCTCACCTTACTAACTCAAGGTGCGCTCCCTGATTACAGTTTTGACTCGGGCAATATTATGCCGGCAATCTGCGATCTGCATCATGTTTTCCAGCTGTCCGGTAGCCAGTTGAAACCGCAGATTGAACAGTTCCTCTTTTAAATCTTCCAGGCGCTGTTCCAACTCCTGATCGCTCAGCTCTCTAATTTCCTTGACTTTCATTTAAGAAACACCACCTGTTTCTTCTCTAACCACCAGTTTGGTTCTGATCGGCAATTTGTGAGAGGCCAGACGCATGGCGGCGCGGGCTACATCTTCCTTGACCCCCCCCAACTCAAACATGATCCGCCCCGGTTTCACCACCGCCACCCAGTATTCGGGAGAGCCCTTGCCTTTTCCCATCCGGGTTTCGGCCGGTTTTTCTGTAACCGGTTTGTCGGGGAAAATCCGGATCCATACTTTACCCCCGCGCTTGATATACCTGGTCATGGCTATCCGGGCCGCCTCTATCTGCTGACTGGTTATCCAGGCTGCCTCCAGCGCCTGCAGACCAAAATCTCCATACTCGATCTCATTGCCGGCCTTGGAAATACCCCTCATCGACCCCCGGTGCTGGCGGCGGTATTTAACCCGTTTTGGCATTAACATGGCGAGCCGCCCCCTTTCCATCAGGGTCTTCCTGTCCTGCCCTGGGTGGCAATATTTCACCCTTGTAGATCCACACCTTTATACCGATCCGGCCATAGGTGGTATGGGCCTCCACGAAACCATAATCTATGTCCGCGCGCAAAGTCTGCAGGGGAACGGTCCCTTCGTGGTAACTTTCACTCCGGGCCATATCTGCACCGCCCAATCGGCCGGCAATGTTTATTTTAACCCCTTTGGCCCCGGCCCGGATGGTTCGAAACACCGACTGTTTCATGACCCTGCGGAAAGCCACTCTTTTTTCCAATTGGGAAGCCGCACCCTGAGCCACCAGATAAGCGTCAAGCTCGGGAACCTTGATCTCGATGATATTGAGATGTACCTTTTTTTGGGTAACGCTTTCCAGGAATTTGCGAAGTCCTTCCACTCCCGAGCCGCCCCGGCCGATAACCATTCCCGGTTTGGCGGTATGAATATTTATGCGCAAGTTATTTGCTGCCCGTTCAATTTCGATTCTGGATATGCCGGCTCCGGCCAGCCTTTTTTGAATCAGATCCCGGACCGCCAGATCTTCATGCAGCAGCTCGGTATAATTTTTACCGGCATACCAGCGGGCATCCCAGTCCCGGATAATTCCGATTCGAAACCCTATCGGGTTAACCTTCTGACCCAACTTTTTTAACCCTCCTTCCTTTCCCTGACCACTACCGTAATGTGGCTGGTGCGTTTACGGATAATATAACGCCTTCCCCGGGCCCGCGGCCGGACCCGTTTCAAAGTTGGGCCCTCGTCTACAAAAGCACGAACCACGTAAAGATCCTGCCTGGGTAGTTCCAGGTTGTGTTCGGCATTGGCCACCGCCGAACTCAGTACCTTTGATATTATTTCAGCCCCCCGCCGGGGAGTGTGGCGTAAAATACCTATTGCCTCTTCCACGTCTTTCATTTGTATCAGATTGACTACCGCCCGGGCCTTGCGCGGCGCAATCCGCACAAAGCGAGCCTGTGCCCTGGCTTCCACAGTTTAGCCGCCTCCTTACTTTAAAGAGGTAGAGCGCTCGGTACGGGATCCGTGCCCCCTAAAGGTGCGGGTGGGGGCGAATTCCCCCAATTTATGCCCCACCATATCCTCACTGATATATACGGGAACATGCTTCCGGCCATCGTGTACGGCGATGGTATGGCCCACCATTTCGGGGAAAATTGTAGAACGGCGGGACCAGGTCTTAATCACTTTTTTTTCCCGTTTATCATTCATGCGCTGAATCTTTTCAAACAGTCTGTTTTCAACATAGGGGCCTTTCTTTAAAGAACGTGACAATATATACCTCCCCTTCCTTTACTTTTCATGGCGGGAACGGACAATATAGCGGTCGGATTGTTTTTTCTTCTTGCGGGTTTTGAAGCCCAGAGTTGGTTTTCCCCAGGGGGTAACCGGACTCGGCATCCCTATGGGAGACTTCCCTTCACCGCCGCCATGAGGGTGATCCACCGGATTCATAGCCGATCCCCGAACTGACGGCCTGCGCCCCAGCCACCGCTGGCGCCCGGCCTTTCCTATAGTCATATTCTCATGTTCAATATTGCCCACCTGCCCGACAGTAGCCCTGCAATCAAGGGGGATCAAGCGCACCTCTCCCGAAGGAAGCCGTATATGTCCGAAATTTCCTTCCTTGGCCGACAACTGGGCGCCTGCTCCGGCAGAACGAACCATCTGCGCCCCGTGGCCTTCCTGCAGTTCGATATTATGAATAAAAGTCCCCACCGGGATCTGGCGCAGTGGAAGTGCATTCCCCGGTCTGATCTCCGCGTTTTTTCCCGACATCACGCTCTGGCCCGCCTTCAGCCCCTGGGGGGCCAGGATATAGCGTTTCTCACCATCAATATAATGCAGCAGCGCGATCCGGGCGGAACGGTTGGGATCATACTCAATGCTGGCTACGCGAGCGCTAATATTGTCTTTATCCCGCTTAAAATCAATTACACGGTATCTCCGTTTGTGGCCGCCGCCGCGGTGGCGAACCGTTATTCGGCCATAACAGTTGCGGCCGGAGCTTTTTTTTAGCGGGGCCAGCAGCGATTTTTCCGCCCGGTCTGCAGTAATCTCTTCAAACGTAGACCCGGTAAAATAGCGCCGCCCCGGTGAAGTGGGTTTATATTTTTTTACAGCCACCTGTATCCCTCCCTGTTAGCGGCCCTCAAATATTTCAATCGGCTTGCTGCCCGGCCGCAATGTAACCACCGCTTTTTTCCAGTGGGGTTTGAACCCCTGTGGATAACGGCCCAGCCTTCGCTTTTTCCCCTTGTAATTGATAGTATTTACCGATTGAACCTTGACCTCAAATATTTTCTCCACCGCATTTTTGATCTGAATCTTGTTGGCATCCCGCCTTACCAAAAAAGTATATTTTAATCCCTCCATGAGGGCGGTCGATTTTTCGGTAACCAGCGGGCGGATAATTATCTCCCGGACCGATTTCATCCCCCGTACACCTCCTCCAGCTGCCGCAATGCCTCACTGGTAAATATTAGATAATCATGATTCAAAACATCCAGTACATTAAGCAACTGAGAAAAGGTCGCGTCAATTCCAGGGATATTGCGAACAGATTTGATCAAATTCCCATCCGGTCGGGCGGTTACAAACAACGCTTTCCCCGCTACCTTAAGAGAAACAAGCAGGCTTGCCACCTCTCTGGTGTGAGGACGATCCAGGGTGATGTTTTCCACCACCAGCACCCTTCCCTGTTTGTTTTTTGCGGAAAGGGCGGTGTTCAGGGCGGCCCGGCGAACTTTTTTGGGTACCTTATATCCGTAACTCCTGGGCTGCGGACCGAAGGTCACCCCTCCCCCGGTCCAGATCGGCGAACGGGTACTTCCGTGACGGGCCCGGCCGGTACCTTTCTGTGGCCAGGGTTTGCTGCCTCCCCCCCTGACCTGACTGCGGATCTTGGTAGAAGCACAGCCCAACCGCTGCCTGGTTGCCTGACAAATCGCCGCATGGTACAAAGCGCCTTTCTTTAGAGGGGCCTCAAACAAAACGGCCGGCGGCTCTATCTGGCCTACCTGTTCGCCCTGTTGATTGTAAATTGCTAACTTGGACATCGTTCGAAAGCTCTCCTTTCTGGCGCCATCACCGGCCGGATTTGGCAGCAGATTTGATCTCCACCAAAGCCCCCCGGGGGCCGGGAACAGATCCTTTCAGCAGTAACAGTTGCCGATCGCTATCTACCCGGGCCACCTGAAGATTCTGCGCGACCCGTTTCCGGCCACCCATCCGGCCGGGAAGGGGACGCCCTTTAAAAACCCGCGCCGGATCCACCGCTCCCAGAGATCCCGGTCCGCGGTGATAATGGGAACCGTGAGTCTCCGGCCCCCGCCTGAAACCATGGCGCTTAATCGAACCGGCAAAACCCTTTCCCTTGGTAATGGCCCGCACATCCACGAGCTCCCCGGGAGAAAAAATATCACAGTTCACCTGCTGCCCCGGGGTATATTCCTGAGGGTTGTTCACCCGAATTTCTTTCAGGAAACGGCAAGGAGGAACATCGGCCCGCTTGTAATGCCCCTGTAAAGGTTGGTTGACCCGTTGCTGCTTCTGCGGTTCAAATCCCAGTTGAAGGCTGCCGTAACCGTCCGGAACCGTGTTCTTGACCTGAACCACATAGCACGGTCCCGCCTTGAACACCGTTACCGGAATGGACCTGCCCAGATCATCAAATACCTGGGTCATTCCTATCTTGCGTGCGAAAATTCCCTTACTCATTTTAAATACACCTCCTGCTCTCACCGAAGCTATAACTTGATCTCAATATCGACACCGGCAGGAAGATCCAGCCTCATCAGGGCATCTATGGTTTTGGGTGTCGGTTCCAAAATGTCTATCAACCGTTTATGGGTCCGGATTTCAAATTGCTCTCGTGAATCTTTAAATTTATGAGGGGCCCGAATTACCGTATACAGGTTCCGTTCCGTAGGAAGGGGAACCGGCCCGGAAACCTCAGCTCCCGTTCTGCGGGCCGTATCTACAATTTTACCCGCCGACAGATCCAGAAGCTGATGATCAAAAGCCTTCAGCCTGATCCTTATTTTTTGATTGGACATTTCTTGCGGTCTCCTCCTTGCGCCTGGTTATAACAGACCTGCTCCGTAAAAATTACCCGGTTCATACCGGCAACCTTTTACTTCATCGCTGCCACTAAAATATAATTTATTTGCTTATTCCGGTCACTACGCCAGCTCCCACGGTGCGTCCGCCCTCGCGGATGGCAAACCGCAGGCCCTCCTCAATGGCGATAGGAGTGATCAACTCAATCTCCATATTTATATCATCACCGGGCATAACCATTTCTACCCCCTCGGGCAGTTCGGCCGTGCCGGTAACGTCGGTAGTCCGGAAATAAAACTGGGGACGGTACCCCTGGAAAAAAGGAGTATGCCGGCCGCCTTCCTCCTTCTTCAAAACATAAACCTGGGCCTTGAATTTGGTATGGGGGTTGATCGAACCGGGCCTGGCCAAAACCTGGCCCCGCTCCACCGAATCCCGGTCAATACCTCTTAAAAGAACCCCAATATTATCTCCCGCTTCGGCCTGATCCATGATCTTGCGAAACATCTCCACCCCGGTGGCCACCGTCTTGCGAGAACGATCCTGAAAACCAACAATCTCTACCTCGTCACCAGTCTTGACAGTCCCCCGCTCCACCCGGCCGGTAACCACCGTCCCCCGACCGGTAATGGTAAACACATCCTCAATGGGCATCAAAAACGGCTTGTCTTTTTCCCGCTCGGGAGTAGGAATGTAGCTGTCCACCGCATCCATCAACTCCCAAACCTTGGAACAAAACGGACAGTCACGGCTGCCACAGGCACATTCAAGAGCCTTGAGCGCCGAACCAACCACCACCGGCGTGTCATCACCGGGAAATTCATACTCGGTAAGAAGATCCCGGATCTCCATCTCCACCAACTCCAAAAGCTCGGCATCGTCAACCATGTCAGCCTTGTTCATGAAAACAACTATATACGGAACCCCCACCTGGCGAGCCAGCACAATGTGCTCACGAGTCTGGGGCATGGGACCGTCAGCCGCAGAAACAACCAGAATAGCACCATCCATCTGCGCCGCACCGGTAATCATGTTCTTCACATAGTCAGCGTGACCAGGACAGTCCACATGAGCATAGTGACGGTTCTCCGTCTCATATTCCACATGAGAGGTAGAAATGGTTACCCCGCGCTCACGCTCCTCGGGAGCCTTGTCTATCTCGTCAAAACTCATCTTGCTCGCCAGCCCCGCCGCCGCCAAACACTGCGTAATCGCCGCCGTCAACGTGGTCTTGCCATGATCCACGTGACCAATAGTCCCCACATTAACATGAGGCTTCGTCCGCTCAAATTTCTTCTTGGCCATTAATAAGTAAACCTCCTGACTTTTAATAAGCTACGCTATGAGTGATTATTTTTTGGGCAATGCTCAGAGGAACTTCTTCATACCGGTAAAATTCCATATTATAGACTCCCCGGCCCTGGGTGCAGGAGCGCAGCTCGGTGGCATAACCGAACATGTCGGATAAGGGAGCCACTCCTTTGATCAACTGAGTGCCTCCTTGCAAATCGGTCCCCAGGATTTTACCCCTGCGGGAAGTAAAATCCGCAATCACATCTCCCATGTATTCCTCGGGAACGGTAACCTCCACCTTCATCATCGGCTCCAGCAAAACCGGCTCTGCTGCCGACATCCCCTTTTTAAATGCCTGAGAGGCGGCAATCCTGAAAGCAAGTTCCGAAGAATCAACCTCGTGGTATGAGCCATCTACCAGGCAAACCTTGATATCGATTACCGGGTATCCGGACAGAACACCGCTGCCCATAGCCTCTTTGATCCCGTCTTCCACCGCTGAAATATATTCTTTCGGTATCACCCCGCCCACGATTTGGTTTACAAATTCAAACCCTTTTCCGGCTTGAAGGGGAGACATTTCCAGCCAAACATGTCCAAACTGACCCCGCCCGCCGGTTTGGCGGACAAAACGGCCTTCCACCCGGCTGCCGTTCCGGATGGTCTCCTTGTATGCAACCTGCGGCTTGCCGACGTTGGCCTCCACTTTGAATTCTCTCAGCATGCGATCCACAATATACTCCAGATGCAGTTCGCCCATTCCCTGAATAATGGTTTGGCCGGTTTCCTGATCGGTGTGGGTTTTAAAAGTAGGATCCTCTTCGGTGAGATGCTGAAGGGCAAGAGACATTTTGTCCTGGTCAACCTTGGTTTTGGGTTCAATGGCCACCGATATCACCGGTTCCGGGAACTGGATTCTTTCCAGAACGATTGCCCGGTTCAAATCACAGAGAGTTTCCCCGGTAGATATTTCCTTCAATCCCACCAGCGCCACAATATCCCCGGCCATCACTTCACTGATCTCCTGGCGATAGTTGGCGTGCATCCTGAGCACCCGGCCGATCCGATGACGTTCACGGCGGGTAGAGTTCAGCACCACGCCGCCGCTTTTAATTTTTCCGGAATATACCCGCACAAAAGCCAGCTTTCCTACATAGGGATCGGTCATTATTTTGAATACCAAGGCGGCAAATGGGGCATCTTCCTCCGGAAGCCGAAAATCTTCTTCGCCGGTTTTCAAATTAATTCCTTTGACTGCGCC
Organism: uncultured Syntrophomonadaceae bacterium; assembly: GCA_964585925.1. GTDB lineage: Bacteria > Bacillota > Dethiobacteria > DTU022 > DTU022 > JAAZLS01. The sequence continues at coordinate 10,032 of CAZPFS010000017.1, read as the reverse complement.
CACTTCCGGGGGGGAGGGGAGATAATGAATCACTGCATCGAGCAGCAGTTGAACGCCCTTGTTACGATAAGAAGAGCCGCACAACACGGGGACCAGCCCGTGATAAATGGTCGCTTTGCGCAGGGCTTGGTAACATTCTTCCGCAGAAATTTCCGCCCCCTCAAAATACTTCTGCATTAGCTGATCGTCATATTCAGCGGCTGTTTCCAGTATCCGTTCCCGGTAGTCCAGAGCCTGCTCCCTGAGCCCCTCCGGTATTTCTTTTTCCACCGGGTGTTCCCCCAACTCATCATTATAATAAAATGCCTTCAGGAGGATTAAATCCACCACTCCCGTAAATTGCTTTTCCGAACCAATGGGGAGTTGAAGCGGCAGAGCCTTGGCATGCAAACGCTCGCGAAGCGCACGAATAACTTTAAAGTAATCGGCCCCCACTATATCCATCTTGTTAATATAGGCAATACGGGGCACATGATAACGATCTGCCTGCCGCCAAACCGTCTCGGATTGCGGCTCTACCCCGCCCTTGGCACAAAAAATGGCTACCACCCCATCCAGCACCCGGAGACAACGCTCCACCTCTACGGTAAAGTCCACGTGCCCAGGCGTATCGATAATGTTAATACGGCTGTTGTTCCAGTAGCAGGTTGTAGCAGCCGAGGTAATGGTGATGCCGCGCTCCTGCTCCTGGGTCATCCAGTCCATGGTGGCGGTGCCTTCATGAACCTCTCCCAACTTGTGCAGACGGCCGGTATAAAACAACATCCGTTCGGTGGTAGTAGTTTTGCCGGCATCAATATGGGCCGCAATACCAATATTGCGCACATTCTCCAACGCTATATTTTGTATGGGATTCACTTTATCCCCTCCTTTCTTTCAAATTTTTTAATCGCCCTTACCAGCGGTAATGGGCAAATGCCTTGTTCGCTTCAGCCATCTTATGAGTATCTTCTTTTTTCTTGACCGCGCCGCCAATGCCATTGGAGGCATCTAAAAGCTCGGCGGCGAAACGCTGAGCCATGGTTTTTTCACCGCGGCTGCGAGAAAAACCTACCAGCCAGCGGATGGCCAGGATCATCTTGCGATGAGCGTTAACCTCCACCGGTACCTGGTAAGTAGCCCCCCCTACCCGGCGGGGTTTAACCTCCAGAACCGGGCTGACGTTACGCATGGCTGCCTCGAAAATTTCTACCGGATCCTTGCCGGTTTTTTCCCGGATAATGTCAAAGGCTTCATAGACAATGGTTTGGGAAACGCTTTTTTTACCATCGTACATTAGTTTGTTGATAAATCGGGATATCAATTTGTTGCCATAAACCGGATCATCTGATATTTCCCTCTTGGGAACAGGACCTTTACGCGGCATCTTAGTATCTCACTCCCTATTTAAAAGCTTAAGCTTTGGGTTTCTTGGAACCGTATTTCGAGCGGCCCTGAGCGCGGCCTTCCACCCCGGCTGCATCCAGCGCCCCCCGCACCAGATGATAACGAACCCCGGGTAAATCTTTGACCCGCCCGCCCCTGACCAGAACCACCGAGTGTTCCTGAAGGTTATGCCCTATACCGGGGATGTAGGTAGTAACCTCTATCCCGTTGGTCAGGCGCACCCGGGCGATTTTACGCAAAGCCGAATTGGGCTTTTTGGGGGTAGTGGTAGAAACCCTGGTACACACGCCTCTTTTCTGGGGTGAACCATCCAGCGCCGGAGCGGTTGATTTTTTGACTTGCTTCTCACGGCCCTTTCTGACCAGTTGATTTATTGTAGGCACCAGCCCACCTCCTCAGTACAAAATCTTTTAAAAATCTATTATCGCGGCTACGGCCGCACCCACCTTGATTCCGCAGGCTTTTCCCAGTTCTTTCATGTCCTCCACGTAATTAATTTCAACCCCTCGGTCTTCGGAAAAGTCCACCACCGGCTTGACCACCCTGTTTTCAGCATCCCTGGCCACCAGCACCAACCTGGCTTCCCCTTTTTCCAGCGCCTTCAGGGTTTCCTTGGTGCCAACTACCTTCCGTCGGGCGCTTTTTATCAAACTCAGACTCAGGGCACCCACCTCTTTCCCAGGGATTCGGGGCAATACCTAAAAAAACGCACTCCACGATTGTAACATCAGGCCGGGTGGTTGTCAATTCCCGGCCATATAAAGTTTTATGAAGTTTTATGCTTCTATAGCAGCATCCGTGGATACAGTTCCCTCATCGCCCGGCCCCATCTTGGCCTGCTGTGCCAGGGCGGAACTTCCTGCGGAAACCGCCGGGGGATGATCCGAAACATCCGCCCCCTCAGAAGGAGGCGCAACCTCCGGCAATTCCATGCTTTCCGGCGGCAAATGATCCGGGGCCGGCCTTACCTTCATATTGCGGTAACGGGACATTCCGGTGCCGGCAGGTATCAGTTTTCCGATGATCACATTTTCCTTTAAACCCAGCAGGTTGTCCGGTTTGCCCTTGATTGAGGCCTCCGTCAACACCCGGGTGGTTTCCTGAAAAGAGGCCGCAGACAGGAATGAATCAGTGGCCAGCGAGGCCTTGGTAATTCCCAGCAGCAAGGGGCGGGCCTGGGCCGGCCGGCCTCCCCGATCAGCTGCTTGCCGGTTGACTTCTTCAAACAGAAAACCGTCAATGATTTCCCCGGGCAGCAGATCGGTATCTCCAGGATCCTCCACCTTCACCTTTTTCAACATTTGCCGGATTATAATCTCAATATGCTTGTCATCAATATCTACCCCCTGCATGCGATAAACCCACTGCACCTCTTGCAGCAGGTAGAGCTGGACCCCCCGCACTCCCTTGACCTTCAGCAGCTCATGGGGGTTGATGGATCCCTCGGTTAGCTCGTCACCGGCACTGACCACCTGTCCTTCCTGAACCTTTATCCGGGCACCGTAGGGGATGGGATACAGGCGGGCTCCCTCGTGTTCGGAGACCACCCGGATCTCCCGTTTATAGCGGGTCTCGTAAATTTCCACCGTGCCGGAAATCTCGCTGATCAGGGATTGCCCCTTGGGTTTGCGTGCTTCAAACAGTTCCTCCACCCGGGGCAGACCCTGGGTTATATCATCGCCGGCGACCCCTCCGGTATGAAAGGTGCGCATGGTAAGCTGGGTTCCGGGCTCACCGATGGACTGGGCGGCAACTGTGCCTACCGCCTCGCCAAAGTCAACCACCTTTCCGGTAGCCAGGTTTCGCCCGTAGCATTTTATGCACACCCCGTGGCGGGTCTTGCAGGTAAGCACAGAGCGGAAACGGATCCCCGTAATTTTTAATTTGATGATCTGCTCGGCGATATCCTCAGTAATCATCTCGTTGTCCTTCAGGATAACCTCCCCTGTTTCCGGATGGTAAACCGGATCCAGTACAAACCTTCCCACAACTCGTTTGATAACCTCCTCAAAACCCGCGTGGTCACCGTCGAGGTATTCACTCAAATTGATCCCCTGGGTAGTGCCGCAATCCTCTTCCCGTACGATTACATCCTGCACCACATCCACCAGGCGCCGGGTAAGATAGCCCGAGTCCGCAGTTTTCAAGGCAGTATCGGCCAATCCCTTACGAGCTCCGTGGGTGGAGATAAAATATTCCAGCACAGTCAGGCCTTCCCGGAAATTTGCTTTGATCGGCAAGTCAATAATCCGGCCGGTGGGGTCGGCCATCAGCCCCCGCATTCCGGCCAACTGGGTAATCTGAGATTCATTTCCCCGCGCTCCCGAGTGGGCCATCATATAAATGGGATTCAACTCTCCCAGTCCCTTCATCAGGGATTCCGTTATATTTTCTTTGGATTCGCTCCATATTTCAATTACCCGGTCATAGCGTTCTTTTTCGGTAATCAAGCCCCGGCGGAACTGCTGTTCAACCTCATCCACATCCCGTTCCGCCTTTTTCAGGATTTGCTGTTTGTCAACGGGAACCTTGATATCTTCCACCCCTACCGTAACCCCTGCCCTGGTGGCAAAGCGGAAACCCAACTGTTTAATACTGTCCAGAATAACCGCTGTTTTTGTGTTCCCGTAACAGCGATAGATTCGGGCTACGATATCCGCCAGCAGCTCTTTTTGGGCCGCCTTATTGAGGGGAACCCGCGCCAGCACTTCTTCGGGGTTCAGCGCCCCGAAAGAAATAAAACTATCATCGGGCAGGTGCCGATCAAAATCGGCGTTGTTGATATATGAAAAATCATCAGGAAACACCTCGTTAAACAACACTTTGCCGGCGGTGGTCAGCAAATACCCTCTCCGAGAGGCTATCTCCTGGTTTTTAAAACCATCGGTTTTAATGAAGACCCGGGCATGAAGATCGAGTTCGTCCAGCTCATAGGCCATAATCGCCTCTTCCGGATCCCTGAACACTTTCCCCTCCCCCTTGGCCCCCGGCTTTTCCAGGGTCAGGTAGTAGCAGCCAAGGACCATGTCCTGGGTAGGAGTGGCTACAGGCTGACCGTCCTTGGGGTTCAGAATGTTGTGGGCGGAAAGCATCAGCACCCGGGCCTCGGCCTGGGCTTCCGCGGATAGCGGCACATGCACCGCCATCTGGTCTCCGTCGAAATCGGCGTTGTAGGCCACGCATACCAGGGGGTGAATTTTTATAGCCCGCCCTTCCACCAGTACAGGCTCAAAGGCCTGAATCCCCAACCGGTGAAGGGTGGGAGCACGGTTCAGAAGCACGGGATGATCCTTGATCACCTCTTCCAGAACATCCCATACCTCAGGGCGAACCTTCTCCACCATCCGTTTTGCACTCTTAATATTGTGGGCCAGCCCCTCTCCCACCAGACGTTTCATTACAAAAGGTTTGAACAGCTCGAGGGCCATTTCCTTGGGCAAACCACACTGATAAAGTTTAAGTTCCGGACCTACCACGATCACCGATCTTCCCGAATAATCCACCCTTTTGCCGAGCAGGTTCTGGCGAAAGCGCCCCTGCTTGCCTTTCAACATGTCACTCAAGGATTTAAGGGGCCGGTTGCCCGGGCCGGTTACCGGACGTCCCCGGCGTCCGTTGTCAATCAGCGCATCCACCGCCTCCTGGAGCATCCGCTTCTCATTGCGCACAATGATATCGGGCGCTCCCAGGTCCAGCAACCTTTTCAAGCGATTGTTGCGGTTAATTACTCTCCGGTAAAGATCATTCAAATCCGAGGTGGCAAACCTTCCCCCATCAAGCTGAACCATAGGGCGCAGATCAGGAGGAATTACCGGAATGGCATCCAAGATCATCCAGCCTGGATCATTTCCCGACTGGCGAAAGGCCTCCACTACCTCCAGCCGGCGAACCGCCCGGATTTTGTTCTGGCCGCTGGTATTTTTTACCTCTGCCCGAATATCGGCAGCCATCTCCTCCAGATCTATCTCCTGAAGAAGCTTCTTTACGGCTTCCGCACCCATTCCGGCCCGAAAGCCTTTGCCTATCTTGAACAAAGCATCGTATTTTTCCCGATAATCCCTATACTCCGCCTCAGTGAGCAGTTGTTTTTTACTGAGCACCGTTTCACCGGGATCTATTACCACATAGGAAGCAAAGTAGAGCACCTTTTCAAGAGCTCGGGGAGACATATCCAGAATCAAACCCATCCGGCTGGGTATCCCTTTAAAATACCAGATATGGGAAACAGGAGCGGCAAGTTCAATATGGCCCATCCGTTCCCGGCGGACCTTGGCCCGGGTTACCTCCACCCCGCAGCGATCGCAGACAATACCCCGGTAACGAACCCGCTTATATTTACCGCAATGACATTCCCAGTCCTTTTGCGGTCCGAATATTTTTTCACAGAACAGGCCTTCGCGCTCCGGTTTCAGGGTACGGTAATTGATGGTTTCCGGTTTTTTAACCTCCCCCCTGGACCAGGCCCGGATCTGCTCGGAAGAGGCCAGGCCTATTTTCAGGGAATCAAAGTTATTTACATCCAACAAAACAAATCTCTCCTTTCAAGGCCTTACTGTTAAAGCAGGTCATCCTCTTCTTCAGCCGCCGGGGCAGGGATCTTTTTCCTTTTAGGACGCGGGGCCAGTTCGTCTTCTTCCCGTCCTTCATCCTCTTCCTGCTCCAACTCCCCCAGTTGATCAAGTGACACAATTCTCTCCGGATCCAGATCGGGCGGCACGGCATGTTTCAAAGGAGCGGAAAATTCCTCATCCTCCCCTTGGTCATCCTCCTCCAGTTCCCCGGCGGAATCATCCTCCAGGTAATCATCCTCCGCTTCATCATCAATAAACCTGTCCTCGGGCTCATCAGCAGAGGTCTCCGTGCCCTCCATGTTTATCTCCAGATCCCGGTAATCGGCATCGTCCTCGTTCTCCCGAATTTCTACTTCTCCGCTCTCGTCGCTGATCACCCGGACATCCAAGCACAGGCTTTGCAGCTCCTTCACCAGCACTTTAAAAGATTCCGGGACACCCGGTTCGGGAATATTTTCACCCTTGACAATTGCTTCATAGGTTTTCACCCGGCCCACCACATCATCGGACTTAACCGTCAGGATTTCCTGCAGCGTATACGCGGAACCGTAAGCCTCCAGGGCCCACACCTCCATCTCCCCAAAACGCTGCCCGCCGAACTGGGCTTTCCCGCCCAGGGGCTGTTGGGTAACCAGCGAGTACGGGCCCGTTGAGCGGGCGTGAATTTTGTCATCTACCAGGTGAGCCAGCTTCAGCATGTAGACATAACCCACTGTAACCTCGCTGTCAAAGGGTTTGCCGGTTCGGCCGTCAAACAGCACGGTTTTGCCGTTCCCGGGCAGCCCGGCTTCCTGCAGGGCCTTGAACACGTCGTCTTCCGAGGCGCCATCGAATACGGGAGAAGCTATATATATTCCCAGGGCCTTGGCAGCCCACCCCAGGTGTGTCTCCAAAATTTGCCCGATGTTCATCCGGGAGGGAACCCCCAGAGGATTCAAAACAATTTCCACCGGCCTGCCATCGGGTAGAAACGGCATGTCTTCTTCCGGCAGAATACGGGCGATAACCCCTTTGTTTCCGTGCCGGCCCGCCATTTTATCTCCCTCGGAGATTTTACGTTTCTGAGCCACATAAACCCGTACCAGCTGGTTCACCCCGGGAGAGAGTTCATCTCCCTCCTCCCGGCTGAACACAACCACCTCCACTACAATCCCTGATTCACCGTGGGGAACCCTGAGCGAAGTGTCCCGGACCTCCCGCGCTTTTTCGCCAAAAATGGCCCTCAACAGACGTTCCTCCGCGGTAAGCTCGGTCTCCCCTTTGGGGGTAACCTTTCCTACCAGAATATCACCGGCCCGCACCTCGGCACCGGTGCGGATAATTCCCCGGCTATCCAGATCCCGGAGGGCATCTTCACCTACATTGGGAATATCGCGGGTGATCTCTTCGGGCCCAAGCTTGGTATCACGGGCTTCGCACTCGTACTCCTCGATATGAATGGAAGTAAATACGTCTTCCTTAACCGCTTTCTCACTCAACAAAATGGCGTCCTCATAATTGTAACCTTCCCAGGGCAAAAATGCCGCCAGGATATTCCGTCCCAGGGCGATTTCTCCCAAATTGGTGCAGGGACCGTCGGCAATTACCTCCCCCTCAACCACATGATCGCCTTTGTTTACAATGGGCTGCTGATTGATACAGGTTCCCTGGTTGGATCGTTTGAATTTCTGAAGAGTATAAATATCACAACCTGAACCGGCTGCATAATCCGGCTCGGGAAATTTTTCAGAGGTTCGGCCGTTGATCCGGTAGCTTTGCCTATCTTTTGGATCATCCCGGACAATATGAATTTCATTACTGGTGACCTTTGCCACCCGCCCGCTTCCCCCTTGGCGGCAAATCACCACTGCCCCGGAATCAAGGGCCACCTTGTGCTCCATGCCTGTCCCCACCAGTGGGGCCTCGGACCTGACTAGGGGAACCGCCTGGCGCTGCATGTTTGAACCCATCAGCGCCCGGTTGGCATCATCATTTTCCAGGAAAGGAATCAGAGCCGTGGCCACACTAACCAGTTGTTTGGGAGACACGTCCATAAAATCAATCTCCTGTGGCGAACGAACCACGGTATCGTATTGATAGCGGCAAATAACCCGATCATTGACAAATCTGTTTTTGTGGTCCAACTCCGTATTGGCCTGGGCAATGGCATATCGGTCTTCATCATCGGCAGAGAGATACACAATTTCCGAAGTAACCCGGCCCTTTTCCTTGTCCACCCGCCGGTAGGGGGTTTCGATAAAACCGTAATCGTTTATGCGGGCATAAGTGCTGAGCGATCCGATCAGGCCGATGTTCGGACCTTCGGGGGTTTCAATGGGGCACATCCGGCCGTAGTGGGAGTGATGAACATCCCGGACCTCAAACCCGGCCCGCTCCCGGCTTAACCCCCCCGGTCCCAGGGCGCTCAAACGCCGTTTATGAGTCAATTCAGCCAAAGGGTTGGTCTGATCCATAAACTGGGAGAGCTGGCTGTTGCCAAAAAACTCCTTGATGGAAGCAATCACCGGGCGAATATTGATCAACGCCTGGGGAGTAATAGCCTCCACATCCTGTATGGTCATTCTTTCCCGCACAACCCGCTCCATTCTCGACAAACCTATCCGGAACTGGTTCTGAAGGAGCTCACCCACGCTGCGCAGGCGGCGATTGCCCAAGTGATCAATATCATCGGGCCAACCGACATCATCCATGAGATTGAGGAAACAATTGACTGTAGCTACAATATCCATGGATGTCAAATGTTTTATCTGTTCAAACTCTGACTCGCCGTTTTGATCCCCCTTGTTCAGATTGCTCACCACCAGGCAGGTTTTATCCCTGCTCTTGATCCGAGCCTGATGGATTTTCATTTTTTCAATCCGATCCGCGATCTTGTCGTCGATCAATGTTCCTTTTGGAAAAAGAACCGCCCCGGTAGTGGGATCCATTAGATCTTCAGCCAGTTCCCGGTTAAGCAACCGCTGGCGCAAAGAAAGCTTCTTGTTCACCTTGAACCGGCCCACATTCCCAAAATCATAGCGCCGGTTGTCAAAAAACAAAGATTCAAATAACGAACGGGCGTTGTCCACATTTATGGGTTCTCCCGGACGCAAACGCTTGTAAATTTCCAGTAGGGCATCCTCTGTAGATTCACAACCATCCTTCTCCAGCATAGCCAGCAGCCGGGGATCGTGATCATAGATCTCCAGCACATCCTGCCCGCTGGAATAGCCGATAGCCCTCAACAAAACGGTCACCGGCAATTTACGGGAGCGATCCACCCGCACAAATATTCCCTCATTGACATCGCTTTCAAATTCCAGCCAGGTGCCACGGTTGGGGATAATGGTGGCACTGAAAATTTCTTTCCCGCTGTAGTCAACCTCTTTTTTGTAATAAACTCCCGGGGAACGCACCAGCTGGCTGACAATCACCCTTTCCGCCCCGTTGATGATAAAAGTGCCATTTTCAGTCATCATCGGAAAATCGCCCATAAATACTTCCTGTTCCTTTACTTCACCGGTTTCCTGATTGATAAGACGGACCTTTGCTTTCAGAGGCACGGCAAAATTGGCGTCTCTTTCCTTGCAATCGTCTATGGAATATTTTGGCTCCCCCAGGTCATAATCAATAAATTCCAATACCAGATTGCCCGTAAAATCCTGGATCGGTGAAATATCACGAAACACCTCCCGTAGTCCCTGGTCAAGAAACCACTGGTAAGAGCTCTTTTGGACCTCGATCAGATCAGGAAGTTCAAGCACCTCCTTGATCCTAGCATAACCGCGACGACTTCGCTTGTCTCTCGCCATCCCGTTAGACATTTAAAAAAAATCACTCCCCACCGCTGGTTTATGTTTTTTGAACCAGTAATTGGAATAACCGACATGTTTAAGGTCATTCTAGTAATATTACCTTCCGGGCGCATCCCTATTCAGAAGAATTCACTGAGTCTTTGTTTGGGGCTATCACTCATCTGAGAGACCATACTAGACATTATTTTATAGTATCACAGCATGATTATCCTGTCAATGAAAAACGGAAGAGAGCCATTTGCGTTGCAGGCAAAAATCAGTTGGAAATTACTAATTTTAAG
>CAZPFS010000016.1:31381-42329 GCA_964585925.1 uncultured Syntrophomonadaceae bacterium | reverse complement strand
GGACACCAGCCTTTCAAGCTGGCAGCAGGGGTTCAAATCCCCTAGGGGTCACCATATTTTTTGGGCGAATAGCTCAGCGGGAGAGCACCTGCCTTACAAGCAGGGGGTCGCAGGTTCAAATCCTGCTTCGCCCACCACCACCGGGGTTCAAGAAACCCCGTTTTTTTTATTTCGGGGGAGGTGAAGGATAGGGGCAAAAACCAAAAAATCGATCTGAAAATAATCTGGAAATGGTTGACAGTTTCGGGATCTTGCTGCTATAATTTTTTTGGTTGGCGGCCATAACATATTTGGCGCGACCACCGGGTCTTACACCTTCACTGATTTCATTTTCTTGCTCAGTCAAGCTTAAAAAGAACTACCGGGTTATGACCAACCAAAACAGGCATCCTATATCCATAACCTAGTTGAATAATTGGTTTGGCGCCAATAACCTATAATTAGTGAAAACAGGAGGAATAAAACATGACTCTCAAGGGATCAAAAACGGAAGCAAACCTGTTGGCGGCTTTTGCCGGTGAATCACAGGCCAGGAACAAGTACACCTATTATGCCTCCAAGGCCAGAAAAGAAGGACTGAACCAGATTGCCGCTTTCTTCGAAGAGACGGCGGGGAATGAAAAGGAACATGCTAAAATCTGGTTCAAGCTGTTGTATGACGGTATTTCATCTACAGAAGAAAACCTGAAAGACGCTGCGGATGGGGAGAATTACGAGTGGACGGATATGTATGCCGGTTTTGCCAAAACCGCCAGGGAAGAGGGTTTCCATAAAATTGCCTTTCTGTTTGAGAGTGTGGGCGAGATAGAAAAACATCATGAAGAGAGATATTTGAAACTCCTGCAGAATCTCAAGGATGGCCAGGTTTTTGCCCGGGATGAGCGGAAGGCCTGGAAATGCGCCAATTGCGGCCATGTTCATCACGGGACGGAAGCGCCCCAGATCTGCCCGGTTTGCGATCACCCCCGGGCTTATTTCGAAATTCTGGCGGAGAACTACTAGGATCGATTCCTCCACCGGTAAAACAATGGGAGGTGTATGGCCATGAACCCGAATGCACTGCACAGTCTCAGTTATGGTCTGTACATAGTGGCCTCAAAAGACGGCAACCGTTTGAACGGGCAAGTTGCCAATACGGTTTTCCAGATATCCAATGACCCCCCTACCGTGGCCGTGAGCCTGAACAAGCAGAACCTTACCCGCGAGTTTATCCTGCACAGCAGGGAATTTACGGTTTCAATCCTGTCCCAGGAGGTTCCCCTTTCCCTGATCGGGCAGTTTGGGTTCAAATCCGGGCGGGAGGTCGATAAATTCTCAGGGATAAATTATCAAACTACCCCCCGGGGTTTACCCTATCTCCCGGATCATGTGCTGGCCTGGATCGAGGCGGAGGTGATACAGGATATTGATGCGGGGACCCATACCGTCTTTATCGCCAGGATTACCGGCGCCGAAGTTCTTGGGCAGGGCAGCCCCATGACCTATGCCTATTATCATCAGGTAAAAAAGGGGAGCACGCCGCCTTCGGCTCCTACACATATTAAAGATGAGAGGAGAGCCGGTATGAATATATATGTATGCACCGTATGCGGGTACGAGTATGACCCGGCGGAAGGGGATCCGGAAAATGGCATTGAACCGGGCACAGAATTTGAGGATCTTCCCGAAGACTGGGTCTGCCCGGTATGCGGGGTAGGGAAAGATCAGTTCAAGAAAGCTGATTGATGAAATCGAGTTGAATCTTCTCGGGGCGGGATTGTTTCAGCCTGAAAGTTGGAACATGATCCGGAATCAGACTGGAGAGCAGGGGAAAAGACATTATTTCCCCTGCTCCTCAAATGATTTTTTTCAGGGTGGAAGGTAAAAGCCGGTTTTGCCGCGAGTTCTTTGCCCGGTGGTCCTGATCCCTGTTTTTTTGATCCCGTTCTCCGTCTGGTCATGCTCACAGTTCGGTTAGACTTTTGACCATATCTCTGCTAAAATGTTCATGCTGCGTAAAATCAACGCTCCATTTCACAATATGCCGCAGGGGGGGGATTTGTTATGGCTGCCCGGGATTGGAAATGGTATATTGAGTATTCCAGCCCCCATCATGCCTACATGTATGCCATCCAAAAATATATCTACAGCGGGGGCACAGATTTTCAACAGGTTGATATTATTGACACCTTTGCTTATGGAAGGTGTTTAATTTTGGATGGCAAGATCCAGTCGTCCCAACTTGACGAGTATATCTACCACGAGGCGCTGATCCATCCGGCGGTGGTTCTTCATTCCCGGCCTCGCAGGGTTTTGGTGATGGGCGGGGGAGAAGGCGCATTATTGAGGGAACTGTGCAAATATCCCTTCGTAGAGGAAATTACCATGGTGGACATTGACCGGCAGGTAGTGGAGCTTTGCCGGGAGCATCTTCCCACATGGCACCAAGGGTGCTTCAATGATCTCCGGGTTAAATTGTTGCACCAGGATGCAAGGCAATATATAAGCAATATCGACCGGCAGTTTGATATTATCTACAGTGATCTCACGGAACCGGATTCGGCCGGACCCTCCTACCGGCTGTTTACCCGCCAGTTTTACGAGCTGGTTCAGCGACGTCTTGCACCGGGCGGGCTGCTGGCAGTGCAGGCCGGCGGGATTGCCCTCGATTACATGGATGTCCATGCCGCGGTTAGAAATACTCTTGGTTTGTGCTTTGACAATATTCAATCTTACCATGCCTATATTCCCTCTTTCGAAAGCGATTGGGGGTTTATCATCGCCTCCCGCGGGAGCACACGGCAGGATTTGAGCCGCGGGGAAATAGATGACTTTTTGCGGGATTTTGCCCCGGATCTGAAATTTTATGATGGGCAGACTCATGGCGGTATGTTTTGCCTGTCCAGAGATATTCGGGCCGCCCTCGAGCTTGATAAAACCATTATAGAGGACGATCGGCCGCTGGAAGTTTACTAGAGAGGCCTGCCAATATTTATTTAAGAAAATGGATACTGTAACCCTGCGGCAAAGACTGCTGTTTGGGCAATACTAGCTGTGGAACGGAAACGTCGGTATATTAAACAAATCCGTCTGAAGGAGGTGCCGGCTCATGTTGGCCCGGGTGGAGGTCATTATCAACTATCTGGAAGAGCTGGCTCCGCTTTGCCTGGCCGCAGAGTGGGACCACAGCGGGCTTCAGATTGGCGATCCCGAACGCAGGGTATCCACGGTACTGGTGGCCCTGGATTTGGAGCAGCAGGTGCTTTCAGAGGCCATCGGCCGCCAGGCACAGCTGATAATAACCCATCACCCTCTGTGGCTCAAGCCGCCCCTGAAGATAGATGAACGCGAACCGCAGGGCATGCTGATCAGCAGCATTATTCGGAATGAAATGAGTGTATACAGCGCCCATACCAATCTGGATCTGGCGTTGGTGAACAGCATACTGGCCGACCTGATCGGCCTTGGGCAAAATGGTCGGGAAATAGTGGAGGTTGCTTTTGAAGACAGGTTGTTAAAACTGACGGTATTTGTTCCCGAGGGGTATGAGGATCGGGTCAGGCAGGCCGTGATGGAGGCCGGGGCGGGCTGGACAGGCCGCTACAGTCATTGCAGCTTCCAGGTGTTTGGCACGGGAATGTTTAAACCGCTAGATCACACCTCTCCTTTTATCGGGCAGCCGGGACGGCTGGAAAGAGTGCCGGAATTCCGGCTGGAGACCGTTTTGCCGGTATCGCGCCGTGACAAAGTGGTGGCGGCGCTGTTGTCGGCACATCCCTATGAGGAAGTGGCCTATGATCTTTTCCCGCTGCACCGGCAGGGAAAACAACTGGGATTCGGACTGCTGGGGTTACTTGAACCTCCTTTGAAAATGGAAGATATATTGAAGCGCTGTGCCGAAAGATTGGGACCTGCCGGGTTGAGGTACTGGCTGCCGCCGGGCATGGACTCCCGCGAGCTTCAGCGGGTGGCGGTGGGAAGCGGCAGCGGGGGCTCCTTGGTGGAACCGGCGGCCCGGAAAGGCGCGGAGCTGCTCATAACCGGTGATATCGGGCATCACGATCTGCTGGCGGCCTCCTCCTATGGTATGGCGCTGATCGATGCCGGGCATTTCCGGACCGAATGGCCGGTGGTGGATCATATTACAGAATATCTGCGGAAACGACTTGATGATGATAGTTACCAGACGGCTGTTTTTTCCGCCGGGACAGAATCTGCGGTTAAATGGGACTTTTACCGGGGTAGGTAAACCAAAACCTGCCCTTTCTTGTTTTAAGAAAGGGGTGTTAATGATGGGGCAGCTTGAGCTGCTATTGGAACTGCAGGAGATTGATCTGGCTATGGCCGATTTGCAGGAAGAGATAGAGTGTGACCTTTTGCAGGAAAATGTGCGGGCGGCCGTGGAAAAACTCGATGAGCTGCGGGCTGACCTTGACCGGCAGGGAGGTCGGCAGGCGGAACAACGTAAGCAGCTCAGGTCCATGGAAATGGACCTGAATAAAATTGTTTCCGACCGGAAAGGGTTGCACCAAAAGCTGTACGGCGGCGAGGTAAGCAATGTCCGTGAACTGGAAAATATGGAGAAGCGACTGGAGTCCCTGAAAGTTGAACAGGAAAACCTGGAGGAGGATATTTTCCGGCTGATGGAGCAGGCGGAGGATCAGCAGGAGAAAATTGCCGGGTTAAAAGAAGAGGCGGCCAGACAGGAGCAGGAGGTGCAGGGTGAGCAGAACAGGCTGCAGCAGAAATTGAACGGCCTTGATCTTCAGTTGAAACAGCTGCAGGAAAATCGCGACAAACTCCTGCCCCGGGTTGAGAGCAAGTACCGGGATCTTTACCTTACCCAGTGCCGCAGACACAAAGGGAAAGGTATTTCCCGGGTGATAAATGATACCTGCGAAAGTTGCCGGGTGTACATTTCCCTGGCCCAGCGGGGGCTCCTTTACAATCCCAGTTCGATAGTGTATTGTGAAAACTGTGGGCGTCTGCTGGTCAGATCGCCCGAACCCGAAGGGGGCAACAATACTACCGATACTCAAGGCGGAGGTTCTAGGGGTGGCCAGAAAAAAGGTTCGAAAAAGCAATAAAAGCGCCTGGATCATGGTGATTGCCATGGTGGTGGCGGTGGTGATGATCTTGTCCACTGCTGTTTATTACTATCTGGATTACCTGAAGGATCCAGAACATTCTGATACCGGCGATGATCAGATTGATCTTCAGCAGCAACTGATGGCGGAACAAAAAAGACTCCTGCAGGAAGCCGAACAACTTGAACAGTATATAGAAGAGTACAGCCCCGAGACGGCGGTTCTGGATCGCCTGGGTTCGATTTATACTACCCTGGCCGGCTATGCCGACTGGCTGGAAGACTCGGAAAATGGACCGGCGTACATGGAGAAGGCAGCCGGGGTTTACAGATCCCTGGTGGAGATGGAGCCGGAGCAGGTACAATACCGATTTTTACTGTACAGCGCCTGTAACGGCCTGGAACTAGAGGAGACCGGGCAGCAGGCCGACAGCCTGAAGCAACTGGTGGAGCAGAAGCTGGCCGGGGGCACCCTGGAAAATTCAGATCGGTTTTACTACGCTTTGATTTTGGATCAGGAGGACGGTAATCGTCAGGGGGCTTTGGACCAGTTGGCGGTCATTCTTAATACAGAGCCTGAGGAATCATCACTTCATTCATACGCCCAGGGTTATCGGGAACAGCTTGAATCCGAAGACGGAGCTTCCGGCGGTTCTGAGTAATTCTTCACCGGGCAATTGACAGTTGCCGGGAGGGGAAGGCTATGGATCGAAAGCTGGTTATGACTTTTCTGGAACATTTGCGCAAACGGTTGATCATCATGGCCGTTGCCGTGGCGGCGGGATCAATCCTTTGTTTCGGCTTTGTAGAGCCTATCCGGCGGATCCTGTTGTGGCCGGGCCGGAACATGCCCATTGAGATGATCTTCCTCACTCCTCCCGAGGTGTTTATTTCCAATTTGCGCTTGGCGGTGGTGTCGGGGGCAATAATATCGTTACCGGTTGTTCTCTATCAGGCGGCGGCTCTGATCGGGGTGATAAACCGCCATTTTAAAAAGAAGGCCCTGTTTCTGGCCGGAACCATGTTTGTATTGTTTGCCCTGGGAATTTGTTTTTCATATTTTGTGGTATTCCCCTTTACCCTGGAATTTTTTCTAAGCTTCAGCCGGGCTGATCTGATTCCCAAATTCAGCATAAATCAATATGTTTCATTTTCCGTATCATTTCTTGGTGCGTTTGGGCTGGTATTTCAACTGCCCCTGGTATTTTGGTTTTTGGGGATTGCGGGCCTGACAAATGTTTCTTTCCTGCGCCGCAATCGCAAATATGCACTGCTGGTGATCCTGATAATATCCGCCATACTGACTCCCCCGGATGTCTTCTCCCAGATCATGATGGCTATTCCGCTGATGTTGCTGTACGAGCTGGGGATTTTCATGGTTTACCTGGCCCGAAAAGGTGAACGGGCGGAGAAAAGTTTGAAGACGGATTTGCAAACCTGATGGTGCAACCTCATCCTCGCCCCTGGTGTGTAAATCCCGTGTTCCCTTTCTCCAAGGGGGACGGGGGATTGGATCATATCATTTCCGGAGTTGTTATCCCGCCCTTATTGGGCAATGGTTTATGCCGGATTTACCGCCGGGCGGTAACGATTCATGAGACATAGGGGGGAATTGCATTGAGGCCGACGGGTTCACCGAAAAAGCGTAAATCGAGCGTGCCCTTGAAGGAACGGTTTTCTCGGACAGCGACGACGGTCTTACTGCTGGCCGGTATTTTGAGCTTGCTCCCATATTATATTCCCGCCGCCTCCTTGAAGCAAAATCCCCGGGATCTGGCCTTTGAACAGAGCAATTTCAAGGTCATAGACGGGGTGGATCTTCACTTTAGGATCTGGGAGGGGCCGGGTCCCGGGGCAAATATATTGCTGGTGCATGGCTACGGGGGATCGACTTTTTCTTGGCGGCATACCGCCCCGGTCCTGGATGAAGCCGGCTACCGGGTGGTGGCGGTGGATCTTCCCGGGTTCGGGTTGAGTGAACGCCGGGCGGGGCTGGATCATTCTCCGGCCGGAAGGGCTGCTTTGCTCTGGAATCTGCTGGATCAAATTCGGCCCGGGGAAAGCTGGCATTTGGTGGGCCATTCCACGGGGGGCGGTACAGTGGCGGAGATGGCCTTGCAGCAGCCGGACCGGATAAATACGATTACATTTGTGGATGCCGATATTTACAAAATGCAGTCTCAAACCGCAAGGCTTATCTATTCTTACCCCCCTATCCGGCAGTGGATCAAAATTCTGGCCCCGAGGATAATATTCAAGGAAGAGCAGTTTAAAAGCATTGTCACCTCCGCCTACGGCCGGAAACCCGACGAGGAGGAATTTCAGGGCTACCGCCTTCCTTTCAGCATTGCCGGCACCGATGATGTGCTGAAGGATCTGGCGGGCCTGGGGTACGGGGAGGTGGGGACGGTATCATCGCTGGATGTTCCGGCTCTTTGCATCTGGGGGGAGAAGGATACCTGGGCTCCCCTGGAACGGGGAGAAGATCTGAGCGCGATGCTTCCCCGGGGGGAAATAGTGATCATCAAGGATCAGCATCACTGTCCGATGGAAACGGCGCCGCAGAATTTCAACCGGACGCTGCTGGAATTTATAACGAAACATGCCGAATAACCATAACATTATTGTTCACCTGTCACCTGTGCAGTGGCAAACATGCTTTGTCTAAATCAACAGGAGAAAACCATGAAAACCGGCGACCTTATTTTAAAAAAACGCAACGGCGGTGTACTGACCCGGGAGGAAATCAATTTCCTGATTTCGGGGTACGCGGGGGGCTCTGTCCCCGATTACCAGATGGCCGCCCTGGCCATGGCGATCTATTTCCGGGGGATGAACGATCGGGAGACCCTGGATCTGACTTTGGCCATGAGGGATTCCGGCGAGACCTTGTCGTGGCAGCCGATCCCCGGGATCAAGGTGGATAAACACAGCACTGGCGGGGTAGGCGATACCGCCACTTTGGTCCTGGTCCCCCTGGTAGCGGCGGCCGGGGTGCCGGTGGTCAAGATAAGCGGGCGCGGCCTGGGCCATACCGGCGGCACTCTGGACAAACTGGAGTCAATCCCCGGTTTCAATACCACCCTCTCCAGTGTAGAGATGATCCGGGCGGTACAGGAGCACGGGGCGGCGGTGGTGGGACAGACCGGCAACCTGGTGCCGGCCGATAAAAAACTTTATGCCCTGCGGGATGTTACGGCCACCGTAGACAGTTTGCCCCTGATCGCGGCCAGCATCATGAGCAAAAAGCTGGCGGCGGGGGCCGATGCCCTGGTACTGGATGTGAAAACCGGGGATGGGGCCTTATTGAAAGATCAGAAGAAAGCTTTTGAACTGGCCCGGATCATGGTCGAGATCGGTACCGGGGCGGGGCGGGAGACGGAGGCGGTGATCACTTCTATGGAACAGCCCCTGGGAAAAGCTATCGGCAATGCCCTGGAGGTTGAAGAAGCGATCCTGACTCTGCGGGGGAAAGGCCCCCCCGATCTGGAGGAACTCTGCCTGGTGCTGGGTTCCCACATGCTGCATCTGTCTCAAAGGGCATCCGGTCCGGAAGAGGGGCATAAAAAATTGAAACAGATCCTGGACAGCGGGAGGGGGCTGCAGAAATTCAAAGAGCTGATCCGCACCCAACAGGGAGATCCGCGGGTGGCTGACGACCCTTCTCTTCTGCCGAGGGCCGCCAACAGGGTTCCGGTGACGGCGCCGGCCGGTGGTTTTGTACAAGGGATCCGGGCGGAGGCCCTCGGCCGGGCGGCCATGGAGCTGGGGGCGGGCCGGGAAACCAAAGATCAGGTGATCGATCCGGCGGCCGGGATCATTTTGCACAAAAAAATGGGTGATCGGGTGGCGCGGGGTGATGATCTGGCGGTTATGTATACGAATATTCACCCGGGTACACCGCGGGTTGGGGAAGCCGCCCGGCAGGTTGGCGGGGCATATTCCATCGGCCCGGAACCGGCGGTGGATAAGGCTCCCCTGATTCTGGGATACGTGGACCGTTTCGGCCGGAGGTGTTGCCCCCGCCCCGGCAGCATTCCGGGAGCGGTTATCACCGAAAGAGAGCGAGGGGAGGAGAAAAGCCATGGGTAGGCGCAGGCTAGGTATTCTTACCGGCGGCGGAGACTGCCCCGGCCTGAATGCGGTGATCCGGGCGGTGGCCAAGGGGTCCCTTTACGGTTACGGCACCGAGGTAGTGGGCTTCAATAATGGTTTCAAGGGACTGGTAGAAAACGAGGCCTGGCTGATCGGGGAGGAGGCGGTTTCCGGAATTTTGCACCGGGGGGGGACCATTTTGGGAACCACCAATCGGGACAATCCCTTTAACTTTCAGGTAACCGGGCCAAGCGGTGAGATCACCTTTGAAGATCGCTCCCAAGAGGCGCTATTGAATATTGAGCGGTGGAAGCTGGAGGGGTTGATCGTGGTGGGCGGCGACGGCAGCCTGGCCCTGGCTCACCGTTTTGGCAGCCTGGGGGTCCCCGTGATCGGTGTCCCCAAAACCATAGACAATGATCTTCTGGCCACGGAAGTTAGCTTTGGGTTCGACACGGCGGCGGCCACCGCCACCGATGCCATTGACAAGATTCACACCACCGCCGAATCCCATCACCGGGCGATGGTGGTGGAGGTAATGGGCAGAAATGCAGGCTGGATCGCCCTGCAGGCGGGGATTGCCGGGGGCGGCGATATTATTCTCATTCCGGAGATACCCTTTCGGCATGAGGCGATCATCGAAAAGATCAGGCAACGTCTGGCCCGGGGCAAAAAATTCAGTATTATCGTGGCCGCCGAAGGAGCCTTTCCGGAAGGGGGCCGGCCGGTTTATCAGGAGATTGCCGGTGGGGCGCCCCGGTTGGGTGGTATCGGCTCATTGGTTGCCCGGGAGATCGAGTCCCGCGTGGGGATGGAAAGCCGGGCTACGGTTCTGGGGCATCTCCAGCGCGGCGGCACCCCCAGTTGTTTTGATCGTGTTTTGGCCACCCGCTTCGGCGCGCAGGCGGTTAAACTGGCCCATGAAGCCCGCTGGAACGAGATGGTTTGCCTTCTGGCGGGAGAGATAACCTCGGTTCCTTTGCAGGAAGCCACCGCCGGAACCAAGCGCATCCATCCGGACGGCCCGCAGGTCCGGGCGGCCCGGGCGGTGGGGACCTCCTTTGGGTGGGAGTTTTAACTTAACTGGCGGGCTGTCCGCAACTCATCCCCCTTTAAAGGCGACAATCCAAAAGCTTTTCTCTTCCCAAAAACGACGAGCATATTCCCCTCCCTTTTCTAAAGGCGGCAATCCAAGGCCCTCCTTTTCCCAAAAACGACGAGCATATTACTCCCTCTTTTCTAAAGGCGGCAATCCACAAGCCCTTCTCTTCCTAAAGAAGACGAGCATATTACTCCTCCTTTTCTAAAGGCGGCAATCCAAAAGCCCCCCTTTTCTAAAGGGGGGTTGGGGGGATTTTATCTCCCTTTCCAATGGGGACAGTCCTATCTTGCAGGCTTGTCCCTGAATTTCTGCCAGTCCTGTCTTGCAGGCTTGTCCCTGAACCTTCTCCCTCTTTTCTAAAGGCGACAATCCACAAGCCCTTCTCTTCCTAAAGAAGACGAGCATATTACTCCTCCCTTTTCTAAAGGCGACAATCCAAAAGACCTTCTCTTCCTAGAAAAGACGAGCATATTACTCCTCCCTTTTCTAAAGGCGACAATCCAAAAGCCCCCCTTTTCTAAAGGGGGGTTGGGGGGATTTTTATCTCTCTCTCCAATGGGGACAGTCCTATCTTGCAGGCTTGTCCCTGAATTTTTGCCAGCCCTATCTTGCAGGCCTGTCCCTGAGCCTTCTCCCTCTTTTCTAAAGGCGACAATCCACAAGCCCTTCTCTTCCTAAAGAAGACG
>CAZPFS010000016.1:0-31281 GCA_964585925.1 uncultured Syntrophomonadaceae bacterium | reverse complement strand
CCCTTTTCTAAAGGCGACAATCCAAAAGCCCCCCTTTTCTAAAGGGGGGTTGGGGGGATTTCAGGGGCAGGGGGGATTTTACCCTATTCGGCGACAATCTGCTCCTCCAGCCGGTAATCGATGTCAAAGAAAATGATGCTCTCCTCGGTCTCGCCCGCCGAAGCCACCACCGCTCCTCCCGGTTCGGCGATCAGCGAATTGCCCAGGCTGATCATTCCCAGGTGGGTACCCACGGTATTGGCCATGAATACATGGAATTTGTTTTCCACCGCCCGGGTGATGGGGATGGCCCGGTTCTTCTCGAGTTTCCAGCGGGCTTCACGGGGGCTGTAATAATGGGCGGCCAGGATAAACATTGCTCCGGCGCCCATTTCTTTCAGCTCCCGGGCCAGCAGGGGGTAGTTCTGATCCCGGCAGATGATCAGCCCGAAACTCGTATCCCGGTATGTAAAGAGCGTGTTTTGAGAGCCGGGGCAGAAGTATTTTTCCTCCGGCTCGGTCAGAAACTGCTTGTCGTAAAAGTAAAGGCCGCTGCTGGGCAGAAGGACCGTGGCCCGGTTGTAGCGATGTCCCTGCTCCAGGTGGGCATGGCCGACTATGGCGGCCAGATTTAATTGCCGGCAGGCCTTTCCCAGCCGTTCCAGCGCTCCTTCCACCTGAGAGGTAAAATCCTTTTGCTGGAGCAGACCCGGGCTGTAGCCGGTCAAACACATCTCCGGAAAACAGATCAGCTCTGCTTCCAGTTTGCCGGCTTTCTCCATGAATCCGATTATCCGGGCGGTATTCTGTTCCAGACTTTCACTGATGGCCATCTGGGCCACTGCTATATTCATTCCCACCCCACCCGTCATGAGTGATAAAACCTTCCAGGAAAGTTTATCATCAGCAAATAATTATGTCCACTTTGCAGATGAACCATCATCACAGGTGTGTGAACCAGTGGGCGCCATCACCAATGGGGACAGACCTATCTTGCAGGTCTGTCCCCGTACCTCTGCCAGTACCTGTTTGGCAGGCCTGTCCCCGTATCTCTGCCAGACCTATCTTGCAGGTCTGTCTCCGAATTTTCCCACCCCCCCCTTTTCTAAAGGCGACAATCCTAAAGCCCTTCTCTTCCTAGAAGAGACTAGCATATTACTCCCCCCTTTTCCTAAAGGCGACAATCCCAAAGCCCTTCTCTTCCTAGAAAAGACGAGCATATTACAATCCCAAAGTCCTTCTCTTCCTAGAAAAGACGAGCATATTACTCCCCCCTTTTCTAAAGGCGATAATTTAAAAGCCCCCCTTTTCTAAAGGGGGGTTGGGGGGGATTTAAAGCGGTACGGGGGGGATTTTGTTTCCCCCATTCCTTGTCAATCCTTGTTTTCCCTGATCAACTGTTTGGCCAAAAGGGCGCCGTCTCTGATCGCCTCATAGCCGGTACAGCGGCAAAGATGCTTGTTAAGGGCGTTTACAATGGTTTCCTCGTTGGCCTCCGGGTTTTCGTTGAACAATGCAACCAGTTCCGTGGCAATGCCGGGTGTACAAAAACCGCACTGGATAGCCCCGGAATCAATCAGAGCTTTTTGCACGGGGTGAAGTTCCTGGCCGTCGGACAGCCCTTCTACCGTGATCACTTCGCCTCCTTGAACCTTATCCATGGTGGTGCGGCAGCTCTTGACTGCTTTGCCGTTTAAAATCACCGTGCAGGAGCCACAGGTAGAATTGTCACAGCCGCGCTTGGTACCGGTCAGGTTCAGTTGTTCGCGCAGCACATCGATCAGATAAGTTCCGGTTTCCGCTTCCACCGTTCGCTGGCAACCATTGACTTTAAAGATATATTTTTCAGCCATCAGGCATTCTCCTCCCCGCCGGCAAGGGCTTGTTTGATTTTTTCTGGGTTAACCGGAATCTCAAAAAAATCTACACCGGTGGCGTCATAGATGGCGTTTAAAATAGCGGGAGCAACTCCCACGCAGGGGTGTTCGCCTATGCCCCGCGCCCCAAAGGGGCCAACCGCGCCGGGGTTTTCAATAAATACGGTGGTGGATTTCCCCGGAATATTTTTGATCGTGGGCAGGTGGTATCGGAAAAACTGGGGGTTGATCTGGTGGCCCTGCTGATCATATATCAGCTCCTCATAGAGGGTAGCTCCCAGAGCCATCAATACCCCACCCAGAACGTTGCCCCTGATCTGCAGGGGATTGATCACCCGGCCTACATCAAAGGAGGAGGCAAAATGATCTATGATGATTTTGCCGCTTTTCTTTTCAATGCGAATCTCCGCCCCCTGAGCGCCGAAAGTGTAATCTACTCCCATGGAACCCAGGCCGGTTTCCGGATCATGAACAGAATAGCGCGGCAACCGGGCGTCGGAAGTGGCCTGAGCCACCTCTCCGATGGTTATCCCGTCTGCAGTTATATACCCGCGGCAAATATCTGTAACCGCGACCCGGACGCTGGGGTCGCCCCGCAGGTAGACATATTCGCCGTCATATTCCAGGAAATCTTCATCGGTCTTCAACACTTGGGAGGCGGTTCTCTTTAAAATAGCGATGAGCCGATCTGCGGAACGGATAATAGCGCGCCCCCCCTGCACGGTAAACATGGAGCCGGTGGTTTGCCATTCATAGGGAGAAAACTGGGTGTCGATCTCCGTATAGCAATGGATCTTTTCAGGAGGGATTTGAAGTGCCTCCGCGGCCACCTGTTTGACCACTGTCCGCAAACCTTGCCCGACCTCCGCGCCGCCCATATTGATGGACACGCTGCCGTCGATATTCATTTTCATGTAACATCCCTTGGTGGAAAAAGTGGCTCCTTTGGGCGATTTCATCATTGCCGCGAAGCCGCGCCCGTAGTAGTAATTGTCGTCTTCCCGCGGTTTGTTCCCGGTAAAAATGGCCTGCTGAACCTCTCGGGCCGGGGTAAGAACATCTCCGCTTGTTTTCCAGATGTGCTCTCCCAGGGCGTTGACGCTGCCTTCTTTCAGATAATTCATTTCCCGCAAGGCAAAGGGGTCCATATTTAACCGGCGGGAAAGTATATCCATCAACCGTTCGGTGGCAAACTGCGACTCCTGGTGCCCGTATCCGCGGAAAGCGCCCACGGGGGTGGTATTGGTATATACGGTGTATCCCTCCATAAAACAATGCTCATATTCGTAAGGGCCGCTGGAATTGTGCGTGGAGCCGATGGTCACGTGCACCGCCGTGTCGGAGTAAGCCCCCCCTGAATGCAGGATTTTGCTCTTTATTGCCACCAGTTTGCCGTTCTTTTTGGCTCCCAGTTTAAGATAGGTGCGGATACCGTGCCCGGTAAGCGTACTGGTAAAATCCTCCCGGCGGCTGGCCACCCATTTAACCGGGCGCCCGGGTACAAAGCTGGCGATCCAGGCCACGGTTTGCTCCACGGTGATATCGGACTTGTAGCCGAAACAGCCTCCCACCTCCGGAATGTGCACCCGGACCTCCGCCACCGGCAGCCCATATTTTTCCGCCAGCTCCTGGCGGATGATAAACGGGCAGATAGAAGAAGACCAGCACTCGATGCTTTTGTCCTCTTTGAACCAGACGATCGACCCGTGAGGCTCGATGGCGGCGGAGGAACCAAAGGGGTAGTTGAACTCTCCCTCGACAATTACCTCGGCCTCCGCAAACCCGTCTTCACCCCGGCCCTTGACCAGGCGGTAATAGTTGGCCACGTTGGTGTTGGGGATAAATTTCATGGTCGGCAGGCGCCAGTATTGTTCTTGGTGCTCATGGATCAGTACCGCATCCTCCTTTATGGCGTCCCTGGCATCGGTATATACTGGCAAGGGCTGGTATTCTACCTTGATTTTATTTACTGCGGCGCTGGCTTGTGGCAGGGTTTCCGCGACCACCGCCGCTACCGGTTCCCCGGCATAACGCACCTTCTCTACCGCCATGGGGGTCAGATCGGAGATGTTGTCGCCGTAATGAAGTTTGCAACCCTTTCCGGTAACCACTCTTATTACGCCGGGCATTGTCTCTGCTGCCGAAGTGTCAATGTGGACTATTTTGGCATGAGCATATTCAGGTCTGAGGATGGCTGCATGAAGCATCCCGGGAATACGGATATCGTCCAAAAAAATTGCTTTACCCGTTACTTTGCCGACGGCATCCGGTCGCGGCAACGGTTTGCCGATATACTTAAGTTCCATAAACAGGCTCCTTTCTCAGAAAGTGTTTTTCCTGGCTAGAATAAATTTTTGATGCCGGCACCTCTCCACCTGTGCTGAAATATTCCACTGATAACAACCCATTTTTCCGTATTCAACGGTCTCATCATCTAATCCTTTGGGCAATATAAACACATCTACAGTGGGACCATTATTAAAACTATCCAAAGGTTTAGCCAGTAGGGAATGTTTCCGCACCTGCATTTATAAACACTGTTTTTGCTATTTGGTTAACCGGCAATATAAAAGGTCTGACAAGATTGTAAAACATATCTAAAGGGTATGATTGGGAAACGTCAAAACTATACATCATATTGCACCATATTGCCCAATTCGAAATATGGGGGGAGGTGAGTATTATAAAAATGTTCGATATTTTAATTCGCAATGCTCAGTTGCGTGGCCAGCTCGAAAAACGGTTTGAAATTGGAATTGCCGACGGAAAAATTGCCGCTATGGATGAAAAGGTTGGGGGAAGTGCCGCGGAAGAAATTGACGCCGGCGGCAACCTGGTGACCGAATCCTTTGTAAACACCCATCTTCACCTGTGCAAGGTATATACATTGATGATGATGGATGACGAAGCGATGAAATCTTACCAGAGCGCGGATAAATCCATGGGCAAGGCCATGACCGGGATCGAGCTGGCGATGAAGGTAAAAGAGCAATACGATGAGAGTTGGATTATAGAAAATGTCCGCAAAGCTATGGCCTTATCGGCCTTTTATGGCTGCACCCATGTCCGGGCCTTGGCGGATGTGGACCGCAAGGCCCGCCTGGAAGGGGTCAAGGCTCTGATTAAGGCCCGGGAAGAATTTAAAGGGATTGTAGATATCCAGGTGGTGGCTTTTGCCCAGGACGGGGTGATCCGCGAACCGGGAGCGGCAGAGCTGGTGCGGGAAGCAATGAGGCTGGGTGCCGATGTGGTGGGCGGTATACCCTGGATTGAATATACAGAAGCGGATATTGCCGAACACGTAAAGATTATATTTGATATTGCCGAGGAATTTGATGCCGATGTTTCCATGCTGGTTGATGATGCGGGCGATCCGGGTTTGCGTTCCCTGGAGCTGATGGCCGTGGAGACCATCAACAGGGGCCGGGTTGGCCGCTCCCTGGCGCACCATGCCCGGGCCATGGCCCTGTATCCAAGGCCTTATTTGCAGAAGGTTCTGGCACTGCTGAAAAAAGCAGGCATGGGAGTG
Organism: uncultured Syntrophomonadaceae bacterium; assembly: GCA_964585925.1. Classification (GTDB taxonomy): domain Bacteria; phylum Bacillota; class Dethiobacteria; order DTU022; family DTU022; genus JAAZLS01. The sequence goes on along the minus strand of CAZPFS010000016.1, from coordinate 25,896 downwards.
GTCAGCGACCCGCAAACCGGCCCCCTGCACGCTCCGGTGCAGGAGATGCTGGAAGAGGGGAACCTGGTTTGCCTGGGGCAGGATGATATCTCTGATGCCTACTACGCCTATGGCCGCAACAACATGCTGGAGGTGGCTTTTTTGGCCTCCCACCTGCTGTGGATGACCACCCGCCCGGAGATGGAGGTTCTATACGACATGATCACCACCGGGGCGGCTGATTGTATAGGCCTGAAAAATTTTAGACTGGCTGTCGGTGCACCGGCTAATCTGGTGGTTTTGAATGCCCCCAACACGCTGGAGGCGCTTCGGTACCACGAAGAGCCCCGGCAGGTGATCAGCCATGGAAAACTGGTCGATCAGGAAAAAATGAACAGGTTAGGAAGAGTATAAATATTACAGGTAGCCTTTCGATCACCCTTCGACGATGATTTTCAAGTGACGTGGCTGCAGCCAATCAAACGCAGCCGGATCAATTTTAAGGAAAGGAGATGAAACAAGCGGACAAGGCCGGGCAAAAACCCGGGACTGGAAAATGAACCTTGTGGTTGCCAAAACTATATCTATTTGAGAAGGGGCGATACTGAATGTTTAAAAAAAGTCAGCTTCCATTGTTTCTGGTGCTGATCCTTGTGCTGGGCCTCCTGATGGTGGGATGTGCCCCCTCAGAGGAGGAAGGGCCGGGTGAAGAAGGAGAGGGTTTATTTACGATCTACGCTGTTTTTTCAACCCCGGCGGAGGAGCCCTGGGACGCGGTGATAATCGAGGCCTGTGAAAAGCTGGATGAAGAAGGCGTAGCTGATTTTGAATATACCGACAACCTGGGTTATGCCGGGGACTTCGAACGGGTGCTGCGGGAAGTAGCCGACCAGAAAAAACCGGATCTGATCACCGGCGATGCTTTCGGGAACGAGGAAGCCGCCCGCCGGGTGGCCAAGGATTTTCCCGAGATCCCCTTTGTGTTCGGTTCAGGGCTGGGTCCGGTGGAGCCCAATTTCTCGGTGTTCGACAACTGGATTCATGAGCCGGGGTATCTTTTGGGAATGCTGGCGGCCGGCCTGACTGAAACCGATAAGGTGGGTATTGTCGGCGGTTTTCCGGTTCCGGAAGTAAACCGTATTTGCAACGCCTTTATTCAGGGGGTCAAGGACTATAATCCGGACGTAACGGTTTATGTGCAATTTATCAACAACTGGTTCGACCCTGCGGCGGCCAAGGAAGCATCCCTGGCCCAGATCGAGGGCGGGGTAGATGTGCTTTACGCCGAGCGGTTTGGGGTAATTGAAGCCGCCGCCGAGAACGGCAAGTGGGCATTTGGCCAGATGACCGATCAGCACGAACTGGCTCCCGATTATGTAATCAGCAGTTCGGTCTGGAATCTGAGCCCGACCTTTGAGTATCTGGTCTCCACCATCCAGTCGGGGGTTTACACCTCCCAAGATTTAAAAGACTTCTGCATGATGGGCAAAGGGGGTTCCCATCTGGCGCCATTTTACAATCTGGAGGACAAGGTGCCGGCGGAATTAAAAGAAGCGATCCGGCAGAAAGAGCAAGATATTTTAGACGGTACTTTCCGGGTAGATATTGATGAAGCTACCCCGGCCCCGGTCAACTAAAGCTAATCGAATGGAGGGCGACAGGTGATTCACCTGTCGCCGTCTTCTTTGAAAGGAAAAACCATGAAATCCGTGCAGATGATCGGCATTACCAAGCGGTTTGGAAACCTGATCGCCAACAACAATATTAATTTTGACCTGGAACCGGGGGAAATACATGCCCTGTTGGGAGAAAACGGGGCCGGGAAAACCACCCTGATGCGCATCCTGTATGGCCTGTACCGTGCCGACGAGGGTCAGATCCTGATCAATGGCCAACCGGTTACTATTTTGTCTCCAAAGGATGCCATCCGGGCCGGTATCGGTATGGTCACCCAGCATTTTACCCTGGTTCCCCCCATGACCGTGGCGGAAAATGTGGTGCTGGGAGCGGTGAGCGGTTTCCGGGTTGAACCTAAAAAAATTTACCGTCAGGTGGCTGAAGCGGCAGAAAAGTACGGCATCCCGGTAAAGGCGGAGGCGGTAGTCCGCTACCTCTCAGTGGGGGAACGCCAGCGTATCGAAATTCTGAAAGCGCTGTATCGTGAAGCCAGGGTGTTGATCATGGATGAGCCTACCGCGGTGCTGGTCCCCCAGGAGGTAGATGCGCTGTTTGAATCCCTGAATAAGCTGGTCAAACAGGGTTTATCAGTGATTTTCATTAGTCACAAATTAAATGAAGTTATGGCCATCAGCAACCGGATTACCGTGCTTCGGGATGGAAAATTGACGGGAACCGTAGATTGCCGGAAGATCACTGAAAAAGAACTGGCCAAGATGATGGTGGGCCGGGAAACTTTTGGGATCGTCCGGGCGGTGGAGCAGAAGGCCGGCGAACCGGTGCTCACGGTTGAAGATCTGCGTTTGATTGATGAGCGGGGTTTGCATCGGCTCAAGGGCATCTCGTTTGAGGTGCGCCGCGGTGAGATACTGGGTATTGCCGGTGTATCGGGCAATGGCCAGGCAGAACTGATTCAGATTCTGACCGGGTTGAAAAAACCCACCGGTGGCAAGGTGAGCGTAAACGGGTGCGATTTGACCGGCGCCTCTCCTTCCCAGATCACAGCCGCGGGAATGGCCCGCACCCCCGAAGATCGTCACTGCGGGGTGGTCAGCGAATTGACGGTGGCGGAGAACCTGGCCCTCGAAAATATCAAAGATTATGTTAAATTGGGTGGTCTGAATCGGGAAGGGATGCGTGAACATGCGGAAACACTGATCAGGGACTACCAGATCAAGGCTTCTCCCGGCGATCGGGTGCGTACGCTTTCCGGAGGCAATATCCAGAAACTGGTGATGGCCCGCTCCATGTCCCGTGAACCGGCCTGTGTGCTGGCGGCTCAACCCACCCGCGGCCTGGATGTAGGGGCTACGGAATATGTGCGCTCCAAGCTGATGGAGCAGAAAGAACGGGGGGCAGGTGTGCTGCTGATTTCCGAGGATCTGGATGAAATCATGATGCTTTCCGACCGGATTGCAGTAATCTACGAGGGTAATTTCATGGGGATCGTTTCGGTCTCTCAGGCCAACGAGGAGTTGCTGGGTCTGATGATGTCCGGATCTATGCCGGAAGAGATGATCATCTAGGAGGATGGGCAGTGTTTAAAATTAAAATTGAGCGAGCGCCTGCACCGGCCTGGGTTCGAACCATAATCCCGCTAGTTGCTATCCTGGTTACATTTATTATTACTTTGATCTTTATTATCTGGGTAAAGGCGGATCCGTTACAGGCCTATTATTACTTTCTGATCGCCCCCTTTACCAGCAAGGTCTCCCTGATCGAGCTGCTGGTTAAGGCTACTCCTCTGCTGTTGACCGGATCGGCGGTGGCTTTTGCCTTTACAGCTGGCTATTATAATATCGGTGCGGAGGGACAGCTTTTTGCCGGAGCCATCATGGGGGCCGGTCTGGGTATGGCGCTGCATGATGTTGCCCCGGGATTGGCCGTAACCGTTATGATTTTGGGGGGGATTCTAGGGGGAGTAGTGTGGTCTCTGATTCCGGCGCTGTTGAAGGCAAAACTGAAGGTGGACGAGGTAGTGACCACCTTGTTGATGAATTCCGTAATATTTTTCCTGGTAAGCTATCTTCTCAACGGACCCTGGCGCGACCCCATTTCCATGTGGCCCCAGTCTCCGGAAATTGCTCCTTCGGCTATGTTCATAAGGATAATCCCCCGATCCCGGTTGCATTTGGGTTTTATCCTGGGTATTATCACCATTTTGATCATCTGGTATGTGATCTACCGGACCTCCATGGGGCTGCAGATGCGATCGGTCGGGCTGGGGTTTGAAGCCGCCCGCTTTGCCGGCATCGATGTGAACCGGACGGTTCTTATCGCCGCTCTGGTCAGCGGGGGGATCGCCGGTTTGGCCGGGGTAGGGGAGGTAGCAGGGATCCATTTTCACCTCATTGAAGGGCTTTCTTCAAACCTGGGCTATACCGGAATTATTGTGGCCACCCTGGGAGCATTAAATCCTTTTGGGGTGCTCATTGCCGCTTTATTTCTTGGTTTGATCGATACCGGTGCCATGGCGGTAAGCCGTGCTTTGGGCGTACCGGTGTACCTGGGACAGGTAGTTGAGGCCTCTTTGCTACTGGTTACTTTGGGCATGTTTATCTTGACCCATTATCAAATCAAATTAATAAGGGAGTGATAGAAGTTTTTCTAGCCAAATTGCTATCTGCCACTTTGCGTATGGCTACACCCCTTATTTTCGGTACATTGGGCGAACTGTTTGCAGAACGTGCCGGAATCTTGAATCTCGGGATTGAAGGCACCATGCTCTTGGGCTCCTTTGTGGGGTTTGCCGCCACCTACAAAACCGGTTCCCTCTGGTTGGGGGTGCTGGCGGCCTGCCTGGCAGGAGTACTGGCCGGTCTGTTGATGGCTTTGCTGACGGTCCGCTTGGGGGTGAACCAACATGTGTCCGGCCTGGGGATAACCATGCTGGGGACCGGGCTTTCCTATTTTGCCCTCCGGGTAATATTCGGCAACCCTTCTTTACCGCCGCAGATCAAACCTTTTGTTCAGCTGGATCCCCTGGGCAGTGTCCCGGTAATCGGGCAGATTTTTCGCCAGTATCCTATGACCTATATCGCCATTGCCCTGATCCCGGTGGTGTGGTGGGTAATCTACCGTACCAGCTTTGGCATGAATATACGCGCCGTGGGTGAGAACCCGGAAGCCACGGACGCTGCAGGTCTCAATGTATACCGGATTAGAACCTGGGCTTTGATGATTGGCGGCGGACTGATGGGCGTGGGTGGGGCGTTTATGACCCTGTGCATGCTGGGTTTCTTTACCTTTGATATTATTGCCGGCAGGGGGTGGGTTTGCATTGCCCTGATCATTTTTGGCAACTGGAATCCCATCCGGGTGTTATGGGGCGCACTCATCTTCGGCGGAGTATCGGCGCTTCAATTGCGCCTGCAGCTTACCGGGATGAAACTGCCCTACGAGGCTTTTCTGGCTCTGCCCTATATCGTGACCATTGTGGCGTTGACTATTGCCAACCGCAACGCCTCTTATCCGGCAGCCCTGCTAAAACCCTATATTAGGGAATAATTGGGCAGCACATTGTTTGAAAACAACATCTTGCCTGGCGGGGGGTTATCATGGCTCCGGATCAGTTAGATATTTGCATCTACAATGCACGTCTGCGTGGCAAGGGGGAGGATCGGGTCGATATCGGTATTGCCGGTGGCGTAATTGCCCGGGTTGAACCGGGTATCCGGGCCGCCGCCGGAGAAAAACTGCAGGCCAATGGCGCCCTGGTCACCGAACCCTTTGCCAATCCGCATTTGCACCTGTGTAAGGTTTATACGTTGCCCCTGTTGGGGGAAGAAGCGCTCGGCTATTACCACGGCGCCGGGATGGGCCAGGCCATGACCGCGGTGGAGGTAGCCGCCAGGATCAAGGAAGATAAAAATTACACCCGCGAGTTGGTAATTGCCAACGGGCGGCGGGCTTTGGCTTTAGCCGCGCTTAACGGCATGCTTTACCTTCGGGCCTTTGCCGACGTGGACCGCAAGGCCGGCCTGATTGGACTGACCGGGCTTCTGGAACTGCGGGATGAATTCAAAGACTTTTTGCAGATCCAGGTGACCGCCTTTGCCGAAGACGGGATTGTGCGTGAGCCGGAAACCGAGGGGCTGCTCCGCGAGTCGATGCGCCGGGGAGCCGATGTGGTCGGAGGACACCCCTTTATCGAACTTACCGATGAAGATGCCCGTCGGCATATCCGGGTTATCTTTGATATTGCCGCAGAATTTGATGCCGACATCTCCATGTTGGTGGACGATGCCGGTGATCCCGGGCTGCGGCAGACCGAGATGATGGCGGTAGAGGCTCTTCGCCGCGGTTGGATCAACCGGGTGTTAGCCCACCATGCCCGGGCCATGTCCGCTTATCCCGCGCCCTATTACCACAAGCTGGCGGCGCTGTTGAAAAAGGCGGGGATGGGGGTGGTCACCAACCCGCATACCGGGCCCCTGCATGCCCGGGTAAAAGAACTGTTGGCCGATGGAGTGGACGTATCCCTGGGGCAGGATGATATTATCGATGCCTATTACCCGTACGGGCGGAACAACATGCTGGAAGTTGCCTTCCTGGCCTCCCACCTACTGTGGATGACCACCGGGCAGGAAATGGAGCAACTTTATGATATGGCAACCAAAATACCTGCCCGCCTGATGGGAATTGATCATCCGGGCATTGTTCCCGGTGCGCCGGCAGATCTGGTGGTGTTGAACGCCCCCAGTGTGGCGGAAGCTCTGCGCACCCATGAACCTCCCCGCTGGGTGATCAGCCGCGGCCGGATTATCGACTCCAAACAGATGGAAAAACTAGCCAAAATGGGGACAGACCTATAATTGCCCCCCCAAGGGGACAGACCTGCCCTGCAGGTCTGTCCCCATACCTTCCCTTCACTTCCCTTTTTCTTAAAAAAACCGGCGGGAATTTTAGATCTCTCACCCTTTTTAAAGGGGGGTCAGGGGGGATTTAATCTTGTAAAAAATTAGAAGCCCCAGGCCGTTATATACGACAAGCGCATAAAAAAAGTTACCCCACCAGGGCCAGTTTGCGGCGACCATGCCGTTTATCTTCAGTAAAAACTGAAAGAATGTAGGTACCGCTGCGCTGGAGAGGATCAGTAAAACCAGGTGGGCCGAAGAGCGGTACTGGGCCAACATGTGAAAATAAATTATTGAATAGGGGACCCAGGCCAAAGTTAAAAACAGCGGGATACCGGCCGGGGCAATGAGATCGGCCTGCTGAAAGTGCCAGGCCTGCACTATGTTTTGCAGGATATGATACGTGGCAACCCCCAGCACAGCCCCAAAAATCAATCCTACCGGGAAAAGCATCCGGATGCGTTCCCGGGGGACCAGTAAAAACATAAATGCCGTCACCACTATCAGCGCAATCGGGCCTGCCAGATTGGCAAAAAACATTATGGCATCACCATTTTTACTATGCCCCCCGGGGGGGCGCAATATTCCGGGTGATCAAATATTTTAACTTCTTCCCAAAAGTCCGATCCCCGTCTAATCCCCTTGTGCGGGAGGATAACAGTTGATACAATTTCCTTGAACACAACCCTGGCCGGAACGCGGAAAGGTGCAGGCGGCAACGGGAAATTATATCCGGCGGAGACAAAGGAGAAGCATATTTTGATCAGACGATTTGCCAGGTATTACCGGCCTCATTTAACCCTTTTTTTAATCGACTTTGGCTGTGCATTTCTGATGGCCACCCTGGACCTGGTTTTTCCGGTGGCCGTGCAGCGGATTATCGATCAGATACTTCCGGCCGGAAATATTTCACTCTTTTTTAAGGTCTGCGCCGGCCTGCTGTTCCTGTACCTGCTGCGGGCCCTGCTGGAGTATATCGTGGATTATTGGGGCCATGTGCTGGGGGTGCGCATGGAATACGATATGCGTCAGGACATGTTTGACCATATCCAGAAGCTCTCATTTCGTTATTTTGACAACACCAAAACCGGCCATATCATGTCCCGCCTGGTGAACGATCTCAACGAGATCTCCGAGCTGGCCCATCACGGCCCCGAAGATCTGTTTACGGCGCTGATAACCCTGAGCGGCGCCTTTCTCATCATGCTGTTCATCAACTGGCAGTTGACGCTGTTAACATTTTTGCTGGTGCCGGTAATGATCTGGTTTGCGGTGGCCAAAAATCAGCAGATGCGCAATTCATTTCGCGATCTGCGCATCAAAATAGCCGATATAAATGCCCGGGTGGAGGACAGTATTTCCGGGGTGCGGGTAGTCAAGTCTTTCACCAATGAACCCCACGAGATGGAAAAATTCAAACAAGAAAATTTGAATTTCCGGTGTTCCAAACAGGGCGCCTACCGGGTGATGGCCCAGTTTTTTTCCGGGGTGAACCTGTTTGCCAACCTGATCAGCCTGATGGTGGTTTTCAGCGGGGGCTATCTTGTTTACCGGGGGCAGATCACCCTGGGAACACTGGTAGGATTTCTTCTGTACGTAACCATGTTTTTACAGCCGGTGCGCAAGTTTTCTGTTCTGGTGGAAACCTACCAGCGGGGGATGGCCGGTTTCCAGCGGTTTGTGGAAACGCTGCAGGTGGAGCCGGAAATTGTGGACAAAAAAATTGCTCGTCCGGCGGGCCGCCTGCGCGGAGAAATTGTGTTTGACCGGGTTGCCTTCAGCTATAACCAGGATAAAAATGTATTTACCGATATAAGCTTAAAAATTGCTCCCGGGGAAACCGTAGCCCTGGTAGGGCCCTCCGGCGCCGGCAAAACTACGCTTTGCAACCTCATCCCCCGATTTTACGATGTCCGGGAGGGAAGCATCAGAATTGACGGTACAGATATCCGTGATTTCAGGCAGCGATCACTTAGACAAAATATTGGGATCGTGCAGCAGGATGTTTTTTTGTTTACCGGGTCCATCAGGGACAATATAGCCTACGGCCGGCTCGATACCACCGATGGGGAGATCATTGATGCCGCCGTAAAAGCCAATGCCCACCGCTTCATCACGGAGCTGGAAAGCGGTTACGATACTCATGCCGGTGAAAGGGGCGTGATGCTCTCGGGAGGGCAGCGGCAGCGCATCGCCATTGCCCGCATATTTTTAAAGAATCCCCCGATTTTAATTCTTGATGAAGCCACCTCGGCCCTGGATAGTGAAACCGAGGCCGTGATCCAGGAGGCTCTGTTCAAACTTTCCCGGGACCGCACCACCCTGGTGATCGCCCACCGCCTGGCCACGGTGCGTCGGGCCCACCGAATTCTGGTGCTCACCGACGAGGGAATAGTGGAGGAGGGCCCCCACGACCAGCTGCTGCAAAAAGAGGGCTACTACGCGCGGCTCTACCGGGCCCAGTTCGGCGGTTTCATTCCGGACACGATCCAGTAGGCCCGAAGCAAAACCTGCAATACCCAATACTATCACCAGCGAACAAGAGGGAGATCCCCTATATATGACCTTGCCGACAGATCTGATAGCCGCAGGAGGCAGGAAATATTTGAATTATGTGGAAAATCATTTTCAGGGGCAGATACCTTTTGAATATAGCTTCAATTTCGGCCGGCGGTTCGCCCCGATGAAATTGAAAGGAGTAGATGATGGGTAAAAAACCATTTGTACATCCGTACATTCCGAATTCAGTTCCGGAAACAAAAAGATCGATGATGAAAGCCGTCAATATCGGGGCGCTGGAGGAACTGTACACCGAAATACCGGATCATTTGAGGTTCAGAGGCAAAATGAACCTGCCGGAACCCATACTCTCCGAATATGAATTGAAAAAACATGTTACCGAAATCCTGAACAAAAATACTACCTGTGATGATTATCTGAGTTTCCTGGGCGCCGGCTGCTGGCAGCATTATGTGCCGGCGGTGGTGGATGAAATACTGGGACGCGCCGAGCTGTTGACTGCCTACTGCGGCGCGGAATATTGCGATTTGGGGAAATGGCAGGCCCGGTATGAGTCGTACAGCCTGCTGGCGGAACTTCTGAATTTCGATGTGGTAGCGGAATCCAGTTATGATTGGGCCACCGCAGCGGGGTTTGCCATCCGCATGGCTTCCCGGATCACCGGCAGGAACGAGGTGCTGCTCCCCGCCACCACGGCCCCGGAAAGGTTGCAGGTGATCGAAACCTTGTGCCAGCCGGAACCGATGAGGGGCTTCGTAGAAATAAAACAGGTTGCCTACAACCCGGTCAGCGGGCTGATGGATTTTGAGGATTTGCAAACCAAAATATCAAATAAAACCGCTGCCGTTTACTTTGAAAACCCTTCCTATCTGGGATTTGTGGAACACCAAGCCGAAAAAATTTGCCATATTGCCCGCAGCCGGGGGGCTTTGTCCATTGTGGGGGTTGACCCCGTTTCCCTGGGGATAATCGTCCCGCCCGCCGATTACGGTGCGGACATAGCCTGCGGCGAATTGCAGCCCCTGGGAATACATATGTATTGCGGCGGCGGTATGGCCGGATTTATAGCTTTTCGGGATGACGACCTTTATATATCGGAGTGCCCCATGTCGATTTTCAGCCTCGTGCCCACCGCAACAGGTCAATTTGCATTTGCGGAAATACAGCCGGAAAGGACCTCTTATGGTGCCAGGGACAAGGCCAAAGACTGGACGGGTACGGCTTCCGGCCTGTGGACCATTGCCGCCGGTGTTTACCTGGCTTTGATGGGGCCCCGGGGAATGAAGGAAATCGGAGAAACCATAATCCAGAATGCAAATTATGCCCGAAATATTATTGCTGAAATTAAGGGGATAAAAATCCTGTTTGACAATACATTCAAGGAATTTGTGGTTAATTTTGACGCTGCCGGGAAAACCGTGGCCCAGGTAAATGAAGCCCTGGAGGCCCGTCAAATTTTTGGCGGAAAGGACATCAGCGGCGAGTTCCCCGATCTTGGAAACAGCGCTCTCTATTGTGTCACCGAAATGCAGGCCAAAAAAGATATCGACCGGCTTCAAACCGCATTGAGGGAGGTATTGCACCCATGAATCACCCCAAAGTTAAGTTAAGAAAATACCATTCCGCGGCCTGGGACGAGCCGATCATATTGACCCTGGGCACAAAAGGAGAGAGAGGGATCATCCCTCCCCAGCCGGATCCGGAAATAACCGCGGCCGCGGGCACCGCGGAGACAATACTGCCCCCTAATATGCGGCGAAAAGCAGATGCCGGCCTGCCGGAAATATCCCAGTATCATGTGCTGCAGCATTACCTGAGGTTATCCCAGCAAACCATGGGTATGGATCTGGGCCCGGACATTGGTGAGGGAACCTGCACCATGAAATACAGCCCCAAAATAAACGAACAGCTGGCCAAAAGAATTGCCGGCATTCATCCCTGCCAGCCGGATAAACACCTGCAGGGGATCCTGGAAATTGCATACAAACTGGAACAGTTCCTGAAAGAGCTATCCGGCATGGACAAATTCAGTTTCCAGCCGGGGGGCGGAGCCCATGCCACCTATACCAACGCCTGCCTGTTCAGGAAATATCACCAAGATCGCGGCGAGCTCGATCGGCGGGACGAGGTGATCACCACCATATTTTCTCATCCCTGTGACGCCGCCACTCCGGCTACGGCAGGCTTCAAAGTAGTTACACTTATGCCGGACGAGAACGGCTATCCCGATCTGGAGGCCCTAAAATCCATTGTTTCCGGCAGAACAGCCGGAATCATGCTCACCAACCCGGAGGATACGGGGATCTTCAACCCCCGGGTGGCCGAGTATGTAAAAATTGTTCACGATGCCGGAGGACTTTGTTTCTATGATCAGGCCAATGCCAACGGCATCCTGGGCGTGGCCCGGGCGTTTGAGGCCGGGTTTGACGCCTGCCATTTCAATCTCCACAAAACATTTTCTACCCCCCACGGCAGTGAGGGCCCCGCCTCGGGGGCCTTAGGCGTGCGGAAGGAACTGGCAAAATACCTCCCCGTACCCACCGTGGAATTTAATGGCCACCGCTATTATCTTGATTACGACCGGCCGGACAGCATCGGCAAGGTACGGGCTTTTTGGGGCAACCTGGAATGTGTCCTCAAAGCCTACGCCTGGATCTTGAGTATGGGAGAGGAAGGGCTGAAAGCCGTTTCGGCCATATCCGTTTTAAACCACAACTATCTGGAAAAACTGCTGCTGGCGATCAAAGGCGTCAGCCTGCCCTATGCCGAAGGCAAGAGAAGATTGGAACAGGCCAGATACAGCCTGGAAAAACTGCAGGTGGACACGGGGGTAGGTACGGAGGCGGTACGTTACCGGTTGAGCGATTACGGTATTCAGGGTTACTGGATGAGCCATCATCCCTGGATAGTACCGGAGCCGTTTACCCCGGAACCCTGTGAAACCTATTCTAAACAGGATATAGATTACTGGGCCGCCGCACTGGAGCAGGTGGTGGAGGAAGCCTACAAAGATCCCGAGCTTGTTTTAAATGCTCCCCACAATCAGGTGGTGGGGAAGATGACCGATACATCTATACTGCAGGATCCAAAAAGGTGGGCCCCCACCTGGAGAGCCTACCGGAAGAAATATAAAAAGAAGAAATAGAACGAACTTACGACCGGGCAAATAAGTTCCTTCTCCCTTGAGTAGAGCATGAGTATCCATGAAATATTTCTCCTTAATAGGGCGCAAGTGTCGGTGAAATTTACCCCTAATTGGGCCTGACTATCTATGAAATATTTTCCTCCCTTTCCTGGAGGGCATGTACGTTCTCTCTCTCCCCGGGGGCATGTACGTTCCTTGTCCCCTTTCCCCTGGGGGGAGAGGGTCAGGGTGAGGGGGGTGATAAAAGCAGCGATTCAGCCAACTCTCAACAGGTCAATCTGTACGCCATCTGTCGATTTTGAGCCGTAATCACCTTCACATATCCCGACAGGTCCCGGTCAAGCTCCCCGTCTCCCGTATCAACCAGCAGGGGCTTGCCGTTCAGGGCAATCATTTTTCTTTCGGTAGCCACGATGATCATATTATCTTTTCCTACCCTTCGAATAACCCGGTCGCTGATCTGTTGATTCCCCCTCCCAAAAACATAACCCTGCCCCCCAATAACCGTCACGATGATCCTGGATCGAACCGCCCGGCCCTCCATTTGATCCAGCAACTCCAAAAGACCTCTCTCATTCACATCAGAGCGTATCAACTGCCTGTTGAAAATCACATCCACGCCTAACAGGGTGCTTTTCAAATGTAAAATATCCATGATGGCCTGGGTGGTTGTTCCCGGCCCTATAATATAGCACACCTCATTTTCCATATGGATTGCCAGATGGGAGGCGATCGACATCATCGCTTCTTTTTCGGAAGGAGCACTGCCCGCCTTGGCGCCTTGCATCAGGTTTCTGGCGCTCGGAACAGTCAAATACCCGTACAGTTTGGCCGAAAGGCGATCCCGCCGGAAGGCTTCTTCATCAATGTCCATCACTTCGGCTTCCTTTATCTGGATTCCGGCCCTGTCGGTCAGAAACAGCAAGGCCAGATCGCCGGCCCGGGCCGGCGTATCGGCGTATACCCCCGAATGGATTTTCACCCCGGCCGGGATCCCGATCACCGGCAGGCGGTTGCCGATGGCATGGTGGATGTTGCGGGCTGTTCCATCACCGCCGGCAAACAGGATCAAATCAACACCGGCCGCCTTCATATCTGCAGCCGCGTTTTCCGTATCCTGCGGCGTGGTACGATCCCCCCGCAGTGTTCCCAGAACTTCGGTTTTAAACCCCAGTTCCCTGGCTGTGGTTTCCCCCATAGGCCCCGGGTAGGCAACAATTACAATTTGCGCCGCCAGTTTTCTGATGCGCTCCAGGGCTCTTCTTGCTTTGAGGGAAGCCTCCGGAACAGCCCCCATGGAAAAAGCCTTTTTCACTATTTCGCAGCCATCGCTTCCTTTTAACCCGACCTTTCCGCCGATTCCCGCCAGCGGGTTAATGATAAACCCTATCTTTTTTTTATTAAGCATCGCTTTGCCCACCCCTTAACCCTGGCGCCTCATTATAATTCTATCAGATTAAGCATTTGGAAGATTATAAATAATATAGCAGGATTATGAAGTTTTGTGACGTAATTAAAAGTAAGCGGATCGAAATAAGCGGGATTATCAATAAACAATATACCCGGAAGTTTTGCAGAAACAGTATTACCACCGGATCCGGGTTTCTGCTAACCTAATGTCAGCCTCGCCAGGATACCAGTAAAATATATTTATTGTAGTATAGAAGGAAGATGGGTTTTGTTTGAACTGTTGATCTCCGACGAATTTAAGGGCACTTTGGATGATTGTCCCTCGGGAATTAAAAACCAGGCCATGGACACGATCCGAAGGCTGAGGATAGATCCGGGGCATCCCAGTTTACAGGCTCACCGGATCCAAAATACTCGGGGTAAATGGGAATGTTACGTTAACCTGGGGTGGAGGATCATCTATGACTGGGATGGGGAGATGCTTCGTCTTTGGAAATTGGGAGACCATCGAGTCATTGACCGGGTGCACCAGCGGGTCTTTGCACCTCAGACCGCCTTCAGTCGCCTGGAAATGGATTACCCGATTGAACAGGAGGAACAGGTAGCTGCCGGTGCCGAGGGGAACACAGATATAACACCCGAGCCGCAAATTCCCGAAGAAAAACCCGATAATCCGTTTGCCTTTTTCCCAGCCGCCCACCTGCGTTTTCTAGGTGTCCCCTCCTGCCTGGTGAAGAAAGTGCAAAAAACCAGGCGGCTTGAGGATCTGGAGAAGATCAAGGGTCTTCCGGAAAAAAGCCTGAACTGGATGCTTGATCTGGCTACCAACATAGATATGCAAGATGTGATCTATAACCCGGACAACCTGCTTTTCCGAACAACCCTGGATCGCCTGGAGGGCTATTGCCGGGGCAGTTTCAAAAGGCTGATGCTGAACCTGGACCCGGAGCAGGCCCGCTACGTAGACTCTCCCCACACCGGCGCCATGATCCTGCGCGGATGCGCCGGCTCGGGCAAAACCACGGTGGGTATTTACCGGGCCATCGAACAGGCCGCCAAAGGCCGCCGGGTGCTCTTGCTGACCTTTACCCGGACCCTGAATGGTGTAAACAGATCCCTGATCGAAGAACTGATCGGCCCGCTGCCTGACAACTTGGAGGTAAAGACCTATTTCAACTGGCTGACCGATTACCTGCGGGACACCCATGGCCTTTATTTCGACATAGCCGATGCAAGCCGGCAGAAAGAGCTGATCAGGGAGGCGCTTCGGCAGGCCAGGGAAGGCGCAGATCCGGCTTTCCCCGAGTTGCCCCCTGATTTTTACCAGACCGAGATCCAGCAGGTGATCAAAGGTGGCGGTATCGCCCATCTGGAGGAGTACCTAAAAGTGCGCCGTTTCGGCAGAAATACTCCCCTGTTGCCCGGGTACCGCCGGGCGGTCTGGGCGGTTTACCAGGTCTACCAGGGGTTGCTGGAAGAAGCTGGTCTTTGTGATTGGAACGATCTCCCCCTGGTAGGGCTTGAAAAACTAAAGACCACCCCGCTAGTCAAACCTTACGACGATGTAATTCTCGATGAGGGACAGGATCTGAGCGCGGTTCAACTGCGCCTGATCGGGGATCTGATCAAAGGAAACGGCCTGCGCCCTCACATTACCTGCATGGTCTTGGCCGATGCCTCCCAGACTATCTACAACCGAGGTTTTTCCTGGAAGGAGGCGGGCATTGAGGCCCGCGGGCGCACCTCAATTTTAAGGAAAAATTTCCGCAATACGGTGCAGGTGGCTGCTGCCGCCGCGGAGCTGATCAGCCACAACATCCTGCTTGTTCAAGAAAATGAATTCATCAAGCCCATCTGGTCCCACCGGGTGGGGGCCCGCCCCAGGGTGGTCTGTTGCGATCTACAGGACCGGGAGGTCCGCTTTGTCTGCGAGGAGCTGCAGGATCTGGTGGGAGGGGGTTACTTTCGTCTCTTTGATTTTGCCATCCTCTGCCCCACCAATGATCTGTGCAAACTTTACTGCGACGAGCTGACTGTGCGCAATATCCCTTGCATAGTTCACAGAGATCAGGCCTTCAATATACTGGAGGAAAAGGTCAAGATAATGACCATTCACTCCGCCAAAGGGATCGAATTTCCGGTGGTGTTCGTAGTCGGTGTCAGGCGCGGCAAGATCCCCCGCCACATCAACCGGCAGGGCCTTGACGAAGAAGAAACCCAGCTTGATCAGGAGCGCTACCGCACTCTGCTCTATGTGGCCATGACTCGTGCCGCCGAAAACCTCTTCCTGGTTACCACCGCCGGTCAGGAATCTCCCTTCCTGGCTGAGGTTGCCGGACTGGTTGATCGGGAGGAATACCGCGGCTGAAAGGGAGGGATGCAGTTGTATGAACAGGGATTTGTACCTGGCAGACAAACAGGTAGCTGGATTTATTCACTGGCTGGAAGCAAAACCGGAGGGTCTTGGTTCCTTTCACCTGGCAAGGTTGTTCAGAACCAGTATTCGGAGAACAATTCAGCCCTTGCCTGTAAATGTGCCTTGAGCATGTTTAGGTGGGGCGGCGTTTAATTAGAACATAGAACGGATAATGAACATGGGTGAAAACATCTGCTCCTATTTCAGAAACGCTCAGCAGAAATTAAACCTGTCGGCGGTTTCTCCCGCCAAGCACCGGGCTATTGTATTATGGCCGGGATGAAAGGGGGAGTTCTGAAATGGATCTTGATAGGCTCAAATCCGTTATCGGTAAAATTCGTACGGTTTCAACTGATGAAAAAGTAAAAATTCTCCCCAGTCTGGAAGCGATAATTGTTTCGATCAAGGGAGAATTTCAGGACTGCTGGCAGCAAGAATATGTGCCTCTGGCTGCCAGAATTGCTCAAATATTTGATAGGGGGCTCCCCACTAGTTTACTAAAAACTATATTTTATCTTTTCGGAGCATAACATGGATCTGCAAATCAGAATGGCTGCTTTCAAGTGGATAGAAGATCAGGTTCTACTATATGGTGATTTGCTGCCGCGTAAGCTCCTTGAACAGGGCTTTAATTTTAACGGCCAGCGGATTACCCTGGTAGGGCCGCAGGGCATCTGGAAACCAAAGGCACTGGAACTGCCAATATCAATTACCACAGTTACCAATGGCCCCTATAATGATCAGATTTCCTCGGGGGGGCTACTAAAGTACCGTTACCGGGGCGACGACCCCAATCACCGAGATAATGTTGGATTGCGGGAAACAATGCTTAAGCAGATCCCCTTGATCTATTTTTTAGGGATAGAGCCAGGGATTTATCTTGCCGTATGGCCGGTCCACATAGTGGGTGATATGCCACAAACAGGAACATTCCAGGTTCAGATGGACAAAATGAGTATAGAAAATTGCATAGACAAAGATTCCGAGCAAGTGCTGTATGCTGCTGAAAATAATGCCGAAACCCAAAGAAATTATGCTGCCAGCCAAACCATGACCCGGCTTCACCAAAGGTTATTCAGGGCACAGGTCCTGACCGCTTACCAGGAACAATGCGCTTTCTGTCGCCTACGCCACTCCCAGCTCTTAGACGCCTCCCACATCATACCCGACAAGGAGGAAGGCGGGGAACCGGTTGTCCCCAATGGTCTCTCCCTTTGCAAGATCCATCATGCGGCCTACGATAGTAATCTCATTAGTGTTAGCCCGGACTACAAGATCATCGTTCGAGAGGACATCTTAGAAGAATTTGATGGCCCTATGCTCAGACACGGCATCCAGCAAATGCATGAACAGAAAATCATCCTACCCGTAAACAGGTCAAACTGGCCCGATCGGGAAAGACTGGAAATTCGTTTTAACAAGTTCAGGGAAGTGAGTTAATCTGCATGAAGGTAAAAGAACTGATTGAACAAATAGGAAATATTCGGACATGGCAAAGGGGTGATATAAGGGCACCCCATAAGCCTTTGCTCCTGCTATATGCATTGGGCAAGGTAAGCAGGGGTGAGCCCCGATTGTTGACATATGCTTCGGTGGTCGATGATTTAAGGAAACTGCTGATTGAATTTGGTCCCTACCGCAGAATGCACTATCCTAGCTACCCCTTTGTAAAGCTCTGTAATGATGGGGATTTTTGGGTAATTGAAGGCAAACAGGTTTTAAATACAACAAAGGATTGGTCGGATCGTGAACTTGTAGACAACCGTACTTCAGGTGGCTTTAGTGAGGAGATTTATGCACTTTTAAAGAATGACAAACAGCTGCTTAACGATTTCGCCAGACTTATCCTTGATCAGTATTTCGACGATACCTTACAGCAGGATATTCTTGCCCAGGTCGGTCTTGAACTTAATAGCGATACCAGGCTGATTCGTACCCCTGATTTCAGGGATAGGATTCTTCGGGCTTATGAATACCGGTGTGCCGTTTGCGGTTTTAATGTCAGGTTGAGTGATACTCTGGTTGCGGTGGAGGCAGCTCATATTAAGTGGCATTGTTACGGAGGGCCAGATAGGGAAGAAAATGGGATTGCCCTTTGTTCATTACACCACAAACTTTTCGACAAAGGAGCCTTTACTATCAATAGTTCTTTTGTCTTACAGGTAGCAGAAAATGCCCATGGTACATGCGGTTTTGAAGAGTGGCTGATGCGTTACCATAATCAGACTATACGACAACCGCAAAGCCCCGATTATTATCCTCACGATAGTTACATAAACTGGCACGTGCGGGAAGTATTTCGTGGTCCACCCCGGTTACCATTAGGTAAAAGGTCCTGATAAATATAACCCATTATGCTGCTCTTTGAAAACTGAGTTCATATTCCACCGGTGACATGTAACCGAGAGCTGAATGCAATCGTATTCTGTTGTAAAAGACTTTTTCATATTGCTTGTTGATATGCTTGATAGTCGCAGTAGTTGTGGGTTTATTAATTTCAAAAATTGAAAGTAGAAGAAAGAGCATCCCTGCTACGGAAGATGCGTAAGTATAAATTATTCATAGGAAAGGAGTATTATATTATGTTTAAATATGGGCGATTTCCCATCATTGAAGTATCAGGTACTCCTTACGAAATAGGTTTTAAGCATGGCTCTCTAGCCAAAGAGAAGATATTAAGCAGTATCGAATTTTATAAAGCGATGTTCCTGCAGTGGTCAGGCCTAGAGTGGGAAGATGCAAAAAAACGATCGGTAAAATATGTAAAGTATGTTGAAGAGGCTGACCCATTATTGCTAGAAGAAGTTAGAGGAATTGCAGATGGCGCGGGAGTTTCCTTTGAGGACATTATGACTTTAAATGCACGCAGTGAGGTTATTTTTGCACAGCATACACTAATCGGCGCATGTACTTCCTTTTCTGCTACACCGGAAAGGACCCGTGACGGGCATGTGCTAATAGGCCAAAACTGGGAATGGAAAGAAGAGCAGATCGATAACCTTATCATCCTTAAAATTAAGCAGATAAGCAAACCAGACATTTTCATGGTAACCGAAGCCGGTATTATTGGTAAAATTGGCTTTAACTCCGCCGGATTAGGTGTTTGCCTGAATGCCTTGGTTGTTTCGGGTGAGCCAGATGGGCTGCCATTACACTTCGTACTAAGGCGTATACTAGACAGTCCCTCTTTGACCTCCGCTGTTGGGAGAATTAATGCTTACCGAAATGCCGGGCCTGGCAATTATATGATGGCGCAGCGTGATGGCTGTGCGATTGACATTGAGAAAACTCCAGAAGAATGGGATTATATATTTAATGATAGCGGAGTGATGGCCCACACAAATCATGTACTTACAACAAAGCTGAAGATAAAAATCAAGGATGATGGCCCCGTAATGCTTCCTGACAGTATCTTTCGTTATCATATGATGCAAAAGATGCTTAACAAGGCAAAAAGAGATTTAACAGTTGATTATATTAAGTCATGCCTGCGATCGCACTATCAGTTTCCTGATGGAATATGCCATCATCCCAATCCAGGGCTAGCACCAGCTTATCAATTCACCACTATGTTTTCCATAATTATGGATCTGAATACTGCAGAAATGTGGCTGGCCAAGGGCCCGCCCTGCCAGTCTGAGTACCAACACTATCGAGCCTATTTTGATTAATCCTGCTGTCTGCTCATCTCAGGCAAAAGTTATTTAACTCTCTTAAAATATTGCTGAAGGAAAAGCAAGCAGAATCAAATGCCGCAGGGCGGTAGCCGGTTTGGACAGGGATCCCGCCTGGAGAAGCAGCAGTTGGGGCCGCTTGGGGTTGTGGGGCAGATATTAGGGCACCTTTACTAGCCGTAGTCTTCACAAATATATTTGCCGACCCGCCGGTGAAATTATTGACATCTATCGTTTGCTGTATTACCATGTTTAAAAGTAATACTTATGATAGGGGATAGCACTGTGCGCAAGATTACTACTGTTACCAGGAAGGGACAGGTTACTATACCGCAGGTTGTTCGGGAAAGGTTGCAGATCAGCTATGGTGATAAGGTGGAATTTGCTTTTAACGAACAAGGACAAGTGATCTTGAAGCCAATCAAAACCGATTTGGATTTGCTTTACGGAGTTCTGGAAAAAGAAAGGCCCGCCCTAGAGCTTGAGAATCAGCGCAAGGCTGCCCGGGATTGGGTTGGAGGCCGGAAAGGCAGGTAGCAAGAGAATATGATCTTTGTTGATACAAATGTATTCCTCCGTTTTCTTTCCCGGGATGATGAAAAAAAGGCAGATCGATGCAAAACCCTATTTGAGAAGGCGTTGGCCGGCGAAATTAAGCTCTTTACTTCTGAGTTAGTAATTGCTGAACTGGTATGGGTGCTCCAGTCTCCCCGGACGTACAACCAGGAGCCGGAAAGAATACGGCAGCTGTTATTGCCACTACTGACCATGAATAACCTGTATTTCCCCAATAAAAATTTGTACCCCCATATCCTAAAGCAATTTGCCTTGGGCAAGGTGGATTATATTGATGCCTACAATGGGGTCTTGATGCAGCACAAAAATGTCTCCGCTATTTACAGCTACGATACCCACTTCGATTTAATTGATCATGTCAGCCGGATATGATGGGAGCGTCATCCCGGGTATTAAAAATCGGCTTAAGGGGGGTAATCAATGAAAAAGGGAAAATGCCCGAAGTGTGGTTCCAGTGATATTTATTCCGGGGCCAATCTGTCTTTTAAAAGCGGAACCTATGGCAGCAATACCGTCCCTATAGGCGGGTTTTTTGGCGGTATGGCCCCACTCGACAATTATATCTGCGGACAGTGCGGCTATGTGGAAAGCTATATCAGCAGGCCGGGGGATCTGGAAAAAATCAGAGCCCGCTGGCCCCACTTGCTCTATGAGAGAGGCACCCGTTAATTGCAGGTTATTTTTACGTCTGTTGCCTTGAGGGGCCAGGGAGCGGGGCTGAGCTGCCATATTGGCGTCCCTAGTTGACCTAACAATCAACGATCATAATCTTTGCCGTGCAGGCACAAGGCTTGCCGGCAATTTTTTGGGTTGGGCTATAATTTGTCTATCGGGGGGTTGTAGCCCCTGATCTTGACAATTTGAAATCAGAATGTTAGTATTCTAAGCATGTTTCGGGGGGGGGGAATGTGGGTGGCTGGTAAAAAGGAAAAGGAATCCATTGCCGAACTGGTGGCTGCATTGCCAATGCTTATGGGTACTTTGCTGGAGGGCAGCAGGCTCAAGACGGAGCCGGGATTGAATATCAGCGAAAAAAGAACCCTGATGTATATTTATAGACATGAGGGCGGGACGATGACCGATTACAGCAAAAGGGTGGGGTTGGCCCGGGGCTCCTTTACTACGGTGGCGGATAGCCTGGAGCAGAAGGGGTTGGTCAGCCGGGCGCCCGGAACCGGGGATCGCCGTAGTTACACCTTAGTTCTGACCGAAGAAGGGAAAAGCGCTGCCCAGGAAATTGATTCCCGGTTTAAACAGTTTATTTTCTCCAGGCTTGAAACACTGACCGAAAATGAGCTACACAGCCTGAATAAGGCTTTGGAAACTATTGATGTGGTTTTAGACAAAATAAAAGCCGAAAGAGCAAGCAGATAGAAATGAACAAAAGGCCGAATAGAATATATATTTTGGAATCGATGCCTGTGTACAGAGCTATCCGGAATCTGGCCATCCCCACCATGGCGGCCATGCTGGTACAGGTTATCTACAACATGACCGATATTTTTTTCATCGGAAAATTGAACAATCCTCACATGGTGGCGGCAGTTGCCCTGTCCATACCAATTTTCGTGATGGTCCAGGGGTTTGGGAATATCCTGGCAGTGGGAGGAGCCTCTCTGATCTCGAGACTGCTCGGGAAAGGAGATCGAGACAGCGCCAGCCGCACAGGGGCAGTTGCTTTCTGGTCGGCTTTGGCGGTCTGCACGGCGGTCTCCCTGGCCGGGTTCATATTCATCAAACCTATACTGCTGTCCTGTGGGGCCAGTGTGAACACCTTCGGGTTGGGAAAGAGCTACTTGTCGATCATGCTTATGGGAACCCCGGTGATCGGCTTGAATATGACCCTGGCGGGTCTGCTGCGTTCGGAGGGGGCCACCCGGGAGGCGATGTTCGGCATGGTCAGCGGCAACGTGCTGAATATTATCCTGGACCCGATCTTCATCTTTCTTTTCAAAATGGATGTGGCCGGGGCGGCCATTGCCACCGTGATCGGCAATGTGTTCGGTTTCCTGTACTACCTTTCATTTTACCTCAAGAAAAAAGGGTTGGTCTCCATCTCCTGGAGGCACTTTCGCTTTGAATGGAAGATCTATGCCGAGATTCTGAAGATTGGCGTCCCCGCCTCTTTGGGGATGATTCTGTCCAGTGCCGGGTTTGCCGTAGCCAATGCTTATGCCGCCGGTTTTGGGGATGATGTGGTCGCGGCCAATGGACTGGCCATGAGGATCACCAATATTACTTTTTTCCTTTCCCTGGGCATGGGTTTGGGCTGCCAGCCGCTGATGGGGTTCAGCTATGGCGCTCAAAACTACGCCCGCCTGACGGAGACCATCAAAAAGTCGATCCTGATCGGCACTCTTCTGTGCACCACTTTGGGTGTTTTGTTCTATTCGTTTTCCGATTTTTGGATCCGGATCTTTATCAACGATCCCGCGATAATCAAATTGGGGGCAAAAATCATCAAGTCTTTGGCCCTGAGCATGCCGGTTTTGGGGGCGCAGATGATTTTGATGTCTATGTTTCAGTCTCTTGGCAAATCAGTGCAGTCTCTGGCGATCTCACTGGGCCGGCAGGGTCTGTTCTATATTCCCGCCCTGAGTATTTTTTCATCGCTCTGGGGATTTGACGGGTTTATCCGCACTTTGCCGGCTTCGGATGTGGCGACCATGCTGCTCTCACTGATTCTTTACCTGTTTTTGCAGCGTGAAGTTCAGATCGCTGCCGGACATCTCACGGAACGGTTGACTACCTGAATAAAAAGCAAATGGTTATTTGATGTGAAAAACCCTGCCAGATGCCGGCAGGGTTTTCAGCGGGTATAAAAATCTAGCAGTAGGAAGGGGATTGCTCTGGAAATTCACCTTGATTGCCTGCCCTGCACGTTGCGGCAGGCAGTGGAAGCATCACGCATGTCTACCGGGGATGTAGGGCTGCAAAAAAAAATTCTAGACGAGGCGCTGGGCGTTATTGGCCGCTACAGATCGTTTAAAAATCCACCCCATATTGCCCGGGAAATACACCGGATCATCAAAGACAGGACCGGAGTATTTGATCCCTATGAGCGGGTCAAAAAAAGAGATCTGGATCTGGCTTTGGGCCTTTATCCAAAAATCAAACAGTATGTGGAGGGGGCCGAGGATAGCTGCTTATACCGGGCGCTGAAGGCTGCGGCCATCGGGAATGCACTGGATTCAGGTGTCGGTATTCGCTGCAACATAGGGGGAGGGCTGGAAGAAGAGCTGGCAAAACCTTTTGTTTTATCCGATGTGCCGCTTTTTAGAGAAAGGCTTGATACCGCAAAAACCCTTTTAATTATCGGGGACAACACCGGGGAAACCGTTTTTGATCGCCTTCTTCTCGAACAGCTTCCCGGCTTTGAGATTGCCTATGCCGTTAGAAGCGCACCCATTATCAATGATGCCACCATGAAGGATGCCCTGGCCTCGGGTCTGGACCGGCATGCCCGGATTATTTCTTCGGGATGCGATTCCCCGGGTGTTCTTCTTGATGAGTGCACCGGGGAATTTCTAGACATATTCTATGGCTCGGATATTGTAATTTCCAAGGGTCAGGGAAATTTTGAAACGCTTTCCGGTGAAAAACTAGAGCGGGATGTCTTTTTTCTGTTGAAAGTGAAATGCCCCGTAGTATCCAAAATAATTGATGTAGATTCAAATGAATACGTTTTTAAGTATGGTCGGGGTGAGTAAATCCGGCTCGGGAGATGATCGGAAATAAGCTAAAACATGGGCTGGCTCAGCAATCCCTTTTTCAGCGAACCGCCCTTTGCCTGCTTGGTTTTTACTTTTTTTATATATTGGTTGTTGGCATATATGATCGCGAATTCGGCGCTGTCAAATGTGTTCTTTTTTCCAATAATGTCAATAAGCCCGCTCCGCTCCAACCTCCTCATTACTTTTGGCTGGACACTGGCCAGCATAATCTTTGTTCCGGCCTGTTGCAGGCTTTCGGTCAGCTCCAGGAGCGCCTGTAATCCGGATAGATCAATGACCGGAACTCCCCTCATGGACAGTATCAATACGGAGGTATTTTTCAGTTCAGACAACTGGGCATTAAGCTTTTTTACCACGGCAAAAAAGATAGTTCCGGTTAAGTATGCCACTCTAATATGCTCGGGTACTGTCGGAATGATTATCCCGATCTCTTCTAACCTTTCGTTTTCTATCTCGCTGATGGTTATATCAATATCCGCCACCCGTATGACTATCAGAACCGCCGAAAAAACCACCCCCACCAGGATTGCCTGGGTTAAATCCAGCACAGCCGTTGCACTCATGGTAATTGCAAATTTAGCGATTCCGGATTTGAAGCGGTGCCTGAATATGTAGCGAATGTTTTCCCAGTCATTCATTTTCCAGGCGATCATGATCAAAACGCCGGCCAGGGCGGAGAGGGGAATTGCTGACATGACGGGTGACAGAAGAAACATCGAACACAGCAAAATAACTGCATGTATAATCCCGCTAAGTCTTGTTACACTGCCGGATTTAATGGCTACACTTGTTCTGGCAATGGCCGCGGTGGCCGGCACTCCTCCAAAAAACGGGATAATTATATTGCCGATCCCCTGGGCCACCAGTTCCCGGTTCCCGTTTAATTTTTCTTTTTTTAATTTCTCGGCTGCCGCTCCGCAGAGAAGGCTTTCGATCATGGCCAGGGCGGCGATGCTCAAGGCCGGGGCAAATAGGTTGCCGAGCTGATTGACCGGAATCGAGGTGAGGGACAATCGATCAGATAAAAAGACGGTTTTGGGGATCTCCCCCACCAGGGCCACATCCAGTTTAATAATGCTGTTCAGAACGAGGACAATGATAATGCTTGCCAGAGAGGAGGGGAACTTTTCATTCCATTTTTTGGGCCACAAGATCATAATGGCAATAACTAGCAGCCCGATAAACAGGGTTGGAAAATCCGGATCAAAACCCTTTGTAAAATAGGAAAACAGTTTTGTTACAGTAAGCTCCCCTTCAAAGGTGACCCCAAATAGATTGTTGAACTGCCCCAGGGCAATAATAATGGCGATACCCGATGTAAAACCCGTGATGACAGATGAGGGTATGAAATATATGATATGTCCCAGTTTAAAAATACCGGCCAGTATCAGCATGATCCCTGCCATAAAACCGGCAATAAAAATGCCGTTTAATCCATATTTATGTACAAGCATGATCAATATGGCCATCATGGCGCCCGTTGGCCCCGACATTTGAAAAGAGGCCCCGGACAAGGCGCTGATGACCAGGCCGGCTATGATCGCTGTAATGAGGCCCGAGGCTGCAGTTGCGCCGGAGCCCACGCCGAAAGCAAGGGCCAGGGGTAGGGCCACGGCAGCTACGGTAAGTCCGGCCATTAAATCCTTTGATAATTTTTGTCTGTCGTATCCTTGGAATTCATTTTTTAGATCTGCCAAATAATCTGCCAGCATATCATTCCTCGTCTCTTCCAATATTTATAGTATTAGTTTTTGCTGATTATCAAGGTATGATTTAATTTTTTGGTCTAACGACTACCTTCCCATTAAAAAGCTGAATGATTGGTTGCCGCTCCAATCCTCCAGCATCTTCCATAATTATATCAAAACCCTGGTTATATGCAAATTTCGGTCTGAAAAATGAACATGTT
>CAZPFS010000015.1:0-42489 GCA_964585925.1 uncultured Syntrophomonadaceae bacterium | reverse complement strand
TTGATTTTTCATATCTCTGCTGGTTGGATGATGTCTTTTCAATTGCTTTGAGATTGCCATCTGTCTTATTCACCCAATTAAGAAACAGCGTCCCCAACAGAAGCCTGTCTTTTCTCGGTATCCTATTCCACATATAGCCTTTGAACAGATCCTTAACAAGAAAAACCTCACCGTCATTCAGCTTATCTATTTCATTAATTGCCTCTTCTAATAGTTCATTAACATCACTCATATTGTCCACTCCTGATAAATAACAATATCAACAGCATTGTTAATAACAATATATATTTCCTCTCTGGTATCGTCAATAGTAAAAGGAAAAACCGCCAATCGAGAGAGTTAATCTCCTGATCGACGGCCTGCCACCAAGTCTCGTTTATACTTCTACTTCAATTCACGACCTAAACCTCAAAACCACATAGAAACCCATCAGATTGCACCAAACAAGATTTTGCTCCTGATGGGTATTTATTGTGCAGAATATAATTTTTAATATGTTGGGGATCACCGTTCTATTTGGAGCCCCAGCTAATGTATGTTTCCCCCCGGTTCTTCGCTGCGCGCCCGGGGATGTAAGGCGGCATTCAGTCCGTCGGCGATCACCAGGGAGAGGTCCTCAATAAAGGTATCGATTTCCTTGGGGGTGACCATCAAGTTTCCCACATAGGGGGTGAGCACTGCCTTGATCAGCTCCCGGCGACGCTCCGGTTCCAGCCTCTCCAGGGCATTGGCCAGAGCCATGGTCTCGGTCTTTTTCTTAAAGTCCCCCACCAGCACGTCCATGGTGTCGTTGACAATGGTCGAGGCGTCCACCACCGTGGGCACCCCGATGGCAATCACCGGCACCCCGATGGTCTCCTTGGTTATGGAGAGACGGCGGTTGCCGACCCCCGAACCGGGGGTGACCCCGGTATCGGCGATCTGGATGGTGGTGTTTAGCCTCTCCAGCCGGCGGGCAGCCAGGGCATCGATCACAATGATCAAGGAAGGGTTGACCCGGGGGACCAGCGATTGGATAATTTCACCGGTCTCGATGCCGGTGATCCCCAGCACCCCCGGGGAGATGGCGCAAACCGAGCGAAAACCTTCGCCCAACACCGGGTTCTTGGAATCAAGCAGGTGGCGGGTCACCAGCAGATCTCCCACAATTCGGGGTCCTAGAGCGTCTGGGGTAATGTTCCAGTTTCCCAAGCCCACCACCAGCACCGTCTGTTGAAGCTGATCGGAGAGGGGCAAGATGTGCAGCAGTTCCCGGGTCAATACGTCCACCAGCCGGTCCTGAAGATCGCTGTCCTTTTTACGCAGACCGGGGGCCTCGATGGTAATATAGCTGCCCGGAGCCTTGCCCAGTCTTGTCCCCGCCTCCGGGGTCTCGATCCTGACCCTGCTGACGGTGATCCCTTCATCCCGGATGGTTTCAGCAGCTACCCCCGGGATCTCGGCCGCCGTTTTTTCCCGGACAACCTCCTGCGCCTCCAGAGCCAAATCGGTGCGGATGTTGTAAGAAGGAATATAGCCCTCTTTTACATTCTGTTCAGGTCTGGTCTTCATCGCGATCTGATTACCTAAGTTCCGTGGGAACAAACAGGTCGATAATACCGATGACGATTGCCGCCAGCGCTGCCCCCAGAATACTGACACTCATTCCCGGAACTATGAACTGGGCCACATAGATCACCACTGCCGAGATGACAAACCCCACCAAACCCCTATTTTGCTGCGATATTTTGCGCCCGAACAGACTTTCCACCCCAAACCCGATGGCTGCAATGACCACCGCGGCGATCAGAGCCTGCCAGAACTTGAGGGTGGCAAACCCCGGCAACAGAAAACCGACCACCATCAACACGATCGCCGAAACAATAAACCGCACAATTAAACCTAGCATATCAATTCCAGCCTCCCGATCTTTTATGAGTTTAATCCAATATTTGCAGGGATAGCTTAACCAATTACGGCGGCGGTATACACAGTTTACCTGTTTATATATGTATTTTTACAATTAACCGCCCCGGTTGTTCTCCAAACAGTTGATTTTTAACCTTATAGATGATAAAATTTTTTCGCTTGATATTAAGGAGGTATTAGATTGGCTAACACCAAATCAGCCGAAAAACGGCTTCGCCAGACCATAACCCGCACCGCCCGTAACCAGAGTATCAAGAGCGCGGTAAAGACTTACATCCGCCAATTTGAAGAATCGCTTCAAACCGGAGACCGGGAAATGATCCAACAAAAATTTATCACCGCGATCAGCCAGATTGACCGGGCCTGGTCCAAGGGAGTGCTCCCCAAAAACAATGCCGCCCGGAAAAAATCCCGTTTAACCCGCCTGTTCAACCGGGTCAACGCGGGTTAGGGTCCGGCAGCCATGAATTATGAGGGCAGATATATCAGTTTGTATTGACTGC
Organism: uncultured Syntrophomonadaceae bacterium; assembly: GCA_964585925.1. GTDB lineage: Bacteria > Bacillota > Dethiobacteria > DTU022 > DTU022 > JAAZLS01. Next base: position 40,078 of record CAZPFS010000015.1, on the reverse strand, counting down.
GGGCTGCCCCAGGAGGCTATAGAAGAGCTTAAGGTAATCCAGGGCGTTTTTTGTAACCAGAAACTGGCGGCGGATTTTTTCTTTTCCGGCGGCAGCAATCTGTTGGGCCAGAAGGGGGTTCCGGAGAAGGATCAATACCTTCTCCGCGCACTCCTCCACCGTATTCACCAGAAATCCGGTTACGCCGTCTTCGATCTGCAGACGAATTCCGCCGGCATTGCCCCCGATCACCGGGGTCCCTTTCCAGAGACCCTCGGCTACCGTCAAACCGAATCCCTCCCGCAGGGATTTTTGAATCAAAATATCGGAGGCGGTCTGAAAAGCGTTGACCTCCAGATCAGTGACCCCGTTGAAATTGGTGATCACCTTGATATCATAGTCCTCTCCCGCCCGTCGCAGGGTATGGTATAGGTAGTCCCAACCCTCGGGATCATCCGCCGCCATGGAGCCCACCAAAGCCAACTGCACCGCTGGAAATTCTTTTTTGACGATCTTGTAAACCTCGATCACCCCCAGCGGATCCTTCCAAGGATCAAATCTGGAAATTTGGGATATCAGCGGGCGGCCGGCCTCCACCCCATACCTGGTAACTATTCTCAGAGCCTCTTCTTTCCCCAGCCGAATGTTTTTTAAACTCAAAGGATCGATTGACGGGGTAATAAAAATGTTGAGTCCTGGTGGGGGTAGTTCTTGATTAACATATTCCTCCAGGGTAAATATAGCGGCCGAGTATTGCTTGACATAGCGGTATAAAAAAGCCCAGTATTCCTGGTTTGGGTTGGAGGTGTCAATATGGCATCTCCAGATCCAGCGGGCCCGGTCCCCTGCCGGACGATGTGCAATTAAGGCCGCAGGTTGAGGATCATGGATCACTACGAAGTCATAGTCCCAGTCCCCGATACAGCCGGCATTAAAGCAATTACAGCTCAAGTAAGCCCCGATCTCCTCTTTTGACAGAAATCCGGGTTCTCCTTGCAGGCCATTGTGAATTTTTTTGGTTACCTTAAAAAAATCGCGGTCACCCTTGATCACCCACCAATCCATTTCAACCCCCATACTATTTACAAGCGGGATCAGGGAATGAAGCTTTTCCGCCACCCCGCCTCCAAAGGAGGTGGCGCTGATCATGGCCATTTTTTTCCCTTTCATTTCCCTAATAAAAAAATCCAGATTGTTTTTGGTCTGTTCATCAATAAACGGCTGGTAATCCCGGTAACTCTTGGGTTGGATAGTGACCAGTTCCACGGTTGTCTCCTTTTAAACGCCTTGAATATGCAAACGTCTTCGGCTGCTGCAGCTTTATTTTCCCGGGGTTCCCGGGAGCAATTCACACGGGCGGGGCATGGCCAGACAGCCTCAAATTCACCTACAGTATGCCCTGAATTATCGGGCTCAAATCAGGGATATTATTATTATGACATTCCAGGGCGCCAATATAATTGATCTGTCCCAAGGTTTGGTGGAATTTACAGTCACCGCCATTGGACAAAAGCGGGTAGAGATCCTCATTGAATCAGGGGATAAAGAATCAACCCTTCCCATGGAGGAAATAAGACCCAACCTGTACAGGGCTCGTTATAAAAAATTGCCCGAGAAAACCCTGCGCTACAAGTTTCTCTTGGATGGAAGGAGCTGCTGCCCCGATCCCTACAGCAATTTTCAACCCCAGGGTGTCCACGGGTATTCGGAGGTCATCGATCACGGGCAGTACCACTGGCAGGATCAGGACTGGCCGGGAATCGATCTGGAAACAGCCATAATCTATGAACTGCACATCGGCACCTTCACCCCCGCGGGAACCTTCAGGGCTGCCGCGACCCGACTGCATTATCTAAAAGAGCTGGGGGTTACCGCCATTGAGCTGATGCCGGTGGTACAAACTCCGGGACGCCGGAACTGGGGTTATGACGGGGCTAACCTGTTCAGCGTCAATCATAACTACGGCAGCCCCCATGAATTAAAATACCTGGTGGATCAGTGCCACCAAAAAGGACTGGCCGTGATTTTAGATGTAGTCTACAACCATTTCGGTCCGGAGGGCAACTACCTGGGCAGTTTCGGCCCTTATTTTACAGATAAATACAGTACCCCTTGGGGAGCAGCGGTGAATTTTGACGATCAGGGCTGTGAAGCCATGAGGCAAATGGTTTTGGGCAACGTCACCTACTGGCTGGAGCTATATCATCTGGACGGATTGAGGCTGGATGCGGTGCACGCCATTACCGACCAAAGTCCTAAACATATTTTGGAAGAAATCACTGAAACTGTGGATCGCCTTTCTGAACGCCTGGGTCGAAAGTTGGCCGTGATCGCCGAAAGCGACGAAAATCAGGTCCGCCTGATCGACCCCCGCTGTGATGGGGGGTACGGCATGCACGCCCAATGGATGGATGATTTCCACCACTGTCTTCATACGGTTCTCACCGGCGAAAACCAAGGATACTACATCGATTACGGCCGGATTGATAGTCTGGAAAAGGTTTATAGCAACTATCTTTACACCGGGGCCTACTCCCGGTTCTGGAAAAAAAACAGGGGCAGTGATGCTTCCAAAAACCCGGGAAGGCAGTTTATAGTATCCATCCAGACCCATGATCAGGTGGGAAACCGGGCCGCCGGGGAACGTCTCTCCCGGCTGGTTGATTTCCCCTACCTGAAAGCCGCTGCCGGGATGCTCTTCATGGCCCCTTACGTGCCCATGCTCTTCATGGGCGAGGAGTACGCTGAAGAGAGGCCTTTTTTGTTTTTCACCGACTACGGCGACTCCGAGCTCAAGCAGGCGGTCTATAAGGGGCGCCGGGAGGAGTTCAAAGATTTTGGCTGGGAGGAGGTCCCCAATCCTGAAGATGAGCGCACCTTTTACCGCTCCCGGTTGACCACACCCGATCAGTGGGCCGACCACCAAATAAAATTATTTGGCTTTTACCGGGAATTGATCGCTCTGAGGAAAAATCATCCCGCACTTAGAATTCCTGATAAAAAAGGCTTGGATATTGAGGTCTGCCGGGAACAGAAAGTGGTTAAAATTTGCCGCCAGGATCGCCGGACACAGCAGGACTCCGATCAGAGCCTGACCGCCCATATCAACCTGGGACCGGCTCCCTTCACCCTGGAGGCCCCTTTTCCCTTCCAGCGGGTTCTTCTTAATTCGGAGTGGAATAAATTTGGGGGCCGGGAGAAGGAAGGCGACAGCGGACAAGTTTTGACTCCCGGCCAGTTTATCCTTGTTCGGGATTAACCGGCCGGAGCGGCTTGTTACCGATTCACGGCAGATCAGCTCAGGGTCACCCGGGCGAATTGCGGCTTGCCAGTCTCTTCCACCACCAAAGAGGCAAAGTAATCGTCCATCACCTCTGCGCCGGCCGAATCCACAAAATCCATCAGGGAGGGGAAGAGCGGGGGATATTGCCGGTAAAGGTACTCGTACATTTTATCTACCATGAACTCCACCTCCGGCACTTTCCCCCAGATCTTTTGAATAAACTCGGTGGCCATAAACAAAGCCTGAGAATAATCCTGCAGCAGGGAAATGAACTGTTTCAGCCTGGGAATCTGGGCCGCCTCTTCGCCGCGGGTTACCCCATACATCTGCCCCGTTTTCTGGAGCGCCACCCGTCGCCAGTGGCTGACCTCCTCGATCAGCCGATAAGCTTCCGATAGATCGGCGCCCCTCTCCGCCATGTATTTCTCCATGCCGTGTCGCAGATAATCCAAGCGGCAATCTATAAACACCTTCAATGTTTCCGCTATCCCCAGAATCAACCGCGGGTCGATCCCGATTTTTTGGCGGTTGAGGATCATCTCCGCCGGGTAGGAATCTATTTTTTTAAGCAAGATCTCCGCCAGCAAATAACCGTCCAGGCAGGGCCGTTTCTGCCGTCCCTCGGTGGGCCGCCAGCCCCAGTTGCAGGCCCTTTTCATCAACCTCAGATAGATCACCGCCTGGGTATCCAGATCCTCTTTGGCCAGATCGTAGCCCGTAGCGGCGAGCCTCTCCCCGTGGCCGATACAATGCAAATTGATATTGAACATCTCCAGCAGAGTGTCAAATATCCCGCAGTAATATTTGCCGTTTTCCCAGAAGGCATGGGGGCGGCGGTAGAGTCCGGTATCTTCCCTGCTATAGTTTCCCATATTTGCCACCCCGGCAGGGGGATAATGCCCGTCGGCCCTAAGCACCAGTCGGATCTCGGGCGACCAGTTGATATCCTTGAATTTTATCTCGGGGAGCCTGCTCAGGCCCTCGGTCTTCAAAACCCGCTCTATATACTGGTCGGGGGTCACAAAGTTCAGACGGTACTTCCCCTTATCCTCACTGATAATATCCTGCCAGGCCTTGATCATGATTTCAATGGCTATATCGCCAAAATCCATCAACTCCAGATCCTGAATGTACACCAGCACTGCATCGGGAGGAGCCTGGCCCAGTTCCTGCCGGATCACCGCTTTGTAAAGCTCCACCCCTTCATCCAAAGCGATAGGGAATTTTTCCAGTTGGCCGGTGAGATATTCATTGAAAAAGACCGGGTAATCCCCCAGTTTATAGCCCTGACTTTTTACCTCATCTCGCTTCATCTTGGTAATAGGGCGCCATATTTCCTGGGAAATAGGGAAATTTCGTGGAAAAGCCAACAGGTTGCGGCAGGGGGTCTTTAAAAGAAAGGGGCGGTAGACGTAATCCCCCGTGCCGATCACCTCAAAGGGCGCCTTGTCCGGCTCCAGATGAGGAAATATCAGGTAGTCGATGTTGGCTTCAACGATCCCTGCCAACTTATCATAGCTTAACGAGGCCTCCGTGGGAAAAAGTCCCTTGTATTTGGGGTGGGGAACCTGCAGACGGTTATGCAGGTACTGGGCGTTCCAGATTATCTCCTGGGCAACCTCGCCGTTATTTAAAAGTGAAATATGGGTATGGTGGGCATGGCCGTAGATGGGGTAAAGGCGCTCAAGACGGTACTGTTCAGCTAAATAACCCAGAATCTCGGGCTCCACCTCCTCCAACTGCTGCAGAAGTTCATTGCTGTACTCCACGCAGATCGGCGCATTTAAAACCTCCCCCAGGCGGACCCCCAGGGAGTAGACGTCTCTTCCCTCCTGTTTGCGCTTTTTAATATAATTCTGGTCACAGATCGTTTCTTTCATGGGGTTTCCTTCTTCCAGGTAGGAAAGCAGCCTTTCCGGGAGATCCCAGAGCAGCTCATGGGCATGGAAAGCTAATACGATATAAATATCTTTCAATCGCACGGCCTCCTCTGCAATCAGTAATTTTCGTTTTAATTTTCCCCGGCGGAGAAAACTTAACCGTCAACTACTTTTGCGGAGGGTGAAAGCAAACCGCCGATCCGGCCAAAGATGATTTCCAGGGCCGGCTCGGGACCAACCCGGCCGGTCTTGATTTTAAGATCCCAATCGTGAAGGGCAAGTAAAATGTCCTCAAGGGTTCGCAGGTTGTACAGCGCGGCCTGACGCCCAAGCTTTTGGGCCTCATAGGGGTGGACTTTGAGCTCTCCGGCCAGTTGCCCGGGGCGGGCGCCCGCCTCCAGGAGATTTCTGGTCAGCAGAAGCAGTCTGAAATGGCGGGTTAACATAAAAAATATTTTTAGGGGCGCCTCCCGGTGCCGCAGCAAACGGCCGAGCAGTTCATGGGCGCCGCGCCCGTCCCCTGCAGCCAGGGAATCGGTTAATTTGAATATATTGCCCGGTGAATCAATGGCCTGCAGCAACTCTACCACCTGGGGAGTAATTTCTATCTGATCCTTACCCAGATAGGTAATATATTTTTGAAGTTCATTGTAAATATGCCAGAGGTTATTATCCCCCTCCAGAAGGATCAGCTCCAGGGCCTCCCGCTCGATTTTTTTCCCCGCCTGTGCCGCCTGATCGCTGATCCATCGGGCCAGCTCACCCCCTTTGATGGGCGCGCACTCCACCACCGGAGCCTCTTTATCCAACACCTTGAACCACCTTCGGCGCCGGTCCACTGCTTCCGGGAGCAGCACCAGAATCGCCTCCGGGCCATCTTTTTCACTTTTCAAAAATGACCAAAGCCCATCCCAATCCTCATCTTTTGAGTCGACCTTCTCCGGCCTGGCTCCCGAATCGCCCTCCCGCTTCCGGGAAGCCCGGGCCGGCGGCGCCAAACCGGGAGGCTGATCCAGCACCACCATTTTCCGAGGTGCAAAAAGGGATGAAGCTTCCAGGCGGCAAAGGGCCTCCTGCAAAGAGGCCCTTTCCAGTTTCTCATAGCCGAAAGCGGATCCCTCCCCTAGAAAGCGCTCCTTTAGAAGGGACACCAGATCCTCTTTCAAAAAAGGCTCTTCTCCGTAGATCAGGTATACCGGTGAGAATTCACCCGCTAAAATCCGGGAACGAGCCTGGCGGTAACCAAGCATTTAGTCTCCTCCTTCATCCATATCCCCAATCGGGCCATCAAAAGCTTCCTGTATTTAAAAGCTCAGCAGCCCGTTGTAGATGACCTTAAGCACAAGCGCCGCCATCTCCTCGGGCGGCTCCACTGTTCCTTCCTTCAGCCATTTATGCACAATGCTTATACAGCCCGTGATCGCAAAACTCAATATATATTCCTTCTTCCGCTCCTGCGTTTCATATTGGAACGGCACCAGCTCCACCAGTTCCATTAAATCCTTTTGAAAGGCCTGATCACAATTTTCACCCAACATCACTGTAAAAAGATCGCTGTTTGCCCCGGCATATTCCAATATACCCTTCAGGCTTTGTTCCGTAATAGGCATTCGGTCGTTCACATACTGCTCCAGAAAACTCTTGAGATTATCTTTAACCTCGTCCTGTACCTGCCGCAGCAGATCAAATTGGTCGGTATAGTGGGCATAAAAGGTGCTTCGGTTGATGTCGGCCCTTTCGCATAAGACCTTTATTGAGACCTTTGAGATATGACGTTCCTTGAGCAGTTGTACAAGCGCATCTTTCAAAAGCGCTTTGGTAAATTTTACGCGTCGATCAATTTTACCTTTCACAGCAGCCCTCCCAAAAAATTAATATTCTGCAAATCAACACTTATATCCGAATGTGTTGGTTAATAAGCATTTTTACCAACAATGATGGTTGTATCCCAACACAGTGTCTATTATATTTAACTTGGAGGAAATAAACAAGACCAAAATTATTTAAGGATGATCTTATGGATAGAATTGCAAAAATCATTGTGAATAACAGAAAAACAATTATTATATTCTTTCTTTTAAGCTCGCTGATCGCCGCCTTGCTCATCCGTTTTGTTGGCATCAATTATAACGTATCGGATTATTTGCCTCAAAACGCGCGATCAACCGCCGGCATCAAGGTGATGAACCGAGAGTTTACCCAGGCCATCCCCAATGCGAATGTTATGGCGCCCAATGTTTCGGTGATGGAGGCTCTTGAGATCAAACGGCGGCTTTCTCAGGTTGAGGGCGTGATCGAGGTTATCTGGCTCGATAGCATAATCGATTTAAAACAACCCCTGGAAATACAGGACAAGGAGAAGGTTGAAGGCTTTTATAAAGATCGCAGCGCTTTATTTTCCGTATCCGTTGAGAAGGGGACCGAAAAGGCGGCCTGCGCGGCAATGCGTGAAATCATCGGCCCGGCGGGAGCGATCAGCGGTGAAGCGGCAAACCTGAGCGACATGCAGGAATCGGCCACCTCCGAGGTCAAACTGGCCGTAGCCATTTTGCTGCCCGCGATCATTTTGATTCTAATTCTTTCCACCACCTCTTGGATGGAGCCCATATTATTTCTCTCGGCAATCGGAGTGTCGGTGCTTATAAATATGGGCACCAATATTATTTTTGGGGAGATTTCATTTGTCACCAACTCCATCAGCCCAATTCTTCAGTTGGCGGTCTCCATGGATTATGCCATCTTTCTTTTGCACAGCTTTGGGGATTACCAAAAAAAGTATGGCGATGCAAAAAAAGCGATGTACCATGCCATAAAAGATTCCATTACCACCATAGCCGCCAGCGCTTTGACCACGCTCTTTGGGTTTTTAGCCCTTGTTTTTATGAATTTTAAAATCGGCCCGGATCTGGGCATCTGCCTTGCCAAGGGCATTATTTTAAGCTTTATCTCAGTCATAGTCTTCCTGCCTGCGCTGACCCTTGTCCTTTATAAAATAGTCGGCAGAACAAGCCACCGCACGCTGATGCCCGATTTTAAAAATATCAGCCGAGGCCTCTCCAGGTTTTTCGTTCCCGTGACCATTTTGGTTGTCCTGATCCTGGTCCCCAGTTTTTTGGGACAGAGGGAGACCACCTTTATTTATGGGAACAGCACCTGTGACCCCAACCGGGAGATCGGCCGCAGCAATGCCGTCATTAACGATCTGTTCGGCCGCACAAATATTTTGGCTCTATTGGTCCCCAGGGGCGATATGGTGAAGGAAAAAGAACTGTCCTCCCGCCTCTCAGATCACCCGTTGGTCAAGAACGTGGTATCGTACGCGGCCAATGTGGGCCCGGCCATCCCTCCCGGTTTTTTGGGAGATGATGTTACCAGTCAATTTTACTCGGATAATTATGCCCGGATCATCCTTTATACCGATATGCCGGAGGAAGGGGAGATTGCATTCAAGGCAGTGCAGGAGATAAACCAGATGACAGCCAAGTACTACCACGATTTTTATACCGTTGGCCAGAGCTCCACCCTAAGCGACATGAAAAAAATTGTGGATGTGGATAACCTCCGGGTCAATATGATAGCCATTGTGGCCATCTTTCTGGTGATTGCTTTTTCTTTCAGATCCTTCAGCCTGCCCTTTATTTTGTTGCTGACCATCGAGGTGGCCATCTGGATCAACCTCTCCTTCCCCTACTTCACCGGTACCTCCATCAATTTTATCGGCTACCTGGTGCTGAGCACTATCCAACTGGGAGCAACCATTGATTATGCCATTTTGCTTACCGACAATTTTATGAAGAATCGTAAAATCATGCCGCTCAAGAAGACCGTTGCAGCTTCGCTCTCTAGTGCGTTTAAATCAATCCTGATCTCGGCCTCCATACTCTCCATTGCCGGATTTATCCTCTATTTAACCTCGTCAAATTCCATTGTCAAAGACATCGGACTTCTGCTGGGGCGCGGCACACTGATCTCCATGTTTATGGTGGTCTGCTTCTTGCCGGCCATGCTGACCCTGTTTGATAAAGTAATCGGCAAAACAACCATGGGAGCAAATTTTATCGAAGAAAAAAGCGTTTCTCCCCCGGGTATAGGCGAAAGAACAGGACCGGAGCCAAGCGCTGACTTAAAAATATGCAAATACTATCGAAGGAGCGATTATGGTGCAAAAAGCTAGAACTTTTCGAGAAAATAGGCGAAAAATGGCAGCGCTGTTTCTTATAGCGGCTCTGGTCCTCTCAATTTATACCCCCATTCCTGTTCAGGCGACCACCCTTAAGGAGGAGGTGGTCTATATCCGCCTTCACAACGACGGCTCGGTCGATCGAGTCTACGTGGTCAACAGTTTCCAATTGGGAGATGAGCGGGAAATTCTTGATTATGGCAACTATGCCTATGTACAAAACCTCTCCGGCAATGATGCAATCAAGCTGGATAAGGGCAAGGTAACCACAAACGCCCGGGGAGACCGACTGCATTACGAGGGATTTTTGATAGATCCGCAGCTTCCCTGGAATATAGCTATCACCTACCGGCTTAACGGTCGTGAGATTTCACCTGATAAATTAGCGGGTAAAAAGGGACATTTGGCCATAAAGGTTGAAACCGGCCCGAATCATTCAGGATGCAGGGATTTTTTTGAGAGCTATGCTCTTCAGTTATCGCTGACCTTTAAGGATAGCCTTTGCAAAAATATCCGGGCTGAGGGCGGCTCGATAGTCACCACCGGCGACAGCAAGCAGGCGAACTTTGTTATTCTACCAGGTAAGAGCGCCCTCTCAGAAGTTAACGCAGAGGTTGAGGATTTCGAAATGCCCGCCATAACCATCGCCGGTATCCGCCTGAACATGGATTTCAACCTCGAAGAAGATGCGGATCTCTCCGAAATCAATGAACTGACCGACGGCATAGCCGAGCTGGATGACGGCGTAAAAGAGCTGCTGGATGGGATTTTCGATCTACATGAAGGCGTCTCCGATTTCAATGATGGCAGCGCTGAAATGGCCGACGGGGCCGGGGAACTGACCGACGGGGCAGTCAAACTTGTAGGCGGGGTACGCAATCTTGATAAAGGGGTTGGTGAGTTCGCCGGTGGAATTGGCGAACTCTATACGGGAATCGGGGGCTTATTGACGGGGACGAACGAGCTCTATTCCGGGCTGGGGATTATCCTGGACGGCTCAGAGGAATTAACAGAAGGAGCCCAAGAATTCGCCGCAGGAACCTCGCCCCTAACGGAAGAAATAGCTATGCTGACGGGCGGTTTTTCAAACTTTTTTGATGGGTTGCTGGAAATGGCCAATGCCCAACTGGCCGGTTCAGGGCTGCCCAAATTAGAACATGAAAATTACCACGATATATTGAGAAATGCCCTTGACGGCGAACTGATCAAAAACATGGTCTACGCCGAAGCGAGGCAGGAAATTTTGGCGAGGGCGCTAGCTGACATAGGTATAGATTCGGAAACATTCAACGCTATGCCGGAAAATGAGGAACCGCGAAGAACCATTGAGATGACAGTAGATGAGACGCTTGCGAGCATGGCGCCCCAACTTGACGGCCAAGTTGAAACCTTAATCGGCGAACTTTCAAAATTGCTTGAGATGCTTGCCGGCTATGATCAACTTTTGATCGGCCTCAACAGCTACGTGGCCGGTGTAAACAAAGGAGCCCGGGACCTTTATGGGGGAATTTCCGGCTTAAACGACGGCCTTCTTGAATACCACGGCGGAATGGAAGAATACCTGACCGGTATGAAGAAACTTTACCGCGGCTCCTCCGGGCTGGTCGAAGGAGCAAATAAACTTAAAGACGGCACCGGCGAACTGCTGGAAGGGATGATCGAGTTTAAAAATGGCATGATCAAATTCGAAAACGGTATTATCGAGTTGAAAGGCGGCACGGGGGAGCTTCTGGAGGGCACAACCGATCTGTATGACGGGGTGGCCGAGCTTAAAGAGGGCACCTTTGAACTTCGCCGGGAGACATCTACCATGAACGACGACCTGATCGATGCCATAAAGGATAGACTGCAGGAAATGATGGGCGGGGAGAATCCGGTTAAGTCCTTTGTCTCCGAAAAAAACGGCGAGATTTCAGCCGTTCAATTTCTCATGCAGACCGAGGGCATTGCTCGGCCCAAAACCGAAAATACGGAACCTAAACCCGAGCCCCGGTTGACCTTCTGGCAGCGGTTTATCCGGCTTTTCGGGTTCTAGAGGCCGGCCATAATCTCCCTGACCGTTTAGATTTCGCCTTCGTTTCATCGAGCTGTCGCCCCGGGGAGGCCCGCTCACTTTTATTCGGATGAAACCATGGAAATCGGTCCCGCCGGGTCGTGATCGGGGATGTTCTCCTCATCCGTAGGGGTAAGGACCGATCTGAAAAGGTGGCCGGGAGGATGAGCCCCCAGGGCACGGTAAACACCGGCCAGGTGCAGGCGGAAGAGCTTGTCAAAGGGTGCCGCCAGTTGGTGGGGCATACTGTCTATCCACCAGGTGAAATCGCTGCCCTCGGCGATGTAGATATTGCGCAACGCCTGATCAAGTCTCCCCTGATCTTTGCCCGGGCCATGGGCATAGCTTTCCACCGCCCGCCGGGCCTGCAAAAGGTAGTTCCAGAGCTTGTTCTTGTTCCTGGTGCCGATCCAGCGGGTCAGGTTATGATCCACCCAGGAACCGGTAAACAGATCGCCGATCTGCCTGCAGGGAGGATTTTTGGCCAGATATTCACCTACGGTAACCGATTCCAGCACCTGATCCTCAGACAGCCGCCGGTAAAGATCCGACAAAAAAGGCCCTTTGTCACCACTGTACCACTCCCAGGCGTTCTCCCCGTCAAGAGAGATTGTTACCAGGTGCTCGTCCACAGACCAGCTCAGGTTTTCGGCAATCTTGTGCAGCCGGTGCACCAGATCGGCCGCGGCGTCCTCGGGCCGGAAATGCTGGTATTCAAAGCCGAGTCGATTGGAAAGAAGATGATCCCTAAAGACCATGTTTATTTCCCCCCCCCCTTCCTTGACTCGGTAGGGCCTGTACAGAAGATCCCCGTTCAACACATGCCCATAGGCATCGCGATGGATTTCTTGACCTATCGATCTGGCCAGTATCTGCTCATCAGAAACTGTCCATTTAAATTCAAGATCTGAAAACACTAAAATTGTCTCGGGGCTTACCGCCTGTTCCGGAGGCCAGATACCCCGGGGAAAACGTCCAAACAACCGGCGGTACTGGTTTACAGACAGCCTTGTCTGGTCATAAGCGTCAGCAGGCCAATTAAATCGCTCCGGCAATGGCAATTCGGGGCAGGATCGCAGCGCGCTCTGGCTGTCTATGATCAGCGGTACGATCGGGTGGTAAAAGGGAGTAGTAATAACCTCAATTTGTCCCTTCTCCTGCAGACGACGGTGCACCGGCACCACCTGCCGCAATATCTCCAACTGGTGTTCCATGAGCCGCCGGCATTCCTCCCAATTGAAGTCCCGTCCTTTATTTACCAATTCCTGTAAATATGGATCTTTTTGACGGATCAGGGGATCGATCCAACAGAGATTGAACCAGACCATGAGATCCTGGTAATCACGGGATTTGAATCTCTGCATGCCCTCATTCACCTCTCCCGGTTCCCGGACCCGTCCCTGAAGTTCCAGCAGCTCCCGGTAACGGGGAAAAGCAGAGATCACCTTTTCCCAGTGAATGTCAAAGTAATGCTGCAGCAGGAATTTACGATCCGCTGCAGTGAGCTCATCAGGCGGCTTGACCGCTTCCCGATAATAATCGCTGCTGCCGGAGAGATAATCTTCGATTTGTTCCAGCAAAGAGGGGGTCAGGTTAAAGGTCTGCTTTACTAACGGGAAACGCTCCAGCAAAAGGGCCAGTGAATAGTAATCCTTGGCGGCATGCAGACGGGCCCAGGGCATGAGACAGTCCTTGCTTTCAGTCTCCTGATAATACGGTTGGTGTTGATTCCAGATAAAAGCTACCGCTAATTTCTTCATACCCCCACCTCCTGGGCCGGCACCGCTTCTTCCCTTTTCGTCTCAAAAAAAGAGAGGCTTGCCCTAATTTGCACCGACCAGTTTTCTTGGGGCAAAAGCTTGATTCCCCAACGGGGAAGGATCATCGATTGCTGGTATACCCGTTCCAATCCATCCTCCGAAAGAGAAACGGTTTCTACCGGCGCCCGCCACAACTGCGCCGGTTTATCGAACTGCATGGCGAATCTGAAACCACGCTGCTCGTCGTTAAGCGAAACCTGTTCCACCTGATCTTCACTGCCAATTGAAGCCATATACCGTTCCGAAAGTTCCCTCCCGGGTATTTCAAACCATCGCTGATCGTCATAGCCGCCCATCATGGCCAGGTTGAGCTCCACCGCGAACCGGTATTCAACTAGATGGTCACCGGCATTTCGCAAGATGTACTCTACAAGTATTTCATCCTGTCCGGCGTACAAGGTTACCGATTTTTCCAGTATCAACCTCCCCTGCCCATCCAGCCCGCCCGCCCGGCGGAAAACCACCTTGATCCCCTCCCCCTGGGAGAAATCATGGTCAGCGGGCATCGGGACAACCTCGGCTGTGGCCGGCTGCAGTAAAAATTCGCCCGGCTCCTGATGCTTGCCGTTTACAAATTCCTGTAAACTTACCCCGGGAGATAAAAAATGTTCGATCAGAGCTACCCGGGGATAAGGATCATAACAGAGACGCTCCAACAGCCCTTTCTCTTTTACCTTATGCTGATGGTGGATGGAGACCGCCCCCTTTTCCGGCGGCTTGGGAGCGCCAGTCTGTTCGGAAAGCTGCTGGTGATAGGGCTCCGGACGCCGGGTCAGTGTATCCAACAAATTTATTCCAGCGGGTTTCCAGGAAAGTTCCCACAGGCTCCCCCCCAGATGGGGGGCCAACAACAAACTGAACCGGTCGGTGTTGACAACCAGCTCTTTTTCACCGCCAAAGCTGTGGTCTACCGCCGAAATCTCCAGGAAGGGACCGGATCGCACCTGGGACTCGATAATCTGCTGCGCTTGCAGTAGGTTTTCCCAGACCGCCCCCCGCAAAAAATTTAAATAGAGGCCCCCAAATACCCCGTGCCAGTAAGGGCAATTGCATTGGGCGGCCCAGATATGTTTCTGGGCCTTCATCCGGACTTCACCGGAGGGAAGTTTATTCAGCAGGCGACTGACAGAAAGCATTTTCTTGTGCAGGCGGTTGCTCTCCGGATAGCGGGTTAAAAAATTGCGCCAGAACCCGCCCGACCATTCTTTCATCTCCCGGTAAGAGGCTGTGGGAAGATAAACCGGCCCCTGGGGCGGAAACATCCGCCGGTACTGGTCGAAGGTTACAACACTGAGCCAGTCCCGGTTTTCTTCGAGAAGGAAGAAAAATTCTTCCAGCCAGCCCTCCTCATAGACCGTTTCATAAGTGCCGGGCCACCCCCCAAATTTTTCTCCGTCATCGGCCAGTACAAACAGACGCCGCTCATGGGGGTCCTGATGTTCCCGAAAAAAATCAATTGTATCCTGGGGGGGATTGAAGGGGATCAGATAGCGCAGCTGTTCGCTGATCGGAAATACGTCCAGCGGCCACCCCTCTTCTTCGGTGCGGTAATAATTGTACAGAACCTGCTGCCCGATTTCAAAAAAATGGGCATCATCCACTGCCAGGTATTTCAGGCCGGATTCGGCGATAGGTCGGGCCAGGTGGGGTTCCCAAACCCGTTCCGCCAGCCACATCCCTTTGGGAGTTACCCCAAACAGTTCCTTGAGCCGCTGTGACATGTAGCGCATCTGGCCGATTTTATCTTCATCCGGAATAATCGGTAATATAGGTTCATAGTACCCCCCTCCCAGCATCTCAACCTGCCCTCTGTCCGACAGCACCCGCAAACGGCTGATAAAATCGGGTTGATTCTCCTCCAGCCAATCCAGCAGGCTGCCGGAATAATGAAGGGCTATGCGGACCCCGGGGAACCGCTCCAGCATGGACAGGAAAGGCTGGTAAGTCTGTTCAAAACCGGTCTGGAAAACCTCAGTCAGGTTGCCTACCGGCTGGTGATTATGCACTGCCAGGACAAAGTAAATCTTTGGGCCTGATCCCATTTACCTCTCCCCCCTTTTTCCGCAAAAATTCTGCAGCCTGTTCCGGTACGGTAACGTTGATAAACACCCCTGATCCCATTTCAAACCCGGCCACGGTGGTTAATTTGGGGATTATTACTATATGCCAGTGGTAATAAGGTAAACCCGAGGTCCTCAAAGGCGAACTGTGCAGGTAGAAATTGTAAGGCGGATCATCCAGCGCGTTGGACAACCGGCCGAGAGCCCTGTCCATTATCTCCGCCAGATCGGACATCTCCTGTTTACTTATTTCCTGAAACGATGATCGGTGCTGTTTGGGCATTATCCAGACTTCAAAGGGAAGGTGAGCGGCATAGGGAACATAGGCACTGAAAAACCGGTTGTCGGCCACCACCCGGCTCCCAAATTCCATCTCTTCCGCCAGGGCATGACAGTAGGGGCATCCTTCGGTGCTCAAATAATAATCATGAGAACGTTGAAGCTCCTGTTTTACTACCGGAGGTACAATCGGCAGCGCTATCAACTGGGAGTGGGGGTGTTCAATCGACGCGCCCGCTTCCCGGCCGTGGTTACGAAAAATCTGGACATATCGCAAATTGTTGTCGCCGGACATATGCTGGAAACGCTGGTAATACGATTCCACCACCAGCTCCATCTGTTCCCGCCCGAGCGAGCCGGGATGAAGATTATGCCGCGGCGTTTCCACCAGCACCTCATGGATGCCGTAGCCGGGCATATCCCGAAAGATTGCTTCCCCCGGGCGGTGTTCGGGCCGTGGATTTCCTTTCGGCTCCACCGCCGGATATTTATTGGGGATCACCCTGACCCGCCACCCGGGAGTATCGGGGGCGCCGCTATCCCTTCCCAAGGCGATAATCTCAGGGGGGGTCAGGGTCTCATTGCCCATACAAAAGGGGCAATTTTCCCTGTACGGCGGCTGCTCAAACCGGGCTTCCAATCGTTCCTTCTTGCCGGCAAAGGTTTCCGGACGTTTGGCCCGATCGGTAGCTATAATTACCCACTGCCCGGTAGTAAGATCTTGTCTATATTCAGGCAAAAATAACCACCTCCGATTTTTATGTAAAACAAGGCAAAACTATCCCTGCCTAGTTTGCCAACCACTTGGATGTGGGCCTTTACCCGGGCGGGGCACGCCCCGCCCCTACAGTTTTATACCGTGATTTTACGCTACTTCTTCTCTCCTCCTTAAATTCATCCCCTTTATTCTCAATAGGGTTCGTCATAAGAAACAAACGGCAATTTTAAGGTAGCCATCCCCCGGTAAACCTCCCGGTAGCGCTCTGCCGCTTTGTACCAGTTGAAGTTATCAATGACATGGGCCCGTCCACGGCGGCGCATCTGTTCCAGCTGCAACGGGTTTTCCTTTGCCAAAACAGCCATATTTACCATACCGGCGGCCAGTGCTGCCGGATCACGTCGAGCTACCAGCAGTCCCGTGGAATGCTCCGGATCATCCTCCACACTGATTACCGTATCGTTGATCCCCCCCACCCGGGTGCCGATAGGGATACAGCCCATGCACATTGCTTCCAACTGCACCAGCCCAAAGGGCTCAAAGTTGGAAGGTATTATACAAAAATCTGCAGCCCCGTAGTTTTCCCGGGTGGTTTCACGGCCCAGGTATTGCAGTATCGCTTTCATGTTCTTCGGGTACTCTGATTCCAGCCGGCGGGCCTCGGCCTCCAGATGGGGGTCCCCCGAACCAAGCAGAACCAGGCGAAGCTGATCCCTGACCCCCTCCGCCCCGGGTACTTCGCCCCGCATGATCCCCGTAAAAGCCTGCAACAAAATATCGATTCCCTTCTGAGCCACATCCAACCGGCCGACATTGAAGAAGAAAAATCCGTCTTCCAGACCATGTTCCTCAAGTATCTTTTTACGGCGATCCCGGCGGGCAAGCAGGTGCAGGTGCACCAGATCGGGATCCCAAAAATCAGCATCGGTACCGTTCCAGACATAGGTGGCCTTGCCCTGAAAAGAGCCGAAAAAATTGGACCATTCTTCATTCAGATAGCTATAACTGACCGTGGTCAAATAATCGCATTGGTGAGCCCCAAAGACCTCAATATTGAACATCTCCCCTTCCAAATAACGGTTATCCACCAGCTCGCCCAGATTTACTTCGTTCAGTTCCTTGATCGACATTCTTTCCCGGCAGATACGGTGAATAGTGTATACAAAGGGGATGCGAAAATATTTCTTGACCAATGCCCCTGAAAAAACACAGTGCCAGTCATTGATATGCAGCACCTGGGGTTTGCGTTTCTCTTTTTTTAACATCAAATTGATCAGCCCCGGCAAGCCTTTTGTAAAATGTACCAGCTTTTGAATGAATATTTCCCGGGGGTGATAGACCTCCGGATGATCCATCACCTCGTTGCTGAACAAGAATATCCTGACCTTTCCCCGCCAGAATTCATAAACCGTCAGGGGATAGATGTGATCACCTACTGTGATCCGGAATTCGCCGTATTTTTTAAAATCAAATTCTGTTGACCGTTCGATCAGGCCATGAGAGGGCATAAAAACATATACTTCATCCTCCCTGCTCAGCGCCTCCCCCAATGAAGTAACAGCCTCCGCCAGGCCGCCCACTCTGATCGGCAAATGCTCGAAAGTGGCCATTCCAACCAGCATTACTGCATATTCCCCCTTTTTTCAGGCCAAAAAATCAAAATTAGCTTGCCCCCGGTCTGGCTTTTTATTCCGTCCGGTCCTTGCCCGGAAAATCAATATTCTAGGTTTTTGGGGGCATAATATTTTTAGCTGTTTGCCGGACAGCTCAGTCCCGCCGGTTAAATGTTCCGAGCCGGCTCATTCAATAAACGACAGGGTTTATTTGATGATTATTATTTTTTACAGTTTGATAGAATTGCCGGAGGTGTAGACAATTGACTTCAGCGCCCCAGAGCCCGCTGGCCCTTGAAGAAGCCCTTCCCCAATATTATGAGGAGGATCGCCTGGTTCTATTGCCCCGAGACCCCTACTCGCTGTATGCCTACTGGGAAATTAGCACATCCTACCGTGATAGTTTGAAAAATGATTGGGGGGAAGAGGCCTGGCAAAACTCCGCGCCAGTTTTACGTGTATACAAACACCGCTGGTCACAACAGGGAATCATTGACAGCGTTACGGAGATCAACCTCGAACCTGAGGCAAACAACTGGTATATCTCTGTAAACAGCCCTGATCACTTTTATCATGCCGAATTGGGTCTGCGCCGACGGGAGGGAACTTTTTCCCCCCTGCTTTGCTCCAATCTGGTCCGCACTCCCCGGGATGCGATCAGTGACCTAATAGATGAAAACTGGAAACTCCCGGATTGGAAATCCAGGAAACTATTTCGCCGTATTTCCGTTTGCCATCTGAGCTCCCCGGAATTCATCCGGCATTCGCCAAAAAAATAACTACCCGAGGAGGACCATTTATGGCCCAGGGATTTTTGGCTTTAATACTGCATGCACATCTTCCATATGTAAAACATCCGGAGCATGAATATTCACTGGAGGAAAAGTGGTTTTTTGAAGCCGTTACAGAGTGTTATATTCCCTTGTTGCAGGTGCTGGAAAAACTGCATGAGGATGGAGTGGATTTCAGGTTAACATTTTCGCTTTCTCCCACCCTGCTGGCAATGATGGAGGATCGTTTTTTACAGGAAAGGTTTGCCCTGTACCTGGGGCGGTTGCAGCACCTGGCCCGGTTGGAAGAAGAGCGAACCGCCGGTGATCCCGATTTTAACCCCCTGGCCCGGATGTACCGCCAACAGTTTGACTCTGTAGCGGAGTATTACCACCAGCGCTGCCGGAAACGGCTGGTCACCGCTTTCCGCCGGTTGGCGGAAGAAGGGTGCCTGGAAATAATCATCACCGCTTCCACCCACGGATACTTGCCACTGCTGGAGATTCAGCCCGAAAGCGTATATGCTCAAATGGCCAATGCGGTATTCTATTACACCGAACTGTTCGGGAAACCGCCCCGCGGGATCTGGCTGCCCGAATGCGCATATAGCCACGGGCTGGATACTACCCTGGGAGACCTGGGAGTACAGTATTTCATTACCGCCACCCATGGAGTATTGTATGCTTCCCCGCGTCCCAAGTACGGGGTGTATAGCCCCATCCTCACTACAGGCGGGGTGGCAGCCTTTGGAAGGGACCCCGAATCGTCCAAGCAGGTGTGGAGTTCACGGGAGGGATATCCCGGCGACTACCATTATCGGGAGTTCTACCGGGATATTGCCTACGATCTTCCACTGGATTATGTCGGCCCACACCTTCATCCGCCCGGCATGCGCACCGACAGTGGAATAAAGTATTACCGGATTACGGGAGAGAATCTGGCCTACAAGGAACCCTACCGGCCGGAGCCGGCTCTGAAAAAGGCAGCCGAGCACGCCGGAAACTTTATGTTTAATCGGGAACAGCAAATTAAATATCTCAGCCGGCTGATGGGCCGCCCACCGTTAGTGGTGGCCCCTTATGATGCAGAGCTGTTCGGACACTGGTGGTTTGAGGGCCCCCGGTGGCTGGATTTCCTCTGCCGCAAAATTGCCGGCGAACAGGATCATTTCAAATTGATCACCCCGGGTGATTACCTGGATCTGGGTTATCCCTTGCAGGTTTCCAATCCCAATCCATCCAGTTGGGGTGACAAAGGTTATCACGAGGTATGGCTAAATGGCAGCAATGACTGGCTTTACCGCCATCTCCACCGAGCAGCCATGGATATGGTGGAGTTGGCCACCAGGTATCCCGAAGCAGAAGGCCTGTTGGCGGAGGCCCTTACCCAGGCTTCCCGGGAGCTGCTGCTGCTTCAAAGCAGCGACTGGCCGTTTATCATGACCACTAAAACCATGGTTGAATATGCCCTCAAACGGGTTACCGACCACCTGTTGAACTTCAGGGGTCTGGCCCGCCAGATCAAGGACAGTCAAATTGATGAGTCCTGGCTGAAACAGCTGTCAGAAAGAAATGATCCTTTCCCCAAACTGGATTACCGCCTTTTTCAGGACATGGAAACCACTGTCCCCCGGGAGGTGGGACTTTAGCCCTGTTTTCGGGTTAACCCATGGTCCGTTTGCTCCCCTTCTCGCCCCAGGAACAGTTGCCACAAATGAAAAAAATGGGCAATATGCACGATAATGTCACAAAATGTAGTATTATATTCTTATCTGTTTTAAGGGGTGATGGTAATGAAAATTGTTCGGTTTTCCGATCAGGGCCAAAAGAGTTACGGGATTTTGAGTGAAAATGAAATATCTGAAATTAGTACGCCTTCCGGAAACTGGGATCCCGGCAGCTTTGAACGCACGGGGCGCCGGTTTGATCTGACTGCAGTTAATCTGCTCGCCCCGGTGGAACCATCGAAAATAATATGTATCGGCTTGAATTACCGCAGCCATGCCGAAGAAGTCAAACTGCCTTTACCGGAAAGGCCGGTCATATTCATTAAACCCTCCACTTCTGTTGCCGGACCCGGGGCAACAATCCTTCACCCGAGACAAAGCCACCGGGTGGATTACGAGGCCGAACTAGGCGTGGTCATCGGGCGGGAAGCCTTTCAGATTGATGCTTCCAGAGCGCTTGGTTATGTGCTGGGCTACACCTGCGCCAATGATATTACCGCCCGTGACCTGCAGCCAGCCCGCGGCCAATGGACCTATTCCAAAGGATTCGACACATTCTGCCCTCTTGGTCCGGTTATAGAAACAGAAATCAGAAATCCGGAAGAGCTGCATGTAAGCGGTTATTTAAACGGGGTGCTGGTCCAATCAGCCCCCACATCCGAGCATATCTTTCCGGTGGCTGAGCTAATCAGCTTTATTTCCAATTGTATGACTATCCTACCGGGAGATGTTATTATCACCGGTACCCCCTCCGGAATCGGTCCACTTAGACCGGGCGATGAATTCATTGTAGAAATTGGAGGTATCGGCCGGCTGAAATCGGTTATGGGTGAAAAACCATCTGTTTGACCTTAAAAATTGTCAGACCGGGGGGTGGTTTCACCAACCATCCCCCATGTTTTCTCGACAATATCCCACAGATCCCATTCGGTAAAACATCCTTCGTCAACCAACAGCAGCCGATCACATCTGCCGTCCCTGATCACCACCCCCGGATTTCCCGTGCTATCTTCTACGATCAGGCCTGACCCGTCCACAGCCGGGGTTTGCAAGTGCAGGCGAATTTTGAAAACAGACCCTACCCCCGCCAGCAACTGTTCCGGGCTTTCGGCAGGAGGCATTTTGCAGATCCAGAGCAGTTTCCCCCCGGGACCGCCATATATCCCCCCCCGCCAGCCATCAGCTTCTCCTACCGGAACAACCTCCTTTTCCAGCAGGTAGTGACCGTCCAAGGCAGCCGGTGGTCCTTCAAACCGACCGGTTTCAGTGTTATCAATATTTTTCTCGCTGCGCACAAAACCTGCAAATTCCTGGCATGTTTCACAACCGGGTGCCGTATCCACCGGATCCTGTTCGGAGGAACACCCGGTATCTTCCTCTTCCCGGTTTCGTACCGCGGTTATTGAACAATCGGCAGAATGGCCGGCAAGGTCTTCCATGCCCTTGTCGGCCACATTCCAGGTTCTAAATCCCCAGGATAAACGATACAATCCGGCAATCCCCGCCGCCAGAACCAGCATCGCCGCCACAGAGACGGCCACCTTCCTGTAAAATAAAGAAACCCGTTTAGGCCGGGAAGTCTGGTTTAAACGGGAACTGATACGCATCCACATTTGTTGTTCCGGAGGAGGAAAGTTCGCATCATCCAATTCTCGGCGCAGAGCCTCGGCAATCATCTGTTCCAATCGTTGTTCAGAACTTTGGCGCATTTTTGGGTTCACCCTCCTGATAGGAAAGACCGTTAATACCGGCTTTTGGTTCCAGGAAGCCTGACAAACTCTGTCGGGCTCGAAAAAGACGCGATTTGACCGTTCCTACCCTGACTTTCAATAATTCCGCAATTTCTTTTATTTTGAGATCATAATAATATTGCAGTACAATCGCCTGATACTGCTCGGAAGGCAAGGAGTCCAAAGCCCTCCGGACTCGGTCTATTTCCAGATTTCGCAAAACTTCCCGTTCCGGATCATCCCCGCACTGATCACAGCCGGTCTCATGCTCAATATCCCCTGATAATACTATTCTTTTTTCCCGTTTCCAGTAATTGCGGGCCAGATTGGAGGCAATTACGGCCAGCCAGGCGCCGAATTTGTCAGGGTTTTTTAATTGGTGCATGTTTTGGAAGGCTTTAACAAATGCCTCCTGAGTAATATCCTCCGCTGCCTCCCGGCGTCGCAGAATGTGGAATATAATGCTGTAAATACGCCTGTAATTTTCCGTAAATAAACGATGGTACCGCTCCTGTTCCGGTGCGCAATTTGGAAGCTGTTTCTTTTCCACCCGGCCTGCCTCCTGACGTTCCGGTCAACCGCCTGTTCTCAGGTAGTTAATTCTCTCCGGTGGGCTTTATTCCTTTCAGCATGAAATCAATCGGCAAATCTCAGAGAGAGATTATAAATTTACCTGCTTTCTGGAGACTCGCGTTTCTCCGGAAATTTCGCCGGGTGCCCCCGCTCCAGAGCTTCCCGCTGTAAAGTATTAATGCGGTTGATATAGAAATCTGTTAATGAGTCGGAGATTTCCTCGGAATAGCCCTCACCGTACACATGGTAGCTTGGCCTTTCAGGGTCGGGCAAGACAAGGGCCCACCCTTCCGGATGATAGATCTTCAGCCCGTCTATCATTTCGGTCTTATGGCGGGAGGCCTCCTGAACCAGGAGGCGCATCACCTTTCCCTTCTGTGCCCAGGGGCAGGGGGTTTCCCGTTCCCGGATCCTTATGGCCGGTATTTCCTTTAGCAGGCCGGACAAGGTCAGGTCGTGGGCGGCCAGATAATCCAGAAGATAGATCAGGGCGGCCAGACCATCATAACTCAGCGCAGCGGGCGAATATATTCGTCGCTGTTGCTGCCGTTCCCGCTGCCCTGGCTCCATCAAACTCCTGAGTGTTGTTCTGGCCTTAAGTACCGGCTTCCGGTAACGCCGGGCCAGTTTTTCCACCGCCTGGCTGACATTTACCGGGATGGTCACCGGGTTCCCTTTCTCTTCACGAAATGCCAGCAGGGACAACAAGGCTGTATATAAATCGCAATCAATCATCCGACCGGTTTCGTCAAACAGATGCACCTGTTCGCCCTCCCGGTCAAGAATTGCCCCCAGCGAGGCGCTGTTGTGACGAACCAGTCTGGATATCTCCCGGGAGCGAGCCTGCAGTCCTCCCCGCTGCAGACAGCACGACAGCGGGCCGGCTTTGCCGTAGTTAATGGTAATAACGGTACAGTTGAGATCTTGCCATAATGGGACCGCCACCCGCTGAAGATAGGGGGAAAGATACCCCACCGCTATCCGGAACCCGGACCTGGCAATTTTATCCACAGAGACATTGCCCAGTATTTCCTGCAGGTAAAGTTGAGCCAAATCAGGCAGTACCAGGGCTTTCCCCGTTTTTTCCCCAGGGGGGCGGTTGAAATCTTCCCTAAAATAGAGCTGTTCCACCTTTCGCTCCTGGCCTCTGGTCAACGGGAGCCCACTCTGATCCCAGAACCTGATCCGCAGATCGTTGCCCTTTTCTTCTTCAACTGCCGATACATGAATCCCCCCCCGGGCTTTCAACAGGCCGATCGCCCGGCGGGCAATGGGACTGATCAACTCCCCGGCATCCAACACGGTCGTTCCCGCTGACAATAGACCTGATTCCAGTGCCTGTTTGATCATTCGGCTCGAAGGATGCCGATCGGAACTGACCACTACCACATCTCTGCTTTCCAATGAGCCGTATACCGCCCCCAAGCGGGCGGCCATCTCCGGTGTAAGGCTGCGGTTGATCTCTCCCCGAATACCATCCTGCCCAAAAATACTTCGGGAGATCCGGTCACCCCAGATCAGGCTGTCCTGAAGGATGACTCCGCTTTCCACTGATTTAGCCGGCCAGACCTTGACCCCGGGCTTAATAACCGCCCCTTCCTGAATCAGACTGCGGTCCCCTACCACCGCCTCCTCGAAAACTGCGGCCCGGGAAGCCAAAATGGCCGCGGTGCACAGAACACCACCCCTGAGAGCCGCTCCCTTCCCGAGAACGGCCCTTTCCCAGGTAATTCCCCGCTTGACCGTGGCCCGCTCTTCAACCAGGGTGTGGGACCCCAGTACGCTTTCCTCCATGATCTGCGCGCCGCTCTCCACCTGGCAACCCTTCCCCAAATAGATCGGGCCGCCGAGACGGGCCAAAGGAGATACAGTTACCCCCTTTTCGACCCATATTCCCGGTTCCAGTTCATCGGCCTTCAATTTGAGTTTTACCTTCCCCTGGAGCACCCGGCGGTGAGCCCGGCAGTATTCCCGTAAATCCCCAATATCACACCAGAACCCATCGAGCACGCAACCCAGAAGAGGAAGTTTTTGTTTCAGCATCTCCGGAAATACATTTTTGCTGAAATCAACATCCTCCCCCGGGGGAATCAGATCCAGCACCTCCGGCTCAAGAATATAGATCCCGGTATTTACGGTATCGCTGAACACCTCGCTCCACCCGGGCTTTTCCAGAAATCTGTTTATCCTCCCCTGGTCATCGATCAACACCACTCCATATTCCAGCGGGTTGTTCACTGCGGTAAGGATCAGAGTAGCTGCCGCCCCCCGGAGACGGTGAAATTCCACGGCCTGGGTTAAATTAAAATCAGTCAGGGCATCCCCGCTGATGACGATAAAGGTCTCATCCAACTGCCGGGAGGCATTTTTTACACTTCCGGCAGTGCCCAGTGGCTGATCCTCAATAAAATAATGAAATTCAACCCCAAATTTATGACCATTACCGAAGTGCTCCCTGATCTGTTCCGGCTGGTACTGCAAGGTGACCTTGATGTCGCGCACTCCATGTTCTTTAAGCAGCTCCACGCCATATTCCATCAGCGGCCGGTTCATAACCGGAACCATGGGCTTGGGTCGGTCGCAGGTTAAGGGCCGCAGCCGGGAGCCCTCGCCGCCGGCCATGATCACTGCTTTCAAATCGCTTCACTCCCTATTTGAAGTCATTACCATTTTTTTCGTTTGAGAATCATCAGGCCACAGGAACGTCCCCGCTGTTTGCTGTTAATACTTTTTAGCATGGGAAGCATAACGTCCGGGGGGAATTCTCACCGTCACCGGCGCCTCCGCCGTATCTTGCTCCGGCGCCTCCCGGCTATCTTGATCGGTCCTCCATTTTTGAGCTTCCGGTGAAAACACCACCGTCTGGTAAACCTCCTCGGTTTTGCGGGCCACGGCCTCCCATGAAAATTTATCACAGACATCCGTCAGGGCCCGCCTGGAAAGCTGCTGTCCGTATTCCGGGTTTAATAAAATGCGGCAAACCTGGCGGCTCAGATCATCCGCCCGCCCGCATTCCGCCCGCAGCCCATTGACCCCGTGTTCCACCGTCTCCATGAAGCCGCCGCAGTTGCCCACCACCACCGGAACTCCGGTAACCATCGCCTCCAGAGCCACCAGCCCGAAAGGTTCGTAGAGGCTCGGGAAAACCGCCACGTCGGCGGCGGCATAGAGTCGGTTCCTGGTCTGTTCATCAATAAAGCCCGTAAAGCGCACCGTTCCCTCCAACCCCAGCCGGCTGGTAAGCTGATACAGTTCCTGTTCGAAAGGCCCCTGCCCGGCCACCGCCAGACGGGCCCCGGGAACCTGCTTCCGGATCAGCGGCAGCGCCTCCAGCAGCACCTGCACCCCTTTTTCCCTGACCAGGCGGCCGATAAAAAAGATCAGCTTCTCGCCAGGCGCGGCATATCCCTCCCGAAAAGACTCATCCTTCGTTTCCGCCTGAAATGCCGCCGGACGGATCCCGTTTACGATAACCTCGATCTTATCCGGGGGGAGATCGAATATAAGTTCCAGTTCCTCCTTCATGGACCGGCTGCAGCAGATCACCTTCCAGGATTCATAGGTAAGCCACCACTCCACTTCGGAGATATAGGATTGTTCCCGGTTATGCAGACCATTGTTCCGACCATATTCCGTGGCATGAATGGTCGCGATCAAGGGCAGCCGGAAGATATGTTTCACCCCTCGGCCGGCGTAGGCCGCCAGCCAATCATGAGCATGAACCAGATCATATTCTTCCCGGCGGCAAAGGGCGGCCCCTTTTTCCATCATGGCAAAGTTGAGCTGCTGCATCCAGGAAAAAAAATTGAGGGGCTGCCCATGGTAGGGCTTGACCCGGTGAACTATTACCCCTTCATCGATCTCGTATTCCTTCAACCCTTCTCCCAGGGCGGTGATCACTTCCACCCGGTTCCCCTCTCGGGCCAGGTCCCGGGAAAGTTCGGCCACATGGTGGGCCAGCCCTCCGATCACTCGGGGGGGGTACTCCCATGACAACATTATTATTTTCATTGGAACACTCTCCCTGTCAAGACACTTTGCTCATCATATATTTCCCGGGGGCACCGTTTACTCACCACCGGTCAGGCATGCCCGCCCGGTGCATGGTGCAGGCTGGGATCCGCCGGAGTTTATGCAAAAGCATGAATTGACCCCAATTTATGGCAGTGGCCCGGCGGTGGTTTCTAGCTGTATTATCCCCAAAACCCCCGACTTTACCAGTCGGATAATATACCCTGCTTTTCACCGGACATGGTTTTAACCGCCAGCCCGGTTTTGTCTGCGCTGATGATGACCGCACCGTGAAGGTCGTTGCGGAATATGGACACACCTGCCTGCTGCAGCGCTTCCAGGGTAGATGGGTGAGGATGGCCAAAAGTGTTTCGCCCTACCTGGATAACGGCAATTCGGGGATGGACAGCCTCGATCAGACGGGGTAAATCAGGCAGAAATCCGCCATGGTGGGGCACCAGCAATACCTTGGCCTTCAGGTTTGATGGTTGACGGCGAAGCAGATCCAGCAAGGCATCCTGCTCAATATCACCACAGAATAGAAAACTGGCCATTGGATGAAGAAGCCTGAGCACGATCGAATTATTGTTTTCGTCACTGCCCGTACCACTATGCAGGGGCTGTGGAGGACCCAGCACCTCCAGGGTTAACCCGAAACCGGTCCATCTCCGGCCCGGCTCAACTTCAGTTACCGGAATCCCCCGGGAGGTGGCTTCCACCAGGTCATTCGTATAATAAGGAGACTCCCCCGGCTGAGGGGAAATCCAGATGGATTTGATCGCAACGGAATTCAACAGGGGTCCCAGGCCGCCAAAATGATCCTCATGAGGGTGGGTAATAATAACCAGATCCAGGGTGCGCACTCCCCGGGAACGCAGAAAGGGAAGCAGTACCTGTTCCCCTGTTTTCCCGGGATCGCCTCCCTCAAATGGAACTTCCCCCCCGCAGTCGATCAGTACCCGCCCCCGCCCGGACTCCACCAGAGCGGAGGCGCCCTGCCCCACATCGATAAAAGTAACCGTTAACCTTTTCTGCCGAGGAAAAGAAAATAAAATACCGCCCCATACCAGGGCTATGGCCACGGCCAGGGTGATCACCTGCAGTGCAAAAGATCGTCTGTTCCGGAATAGGGCAAATCTGGAACGCAGATCGGCAAGCCCCTCACGCCGGCGGTAATAATAGAACATTACCATGCCCAGGCCGAAATAATAAAAAACCCATACCAGCACGGTGGAGGTATAAACTGGTATGTAAAAACCGGCAAACCGTGAAAACCCGGTTATTGCCAGAATATATTTCAGCAAGAGGCCGGCCCCTGCAAAGGGGAGCCGGGCCACCGCCGGTAAAATGAGCTGCAGCAGCGCCGCAGCCAGCCCCAGCCCCACTAGCAGCGGCATCACCGGCAGCAGCAACAAATTGAACCAGAGTGCACCCAGGGGAATATGTTGAAAATGAACAGCGCATAGGGGAAGAACCCCCAGTTGGGCGGCCAATGTCACCGCCGCCAGGGAGCGGATAAAAGAGGGCAGTTTACATCTTCTGAACAGATCTGTCAGCGGCGGGGAACCATAGATAATGGCCAGGGTTGCCGCATATGAAAGCTGGAAACCGGCTGTAAACAGCTGGAGAGGATTCAAGACCAGAGTCAGCAGGGCAGCCAGGGAGATGGCGGTGGGCAGATCGTTTTCCCGGTCCAGCAGAAGCGCCCCCGAAGCCATGGAGAACATTACTGCCGCCCGCAAGGCGGGAGGACGCATTCCGGTCAAATAAGCATAACCAAAAATCACCACTATCGCCGCTGCCGGCGGCAGGCGTCCCCTGATCCCAAGCCGCCGACAAATACCCAGAAAAAGGGCCGCCACCAATCCCACGTGCAGCCCGGAGACGGCCAGCAGATGTGATACGCCGCTTTGCATGAAATTTTCCTGCACCGATTCCGGCAGAGAATGCCGCTGCCCAAACAGGATTGCCGACAGCAGTTCGGCACAGGGGGAGGAAAGGCCGGCCCTGATCCCCTCCACCAGCCGTATCCTCAGGGCCAGGGCCTGATCTGCCAGACGGTTCACTTCACCTGGGCCCAGCGAAAGGACCTGGTACGGCTTCAAATACATGATCCCGCTGATCCCCCGAGTGCGAAGGTAAAACCGGTAATCAAACCCGCCCGGGTTGCGGCGTCCCTGGGGTTTCTCGATCATTCCCCGCAGGCGCAGCCTTTCCCCGAACCAGTACGGCTCCTGATTGCCCCCATAAACTTTAACCAGTACTTTTCCCGAAACCGGAAACCGGCCCTCATTTGTCTCCACCGTCTCCACTCGGAGGTGATAAGAGGTGCTTTCCTCCATCCGCAGCGGCTCTTCCATCACCGTTCCTTCGATAAAAACCGGGTAGCCGGAATAATACAATATATTTCCCGAGGAAGAGCCGGCAGAAACAAAAAAAGAAGCCGCCCCGGCGGCACAGGCAACCAAAAATAAAACCGCCACAAACAGGGAAATAAACCTTCTGAAAACCGCTCCCGCGGCCATCAGAAGTACCAATCCCAACAGCCACAACGCAGCCAGGGGCCTTTCAAACCGGACCCAGCCCAAAGCAATGCCTGCGGCATAACAGGCGGTTACCGCCAACAGCGGCCGGTTGAAATTAAAAGCCCCAGGAAGACCTTTCCCCTCAGCCTGCATTTCATTCTCCTCCAGCCCTTGTTACAATAATCCTACAGGGTTGTCAGATATTGTCAATACCGGGGATAACAGGTTTAAGGATAATTTGGAAGTGGTTGGCCACTCCCGTGGCCCGGAGATAAGGGGGACAGGCCGGTCATGACATCCCCCGGGAAGCCAGAAGTAATTGCCGCCCCAGCGTAAAGGCTGCTGGAATAAATATGATCACCACCGCGGCCCGACTCGTCACTCGAATATACCCTCCGGCATGATGTAGGGCTGAACGGTGAAGTTTCCCGCGATAAAGGATTTAACATAAGACCGGTCCTCAAGGGGGCACTGGACTATTTCCGCCCATTTTGTTTTATCCTGGAGGACCGAAAGTTCCAGGCCATAGAAACTCTCCAGCGCGTAACGGGATATGGTATAAGAGGCCCCCACGAAATTTAAAACCAGGGCATCCAGATTATCAATCAGCACAAAATTGGCGGTGGCAGTATAGACCAGGGCGCGCTCAAAAAGACCCTTTCCGATTTCCTCCGGGGTGGCTTGATAATAGATTTCGGCCATCAAGCTATCGGGATAGAGCTGAAACCTTCTCGGGATTTCCCCCAGCGGCAAATTGGAATTCAGGTTGGCCAGATTGGAGGCATCACCCATGTAAGGGCTTTTGAATTTCAGCAGCCGCCCAAAGTCATGGGTCAGGGGATCCGCTTGCTCTAAAATGTAGCGTTCCTCCCGTGCTTTCATCTGTGGCTTGATATATCCCTCTACCAAAGCCAGACCCAGAATCCCCACCACCAAAAGTACAATGATCAAGATGCTTCTTTTTCTCATTTTATTCTTCCTTCCCGTATTTCTCCGCCAAGGCGCCGGCTTTGCTGAAGAGCAGCGGGATAATCACCGTGATCAGAGGCAGTGTGTAGCTCAGCACAATCAGCGCAAACTGATAGGGACCCCCGATCCGGGGAAAACGTCCGAACCAAAGGTCGCTGCCGAAGTACTTGAGCGTGGTCAGGGCGGTCCTGAGCGCTATGTAGAGAACCCAGATCACCCAGGCTGCTTTGCGTCCGTGGCGAAGCCTTTTTAAACTCAGCAGCGCAGTAGCTTCTCGGTGTTCGCCCTTTATACGGGAGAAGCTGTACAGGAACAGAATCCCTAGAATAAACAAAAACAAAGCAAGGGCCGTATTGGAAAAGATCCCTGAAGGCAAAATCCGCGCAGGGATGGTCAGCAGCCAGGAGATCAGGACGTAGAGCAAAGCAGTCTGCAGCAGTTCCAGGCGGAAGAGGTTTATGTAAACTGGCTTCTGATCCGGCAGCAGATCATCAACCGAATCAAGGGAGCCCATGGCCAGCGACAGCGCATCCTCAGGGGACATCCCCCCGTCAATGTAGTCCACCATCCGGGCCTCCAAGTTCCCCAGGATCTCGTTTTTCAGCTCTTTTGATTCGACAGTTTCTTTGTGGCCGGCAAAAAGCCGCTCCACGTATCTTTCCAGGTCATCCTTTTTCATCGAATCATCCATTAGATTTCCTCCTCCGGCTGCCTGATCAGGCGATCGATCAAATCCCGCGCCGCCCGCCAGGCCTCCAGGTTTTTAACAAATTGAGTCCGGCCTATTTCTGTGACCCGGTAATATTTTCTGCGCCCCCCCTGGCTCTCTCCGCCCCAGTAAGATTCCAGAGCTCCTTGGGTTTCTAGACGGCGCAGCGCGGAATAAAGAGTGGGCTCCTTCAGTTCAAATTCCTGGCCGCTTTTCAAATAAATCTCCTTGATGATCTGGTAGCCGTAATTGTCTCCCTCCAGCAACACACACAGGATGATGGTGTCGATGCTCCCCCGCACCAGATCGCTGTTTACTGCGGATTCAGCCAATAAAATCACCTCACCGTCGCTTCCAGATAGCAATGTATCACATATTACTATGCGTGTCAATATACTTTTTGTGAACCTGATTTGATTCTGGTTTTGGTGATCAGCGTCATTGGTCATCTTAACTGTTGAGGTTGTTTTTTCATCGGCAAACGGATAAAAACAGGGCCGACGACCTGGTCGGCCCCTCCCAATTTCAGCAATCAACCAAGGCTAATCAATCAGCGATCTCATCATCCCCACCAGCTGTCGATCGGTCTGTTTATAGAGTTCCAGGGTCTTCTGCTGATCAATGGCCTTGCCGGCGGCCACAAAATTCGCCTGTGCTTCAATGGCAACGCCGGCCCCGTTGGTGAGAAACAGCAGACTTCTTACATGGGGCACCTTGCCATAGGCCTCGGTCGGCGGAGTAAGTTCATCTATCCGGGGCTCGCCGTTTTGAAGCGTTACGATTTGCGTGGCAGTTATTCTGTCCGGGTCAAAAGACCTTGCATCAAAATAAAACAGGCGAAAGCTGTTTAGAAAATCCAAAGTTACCGGATCGAAATAGATGTAATCAATCCGGTAAGCAATTACCTGATCGGTTCGGACATCCCTTAAAACACTCCCGGCGGTTGTATAGTCCCCCGCGGGCAGGGCGGGTTCTTTTACTACTATCCCCAGCCGAGTCTCGATATCTGCTTGGCCAAACTTCGCCTGTTCATCCCATTTCGCTAAAAATCCGGTTTTGTTTAACTGGGCCCCGGCAAGCCTGATCTCAAACCAAAACTCGGCCGGCACCTTTGCTTCAACGGACCCGTAAATGATCCGCGATATATCCAGATCGCGGTAAATAGCGCTACTTTGCTCCGGGCCGGTTTCTAAACCAAAGCCATCTCCTCCTGCCTCAAACCACTGATTATCTACAAACAGGGCAATGGCGGCGATGGCCATGATCAAACACAGGGCAGTCAGCACCGGGCTTAAGCCGCGGAAAGACAGGCTAGCCGGTAAATTTTTTCTGGAAAGATCTTGAGCAGGCCCGGCCTCATCAATAAACCGGTCGTCTATTTCGCCAATTGCCATCATCAGATCCCTGCCGGTCATAATGAAATACCTTCTTTCTCCAGTTCAGTTTTTAATTTCCTGCGCAGCCTGAAGAGCATGGATTTGACCTGGCCTACGCTCAGCGCATAATCGGCGGCGATTTCTTTCAGGCTGCCGGCGTACCAGTAGCGCCGGACAAAAACCCGGCGCTGCTGCAGATTGAGCCGGCCCAGAAAACGGTTGATCACTTGGGTAATCGCTTCCCGTTCGATTAATTGATCGCCCTCCGCCCTGCTGCTTGGCAGGCACTCCTCCAGTTCGGAAATGGCCAGGGCAACCTCCCCGCCGCCGCGCTTGTCCGCACTCATCTTTTCCAGGGCGTTCAAGGCCAGGTTGCGGGTGATCTTCCCCAGGTAAGTGCGCAGCGTGGCCGGCCGGGCGGGCGGGATGGCCTGCCAGGCTCTGTTCAGGGTATCGTTGACGCATTCCCGGGCGTCCTCGTGATTCCGCAATATAGCGTAGGCTATAGAGTAACAGTATCTGAAATACTTTCGTTCGGTCAGCGCCAGCGCCTCTTCTGAGCGCCGCCGGAACAGCTCCATGATTTCCCCATCTTTCAAACCAGCACCTCGGCATCAAGACATTTGAAGGCCTTCACCTATATACACCGGAAAACTCCACCCCGGTTACGCCAAGCAATCAATTTAAGGACCGGACGCGCCGCCCCTCAGAACCCATTATGCTATACTTAAAGTGAATTTGACAGGAGACTCGGATCTCTCCCAGGGCGCGTACAATCAGGCGCCCGAAATTCGGATGCGGCGCCCCTGAAGATGGCGGGCGAGCCCACCGATTACTTTTCCCCGGACAGGGGGTAAAACTATGAAGACCAAGCTGCTGGTGGTAGAAGATGATATTTTCCTACGAGACGGCCTTTGCGAAATGCTGCAGCGGGAGGGATATAGCGTTGATTGCGCGGGAACCTGCCGGGAGGCACGCCTGCTGGCCGCCACAAACAGCTACCGCCTAATCATTTTGGATATCATGCTCCCCGACGGCAGCGGCCTTGATCTCTGCAGCGCCTGGCGAAGCAGCAGCATGAATACGCCGATCCTCTTTCTCACCGCCAGGGATGAGGAGGTGCAGATCGTGCGGGGGCTCGACGCCGGCGGCGACGACTATGTGACCAAACCCTTCCGCCTGGGGGAGCTTCTCTCGCGTATCCGGGCCCTGCTTAGAAGGGAAAAGCCCGAGGCGGGGATCTATGAAAATAACGGCTTAACCATCGATCTTCAGGCCATGAGCGTGCTTCTAAATAACCGGGAGGTCTTTCTCACCCCCACCGAATTTCAGCTCCTTTCTACCCTGGTTCGCCACGCCGGCCAGGTAGTCACCCGCACCCTCTTGCTGCAGGCCATATGGGATAGCGAGGAGCTTTATATAGATGACAACACCCTTTCTGTGCATATCAGCCGCTTGCGCGAAAAGATTGGCAGTGGTTTTATCCATACCGTGCGGGGGGTGGGTTACCGCTGGGTCGATTGAACATAGGGGCAGGCGACTCTGCCCCCGAAAAACCGACATGCCTTGCGGGTGGACAGAGTGTCCACCGAATCGGATACCGGCCTGGAAGTGAAATATGCTCCGCCTGAAGGGTAATTGGGGGAAATTAGAATGGGCATACATAGCGCCGTGACTATGCTGTCGGTAGCAGCCGCCGCCCTGGGGATATATCTGGCCTGTTACGAAACAGGGAGCGCCCGTTGGATTGGCCTGGCCGTGTTGATCACCGCCTTGGCCTCAGTGGTGCTTTGCCTGATCAAAGCCAGGCGGGAGAGGAGTAAGATAGCGGCGCTGCACGACCAACTGATCGATTTTCTGGAAGGCCGGATTGATTCCCCCCGCTTCAGCGTGGATGATGACAATTTCGCGCTCTTTGAAAATGCCGTAGTGGAGTTGGAAAGCCGGCTGTTGTTGGAGCGGGAAAAGGCGCAGCGGGAATCAGTAAAAAACGCCGAATTTATTGCCGATGTCTCCCACCAATTGAAAACCCCGCTGGCGGCCCTGAAACTTTACTGCGAGATGGAAGAGGCGGCATGCCAAGGGGACTGGGTACCTGTCACACATAGAGATGAGTGTTTGCCCGATACCGATCCACAACTGGGCGAGAGAGCGCCTGTCATACCTAAGAAAGAAGAACTTGCGAGCCGGTGGGACTTCTGCCAAAGGGGAGAGGTACCCTTGGCATCCCCCGCACGTAAGGAATTGGGATTTTCCAGCAAAAAAGAAACCAATTTTCCCAGTGAATATGCAGCCAAGCAGTTGATCCTGATTGAGCGGATGGAACAACTGATTAAATCCCTGCTGAGGCTGGAAAAACTGCGCGCCGACACCTACGAGATGTACTTTGAAACCCATGATCTTTCTGCCCTGATTATGCAGGTCTGGAACGAACTGCAACCCCTTTATCCGCATAAAACATTCCAGCTTACCGGCTGCGCCGCCATGCACTGCGATGCCCATTGGATTGGTGAAGCTCTTCAGAACATCCTTAAAAATTCCTGCGAACACACCCCCCTGGGGGGTCAAATCCGGGCCGGCATTGAAACCATGGAGCATTCGATTATCGTCACCATCGAGGATGACGGCGGAGGAATCCCGGAAAAAGAATTGCTTGGATTATTTCAGCGATTCCACCGCATCTCCCGGCTTCGCCCCGATGGCGGAGTCGGCCTAGGACTGGCCATCGCCCGGACTATTATTGAAAAGCATCACGGCCTGATCACGGCTGAAAATACAACAGGGGGGTTAAGAATAGCACTCTGCTTCCCCCGAATGGACGGGATTCTCAAGACAGCTTCAGGGATCCATTACGCTGGGAGAAATGGGGAGAACAGGGATTGATCCTGATTTCGATGGACAGCACGCCGGCAAAGGGGTGAAAAAAAACATGCAGGTAAGACAGAGCACTATTGAACTGGAAACCACAACCCGGGAGGCCCTTTATGATATCACAGAGCAGGTGCGGGCGGAGGTGGAAAAAAGCGGCATCGAAAATGGGCTGGTTTCGATCTATGCCCAGGGGGCCACAGCGGCGATCATGATCCAGGAAAACTGGGACGAAAGCGTTCAGACCGATGTGGTGACTCTGCTGCGCCGGTTGATCCCCCGCGGCGGCTGGGAACATGATCGGCAGGATGGTAACGCCGATGCACACCTGAAAGCGGGGCTGATCGGCCCCAGTGAAACCATCCCCCTAATCAACGGCAAACTGGGCCTATCCACCTGGCAAAATGTCTTTTTCTGCGAATTTGACGGCCCGCGCAAAAAACGCCCTATTGTCATCACCGTCAGCGGCGCATAGTTCAAGGAAATTATTTGAAGGTGCAGCAAGGAATGTTGCCACTGCATTTACCGATAGTGTAAATTTCCTTACTCCGGCCGGTAGCGATTCAGATAAAGCAGGACAAATAAAACTACGATGATCAAAATGAAAATGTAACCTAGCACGGGTTTTAATACCGGGTAATTCGTTTCCCTTAAAACCAACACATTAAGCAACAGCCAGAAAACCACTACCCCAGTCATTATCCGTAAAATTAGCCGGTAACCCATGCCTTCTCCCCTTTTCAATCTGTTGAACTGCCGTCGTTTACTATGGTTTGGTTTAACCTTAAGAATAAGTATGGCAATATTCTATCATATCCTGGGCCGGACAGTACAATCTAAAATACAAATTGACCCAGTGCTGCTTATTTCACTAAATTAATATCTATATTCAATTGTCGGATGAGTTTATCAATCCGGTTCTACCTCCCCGATCAGCAACTTCATCATCTCCACTAGCTGTTGATCGGCCTTTTCTACCACCTCCCCCTGCTCCACGATCATCATGCATTGCCCATCGGCTACGGCGATCCCCGAACTATTGGAGATAATATTGCCATTCCCCTTCACATTGGCGGAACGCCTGGTGATGCACTTTTCTCCCTTTGTGACCAAAATCTCTTTTGGCGTGGACTCGCAATAAAAAAACTCCTTCCATTGGTCAGCCAGTGTACCACCCGTCGCCCCCAAAGCAGCTTTAATTAGGCCCTAGCTGGAACACCCTTCCTTATATAATAATTATTTTCTAACAGTATGACTATGTTCGATTTACCGTGTCAGCCTTATTTTATCAACAACTATTTGCCACCCCGCCGCTAACACTTTAAGAAACCATATATATAGCCTGCTTGTTTGTCAAAATGCTTTGCATATATACCGTCGCCCTAGTGCGGTAAAATCTAGGCTGTATTCAAATGGCATCTTCTAGCCGTTGAAATGGTTCCGCTGTGTTGAATAGCCGGCACCGAGCACACTTGTTTTTACTTGACAATAGCTATGATCGATTATATGATCTTCAGGGAGGTGACCGTATGGAAAAACTGCTCACAGCCCATGAAGTGGCGGAAATTTTAAGCTTATCGGTGGAAACCATCTGGCGCTACACCAGGCAAAAAAGGATCCCCTTTGTCGAGCTGGGCGAAAAGCAGTACCGTTACGAAAAAAGGGCGGTACTGGCCGCCCTCGCCGGCAAGGGCATTGCCGTTAAAGAGGATCGCCCGGAATACTTAAGGCAGGGCGGTTATACTTATGAGGATTACCTGCTGATTCCGGAGGAACCAGGCTACCGTTTTGAAATCCTGGAGGGTGACCTGGTCAAGGAGCCTTCCCCCTCGACCCAACATCAGCGGGTATTGCGGGAGCTGGGATGGCAACTGAAATGCTACTTTGAACATTATGATCCGGAGGGAGAACTCTTCTTCGCCCCCCTGGACGTTACCCTCACCGCTGCCAATGTCCTGCAGCCGGACATACTCTTTGTCTCAGGCACCCGCCGGGGAATCATCCAGGAGTCTCGTATTGACGGCCCCTGTGATCTGGTGATCGAGATCATGTCGCCGGCAAACCGCCGCAAGGACCGCCTGCAGAAGAGGGAAATTTACCGCAAAGCAGGGATTGCCCACTACTGGCTCGCCGATCCCGAGGACAACACCCTTGAGGCTTTCATGCTCAAAGAAGGCTATTATACCCTGGCTGCGGCCGGGGGCCCGGAGGATCAATTCACCCACCCCGCATTTCCGGGGCTGGAGTTGAACCTGGGCAGGATATTCCACCGCCCTGAACCATAGACATCCCATTGACACCCATGGCCGTATATCGCTATACTTGGTTAAAGAGCGCAATCCACTACTCCGAACTGTCAAATCACCCACTCTACCAGTTAACACTGTTTAACACTGTTCAGGAACCGACTGCCTTGCGATTGGTGGTGACTATTTAATGCCATCATATGATTTTGTGGCACTTGACTTTGAAACTGCAAATGACAATTTAAACAGTGCCTGCTCCCTGGGGCTGGCGGCAGTAAAAAAATTGGAAATTGTTGATACCGCATATTTTTTAATAAAGCCGGCATCTCTGCATTTTAGTGGAGCCAATATTAAAATCCACGGCATCACACCAGAATCAGTGATGGATGCGCCTTTCTTCCCTGAAATATGGAAAGAGGCTCAGCGGTTTTTTGGTAATAATATCATTGTTGCTCATAATGTCCGTTTCGACATGTCGGTCTTGAAGCGTTGCCTGATTGAGCATGGGCTGGAACCCCCCCCCTTCAACTATCTTTGCAGCATTCAAATATCTGATTGCGTCTGTGCTGAGGAAGGGATTGGCGCTTCACTCAAAGACAGGGCCTGTTATTTTGGCATACCCATGGGTGATCATCACAATGCTTTGTCTGACGCAAAAACATGTGCCCAGATAGTTATTGAAAGTGTAAAAAAAACTAGGAGCGAAACCTTTCATTCCTTTTGCCAGACCTATGGCAGTCCCTTGACGCAGAGTTTCACCAGGTTGAAACCCCAAAAATACTTTAGGCCACTCTACCGCAGATTTCAAAAAATAGCCATTTCCGAAATGGCCGCCACCGTCGAAACGTTTGATGAATCCCACCCCTTTTACGGCAAAAATGTTGTTTTTACCGGCGACCTTCAGGGCATGGATCGGAGAACGGCAATGCAAAATGTGGTCAATCTGGGCGGGATCGTTAAGGGTAATGTCTCCA
This sequence comes from uncultured Syntrophomonadaceae bacterium, assembly GCA_964585925.1. GTDB lineage: Bacteria > Bacillota > Dethiobacteria > DTU022 > DTU022 > JAAZLS01. The sequence continues at coordinate 1,735 of CAZPFS010000015.1, read as the reverse complement.
GAAAGACCGACATCGTCGTCGTCGGCATCCAGGACAAGGCGCTGGTAGGCTCGGGGGGAATCAGCCGGAAAGAAAAAAGGGCGTACGAACTGATTAAACAGGGTTACGCCATTGAAATTGTAAAGGAAAAGGAATTTTTAGAATTGCTAAATTTGTAAGGGTGTGCCTTAAATGAAACGTCGTCACTTACCTACAAAAACAACATAATGTCTGAATACTCTACTCTATTGCTCCAGAGAGAATCGAAGGCGCACGGGTAGCGGATAGGCTCTCCCGCGAACTATCCTTGGCTGCCCTTTGTCATATATCGGCCCTACTGTGGCGGGATTGGCGGCAGCACTATGGGTTTTCTTAGGCCGGCGGGGCAGCCCACCTTTGTACTGCCCGGCTACCTTTAAATTGTATCAAAAAGACGGCAGATTATATGATGAATTTGCGGTATGACAACCGTTCCAACCGCTCCCGGTTTCCGGTTTAACTAATAAGGAGGGAACCGGCGGGGACAAGCGGCTCCCCCGGGTTCCCTCCTTTCGGCAGCCGGCCGGTGCGGGCTGCCGAAACAGATTTACCTTAAATCAATTACAATGTCTTCCAAAATCACCGCCTTGGGCAGGGTGCCTTTTTCCCTGAGGTAATCCAGCACATCTTTTTCATCACTCTCCAGGATCGAGTGGCCGATGATCCGGTGTTCATCCTCTCCGATCACATTCAGCTCAATCCGGGGGGTAATGATTAGCTGCCTGGCGTCTTCATGCAGTTTTTCAGAGGTGTAAGAAAACCTCATCAAATTTTTTGTTCCGCCGCCGCCATTACCTTCACCGCCATAGATATGACCTAAATCATCCTCAATCCTTATCAACTCAGTATAGGCATCGAAATATCCCTCCAGCACCCCGTCCGGGGCCTGTTGGCTGTAGTGGATAATGGTAGACATGGGCGTGAAAGTAATCTGATCCACATTGACCCTGATTCCATCTTTGGTTACGCCTTTGTTTACCATTAAAATATCGGTGTCAGTTTTCTTGATGGTAAACTGGAAAGCCCATTTGCCCCTGATGTCAAGATCACCTTTGTAATTGGTAATCCGATCAAACTTCAATTTGACCCCGAGTTCATCGTAGCCTTTATCCAAAGTCATTCTGGTAAAACCGATATAGGTGTTTTGAGCGGCCCTGAAAATGCCGCTGCTCCCCGACATGCCTCCGAAATAGCCCCTGGCATCAAGAAAATCACGGATAAGTATATCGTCACCCAAGTCTTTTTCGCTTTCCAACGTATAGGTGACCATGACGGTAGTGCCATCATAGATGGCATCATTTAGGGTGATTTTAATCCCCTTATCTTCCCGCGCCATCTCCAGGGACTGGGAAAAATCCTTGTACCCGGCATAATTACCCCAGGTATGTTCGCTTAGGTAAGCAAACACATTGCCGATAACAGGAATCGCGGCGGCCTGGGTCGGAAAGGCCAGGCCGAAGGCCGTGGTTCCAATTATTAAAATTGCCGCCGCCGCTGCGATGTACCTTTTACGTCTCTCGGTAGTCCTTGATTGGGGTTTTTTCCGGTATCCTTCGTTAATCGCCGCTTTAACCGTATCATCAAGTTTTGATGATACTTTGATATGGTCTAAATCTTTTTTTCTCATTTCTATCATCCCTCCCGGCATTTTGTTATCCTTCCATATATGCCTTTAATTTCTTAATCGTCCTGCTCAGCTTGCTTCTAACGGTGCCTA
>CAZPFS010000014.1:0-42761 GCA_964585925.1 uncultured Syntrophomonadaceae bacterium | reverse complement strand
CCGGCAGAGGTGAACCATGAGGAGACCCTGGGGCCGGGGAATTGCCATCACGGGGGATCTTTTTTCTTGCGGTCAGATAATCTATAATGTATGAGGGAGGCCTTAAATGTCCTTTTTTTATATAGCCCCAGGGCGAATTGTGTTTATCCGCCGATCACCAAAGGTGTTGAATTAGCGTTCAATACATACAGAACAGGAGAAAACATATGAAATATGTAATTGTTTTGGGCGACGGGATGGCGGATTATCCCGTGGAAGAATTGAATCACCTGACCCCGCTTCAGAGCGCCGATTTGCCGGTAGCAAGTGATCTTGCCGAGCGGGGGCTGGTTGGCCTGGTCCAGACCGTCCCTGCGGGAATGTTGCCGGGAAGCGATACGGCCAACCTTTCTGTACTGGGCTACAATCCCCGCAAATATTACCACGGTCGCTCCCCCTTTGAGGCCGCCAGCATGGGCATAGGGATGAAAGAAACCGATATTTCTTTCCGCTGTAATCTGGTTACCCTGTCTGCAGATGAGCCGTATGAAAACAAACAACTTCTGGACTACTGTGCCGGAGATATTTCTACAGAGGAATCAAAAGGGCTTATCGCGGTTGTAAACAAACATCTGGGTAGCGAAGAGATCAGGTTTTATCCCGGAATCGGCTACCGCCATCTGATGATCTGGGAGGGCGGCCCCGGGAGATGGAAGCTGATCCCGCCTCATGACATCATAAACAAAAAAATCTCTTCATACCTGCCTTCCGGTGAAGGCAGCCGGGTAGTAACAAGCCTGATGAAAAACAGCTACCCCCTTCTGCAAGGCCGGGAGGTAAACCGGGAAAGGGTTGACAGGGGCTTGAACCCGGCCAATTCCATCTGGATCTGGGGAGAAGGAACCAAACCGGATCTGCCGCTGTTTTATGACAAATACGGCTTGAAAGGGGCGGTAATCTCGGCTATAGATTTGATCAAAGGAATCGCCTTGTTTGCGGGAATGGAAATAATCCGGGTTGAAGGGGCCACCGGAAATATTCACACCAATTATGCGGGTAAAGCCGGGGCTGCATTGACAGCCCTCGATCAGGGAACAGATCTGGTGTTTATACATATAGAGGCTCCCGACGAATGCAGCCACCAGGCCCTGGTAAAACAAAAAATAAAATCGATAGAGCTGATTGATCAACAGGTACTCAAGGCGCTTAAAGAAGGGCTTGATCAACGGGGTGAAGAATACAGCTTGATGTTTTTGCCGGATCATGCCACCCCGCTGTCGCTGAGAACCCATACCTCGGATCCGGTACCGTTCCTGATTTACCGGAATGGCGAATCCAAAATTAAAAATCAGGGCCAAACCTTTTCCGAAGAGGCAGCTGCCCGCTCCGGGGTCGTGGTTGAGGAGGGCTACCGGTTGATGGATCTTTTTATAACCGGATCATCCTGATCAACCTCAAAGATGGGTTGGAATTTTTGGTCGGGTGGTGAAAGATTGCTCCAGAGCGGCGGAAGGGAAAAAGGCTGCCGGCGATGAATAAGATTGGGTACCGTATAAAGTACTTACAGGAGTGATCTGAAAGTGAAAGGACTCGAGAGCAATGTTCCGGCTACAAATCGGGGAAAGCTTAACGTATTAGGAGAATTTTCCGGATCAATTGGAGATCTGGGCACCTTTCTTCCCTATGTCTTGGGAGCGATTAATGTGGCCGGCTTCAACCCGGCCAGTATATTTACCGGGTTTGGCCTGTTTTACGTCTTCTGCGGCTGGTTTTACCATATACCCATGGCGGTGCAGCCGATGAAAGTAGCTTCGGCGGCCGTGCTTGCCTATGGGCTCACTCCGGGCGAGATAGCTGCTGCGGGCCTTATTATTGGGGCGGCGCTGCTGATATTTGGTTTTACCGGTCTTATTGATTACCTGGCCCGGGTTACACCCTCCGGGGTGGTGGGCGGCATCCAAGCCGGATTGGGGCTGTCGCTGGCCATATTGGGGGTGAAGATGATCGCCGAAGATCCTTTTTTGGGCTGGGCCGTATTGATAATCATGCTGCCACTGCTGAAGAGCAGGCGTTTTCCGGCGGCGATAGTGGGGGTACTGGTGGGTATTATCTTGAATTTCCTGCTGCACCCGGGTACCGTTTTGCCTTCCGTTTCTATCGGATTGCACCTTCCCAGCCTCACTCTGCCGGCGGTGGCCGATTTTAACCGGGGTTTTTTTCTGGCGGTTCTGCCGCAGCTGCCTTTGACGCTGGCCAATGCGGTTCTGGTTACCACAGCTATTTCACATGAACTTTATGGCAGCCGGGCGGCACGGGTCACGGATCGGAATCTGTGTCTGACCATGGGGGGCGCCAACCTGCTGGCTTCTTTTTTTGGCGGCTATATGATGTGTCACGGCAGCGGCGGGGTGTCTGCTCATTACCGGTTTGGCGGCAGAACGAGGAATACTTCTTTTGTGATCGGACTGGTGCTTCTGCTGTTCGGCCTTTTTTTGGGCGGAGACAGTGCAAAGGTATTTGCCCTGATCCCCAGAGCTGCCTTGGGCTGTCTTCTTTTTTACAGCGGAGTGGATCTTGCCTCGGCAGTAAAGATCAAACAAGGGAAAAAACAGGAGAACGGCCGCGCTCCTGTGGACGAAGAACAAAAAAAGGGAACTCCTGTTCCAGGACCGCGAAGTGAAATATTTCTGATATTTTTTGTGGCGGCCCTGTCACTGGCCACAAACCCGGCGGTAGCCTTTGTAGCCGGCTTCATACTGGCAAAAGGGATAGAAAAAAACTGGATCAAAATCTAAACCCCGGTCACCAGGGTCACCGGGACGGTTCTAATGACAATGATGCTTTGCGTGCTGTTTCTCTGCCAATGTCAAGTAAAACAGCAATTTCCCTTAAGGATAAATCCGTGTTTTTGTTTAATTCCCGTACCAATTGCTCCCGGTTTGTTTTACAACCCCTTTCCTTTAGATTGGCTTTGGAGATACCGTTATTTTTCAAATATCGTTGGATAAATACTTCTACCTTTTCAGGAGTGTCATATTTAAACCGGGGCAAATCGATGAAGGTATCGGGGTTTTCTTTGGAGTGGAGTTCCCTGAAAGCACGGATTGCTTTATCCGGGTCATTAGAGAACATAGAAAGTACCTCCTTGTGTTCACTTGTCACGTTTGCGCCGGTATAAAGTTGATAACTGCTCCAAGGGTATGTTTCGAGGGTTCCTATCCCGGCTTTTACCGGATTAAGGTGAACATAGCAGATTGCTGCTAAGAGGTAACGGTCACTTTCAATGGGCTCGCTTTTAAAACGATCCTGAAAGACATGCCCTCTTTTTTTATATTTCTTATTAAAGAATTGAGCATAGGCGACGCCCATCCTCTTGATGGTCAATGACAGCGGTTTGTCAATTTCATGAGCAATAAGGTGCAGGTGGTTGTCCATAATTGCATGGGCATAGATTTTGGCACTGTCAATACTTGCCTTTTGATAGATTACGTTTGTTGATCGTTCTTTATCTTCATGATCAATGAAGATATTTTCCCCGTTATTACCGCGCATCATGACGTGGTATATTCCGGTTTTACTAATGGTTCTTGCGCAGCGAGGCATAATCTCACCTTCTTTTAATTGTCGTTGGAACCGTCCCAATGACAACCAATGACAAGTTATTCGTTGAAATGGTCCTGGCTGCGGTACTGAATTGCTTCCGCCATGTGCCTGACTTCAATGGTATCTGTTCCTTCCAGATCGGCGATGGTGCGCGCGACTTTAAGAAAACGGTCATGGGCGCGCATAGACAGCCCCAGCTTTTGGTATGAAAGACGAAGAAGGTTCCGTGCTTCGGCGCTCAAGGGGCAAAAAGCGGCGGTTTGGCGGGGAGACATTTGTGAATTGGTGAGTATTTTTAGGTTGCTGAACCGCTTTCGCTGGCGCTGCCGGGCTTGTTCCACCCGGCAGCGGATGGCCTGGGAATCTTCCGCCGCCGAAGAGCTTTTTTCCAGATGTTCATATTTAACCCGGGGTACTTCTATTTGGATGTCGATGCGATCGAGCAGGGGGCCGGAAAGCCGTGCTCGGTAACGTTGGATGAGGGTAGGGCTGCAGCGGCATACCAGCCCGGGGTCCCCGTAATTTCCACAGGGACAAGGATTCATGGAGCCAACAAGAATAAAATCACAGGGATAGGTCAAAGTTGCGGAGACCCGGGTGACTGTGACCACCCGGTCTTCCAGGGGCTGGCGCAGAGCTTCCAGGACCTCCCGGCTGTATTCGGGCAGTTCATCCAGAAACAGTACTCCCCTGTGAGCCAAACTCACTTCACCCGGGCGGGGTATCTTGCCCCCTCCAATGATCCCTGCAGTAGATGCGCTGTGGTGAGGGGTGCGGAAGGGCCTTTGTGCCAGCAGGGGATGGTGGGGAGAAAGGCGTCCCGCCACGCTGTGAATTCTGGTTATTTCGAGCATTTCATCCAGTGCGGGGGTGGGAAGTATGGTCGGCAATCTGCGGGCAAGCATGGTTTTTCCGCTCCCCGGCGGGCCATAAAAAAGGATATTGTGGTTTCCTGCGGCGGCTACTTCCAGGGCGCGCTTGGCTGCTTCCTGCCCTTTTACTTCGCTGAAATCCAGATCCGAAGAAGGCGGACTCAGCAGTTGCTCCGGACAGGGTTTTACCGACGGCAGTTCAATCTGACCGCTTAAATAGTTGACCAGCTGTTTCAGGGTGCGGATCCCTTTTACAGTGACTCCGGAAATCAAGGCCGCTTCGGTGCTGTTAATCTCCGGAAGGCAGATGACATGGTCTTTCAGTTGCCGGTTTTCGGAGATGGAAGCGGCAATGGCCAGTGCTCCCGGAACGGGTCTCAGGGTTCCTTCCAGTGACAGTTCTCCTACAAATACAGTCTTGCCAAGGTGATCGTTGCGGGGGATCTGCCCCGAAGCGGCCAGTATTCCGGCGGCAATAGCCAGATCGAAACCCGTGCCTTCTTTTTTGATGTCCGCCGGAGCCAGATTTACGGTAATTCGGCGCAGGGGGAAATCAAATCCGCTGTTTCTGATCGCCGAACGCACTCTTTCTCTGGCCTCCCGCACCGAAGGGTCAGGCAGCCCGATCAGATCAAAGGCCGGCAATCCTCCTGCCAGATCAACTTCCACCTCCAGCGGAATGCCATCGATCCCCAGGATTGCACAGGAATAAACTTTTGCCAGCATGGTATATAATCCCCAAGTGAGCCATAGTTTGCCTATTTAATTCTTCAATCAGGGAAAAATTACCTGCCGTATTCAAAATATTTGTTGTTATCTGTCAAAGTTCGCCGGTTTAGTGTTACCGGTATTAGACCCTATGCTTTTATTCCAGCGCCTTTCTACCCCATAGTAGCAGTCTTCCGGTCAGGGCTTCTCCCAGTGAGGCCAGATCTTCGGTAGACAGATATTCATTGGCAGTTTCATCAAACATCAAATCCGCCCCGCTGGGAATTTCCCGGTTGTCTTTCCCCAGCTTGATTAAAATAGGAAGTCTGGGAAGCGCCATTATCAGGTGGGTCCCTTTTTCTTTCCACTGGCGGGCGTGAAGCTGCTGCTGAACCAGAGGGGCAAACAGTTTTTCTCGGGCGCTATAAAAGTCTGACAGTGGTTTCAGGGCCCTTTTTGAAAAGGCAGGATAATAGTTGCTTCCTTCCTGCAGATATTTGAAAGGAATCCACTTACCGGTCGGAGGTTTGCCCGAGGACTTTATCAGGTAATGGAGCAAGATCAAAGCAACCCCTTCCGCGGCTTGTTTTCGGTTTGAATAGAGGAACACCTCCCCCGAAGGCCAGGTGATCTGGTAGGCCCTGCCCAGAAAGGGAACGGTAAATTCCCTCCAGGATAAAGGCGGGTAGAATGACAAGGCCACGCCGCTTGCACGGGCCATGTCCACCGTATTCTTTTGAGATAGTTCGCGGCGTGCTTTCTCCAGTGCGGTTTGGTACTCGTTGGCCATGTTCAATACCTCCTTCTCATTAATCGCGCCAGGTTGCAGACGGGCAAAGGCGGGGGTGCCCATCCCTGTACCGCTTGTTTTCGAGAGCAGAAATAATGAACCGGATGATGTAATTAAAAACATCCCCTGCCTGCTTATTGTACTATTGATAGCCGGAAAAAGGAAATGCCGCCCCCGAACGAGAATGAATGAAGCCGACGGGTACAGATAATAATCGGTATACAGGAGGCAATTGCTGGTGGACAGGCGCTGTAGAATCGGAGGGGATATGACTTTTGTTGATCAGAGCTGGTTGGATCTTCTTTCCCGGGATCTGAACCAGGCCCAATATGAATTTGTAACTCTCACCGCCCCGGTGATCCTGGGTCTGGCCGGCCCGGGTTCCGGAAAGACCAGGGCCTTGATGTTCAGGGCGGCTCATTTGCTGAAGAGCGGAGTGCCCCCGGAGCAGTTGCTGCTGCTGACCTTTACTAATAAAGCGGCAGATGAAATGAGAGATCGTCTGGAAAAATTGATCGGCTTCCTACCGCAGGGCCTTTGGGCCGGCACCTTTCACAGTACAGGCGCCCGCATTTTGCGGCGCCATGCCTCGCTGCTGGGCAGGACCAGCCGGTTTACCATATTGGATGATGAAGACAGTGCAAAGATGCTCCGGCTGTTGATCAACTCTTTGCCCTACAAACTTGGCGAGGAGGAAAGAAACCTGCTTGTCAAGCGCAGGTTTTTGGAAAAGGTAATCAGCCAATCCCGGAATTCGGATTCGGACATCAAAGACGTGATTTCAGACTATTACCCTCGCCTGGTGGAGTACACCGAACTGATAGAGCGTCTGTCCCAGATGTATTTGCTCCGGAAGCAGGAGAGCAACAGCCTGGATTTTGATGATCTTTTGATTTGTTGGAGGGATCTGTTCCGGGACCACCCGCAGGTACGTGCGGGATACCGGGAGCGTTTCCGCCACCTTATGGTGGATGAATTTCAAGATACGAACAAGGTGCAGGCCGAACTGGTGGATCAGTTTGCGGGCGCCGACTCCATCTGCGTGGTGGGGGATGATGCACAATCAATTTATGCCTTTCGCCAGGCCGAGATCAGGAATATTGTTTCCTTTCCGGAAAAGTACCCCCAGTGCCGGGTGATCAAAATGGAGCGTAATTACCGCAGCACTCCCGAGATTGTAACCCTGGCCGATGGTTCTATTTCCTTTAACCGGGGGCAACTCCGGAAAAAATTATATTCATTAAACCCTTCCGGTGAGAAACCCGTGCTGGCGCAGGCCTGGGATGCCTCCCAGGAGGCTTCCCTGGTGATTTACCTGATAAACGATCTGCATTCCCGCGGGGTGCCCTACCAAGAGATGGCAGTTTTATATCGGAGCTCATTTCTTGCCTCGGATGTAGAATTCGGACTTATACACCGGGGCCTTCGCTACCGCACTTTTGGCGGGATCAGGTTTTTACAAAAGAGCCATATCAAGGATGTGCTGGCTTATCTGAAGGCGGTACACAATCCCGGGGATGAAATATCCTGGCGCCGAATTATCACCTTGCAGCCGGGGATAGGCGAGGCTACTTTTGAGGCACTCTGGAAAAAGTGGGGTCAGTATCCGGATCGCCTGGCGGCGATGGCCGCGGGTAAGATCGCTCCTTCCAGGGGGCTCGACGCCTGGAAATATTTTAGGGAAGCCATTTTAGCCCTGAATGTACCCGGGCAAACCGTTCCGGAGATGATTGATCTAGTTTTGCAAAAAAACTATGAGTCTATTCTTGAAAGAAATTATCCCGATCAATTTGAAGAGCGCCTAGAGGGAATCGCCCGGCTGGGGGATTACAGCAAGCGCTTTGAATCTCTGGGACAGTTTTTGGAATCGGTTACTCTGGATGATTCCATTTTTAACGACGGGACCCTTCCCTCGGCGGACAGCGGCTATTTGACTCTTTCCACCATTCATAGCGCCAAAGGCCGGGAGTGGGACGTGGTATTTATCATCGGCCTCAATGAGGGTCAGTTTCCAAGCTCCCGTATGGACTATGATTCCCGGATCGAGGAGGAGCGTCGCCTGTTTTATGTGGCGGTGACCAGAGCCCGCCGCTATTTGTACCTGTTAACCTACCGGCAGGATCGGCGCCAGTGGGGGGCGGCCACGGTTAATCCCTCGCCTTTTTTGCGGGAACTTCCTTCGGATACGTACCGGCTGATGGATCCGGATCTGATCTAGCCGGTTTGTGGTTCCGGCGCAATAATTAAATTGAATTTAATCATTTCGCGCGTATATAGTATAATACCTTATGTTTAGCGTCATGATGGGGGAGGTAATCCAGGTGAAGATCGGAATTTATGATACTACTTTACGTGATGGTGCTCAGCGGAGAGGGATCTCGTTTTCAGTTAAGGACAAGCTCAAGATTGCCGAAAAATTGGACGAGCTCGGTATTGCCTATATCGAAGGGGGTTGGCCCGGTTCCAATCCCAAGGAACTGGAATTTTTCAGTCGGGCCAGGGAGGAACTTCAGCTTAAAAACGCTCGGCTGTGCGCATTTGGCAGTACCAGGCGTCCGGGAGGAACCGCCGATGCGGATCAAAACATCCGCTGCCTGGTGGAGGCGGCTACTCCGGCGGTCACTATTTTTGGGAAAAGCTGGGACTTTCATGTGGTGAGGGCTCTTTCCACCACTCTTGAAGAAAATCTGGAAATGATTCGGGATACTCTGTCCTACCTCAAGTCACTGGGGCTGGAGGTAATTTATGATGCCGAACATTTTTTTGACGGTTACCGGAATAATCCCGATTATGCCTTGCAGACTATTCTGGCCGCAGCTCAGAGCGGCGCCGACACGGTGGTTCTCTGTGATACCAACGGCGGAATGATGCCCTGGGAGCTGTCAAAAATAATAGATGACGTTCGCCAAGCAATCGATCTTCCCTTGGGGATCCATGCCCATGATGATTGTGGGATGGGGGTGGCCAATAGCCTGATGGCCGTCCAATCTGGGGTTACCCATATTCAGGGGACGATCAACGGTTACGGTGAGCGCTGCGGAAATGCCAACCTGTGCACAATTATTCCCAATTTGCAGCTAAAAATGGATTTGAATCTGCTGACAGAACAGCAGTTGTCCGGGCTAACCGGGCTATCGCGTTTTGTGGCTGAGCTGGCCAACATGGCTCCCCAGGAAAATCAGCCCTATGTGGGGCGTAATGCATTTTCCCACAAGGGGGGAGTTCATGTGGATGCGGTCAACAAGAATCCGGATACATATGAGCACACTGCTCCCGGGCATGTGGGCAATCGCCGGCGCATTCTGATCTCCGAACTGGCCGGCAGGACCAGCGTCAGCCTGAAAGCAAAGGAAGGCAATATCGCCCTGCTCAGGGATCACCCGGAAACCAGGGAGGTACTTACCCGTTTGAAGGAACTGGAACACCAGGGGTACCAGTTTGAAGGGGCTGAAGGTTCCTTTGAACTGTTGATCTTGAAAGCCATGAATACTTACAGATCCTTTTTCCACCTGGAAGGGTTCAGATTAATCATAGAAAAAAGAGAAAGCGGGCAGTTGTATGCCGAGGCTACCATCAAGGTAAGGGTGGGAGAGCGACAGGTCCATACCGCCGCCGAGGGAAACGGCCCGGTAAACGCTATGGACAATGCTTTGCGAAAGGCGCTGGAGGAAATCTATCCGGAACTCAAAAAAATCAAATTAATTGATTATAAAGTACGGGTGTTGGATGGCAAGGACGGTACCGGCTCCAAAGTGCGGGTGCTGATTGAATCCCGAGATGATCAAAAAACCTGGGGAACAGTGGGGGTGTCGCCGAACATTATTCAGGCCAGCTGGGAGGCCCTGGTGGACAGCCTTGAATACGGTCTGCAGTGCCGGTCCTCGCAATTGGCGGCGGCTCAAAATTTGTTAAAAACGATGCGGGCAGAATCAGAATCATAACCCGTGTGGTGAAAGGGGACAATATGTTACCGGAACAGTATTACGGTCTGGCCACCGGAATCGGCAGTTTACCGCATACCAGCCCGGATCGGGCCATAGACCTGGTGGTTAATTGTTTTGGGCGGATTCCCCACTGGCCCCAGCTTCCGCAGCGCAACCGGGCGGAGGGTCTGGTTACTGTATTTTTAGGTATACTGGTGAAAAAGGGTATAGTCACCCTGGGGGAACATCAGGCGGCCTTTTGTACCGATCAGCCTCAGTGGGAACAGAACCTGCTGGAACTTTATGAACTCTTGCTGGGGGATTTTTCCGGCGGTGATGGTGCGGAAAGTAATTTTGCCTTTCCCGCAGCTTCTGCGGCCGGCTTTTATGAATTTTTGCGCCGGGTGCCCGGGCTGTCCGGGGAGGTTTTAGGTCTGAAAGGGCAGGTCTGCGGACCGCTCTCGGCCGGGTTTCAGATAACCGATACCCAGGGCCGCCCTTCATTTTACAGCGACACACTGCGGGAAATTACCAGCCATGTGCTGGCCCGGCAGGCCGGGTGGCAGACAAGGGCGCTGAAGGCGCTGGGACTACCGGTGATGGTGTTCATCGACGACCCGGTGATCAGTAATTATGGAAGCTCAATCACCGTGGGGCTGGGGCGGGAGGAGATCCGGGACAGCCTAAAGATAGTTATAGATCAGATCCGTTCCGCCGGAGGCTTTACCGGACTTCATTGCTGTGCGGGCATAGATTGGTCTTTGGTGACGGATCTCGATCTGGATGTGCTGAGCTTTGATGCTTATGATTATCTTTCCCCCATGCTGGTCTACAGTGAGCAACTGGGATTGTTTCTGGACCGGGGGGGCGTGCTGGCCTGGGGCATTGTGCCCACCTCTGACGCCGCCTGGCAGGAGGAAAGTTATTCCCTTGTGGAACGCCTGCAACGGGGGATGGATGCCCTGGTTAAAAGGGGAGTAAATGGAAACAGGCTCAGCCGGCAGTTTATGATCACTCCCAGTTGCGGCACCGGCACCCTGACCCTGGAACTGGCGGAAAGAATTTACAATATGACTGCCGAGCTGACGGCAAGATTAAAGCAGCGGTGAAATTGGGGGATATGGTATGGAAAAAAATAAACTGATCGCCATTCTAAAATCCCTTACCGGAGCCGCGGGCGTATCGGGAGACGAACAGGAACCGGCCAAACTGGCCGCGGGCTACCTGGAGCCGTATGTGACCAGCCTGCACCGGGATTCACTGGGAAATCTTATCGGGTTTAAAGAAGGGGCCGGCGGGGAAAAAGCGCCATCTCTGTTAATAGCCGCCCATATGGATGAAATAGGGGGCATGGTGACCCAAATAGAGCGGGGATTTGTCCGTTTTACGGCCATTGGCGGTCTTAACCCTTGGAACCTGCCCGGACAGGCGGTGGAAATTCACGGGCGCAGCCGTTGCAGGGGTGTTATCGGATCCCAACCCCCGCACCTGCTCACAAAACAGGAACAAAAAAAAGAGTTGAAAATCGAGGACCTGTTTATCGATTTAGGGATGGACCAGGAGCAAGCCTGCCGGGAGGTCCGTACAGGGGATTATATCTCTCTGGATCAGCCACTGCTGACCATGGCTGCCGGGAATTGCCTGTCCGGCAAGTCGCTGGACAACCGCTCCGGGGTGGCGGCAATGATATGGTGTGCCGCGGAATTGGCAAAGGTTTATCATTTTTGCCGCGTTTACTTTGTGGCTACCGTTCAGGAAGAGGTGGGGCTGCGGGGCGCGGTCACGGCTGCTTATGGCCTTTCTCCCGATCTGGCGGTGGCGGTGGATGTAACCCACGGCCTGTCGCCCGGCATCAAGGAGGAAGATGGCTTCGAATTGGGTGGGGGACCGACGGTAGGCATCGGCCCCAATTTTCACCCGGCTCTGGTGGGGCGGTTGCGGGAACTGGCTGAGGAGAACCGGATTCCCTGCCAGATAGAGCCCGTCTCCGGACCGGCCTCTACCGATTCCCGGGCAATTCAGATCTCCCGGGAAGGAATCCCCACTGCCCTTCTTTCCATTCCCCTACGGTACATGCATTCCACCGTGGAAACGCTCCATACCGATGATCTTCATTTTACCGGGCGACTGTTGGCCTGTTTTGCCCGCAATATAGATTGCGCCCTGGTGGAGGGATTAAAATGTATTTAGAGATCCTGTCAAACCTGCATGGGGTTTCCGGAGACGAAGGAGGGGTCCGCCGGGCAATTGCAGATATTCTGAGGAGCGGCGCCGGCGGTCTTTCTTTAGCTATTCGCACCGATACTCTGGGCAATCTGCTGGTGCACAGGCAGGGCCGGCGTCAGGGGCCGAAAGTGATGCTGGCGGCCCACATGGATGAGGTGGGACTGATGGTAACCTCGGTGGAAAAAACAGGCCAGCTGAGATTCAAACCGGTGGGGGGCCTCGATCCGCGGATTTTGCCCTCCAAGGCGGTAAAAGTGGGCGTCAACCGGATTCCAGGGGTAATCGGCTGCAAAGCCATTCATCTGCAGGAACCGGAGGAACGTAAAAAACCAATCGCGCTGGAACAGCTGTATATAGATATCGGGGCCAAAGATAAAGAACAGGCTTTAAAACATATCAGCCCCGGAGATTATGCCTGCTTTGATTCGGTGATGATCCCTTTTGGCAGCGGCTGTTTCCGGGGAAAGGCTTTTGATGATCGGGCCGGCTGTGCAGTGCTGTTGGAGCTGTTGCTTGAAGAGAGCGAACTCTCCTTTGATGTTGCCTTTACCGTTCAGGAGGAGGTGGGTTCAGGGGGAGCAAAGGCTGCCGCCTACGCTCTGCAGCCGGAACTGGCGATCATTGTTGAGGGGACCATGGCTGCAGATACGCCGGGTACCGAGCCTGATTTTACGGTAACCTCGCTGGGCCAAGGACCGGCGCTCAGTTTCATGGATCATTCATTCATGGCCTGCCGCCAAATCCGACAGCAGCTGATCACGGTGGCCGAACAGTGCGGTATTCCCTTTCAGCACCGGCGATTTGCCGGCGGCGGTACCGATGCCGGAGCGATAGCCCTGTCCCGGGGAGGGGTCAGGGCCGCGGTGGTTTCAATTCCCTGCCGCTATATACATACCCCCCACAGTGTGTTGAAAGAAAGTGATCTGAAATATACGGCGGCCCTGATCAGGGCCTGGCTGAATGCACTGGATTGAGATAAAAACTATATTTCTGCAAATCCGTTATGGCCGGACCGGGATAAACCGCCGTAATGGGAGAAAGGTGAAAGGTTCCCGTCCCAGATATTTCATTAAATGGAGGTAACCATGGAAGCATTGCTTAAACTGCTTACCGAGGCATTTGGGCCCTCGGGGGAAGAAAACCGGGTGGCTTTGTTGATCGAACAGACCATCAGAGAAAAAGTGGATCAAATTAACACCGACAACCTGGGAAATCTGGTGGCGGTCCGAAAAGGCCCTTCCCCCCGGGTAGTTGTCTCGGCCCATATGGACGAAATCGGGGCGGTAGTCACTCACATCGATGATCGGGGGTTTGCCCGGCTGGCTCCGGCGGGAGGGATACTTCCCCATCAGTTGGTAGGACAAAGGCTTAAATTCAAACAGGGCCTGGTGGGAGCGGTTTATCATGAAAAGATCAAAAATATGCAGGAACTCGATTGGACCAAAATATTCCTGGATACGGGATCCACACAACAGGCTGCGGCTATTCAGGTCGGTGATCTGGCGGTTCCGGACCAACCTTTTGTCAGCCTGGGTGAGCGCTGCCTGGCCAAGGCTATGGACGACCGGGCCGGCTGTGCGGTACTGATCGAAACCATCCGCCGGCTGCCGCCGGAAATCCCGCAGGAGGTATGCTTTGTTTTTTCCGTACAGGAGGAAGTGGGTTTGCGGGGGGCCCGTACCGCCGCCTATCATTTGAAACCGGATTTTGGCCTGGCGGTAGATGTCACCCGCGTGGGGGATACCCCCAAGTCACCTCTAATGGCGGTGGCACTGGGCCAGGGGGCGGCGATCAAGGTCCGGGACAGCTCGGTGATCACCCACCCCGCAGTGCGCCAATTTATGGTGGAAACCGCCGAACGCTATCATATCCCCTACCAACTGGAAGTCCTGGAACAGGGGGGGACCGACGCCGGAGCAATTCATCTCAGCCGGGAGGGTGTCCCCACCGGAGCGATTTCCATTCCCTGCCGCTATGTCCATACCCCTTCGGAAATGGTTGATCTGGGAGATCTGAAGGCGGCCGCGGACCTGTTGGAGAAACTCTGTCTAAACCCCTGGCCGGTAAACCAGTACGGGATTTAAGACAAAACGGGGATAGGTGTAAAAAAATATTGACCCCTTCGGCTGTTTATAGTTAAATGTTTACAGGAGGGCAGCTTTAGGCGTCCTACCTGGAATCAATTATCAGTTGATTTTAAACTCTGCTTGGAGCTTTGCGAAGACCGGGACAGGGGTACAATTAAAGTTTGCCCTTAGAACAGCACCTTCCTGCTTCTTGAGGAAGGTGTTTTAAATTATTTTTCGATTATGGAGGGGAGCCATGAATAGACTGGCGGTAGTGGGAGCAGGCAATGTGGGGATCAGCCTGGCGCTGTGTCTTCGGGAAAAAGGGTTCACCGTGGTGGGGGCCTGTTGCCGCAGGGAAAAATCTTCCCGGCGGGCCGCAGAAATATTGGGCTGCCGTTTTGATCTATTGCCCTCCCGGTTTACACCGGAGGCGGAAATAGTGTTTATTACCACCCCGGATCGAGTTATTGAGGAAACCTGTCGCCGCCTGGCGGAGGAAGGGGGAATTCTCCCCGGGCAGGTGGTTCTGCATACCAGCGGCGCCTGCAGCTCAGAAATTTTAAAAACTGCCCGGGAGCAGGGGGCAATGGCGTTGTCTTTGCATCCTTTGCAAACCTTCCCCGCGGTGAAAGCCGGGGTGAGCCAAATTGCCGGTACTTATTTTACACTGGAAGGAGATGAAGGGGCACTGCCGGTGGGGAAAGCCCTGGTGGAGGCGCTGGAAGGACACCTGCTGTTTATCAAAACCACCTTGAAACCGCTCTATCACGCCGCAGCCTGTGTGGCCTGTAATTATTTCGTGTCCATTGTTGATCTGGCCCTTCAATTGGCGCAAAAAGCAGGGGTGCCCCGCGCGGAGGCTTTACCGGCTCTGATGCCCTTACTGGAGGGAACCCTGGCCAGTCTGAAAGAGAGAGGTTCCCCACAGGCCCTGACCGGGCCCATCGATCGCGGTGACAGTCCGACCATCTCCGCTCATCTTCAGAGTTTGGAAAAAATGGCCCCCGAAATAACCGAACTCTACTGCCTGCTGGGCCGGTATACGGCACAGGTAGCCAGGGAAAAAGGGACGCTGGAGCCCGATGGTTTTCAAAAGTTGCAGAAAATTTTCCGGCAAGCCATGAACAAGGTATGATCAATATCTATTTTTAACCTGGAGGAGGAAAAATGAATAAAAAAGTTACTGTCCTTACTCTGAAAAAAATGAAATCCCAAGGTGAAAAAATAACCATGCTCACCGCCTATGATTACCCGACTGCGGAACTGGTAGATGAGGCCGGCGCGGATACTATTTTAGTCGGCGATTCATTGGGAATGGTGGTTCTGGGCTATCCCGATACCAGGGCGGTAACCCTGGCAGATATGATTCACCACGGGCGGGCGGTAGTCCGAGGGGTCAAACGGGCCATGGTGATCATCGATCTTCCCTTCATGACCTATGAAATAAACCGGGAACAGGCCATGGTCAATGCTGGGCAGGTCATTCGGGAGACCGGTGCGCAAGCGATTAAGCTTGAAGGGGGGCGAGAGGTGTCCGGAGCAGTGCAAGGGATAACTGGAGCGGGGATCCCGGTGGTGGGGCATCTGGGTTTAACCCCCCAGTCGGTGGCACAGCTGGGCGGGTTTAAAGTTCAGGGTAAAGATTTAGATTCCGCCCGCCGGTTGATGGAGGATGCGGTGATACTGCAAGAGGCCGGAGCCTGTGCGGTAGTATTGGAATGTATTCCCTGGTCACTGGCCGGGATGATCACTGAAAAGCTGGACATTCCCACCATAGGGATCGGAGCGGGCGCTCACTGTGACGGCCAGGTATTGGTTTTTCACGATGTAATGGGCCTATATAGCGGATACCGGCCCAAATTTGTGCGGGAATATGCCCAGGCCCGCCAGTTGATGCTGGATGGGGCCAAAGACTATCTGGAAGAGGTCCGGCGGGGGGAGTTCCCCGCGGCGGAACATAGTTTCGACATGCCAAAGGAGATAGTTGATCAGTTAATATAGCACATGACCTGCAGGGAGGTGATAGCTTATGGAAGTAATTCGAGATCCGGCCCTGATGGCTACTCGGGCCAGGGAGATAAAACTGCGTGGAGACAGGATCGGTTTTGTCCCCACCATGGGTTTTTTACATCGCGGCCATCTGTCGTTGTTGGAAGAAGCCCGCCGCAGCAATGATTATGTGGTGCTGAGCATTTTTGTAAACCCCCTGCAGTTTGGGCCAACCGAAGATTACGCTGTTTACCCCCGGGATACCAAGAGGGATCTGCAAATGGCGCGGCAGGCGGGTTGTGATCTGGTTTTTATGCCGAGGGCGGAACAACTTTACCCCAAGGGTTATTCTACTTTTGTAGAAGTAACCGGTCCGCTTACGGAAACCCTTTGTGCCCTCACCCGCCCCGGCCATTTTCGGGGAGTGACCACCATCGTAGTCAAATTGTTTAATCTGGTGCGGCCGGATCGGGCCTACTTCGGACAAAAAGATGCCCAGCAGGCCCGGGTAGTCCAAAAAATGGTGCGGGATCTCAATCTGGATCTGGAGGTGGTTGTCGGCCCGACTGTGCGGGAGAAAGATGGATTGGCCCTCAGTTCCCGCCACAGGCACCTCCGGCCTGCGGAAAGGGTGGCTGCCCGCATACTCTACCGCAGCCTAAAAAAAGGGGAAGCCATGATCTTGCAGGGGGAAAGACGCGGCCGGGAGTTGGCAAAAAAAATAAAACAAATGATCGAGCAGCAGCCTCTGGTCCGGATCGATTACGTGGCCGTGGTAGATGCCGAAACCCTGCAGGAAATCAAGATTATCGAAAATAGTGTTTTACTGATGGCCGCGGCATTTGTGGGCCGTACCCGCCTGATTGACAACCTCAGGTGCGATTTTGGCAATATATAGCAAGGTGTAAATTGCTGTATTTGAATTTTTTGTTTTAGGGTTTTGGCGGTTGTGATATACTGTAAAAGTCTCAAGTCCGCTATATTTGTGGCCACAAGGAGGTGAAATAGCGACTATGAGTGAAACAACCAACAGCGATGATAAACATCTTGTCTCTTTACAAAGAGCTGAACAGCTAAAGGAAAAGATCTCGGATTACCAGCAAGCCCGGGATAAGATACCCACCGGTTTCAAATGCTGGTCTGAAATTATAAAGCGCCGGGAAAAAATCAAGTCATATTTTGGAGCTACCGACGCCGAGTGGCAAGATTGGCACTGGCAACTGAGGAACCGGATCAAATCATCAGGGAAGTTACAGCAGTTTATAAATTTGACTGAACAGGAAATTGAGGAAATTGATTTTGTCGGCTCTCATTTCAGTTGGACGATCTCTCCTTATTATTTAAGCCTGATGGATCCGGAAAACAGGGCCGACCCGATCAGGAAACAGGCTATTCCCGTTATAAATGAATATAACGGTGCCTGTGGCGAAGATGATCCTATGGATGAAAAGCACACCTCGCCCGCTCCGGCGGTCACCCGGCGTTACCCGGACCGGCTGATCATCAATGTTACCAATGAATGTGCCATGTATTGCCGTCACTGCCAGAGGCGCCGCAACATTACGGAAATCAGCCATGCTACCCCCCAGGATCAACTGGAACAGGCTTTGGATTACGTAAAACAGAACAGCGAGATCAGGGATGTGCTCCTGACCGGCGGTGACGCATTTATGCTGGGCAATAAAAAAATTGCCTGGTTGCTGGAACAGCTGGATCAAATACCGCACGTGGAGATTAAACGGTTTGGCACCCGCACCCCGGTGACGCTGCCGGGACGCATTGACGCTGAATTATGCGAAATATTATCCCACCACCTTCCGCTCTATGTTAACACCCAGTTCAATCATCCTTTGGAAATCACGCCCGCTGCCGAAGAAGCCTGCCTAAAACTGGCTCGCACCGGGGTCGCCCTGGGCAACCAGGCTGTGCTTTTAAAAGGCATTAACAATGACCGATATGTGATGAGGAAACTGAACCAGGAACTGCTCAGGGTTATGGTTCGCCCCTACTATATATTTCATGCCAAAAAGGTCAGGGGCACGGCCCACTTTTGGACCAAGGTAGAGGATGGGCTGGAGATTATGGAATACCTGCGGGGTTATACCTCCGGGTTGGCCATACCCACCTATATTATCAATGCCCCCCATGGTTACGGGAAAACACCGCTGCTGCCGACCTATCTGGTGGGGATCGGAAAAGATTTTATCAAGATCCGCACCTGGGAAGATCGGATTATGTATTGCGATAACTGAAAATGTGGGGATGAACCCGAAAAAACCACAGGGAGGATACCCGGCTTGTGCTCGGCGGGGGAAATGGTTATACTGTCCTTCCGGAGCACAGGCTTTGATTTTGAAATGGAAGAGCTCAAGTATCTTAATGCTTTAAACCGCATCCGGCTGCTGGGGCCGGTGCGCATGGGATTGTTATTGAACTACTTCGGATCCGCCAAGGCAGCCTGGAATGCGCCGGAGATGAGTTGGGCCGAGATTCCAGCGTTGCGGAATATTGTGCCCGGTCTGGTCGGAGAACGGAACCTAATTGATCCGGAAAAAGAGTGGCTTCGTCTTCAAAACATGGGCCATGGCGTGTGGGGATTGAACAGCCCTGAGTATCCGGCGCTGTTAAAAACCATCAGCCGTCCTCCCCCGGTGCTGTACATTTGTGGCCGCGGTCCGGCAGACGATCAGCCGACGGTGGCGATAGTGGGCAGCCGCCGGTGCACATCTTACGGGCGGGAGATAGCCGCCCGGCTGGCAGTACAGCTTGCCGGTTTGGGGATTGTGGTGGTCAGCGGGCTGGCGCTGGGGATAGACACCCAGGCACACCGAGGGGCGCTCAAGGCAAGCGGGCGAACGGTTGCGGTGCTGGGGTGTGGATTAAATATTGACTACCCTTTCCGGAACCGGGATTTGAGGGACCGTATTGCTTCTTCTGGAATGATCATGTCCGAGTTTCCCCTCGATATGCCTCCGTTGCCTCAGAATTTCCCGCAGCGAAACCGGATCATCAGCGGCTTGTCTTTGGGGACGGTGGTGGTGGAAGCCCCCGATAAGAGTGGGGCGCTAATTACCGCCAACTTTGCCTTGGAGCAAAATCGGGAAGTATTTGCCGTGCCCGGAAACATTGACAGCCCGTACAGCCGCGGTTGTCACCGCTTGATCAGAGACGGGGCCAAACTGGTGGAAACGGTGGCGGATATACTGGACGAACTGCCGGTAAGCTCTGTAAACCGGGAAACCCGGAAGGAAAAAACAGAGCCGGATTTATCTCTACCGGAACAGGACCTGCTGGAGCTGGTCCCCTATCGGCCGGAACATATTGATCAGATCATCCGATCCAGCGGTTTGCCGGCGCAAACCGTTTCCGCCGGCCTGTTGAACCTGGAACTGAAGGGTTTTTTGCGGCAGTTGCCGGGCAAATATTTTATCAGGGTATAGACAGACCCCGGTTTGTGTTATTATATAACACGCAGAAGGGAACTGAAGTTGGCCAGTGCAAGGAGGATCTTTGTATGAGTTATTTGGTGATAGTTGAGTCTCCATCCAAAGCCCGCACTATCGGAAAATTTTTGGGGCGGAATTATCAAGTTAAGGCCTCCATGGGGCATTTAATTGATCTTCCAAAAAGCAAGCTGGGGATCAACATTGATCAAAATTTTGATCCGGAATATATCCTGATCCGGGGCAAAGGAAGCATTCTCAAAGAATTAAAACAGGCTCAAAAGAAAAGCCGGAAGGTTTACCTGGCTGCCGACCCTGATCGGGAGGGGGAAGCTATTTGCTGGCACCTGGGCCAGGCGCTGAATATTGATCAAAGCGAACCGTGCCGGGTGGAATTTAATGAGATCACCAAAACCGCGGTGTTGGAAGCATTTAAAAACCCGCGGACAATAGATCAACACCGGGTGGATGCCCAGCAGGCCCGCCGGATACTGGACCGGCTGGTAGGTTACCAGATAAGTCCTTTGTTGTGGCGTAAAATTCGCAGCGGTCTCAGTGCGGGCCGGGTGCAGTCGGTAGCGGTGCGTTTTATCTGTGATCGCGAACAGGAGATAGAAAATTTTGTAGAAGAGGAGTACTGGACCCTGGAGGCGCTTCTTGCGGCAGAGGGGCCCGAATCGGCATTTAAAGCACTGTTGGCGGAGCATCTTGGGAAAAAGATAGAATTAAAGAGCGGAGAAGAGGCCGATGAGGTTGTCCAGGCGGTGCGGGAGGTTCAATTTACGGTGGAGCAGGTCCGGAAAAGCCGCCGCCTACGCCGCCCTTCGCCGCCCTTCACTACCAGCAGCCTCCAGCAGGAAGCCTCCTCCAAGCTGAGTTTTACCGGCCAGAAAACTATGCTTATCGCCCAGCAGCTGTATGAGGGGATCAAGCTGGGGTCCGGGGAACAGGTCGGACTGGTGACCTATATCAGGACCGATTCGGTGCGGGTATCCAGCCAGGCTCAGGAGGAGGCCCGTCAGTTTATCGAGGATAAATTTGGCAACAGCTACCTTCCTTCCCGGGTGCCCCGGTATCGTTCTCGGGAGGGTGCCCAGGAGGCCCACGAGTCCATCAGGCCTACCTCTGTTTTCAGAGAACCATCAACCGTTGAACCGCATTTGACCCGTGATCAGTTCCGCCTGTACCGGCTGATCTGGAACCGTTTTGTGGCCAGCCAGATGGCGGAGGCCCGGTTTGACCAAGTAAGCGTTCGTATTTCCGCCGGGGACTACATTTTTAAGGCTACCGGCAGCAAGCTGAATTTCCCGGGATTCTTGGCATTACTGCCGGAAACCGACAAGGATGAGCCCGGGGAACTTCCGGCATTGGCCGAAGGGCAAATTCTAAACCTGCTGGAGCTTCAGCCGCGGCAGCATTTTACCCAGCCTCCCCCTCGTTACAACGAAGCCTCGTTGATCAAGGCGCTGGAGGAAAAAGGGATTGGACGTCCCAGCACATATGCGCCGATCATCGCCACCATCCAAACCCGGGGGTATGTGATCAGGCAGAAAAAGGTTTTTTCCCCCACCGAGTTGGGTATAATAGTGGTCGATTTGATGAAAGAATATTTTCCGGAGGTTATCGATACCGGTTTCACGGCAGAGATGGAAAAAAGGCTGGATCAAATAGCGGAGGGCAACCTGGACAGGGTGAAGGTTCTGGCCGATTTTTACCGGTCTTTTGAACAGCGGTTGGGTGTTGCCGATCAAAAAATCGAAAAGGTTGAGCTGGAGCCCGAAGAAAGTACGGAGGCCTGTCCCCAATGCGGAAAATTATTGATCTATAAACACGGGAGGTTTGGGCGGTTTCTAGCCTGTCCGGGGTTCCCGGACTGCAGGTACACGAAGAATATAAGCCGCGAAATCGGAGTCAGTTGTCCGCTGGACGGAGGGCAGCTTGTGGAACGCCGCAGTAAAAAAGGCCGGATATTTTATGGGTGCAGCAATTATCCCCGGTGCGGGTTTGCATTATGGGATAAGCCACTGCCTGAAAAGTGCCCGCTCTGCGGGAGCCTGTTGGTGCAAGGCAGTTCCCGCAAAAAACCGATCAAACGCTGTTCCCAAAAGGAATGCACATATTCCGCTGCTCAGGAGGGTGAATTGCTCCAGAAAAGATAGGGCTAATTGCTGAGCAGACAAAATCAACAATAAAAGATATTTCGCAATAAAGGCGGAATCTTTAAAAAAGAATTGTTTAAGCTATTGCATTAAAGAATTGAATATGCTAATATTTGCGGGGGATGCGATTGGACCAGCAGTTGGAAAAATATTTATTCTTTCTGGAAGTGGAAAAAAATGCTTCCCTGCTGACGATTCAGGCCTACCGCAATGATCTTGGCCAATTTCAACAGTGGCGGTTACACAACAGCAGTGCTTCTGACGTCGGTCATCTAGAAGTTCGGCATTATCTGGCGTGGTTGAAACAGGCCGGATACAGCCGGAGTTCCATAGCCAGGAAATTATCTGCTTTGCGGTCATTTTTAAGATATTTGCAAAGGGAGGGCTGTCTCGGGGGAGGGCGCTGGGAACAGGTTCTGACCCCCCGTCAGGAACGAAAACTGCCCAAATTTCTATATTACCAGCAGGTAGAATCTTTGCTAGAGGCTCCTGATTGCGGCTCGTTGCTCGGTTTTCGTGACCGGACAATTTTGGAACTTCTTTATTCCTGCGGGATCAGGGTGGGCGAGCTGGTGGCGATGAACATGCATTCATATCAGGATGAGGAACGTTTGCTCAAGGTTATGGGCAAGGGTAGTAAAGAGCGCATTTTGCCTGTCGGAAGGATAGCGGGGAAATTTTTAAATGAATATCTCTTCCGGGTAAGACCACGGTTATTGCCCCCCAAAGCAAGCGACCACGGTTTTTTCTTTTTAAACCGCTGGGGAAACCCGTTGAGCGACCGGGGGGTGAGGCTGCTGTTTGCCAAATATATTCGCCAGGTGTCCTCCACGGAAGGGACCACCCCCCATTCCCTGCGGCATTCATTTGCCACCCATTTGCTGGAGAGGGGCGCCGATATCAGGGTGGTCCAGGAACTGCTCGGACATGTCAGCATTTCCACCACCCAGATTTATACTCATCTCACCAAGGAGCGGCTGCGAGAGGTTTACCGGTCTGCACATCCGCGGGCCTAAAATCTTTATTTGGGATAAGGATGATTTCAAGTGAACTCCTTTCAGGGGACAACAATTGTAGCTGTAAAAAAAGGCAACCGGGTGGCAATTGCCGGGGACGGACAGGTTACTTTCGGGAATAGCACGGTGATCAAGCATGGCGCTCGGAAGGTGCGGCGGCTGCATGAGGGCAAGATACTCGCCGGGTACGCAGGTTCGGTAGCCGATGCTCTGACCTTGTGTGAAAAATTTGAGGATAACCTGGCCAGCTACCAGGGCAACCTATTGAGAGCGGCAGTAGAACTGGCCAAGGAATGGAGAACGGACCGGGTTCTACGGAGGCTGGAGGCCCTTTTGTTGGCGGCAAATGAGGAATCATTGCTCATAATTTCGGGCACAGGAGAGGTCATTGAGCCCGACGACAATATTGCCGCGGTAGGCTCCGGAGCACCGTATGCCGTAGCGGCGGCGAAGGCCTTGGTGAGGAACACCGATTTTTCACCGGCGGAAATTGCAAAACAGGCGCTGAGCATCGCCGCAGAAATATGCATTTTTACCAATGACCGGATTGTGGTGGAAGAGCTGTAAAATGTGATGGGGAAAGCTGGGGAAATAATGCCTGCTGAAAAATTAACGCCACGACAAATTGTAAAAGAGTTGGATCATTATATCATCGGCCAGGATGAGGCAAAGCGAAGCGTGGCGGTTGCCCTGAGGAACCGTTACCGGCGGAAGCAGCTGCCTCCGGAAATGCAGGACGAGGTAATTCCTAAGAATATATTGATGATCGGTTCCACGGGGGTGGGAAAAACAGAGATTGCCCGGCGCCTGGCCAGACTGGTAAATGCCCCCTTTATCAAGGTGGAAGCGACCAAATTTACCGAAGTAGGGTATGTGGGCCGCGATGTGGAAGGGATGGTGCGGGATCTTCTGGAGATTTCAATCCGGTCGGTTCAAAATGAACGGATGAAGATCGTGGAGGGACGGGCGGCAGAACTTGCTGAAGAGTGTTTGCTGGATCTTCTGGCGCCTCTTCCCAGAAAGCGCCGCCGTACCGGCAGCCCCCTTAGTTTTTTGTTTCCCGCTGCACCGGCGGCCGAAGAAAGCGAGGCCCATGAAGAAAAATTTTTGGAACGGTTGAAAGAGGCTGAACAGGCTCGGCAGGAATGCCGTGAACGCCTTTCCCGGGGAGAATTGGAAGATCGGGTGGTGGAGATCGAAGTGGAAGAACGCCGCCCGCAGATGCTGGAAATATATTCCGGGCAGGGGATGGAGGAGATGGGAATCAACCTGCAGGATTTTTTGGGTAACATTATCCCCTCCCGCAAGAAAAAGCAGAAAACTACGGTCCAAGAAGCCCGCCGGATTCTAAAGCAGGAAGAGGCGGAGAAGCTGATTGATATGGATCAGGTGGTCTCTGAAGCCATCCAGAGGGCCGAACAACTGGGAATAATATTTATTGACGAGCTGGATAAAATTGCCGGCAAAGGCAGTATCGGCTCCGGCCCCGATGTGTCGCGGGAAGGGGTTCAAAGGGATATATTGCCAATAGTAGAGGGGTCTACTGTGGTCACAAAACATGGAGCAGTAAAGACAGATCATATTTTATTCATTGCCGCCGGTGCGTTTCACATGACAAAGCCTTCGGACTTAATACCGGAATTACAGGGGCGTTTTCCAATAAGGGTGGAGCTAAATAGCCTGACAGAGGAGGATTTTGAACGCATTTTAACCGAGCCCCACAACGCCTTGATCAAACAATATACCGCATTGCTGGAAACAGAAGGAGTGAAAATACAATTTACCGATGAAGCGATAAAAGAACTGGCTAAAACAGCTTGTATTCTAAACCAGGAAATGGAGAACATCGGCGCCAGACGCCTGCATACAATCATGGAAAAGCTCCTGGAGGATCTGTCTTTTGAACTCCCAGAACTCAAAGAACAGAAAATAGAAATAAATCAGCAGTATGTTCAGAATAAATTACTTAAAATTGTAAAAAATAAAGATTTAAGTAAATATATTCTTTAAAAAAGTCAAAGGAAAGCAGGTGACAGTTGATATGATTACCTCTCCGATTCTTGAGAAAACCCGTTGTATTAACAAAATACTTCAAAAAACTGCAGGCCAGTATGTGAATTTTAAAGAAGTGGCCGAAATACTAAAAACCGTGATCCATGCCAATATATATATTGCTGACCGGCAGGGGGGAATCCTGGGTTACGGATTGGTGGACGAGTTTGAATGCGGGTTGATGGTGGATCACGTCTTGCAAAACAGCAAATTCCCCGAGGATTACAATGATTTTCTTTTGAGGAGCGAAGAACCGCGGGTTAATTTGCGCCAGAAAAGCAATGAGTGTGCGTTTATTAAATCTGAAAGCTGTCTTTTTACAAACAAACTAACCACGGTGATCCCGATCATCGGCGGGGGCAAGCGTTTGGGGACCCTGATTCTGGCCCGATTTGATGAACAATTCAATGCCGATGACATGGTTCTGGCGGAAGTATCGGCTACGGTAGTCGGTATGGAAATTTTGCGTTCCAAGGCGGAGAAAATAGAAGAAGAAGCCCGGGGCAAAGCTGTGGTTCAACTGGCTGTGGCCACCTTGTCTTACTCGGAGCTGGAAGCGGTGGAACACATCTTTGAGGAATTGGGCGGGGATGAAGGCCTTCTGGTGGCCAGCAAGATCGCCGATCAACTGGGGATCACCCGTTCGGTGATTGTCAACGCTCTCCGTAAATTTGAAAGTGCCGGGGTAATAGAATCCCGCTCTCTGGGGATGAAAGGCACCTATATCAAGGTCCTTAATCCCTACCTGCTGGAACACCTGGCCAAAAAGACCAAGAGTTTCTAGTTCTTCAGACTGAACTATCGGCTTCATATTAATTGGGCTGCCCTTCAAGGCAGCCCAATTAATATGAACTGTTTAGTACTATTTTCCACCCCGGTTGCTGTGCCTGTTTTACTTTCTTTTTTGTTTTTCTTGTTGTAGATTGTCTTCGGCTTTTTATTAGGTAAAATCGTCATGCTTGATCCGGCGGATCATTTCATTCAGGTAAAGGAAAAATACGATGATCGGGCCCAGGATCAATACGGCCCCGGAAATCCAGACCAAAATATCCCAGCCGTTCATTATACCGCCTCCTTAGTGTGAGCGCCCGTGCCTGCGGTTTCCTTTCCCAGCAACTGGCCAATGATGAACGCGATGATCACCAGAGGCGGGATCAGGAAGATGCCGTACTCCTGCCAGAGTTCAAAAGTCCGGCCAAAAAGATTGACCTCCATTACATAGGTGCCCCAATCTTCGGAAAAATAGCCTACCGTTGTAATCAGCACGTAATAGATAATGGTGCCAAAAAATCCTACCGCGCTGGAAAGAGCTCCCGCCAGTTTGGTTTTTTTCATTTTTTTCAGGAAAACGCAAGCATACAGAGGCAGCAGCACGGTATTGATAATTATGCTGGCCTGAAAAACCCATACCCCCATAATTCTTTGGAAATAAAAGGCCAGGCCCAGCGAAACCGCCGCCGCGATCAAAACCGCACGTTTTGTATACTTCATCAGTTTTTCATCGCTGAGATCCGGTTTAAACAGCGGGCGATAAAGGTCGTACACCAGGTTGCCCGAGCCTACCAGGAAGTAGGAATCGGCAGTTGACATTGCTGCTGCAAGGACTCCTGCCAAAAACAACCCCGTAAAACCGGCCGGTATGTACTTGCAGACCACGGCCAGCAAGGCTTCGTTGGGGTGGGGCTCACCGATCATCCCCAGTCCCACTGCGGCCACGGCGGCAATGCCCAGCATGCAGCAGGCAATTTCGTAGGCAGTCCAGATCGGGGTGCCGATAAGCAAAGCGTTGCGGGCCTCATGAGGAGTCCTGGAAGCAAAAATACGCTGCAGGAAAGCCGGCTCACAAAGGACGGACAGTGAGGTCAAGGCGTAGGCTATTATTATGCCCATGGACAGGTATCCCCCCAGGGGATGGAACATGTACCAGGGATCTTCGCCCAGGTATGCGGTAAGCCCGGTATGGATTCCCACATATCCTCCCACGTCGGTCCAGACCAGGATCAGCGCGATTCCTAGGGTAACCGCCATGATTACGAACTGGAGCATATCGGTGGTAGCTACCGCCCATAGCCCTCCGCTGTAGGTGTATATCACCACGATAACGGTGGCGATTACCACGGCCAGTGTAAAGGGAATTTTAAAGATCAGTGAAAAGATAAATCCCATGCCCATGATCTCCATGGTGTTGATAGAGTAGAAGAAAGAACAGCAGGCAGATATGGTGCGGGCAAAATTGCCGTAATGATCTCCGATAATATCCGAGAAAGTGTTCTTTTCAAATTCCCTGAATTTGGGAGCCAGGAATGCCACGATCAGGTACATAAGGGTATAAGGCAAAGCATACGCAAAAAAGCCTGCCACCCCTTCCATGAACCCTATTTCAGAGGTTCCAAACAGGGTATCCAGGCCATAGAAGGTGGAGACCAGCGTGCCGATCAGAAGCGGCATGGTTATTCCTTTGGAAGCCAGGAAATAATCCTCAAAGCTCTTTGACCTGCGGGAAAAATAGAAGCCTATGGCCAGCATCCCGGCAAGATAAACCACGATGATCAACCAGTCTACCCATGTCATGTGAATTACAACTTCCATCTCACCCATTTCTCAGTACCACCACCCTTTCCCGAAATCTTTCTTTGGAACAGGGGTCAGGAAAAGAAAACGCCCTCCTTTCATCAGTTAAAATTAATCCTTGATGATACAATATTAACACTTTTAACTAACTTTTCAAGTGTTTGAATAGATCATTTTATACGCTACCTTTCCACCGATCTGCCCGGAGATAGCCGACCCGGCATCCGACAGGAGTTGGAGTGTATTTGTGGAATATAATTGGAGGATTAGACTTGAAAACAGGCTAGAGTTTGCGATAAGCTTTAAGTGTTTAGTGGAACATTATTTAAAAGTAATGAACAGGGGGTTGGGTATGCTTTTATTGGATAATGTCTTTTATGCCCCGGCAAACGGCCGGAGCGGGAAAACAGAAATACTGAGAAATATAAACTTACAGTTTAAATTTGGCCGTATGTATGCCCTGACCGGACCTAATGGCGGCGGTAAGAGTTCGCTGGCCCGGATCATGATGGGGATCAATATACCTACCTCCGGTAGAATTCTGCTGGAGGGAAAAGACATTACTGGATTGTCGGTAACCGAAAGGGCCCGTCTGGGATTCGGCTATGCTTTTCAAAACCCCCCAAATTTCAAAGGTTTGAAGGTGGCCGATCTGCTGGAAATCGCCTCCGGTGGAAAGCCGTTGCCGGGGTGCCGTCCCTTGCGGCAGATCGGCCTCTGCCCCGATGAATATTTGCACAGGGAACTTGACGGCAGCCTTTCGGGCGGAGAAGCCAAGCGCATTGAAATTGCCACCATTTTGGCCCGGGATCCCCGGATACGCATTTTTGATGAGCCGGAAGCGGGGATCGATCTATGGAGTTTTGATCGGCTGGTGAAACTGATTGCCGACAGCCACCACAGAGATAAAATATCTGTAATTATATCCCACCAGGAAAAAATCATGAATCTGGTGGACGAGATTATCTTGATTGACCGGGGTGAAATTCAGTTGCAGGGGGGGCGCGACCTGATCTGGCCGCAAATTGCCGATAGTGCGATCTGTTCCTGCCGCAAGAATTGCCCTGTTGAAGGTGAAAACCATGTGGACTGCCCTCGATAAAAAACTGTTGAAGGAAATCGCCGATCTTCACGATGCCCCGCCAGGCGCTTTTAATATCCGCAAGGACGGGAAGGGTATTGAATGCCGCTCCGAGCCGGGGATCGAGATTATCCCCAAAAAAGACAATGCCGGGATTGACGTGGTGGCAAAGCCGGGGGTA
Source organism: uncultured Syntrophomonadaceae bacterium (assembly GCA_964585925.1). Lineage (GTDB taxonomy): Bacteria > Bacillota > Dethiobacteria > DTU022 > DTU022 > JAAZLS01. The sequence goes on along the minus strand of CAZPFS010000014.1, from coordinate 14,099 downwards.
AAGGGAACCATTCATATTCCGGTCATACTCACCCTCAGCGGGTTGAAGGAGGAAATTCATAATACAATTGAGATCGGAGCGGGCGCCGACATCAACCTGGTGGCGGGATGCGGCATACACAATCCCGGCGGAGACGCCTCCCGGCACGACGGGATACACTGTATTTTTGTCAGGCCGGGCGCCAGGCTGCGCTATACGGAAAAGCATTACGGGGAGGGCGAGGGAACCGGCAAAAGGATTCTCAATCCCAAAACGGTGCTGTTGATCGAAAAAGATGCCCAGGCCGAGCTGGAGTTGCTGCAGATTAGGGGAGTAGACGATACGATCCGGGTTACCGAGGCGACGGTGGAGGAAGGCGGCCGGATAAACATATATGAGCGCCTGTTGACCGGGGGAGCGCAGACCGCCGGTTCAGAGGTTGAGATAAAATTGATGGGTGACGGCTCAGCGGCCCGCATTGTTTCCCGTTCGGTGGCCCGGGAATCATCCCAACAGATTTTCAAATTCAGGCTGACCGCATATCACCGCGGTAAGGGACACGTGGAATGCGACTCCATCATCATGGATAGGGCCACGGTTCACTCCATTCCCGAAATCCGGGCGGAAAGTTCATTGGCAGAGCTGATTCACGAGGCGGCTATCGGGAGAATTGCCGGGGAACAGTTGGTAAAATTGATGTCGCTCGGTCTGACTAGAGAAGAGGCGGAGGAGGCCATTATAGGCGGTTTCCTGGCCTGATCAGGGGGGAATTAATTTTGAACCAGGTGCTGGCACTGGTCGGCAGCCCGCGCCGGGGAGGAAATTGCGACCTTTTGACTGGCTGTTTTCTGAACGGGGTTCGGGGAAAAGGCCTGAAAGTGGAAACCGTTTATCTGAATAGGTTGAATATCCGCCCCTGCCAGGCCTGTGATCGGTGCGCCTCCGACGGGATCTGTGTTATTTCAGACGATATGCGTGAAATATACCGGAAGGTGCAAACCTGTTCCGGCCTGGTTTTGGCATCGCCGATCTATTTCGGCGGCCTGTCGGCCCAGACCAAAATATTCATAGACCGCTTTCAATGCTGGTGGCAGGCCAAATACCGGTTGCGCAGGCCCTTTATAGATGCAGGTGAAAAGCGTCCTGCTTTTTTCATCTGTGTAGGGGCCAGGGAAGATAAAATGCGATTTGAAGCTGCCGAATCGCTGGCCCGCCTGTTCTTTTTGATAATAAATTTCCGGTTGATTGATTCACTTTGCTTCAGTGGCCACGATAGCCTGGGCAGCGTAAACCGCGACCAAGAGGCCCTGCAAAGGGTCTTCGCGGCGGGACAAAAATTTGTTTCTCCCGGAACGACCCACAAACAGTTGGAATAGAGATGATCAATTACCGATCGGCGGTTAAGGGGGAAAGATTAAAAGGGGCCGGCCGCCGTACCTGATTTGCCGAATGATATAATATGTTACAAACAAGCCATACAAGGGGGCATCTGGAATGTCTAAATGCAGGCTTTCTACACCGACGACTTTACTTGGCCCGGTCCCGTCAGCCCTTATTTCCTGCGGCCGGGTCGGAGGTGAAAAAAATATTGCCACTTTAGCCTGGGTGGGGGTGGTCAATTCAAACCCTCCCCTGGTTTCCGTTTCTATCAGGCCCTCGCGCCATTCCCACCGGATTATCAAGGAGACCGGGGAATTTGTAATAAATATCCCCACTGCGGAACAGGTGCTGGCGGCTGACAGATGCGGAACCGTGAGCGGCAAAAAAATAGACAAATTTGAGCAGCTCAACTTGACGGCGGTTCAGGGGATCCTGAAACAGGCCCCGCTTATTGAAGAGTGTCCGATTAACCTGGAGTGCCGGGTCAAAAAAACCCTTGTCCTGGGAAGCCACGAAATGTTCATAAGCCAGATCGAACAGGTCCATGTTTCCCAAGGCCTGTTAAATGAACACGGTGAGTTTGAGATTCAACCTGAATGGCTGGGGTATTTTGGCGGGCACTATTTTGCGGCCAGGGCGCTGAACCTTTCCGTCGGCTATTCCCGGAAATAGCTTTTCCGCCGGGTATACTCCCATACTTTAGGGGCAATATTAATGGCAGCTAGTTTTGGGAGGTCTTGCGATGGAGATATGCATAAATGAAGAATGCATTTTTTGTGGCCTGTGTGCTGATCTCTGCCCCGAAGTGTTTCAGCTTGGCGATGATCGGGCAATAGTTGCGGTGGACGAAATTCCTCCCGAGATCGAAGATTGCTGCCGGGAAGCAGCCGAGGAATGTCCCACCGAAGCCATAGAAATAAACGAATAAGCCCTGAAAATAAAGGTTTTAGACAGATAAAGGTTTTTAAACAGAAGGAGATGGGGGGCTTGAATCGGGAGGAAACAAATAAAATCGTACCGTTGGTCTCGGTAACGGGGGCGGCGGGGAAAACGGGACAGGCGGTTATCAGATCCCTGGTACGGCACGGACTGGCGGTACGGGCCTTGGTGAAAAACGAACTCCAGGCCCGGGTTGTCAAATCCCAGGGAGCCGGGGAAACGGTGGCCGGCGACCTGGAATCGCCTGCAGACTACCTGAAGGCTGTTACCGGTGTGCAGGCAATTTACCATATTTGCCCCAATGTTCATCCCCGGGAAAAAGCGATTGGCCGGACCGGAATTGAGGCTGCCGGCAAGGCCGGCGTGACTCGGTTTGTCTACCACTCGGTTCTGCATCCACAGACTGAAAAGATGCCCCACCACTGGCAAAAAATGCGGGTGGAAGAAATGCTGTTTGAGTCCGGGCTTGATTTTACCATACTGCAGCCCGCGGCATATATGCAGAATATTCCGGGGGTTCTGGAATCTGTGGCCGAGGAAGGGGTTTACCGAGTGCCATATCCCCTAAATACACGGTTGAGTCTGGTGGATCTGGAAGACGTGGCCGTAGTGGCGGCCACAGTCCTCAAAAATCCGAGCCATGGCCGGGCGATTTACGAGCTCTGCGGGCCCGAATCACCCTCCCAGATTGAAATAGCGGAGACAATTTCCAGAGTAACCGGCCGCCCGGTGAGAGCGGAACAGATACCCCTCGCAAGCTGGCGGAGGCAGGCCCTGGAATCGGGAATGGGAGAGTACCGGGTGGACTGCCTGGGAAAAATGTTTGATTATTATGCCCGGTATGGGCTACGGGGAAACGGCGGACTCCTGACCTGGCTGTTGGGCCGCCCACCCTCTGCGCTGGATACTTTTATGGCCAGGGAAATGTGGTGAAGGAGGTATTCAAATGAATCGACAGCTTTGGGAAAAGGCGGCGGCTTTTCACGGTCACATCTGCCCCGGCTTGGCGATCGGCTTCAAAGCCTGTGAAGCGGCAATGGAAAAGCTGGGGATCGGCGTGTCCGATGATGAGGAAATTGTTTGTATTACCGAAAATGATGCCTGTGGCGTGGATGCGGTGCAGGCAATTTTAAGCTGTACCATCGGCAAAGGGAACCTGCTTTATCACAACACGGGAAAACAGGCCTTTTCTTTTTTTGATCGCAAAAGCGGCAAAAAATTGCGGGTATATCTCAAAGCCGAAAATCGCGACAAAATGGATCGTTCCGATTGGCGGGAATACCTGTTGAATGCGCCGGTAGATCAAATATTCTCCTTCTCTGAACCGAAATACGATCTGCCGGAAAAAGCCAGAATATTTAACACCCTTAAATGCGAGCTCTGTGGCGAAAGAGCCCCGGAGCATAAAATGCACCTGCAGAACGGCCAAACAGTATGCGCCGACTGCTTCCGGGACTACAACCGAGGCTGGTAAAATGTCGCTGGGACGGTTCCAGCGACAACCAGCGACAATGTGAAAAGGACAGAGGTTTGATGTTTTATTGAAACCCGGGTTTGGGTGTCGAGCCCCCGTCCCCATGACACCTGGTGTCAGTGTCAGCAAAAAAAATAGGGAGGGCGGCTATGAACTGGAAATATGAAAATGGTCGCATATACGGCGTTGATGAAAACAATGAACTGATGGCGGAGACGATCTTTGTTGCTAAAGAGAACGGAGAAGTTGATATTGATCATACCTATGTTAACCCGGTTTTAAGAGGACAGGGGACAGCCGGAAAAATGATGGAGGTTGTCGCTGAGTATTTAAAACAAAATGGATTAAAAACTTCGGCTACTTGTTCATATGCCCACGCCTGGTTAAAAAAACACAGGGAATCATATGCGGATATAATATCTAAAGACATTGATGACCAGGTTGTTATGTGTAGAATAAACAAAAAGCATAGCGCAAATGGCTAAAAATTACAGCAGAATCCTTGGTGGCCAACGTTATCTTTGGCCACGTTGTTGCGACCTGGTAAGAGATGTGGTTTACTTTTAGGCACATAATAAAATACCAGGTGAGATCAACAAGAGGGGGGAAACCACCGTTGTTAAACGCAGGTTCCGGGCAACGGGTCCAAGATGAAAGCCATTATCACCGTAATTGGTAAAGACAAAGTGGGTATCATTTATAACGTGACCAGGGTTTTGGCGGAAAACGATGTTAATGTAGAGGATATCAGCCAGACCATCCTGCAGGATTATTTTACCATGATGATGTTGGTCAACCTGGATAATTTGAGCTGTGATTTCAACGAGTTAAAAAAACAGCTGGAGGGTCTGGAGAAAAAAATGGGCCTCTCCATTAGAATTCAAAGGGAAGAAATCTTTAACTATATGCATAGCATTTAGCCCCTGGGGGTAATAATCGTGGTTCTTGGCAGTAATGTTTTAGAAACCATCCGCATGATTGAAAAAGAAAAACTCGATATCCGGACGATTACCATGGGGATTTCTCTCCTGGATTGTACCGATTCCGATGGGGAAAAATCACGGCGTAAAATTTATGATAAGATTACCACCCTGGCGGAGAACCTTGTTAAAGTGGGAAATCAGATTGAAGATGAATTCGGCATTCCGATCATCAATAAAAGAATTGCCGTTACACCGATTTCCTTAATTGCGGCCGCCGGTGGTGAAAATCATTATCTAGAATATGCTATTGCCCTGGATAAAGCAGCCGGGGAAGTAGGGGTTAACTTTATCGGCGGCTTTTCGGCCTTGGTTCATAAAGGTTTTTCCAAAGGGGATAGAGTTTTGATCGATTCCATTCCCCGGGCCCTAAAAGAGACTGAAAGAGTATGTTCATCAGTAAATGTGGCCGACACCAAGGCGGGCATCAACATGGATGCCGTTAAACTCATGGGAGAAATAATCAAGGAAACCGCACTCTTAACCGAAGATCACAATTCCCTGGGCTGTGCCAAGCTGGTGGTTTTCGCCAATGCGGTGGATGATAATCCATTTATGGCCGGCGCGCTGCACGGCATTGGGGAGCCGGAAGTGGTGATCAACGTGGGGGTCAGCGGCCCGGGAACAGTAAAAAAAGCTCTGGAAAAAGTTAAGGGAGAACCTCTGCATGAGCTAGCGGAAAGCATTAAAAAAACAGCGTTTAAAATTACCCGAGCCGGCCAATTGGTAGGAAATGAAGTGTCCAAACGCCTAAATGTTCCTTTCGGCATCTTGGATCTCTCCCTGGCGCCAACCCCCGAAATAGGAGACAGCGTGGCCAGAATTATTGAAGAAATGGGGCTGGAGGCATGTGGAGCCCACGGAACTACAGCTGCCCTGGCCATGCTCAACGATGCCGTTAAAAAAGGCGGCATTATGGCCTCCTCATCGGTTGGCGGATTAAGCGGGGCATTTATTCCGATCAGTGAAGATGAGGGAATGATTGAGGCCGTCAAACGGGGGGCTTTGACTTTCGATAAGCTGGAGGCTATGACCAGTGTCTGCTCCGTGGGCCTGGATATGATTGCCATCCCCGGAGATACGGAGGCGACGACAATTTCGGCGATTATCGCCGACGAAGCGGCGATTGGGGTTATCAACCAAAAAACCACCGCCGTGCGGATAATCCCGGTTTACGGGAAGGCGGTAGGGGATAGCGTGGAATTTGGAGGCCTGCTCGGCCGCGCGCCCATCATGCCGGTTAATAAATACAGTTCGGCGGATTTTATCAATCGCGGGGGACGTATTCCAGCTCCCATTCACAGCTTTAAGAACTGATGCCGGGCGGCCACCGGCCGAATTTGCCGATAACCGCCCGGCGGGGTTTGGTCGGAAAAGCTTACAGTTCCTCCGATATCCCCAGCAGCACGATCCCGGCAATTACCAGGAAAATGATCAAATACTGCCATTTGGTGAGCCTTTCTTTTAAAAATACTGCGGCCAGCAGCACTGAGACGATACTGTAGGCTGAAACCACGGGCACGGTGATGATCGCACTGCCCGACATGGCGAAGACATAAAAGAATTGGCCCGTGGTCTCAAAAACAGCGGCAAAGAATTTTTCCCGTTCTTTAATAATGTTAAATTTTTGTTTTTTAACAGCGGTGAGATATAAAAATGCCAGGGCGGCACAGATGAAAAAGGTAAATTCAAAGGCCAGCAGAGCGTCATTTTCACTGATCAGTCTCAATTCATCGAGATAGATCCCGTCGGCAAAAGTGCCCAAACCATCGATAAAACAATAAAGAATAGGCAGTGTAATTGCCAGCAAGCTGAATCGGTAGCGGGGATCTATTTTAATCTTCTTTATTTCCCGGTCGGCCCTCCTGTTCTCCAAATAAGCGATCCCGAACACCCCCGCCGAAATAATGATGATCGCCAGTATGGCCAGGCTGCCCAGATCCTGATTGAAGAAGATAAAAAGCAGGAGGACCGATACCGCACCGGAGGAGTTCTGGACCGGGGATGAGATGGAGAGTTCGATGTAGCGCAGCCCGATATAGCCGATGATCATGGAGAGGATATAGCAGCCCGAGACCGGCAGGTAAAATATGATCCGGTACGGCGAAAAACTGATATGGTTGGCCAGCATGTACCATAAGCCGTGAGCCCCCATTACAGAGCCGACCATGATCACTATTTTAAGATGACTGTATCTATCCTTGTGGTGAGAACCCTTCTTGTAAAACAGATCGGCAATACCCCAGGCCAGGGTAGAGCAGAGAGCAAATAAAAATCCCATCGGAAGCCCGTCCAATCCTTGAAAAAACAATTCTTTTTCCATTTTACAACATAGCAAAATATGTTGCTCGCAAGCCCGCGGGATAATTAAAAAATTCGCCGGTGATTTTGGAAAATGAAGCCGGCAAGTCGAAATATGTCTAATGAATTTTTTCCAAAACATGTGGAGTTGCCCTTCCTTTTGTGATAAACTAATAAGGTTTTCAATCTAGAAAGAAGAAAAAGTGACTGATGGACAGAATAAAGATAATAAATATTGCCGTAATCGCTCATGTGGATGCCGGAAAATCCACCCTGGTGGACGCTTTTCTCTCCCAAAGCGGAGTTTTCCGGGATAACGAACAGGTGGTAGACTGTGTGATGGACTCCAATGATCTGGAAAGGGAGCGGGGCATCACCATCTATTCCAAGAACTGCTCGGTCATGCACGGGGATTACAAGATCAATATCGTGGACACACCCGGACACGCGGATTTCTCCTCCGAGGTGGAGCGGATCATCAAGACTGTGGATACGGTAATCCTGCTGGTAGACTCCGCAGAAGGACCGATGCCCCAGACGCGTTTTGTTTTGCACAAGTCGCTGGAGCAGGGTCTGGTCCCGATCCTTTTAATCAACAAAATTGATAAAAGGGAGGCGCGGATAGAAGAGGTTGTGGATGAGGTCTATGAACTATTCATGGATCTTGGCGCCTCGGATGAACAGCTTGATTTTAAAATCTTATATGGCATCGCTCGGCAGGGAATTGTGGTGCGCGACCCGGCGGAGGTAAAGGATATTATAATCGAATCGAGCCGCGCCAAAATAAAAAAGAGCGCCTGCGGGCGGAATGGTTTAAGTATCGCACCGCTTTTCGATACGATTATTGAACAGATTAAGGGATATCCGGATTGGTCGGACGAACCGCTGCAGTTTCAGATATCTTCTTTAGGATATGATGATTATGTTGGACGCCTGGGCATCGGCCGCATTGAAAAGGGGGTTATCCGCGGCGGGCAGACGGTGGCGGTGGTAACCCCCGACGGAGAAAGCCGGACCCATAAGGTCAACCAGGCCTTTGTTTATAAGGGGTTAAAGAGATCTGAGGAGAAGGAGGTTTGCTGCGGCGATATCTGTGTTATATCGGGGATAGATGATATAACTATCGGCGACACGGTATGCGATGAGGCACATCCGGTACAAATGCCCTCCATCAAGATCGAGGAGCCAACCATGAGTATGAATTTTATCGTCAACACTTCCCCTTTTGCCGGCCGGGAGGGCAAGTATGTGACGACCCGGCATATAAAAGAGAGGTTGGAAAAGGAACTGGAGGTCAACGTGGGTCTGCTGGTGGAACCGACTGATTCCACCGACGCGTTCAAGGTTTCGGGCCGCGGGGAGCTCCATCTCTCGATTTTGATTGAAAACATGAGAAGAGAGGGCTATGAGCTTTCGGTCTCCAAGCCGGAGGTGATTTTGAAAAAGGATTCCCGGGGTCAGAAAACGGAACCGGTGGAAGAAGTGGTGATCGAGGTGCCCGAAAAGTATGCGGGCGGGGTCATTTCCGAGCTCAATCTTCGCAAGGGAGTCATGAAAAGTATGGACGGCAGGAGAGGGCGTTCCCGGCTGGTCTATACCGCGCCCACGCGGGGGCTTCTGGGGTTTAGGAGCCAGTTTATCAATCAGACGCGGGGCGAGGGCACCATGGTGCGGCGTTTTTATGCCTATGAAGAATATAAAGGCGAGATTAACGAAAGAACGAATGGGGTGATCATTGCCCAGGAGGAAGGCCTGACTACACCCTACGCTTTATTCAATATTAGTGAACGGGCGGAGATGTTTGTGGCCCCCGGCACACATGTCTATGAAGGGATGATCGTCGGGCTGAACAGCCGCCACGAAGATATGGTTGTCAATCCCTGCAAGGCAAAGAAAGCGACCAATATGCGCGCTGCCGGGAGTGACGAGGCGATCAAGCTCTCTCCGCACCGGGTTTTTTCACTGGAGGAGGCGCTGGAATTTATCAACGGCGATGAATTGGTGGAGATCACGCCTTTGAATATACGGCTTCGAAAAAAACTGCTGAAGGAGGCCGAGCGTAGAAGACGGGGCGGTAGGAATCTATCTATATAAAGCAGGGGTAGACGGGCTGACTTTTGGCGAGCCATGATTGCTAGGAGAGTGTTTTCAATTTTTGTTCCAGACGCCCCAAACGGTAGAACTGAATCAACGCGATAAAGGGGCGGTTTGAAAGAGGGTTTTCGGCAAAGTAATGAAGGTGACCGGGGCAGCGGCAGTCTGAAGAACCGAACCCCTTTACAGTAAACACCGCTAGATTTTCAACTTTTGCCGACAGTTCACATTCCAGATCTTCCATGGTTACAATCGGCACCGGAGTAATCGTCTCTGCCAGGGCGGTCAAATAATCGATATGCCATCTCTTAGTTTTCTTCTTGCGCCGGTGGCGAGCAATCCTCCGGCTAAGGCCGTTCTGAGCAGAGCCGACATAGACGTAGAAACCTTTTTCAAAATCAATCTTACCTAGGCTTCCTACCGTTATCGTTGTCTTTTTTTCCAATGATACCAGGAGGAGGTAAACGCCCTTGTCTTCCGGAAGTTTTTCTAAAAAATCAAAGGGGATGCGGGCCGGCGTGACAGATTTCACCGTCACAAATTCACGGTCAAAACCAAGAGCCACCGCTTCCAATTGTACGGCGGAGCGGACGCTAAGGAAAGTGCTGGTGAAATATGCGTCCACATGGTAAGCCGGTAAAAAATATTCCGCCTGCGGGCTCATGATCACAAAAAGGGCGCCTGTTCTGATCCCTTTTGTGGCAAGCTCATCAAGTTTTTTCAGATGGCTCGCTCCCCGGGCGGTGATCGCATCTGGAAACATAGCAACCTTTTCTTCAAAAAGGGTGCAGCTTTTTACCTCGAGATAAAGGTTGGCCCCTGTTCGCCTGTGTTCTAGAAGCAGATCAAAGCGACGGCGTTCCCAGCGGGGCTCTGTTTTTGCCACCTTGTAGCCGGCAAAGGGCTGCAGTCTCTCCTCCTCAATCAGGCTGTGTACAACCTTATTGGTCAGATGGGTATGCAACAAAACATTTTGTCCTTCTTTTCGGCAGGCAAGAACGGTATAGGGTAATTTCCCCCCCGGTTGCGCCGGGCTGAGCAGCAGTTCAGTCTCCGGCAATAACAGCTCCCACAGGCGGCCGGGGTTTGCCAGATGGGCCTGTTCGGTTCGGCCGTTGACCGCCACCTCAACGACAAAACGATTTATTCTTTTCTTGAAATGTCCCCAAACTTTAGGGAAGATAAATGGATAATTGAGCATTCATTCACTCCGGTAACATTTTCGGGGGGTCCTTATATAGATTTCTGTTACAGATCGCTGTCTTGTGTTGTAGGGTTGTTGCAAGCACTGAATTTGCGCCTGTAGGCCTTTTTTTCAGACAGGCAGAACACACGATAGCTTGGAGGGAAGCACAACTGTTCCAAGGAGTAAGATCCCTCATGGAATTGATTCAGCATTTCGTCGGGATGTTCCTGCAAGTTGGCGAAGAGGTTTTAGTTGCATCCTAGAGTATTTTGACACTATCCAATTTTGCACAGCCGGCATTATCCCACCAATAAAAGGTAAAATATCCTTAGCAGCGAATCAATAGATATGCCATAAGGCAGTGGAAAACTGCTCCGAAGGGGCTTTCGGTAAAAAGTGGGAACACCAAGCGACGAACGGAAAAAAGAAGCAGTTTCCTATATCTTCAGAGTATCGGCCCAAAAAGTTTTGGGTTTGCTTTTTTATCTCCTCGGTTCCCGGTGGACGATGAACTCCAGGTCATGGATTTACTTTGGTCTATATTTAATAAGCGGACTGTTAATTGTCCCCATATACAAGAAAAACCCGGAAATACTGGCGCAGCGGGGGAAAGTGGTTACCGATTCGCCTCTTTGGGACAAGATACTGCTCTCAATCTACTGGCTGCTGGATTTTTTCATAATCTACCTGGCAGCGGGCCTGGAGGCAAAAAGGCCGTCACCCTTTGCAGCCCTTTTCTGGGCGGGGACCGGTTTGTTTTTTGTGGCGGCTGTCATTTCACTGGCGGCGGCAATGGTAAATACTTATCTTGAATCGACGGCGCGGATTCAGGCAGAGCGGGACCAAAGGGTCGTCAGCCGGGGTGTTTACGGTATTGTGCGTCATCCCGCCTATCTGGCTGTCCTGATCTTTTGCCTGGCCAGGATTCTAATTTTTGGCACACCACTTACCATCGCCACAGCAGCGATCATAGCCGTGGTGATTATACTCAGGACATACCTGGAGGACAGGATGCTCAAGGAGCAACTTGCGGGTTATACCGAGTATAGCCGTAAGACGAGGTACAGGCTTGTACCGTATATTTGGTAGGGGGAAAGGAATGATCAAATCGGAACTGGAACAGATACCCGGTATCGGCAAGAACATGGCGCAACACCTGATCAATGCCGGTTATACCTCAATTGAATCATTGAAGGGCCAGGATCCGCAGGAGATCTACCATAAAGACTGTGCCTATCATGGGCGTATTGTTGATCGCTGTGCCCTCTACGTTTACCGGTTGGCGGTTTGCTATGCAAATAACGATGGAAAACTGCCGCAGGACAGGGAAAACTGGTGGAATTGGAAAGACTGAAGGGCCTGCCGGACTATTTTGTCTGTCTATCTGCAATTGGAGGGGCAAAATGATTTCGTTAGAGAGCATAATCCCGATCGATAAAAATGATTTACCGGAAGTCTCAAAAACATTGAACAAAGACGATCTCCCCCGGCTGGTAGAATGGTTGTCTCTAAAAGATGATGACAGCAGGTACCGGGTTTTTCTCCTCCTGCAGCATAGATCGAGATACTTGAATGATGTTTACCCATACTGGGATATCTTCCGGGAGAAACTTACAAGTGATAACTCCTATCAAAGGAGCATCGGCCTGGTCCTCCTTGCGGAAAATGCAAGGTGGGATATGGAAAGCCGGATGGAGATTATCATCGATCAATACCTGGACCTTTTGAGTGATCCAAAACCGATTACCAGGCGCCAGTGTATTCAATCGCTGGGTGTAATTGTGCCCTCCAAGCCGGGGTTAAATAAAAAAATTGCCGACCGGCTTCTCGGATACGATCTTGCTGTGGAAAAAGAGGCGATGCAAAAATTGATGTTGATGGATATACTGAAAGTGCTGCTGGCAATAAGAAAAGAAAATAAATCAGGGAAGATCGATATTTATATAACGGAAGCCCTATCGGGCGAAATATTGGACCGAAAATCAAAAAAACAGATCGAAGCACTACTATCCGGACCGAATTCCGGCGAAGGTATGTAGGCTAAAAAATGAAAGGAGTTGTAAACCGATGGCCGAAGCAAAAGTTGAGTTGACGGTAGAGGGTATGTCCTGCAGCCATTGCGTAGCCACTATCCAAAAGGCGCTGGAGGAACTGGGCGGTGTCGAGCGGGTGGAAGTAGATTTGCAGAAGAAAAATGTGCGGGTATTCTACGATCCCGACGCAGTGAACCTGCAATCAATCAAGGACAGAATCGCGGATCAGGGCTACCGGGTGGTCTGATTATCTTTGAAAATGGGAGGCCAGCCTTATGAAATCTTACCGCAAGGAGCTGCATTTTCATACGAAAACCCGCCGGGCATATATCAATATCACGCCGCAGATCGAGGCTGCGCTGGCCGAGAGCGGTATCCGGGAGGGGCTCTGCCTGGTGAACGCCATGCATATAACGGCGAGCGTGTTTATTAACGATGACGAGAGCGGATTGCACCGAGATTTTGAGCGTTGGCTGGAAAAACTGGCGCCAGAAAAGCCCTACAGCCAGTATGATCATAACGGCTATGAAGATAATGCTGATGCCCATCTGAAACGCTCCGTCATGGGACGGGAAGTGGTTGTTGCCATCTCAGGAGGCAAACTTGATTTCGGGCCCTGGGAGCAGATATTCTACGGTGAATTCGACGGCATGCGGGACAAGCGGGTGCTGGTGAAAATTATCGGGGAATGACACGGCCAGCCATGGGAAGGTGACTTTGGCCGGTTTCCATATAGTGCCAAGTAACATAAATAAAATATATGGATCAGAAATATGAGGTGGGTTTATGAGTTTACAAAAGTTATCCATTACCAACCGTTATAATCTAAAGTTATCGGCATTGTTTCGAAAAACGCCCTCCGGAAAATTTACCGGCCCCGGCAGTTCGAAGCTAGGCCTGGAAGGGCAAGACATGCCACCCCTGATTGTTGTTTGCCACGGGTTTTCCGGCAGCAAGGAGAGCGGCGGTACAGCTGTGGCCATGGCCAATGAACTGGCACCACTCGGTTTTGATACCCTTCTTTTCGATTTCACCGGTTGCGGCGAAAGTGAGGGACCCTGGGAGGAGATCACCCTCTCCCGGCAGATTGAGGATCTGGGGACAGTTGTCGATTGGGTTCGGTCGCGGGGTTACCGGCGGATTATACTCAATGGCAGAAGCTTCGGCGGGGCAACAGTTCTGGCTTATGCGGCCGTTGATCGGCAGATTGATGCTGTCTGCACCTGGGCTGCCGTGGCCCGTCCGTTTGAACTCTTTAGAGGCTTTATCGGTAAGGAGGTCAAGCTTGATGGCCCGGCCGATGAGAAAATAAAACTTCCTGCCGGGGGCGGTTCGGCTTATCTCCGGCGGCGTTTTTTTCAGGATTTACAGGGATATAACCTGCCTGAATGTGCCGCCCGAATTGCGCCCCGTCCTCTTTTGCTCTTCCACGGCACCGCCGACAAGGTTGTTCCTATTTCTGATGCGCACCTGCTGTTTGATGCGGCTGCTGAGCCTAAGGAACTGGCCGTGATCGAGGGCGCAGATCATGGTTTTTCGGAACACAGGGAGCAGGTCTGGGAACGTTTTTTTAGGTGGCTTGGTACCCTTAAAGGGTGTGATGACGAGTAAAGCAGGGACCAAATTTCCTGAAGTTAAAAATCTTATTAGTGAAAAAGGCCAAAATAGCATATCCATGGACTGCCGTTGAACAGTTGATAGTTACAAAAAAGGGTGAAAACGCCGATGGATAT
>CAZPFS010000013.1:0-47629 GCA_964585925.1 uncultured Syntrophomonadaceae bacterium | reverse complement strand
GCGGAAGGAAACATACTGTAAGGCTCAAGGAAAAAGGGTCGCCACATACAACCCCAAGACAGCATCCATCTATGGTCATTTCCTGATCTGCTATCTGTCCGTGCTTCTGATCAGGCTCCTGCAATTCAAGGTGCTAGGGAATAAATTTTGCACAGAGAAGCTGATCAGGTTCATCCGGGAGTTCAGGGTTGTAAAATTGGAACAGGATAGATATGTAAATATTACGGCTTCTTCCGAGCTTATAAAAAACCTGGCAGCTGAATTTAAATTACCAATTACCAATTATTTTCTTAATGAGTCGCAAATTAAAAAGATGCTAAAGCAAAGGTTGTGAGCTTTAACACCATTTTTTCATCTTTTATTCCTAAAGATAGGTTGTATATATTCTAACAAGAATTGTTTGGTTTTTAGCAACTGCACAGGGTTTCCTTGTCGGTTCTGATCATCTCCCGGCAGAGATAGCGGCCATCGCTTCTATCGCCCGGTCTATATCCCACTCGGTATTAAACCGGCCCGGGCTGAACCGCACAGCGCCGGTAACGTCTGTTCCCAGGGTTTCGTGTACCAGCGGAGCACAATGCAACCCGGTACGGACCGCGATCTGAAAATCGCCATCCAAAATATCGCCAACATCGGCGGAGGTCATCCCCTTGATGGAACAGGTTAGTACAGGCACGCCTTGTTCCGGAGGCGGCGGGCTGTGTATAACCACACCGGGGAGGGAGCAAAGACCCTCGTAAAGGCGGTTGATCAAAGCCATTTCCCAGGGCGGGCCATTTCCCGGAAACCCTTCTTTTTTCAGATAATCTATCCCTGCCGAAAGACCGAAAATACCGGCCAGATTGAGCGTTCCCGCCTCCAGGCGGTGGGGAAAATCCTGGGTGTGAACCGGGCTGCCCGAATCAATGCCGGTTCCACCGAACCGGGTGGAGACAACATCCAGTTCCGGGGAAAGGACAAGCCCCCCGCTACCCCCCGGCCCCAGGAGTGCCTTGTGGCCGGTAAAAGCAATCGCCTGGATATGCCAGCCGCTCATATCGACCGGAATATGCCCCGCGCTCTGGGCCACATCAAGCAACAGGGGTACCCGGCGTTCTGAACAGATACAAGCAATCCGGGATACCTGCTGAACACTTCCCAGTACATTGGAGGCATGGCAGATTATAACCAGCCTGGTACTGGGCCTGATAAACTTGTCTATTTCATCGGGATCGATCTGCCCCCGGCAGTCAAAGGGAACCAGATCATACTCTATCCCGTACAGTTTCCGTAAATGATAAAGGGGTCGCAAAACGGAATTATGTTCCAATCTGGTAGAAACAACGTGATCGCCCGGGCGGAGCAATCCCTGGATAGCCATGTTCAGGGCATCGGTAGCATTGGCCGCAAAAATAACCCTTTCCGGATCGGGCGCCCCAAAAAAACGGGCGATCTTTTTTCTGATCCCGAAAACCAGTTCATCGGCCTCCACGGCCAGATCATAACTGCCCCGGCCGGGGGAAACCCCCAGCCGGGCATAAGTATCTACCATCTTTTCCAGCACTTCCCGTGGTTTGGGAAATGAGGTGGCCGCATTATCCAGGTAGATGATCCTGTTATCTGACATGAACTATGACCCCTTGAATCTGCTTTCGGATCGGGCGAGGTATACCGCAGGAAAGTAAAATACCTCTCCTTTTGATAATATACAACATTATTTGGATCCAAATCCAGCCAAAGCCTTTTTGATTTTTTCCGGCGTGGCCGGCAGATCGCAGATCCAGACCCCGGCAGCATCATTGATCGCACTAATGATAGCCGGGGCTGTGGGAAGCATGGTCATTTCGCCGACCCCGATGGAGCCTTTGGTTCCATGTATGCGCGGAGTTTCCCGGATAATCGATTCCATGGGGAAGGAGTGATTGATACCCGGAAATTTGAACGTGACCCAGTCTCTGGTCTGCCCGGCAATATACTCCTCGCGCAGCGCATAGCCGGCCCCCATATCAGCGCCCCCCTCCAACTGTCCCTCAAAGTTCTGAAGATGAATTACCGGACCCGAGTCTACGGCGGTAGTCATTTTGAGAATTTTTACGGCGCCTGTCTCCATATTGACCTCTATCTCGGCCAATTGTAGGGCATGAACCTGGGATTCAAAGGAGGGTCCTTGCCCCGTCTGGGAATCGAGCGGTCCGGACTGAAATGTTCTCTTTGTACCCATATAACGGGTAGGCCGCCCGGCATCCCTGAGTCCCTGGTAGGTGGTCGCCCCAGTCTCCTTCATGGCCTGTTTCAGTTGATCCAGCGCATTTACCAGTGCCCCGCCTACCATATAGGTGATCCGGCTGCCGGCTGCCGGACCGGTAGCAGTAGTCAAATCCGTGTTCCTGGTAGAGAGCCGAACCTTTTCCAAAGACAGGCCGAGACTGTCGGCTGCTAATTGGCTGAGCATGGAATCATTACCCTCACCGGGATCTGCTACTGCAGCATATACCGTTACCCCGTCGTCGGGATCCATTTCCACTGCCGCAAATCCTTGATCCCCGGGGCCGCCGATACCAAATGCACCGGCCGCCAGCCCCATCCCGCGCCTAGTTATACCGTTCTGGTTCTGCCGAGCTTCCCGGCGGGCACGTTCATAGTGGGGTCTCATAGCCTCACACATTTCAGGGAAAGGCCATTGTTCCACTACATCGCCAGTTGATTTGGCCTGACCAGGCTTGAGCGAATTTTTCAGCCGGAATTCCAGAGGATCGATGCCCATTTTTTCGGCCAGCATATTTACCGCGCATTCCAGCGCGAAATGGGTTTGCGGCGGGCCGGCTCCCCGTGCCGCCGATCCCCAGGGATTGTTGGTATAAACCAGTCTGCTGGTGGCATGAAGATTGGGGATGTGATACGAACCGGACAACATCAGTAACGCCCGGTTAACAATAACATCGCCATTGGAGTGGTAGGCGCCGTTATCCGCCAGTATATCTATTTTATAGGCGGAAATATTGCCTTTTTCGTCGGCGCCGAGTTTAACCCGCATATCAAAGGGATGCCGTTTCGGCGACATGAGCATTGATTCCTGCAGACCGGGAATATAACGCACGGGCCGTTTAAAGTGCAGTGCCGCTCCGGCAGCAATGCCTTCGGAGGTAACCTCTATCTTGATTCCGAATTGCCCCCCCGCAAAGGCCTCCTCGTAACGCATGTTGTTCCAACCCAGTGCCTCCTGCAGCATGGAAAGATGCTTGTGAATGTTTATGCTGCGGCCGATCACCACCAGTTGGGCATCTTCCCCCTCCTCCTCCATATAAGATAGACAGGCTTCTGTTTCCAATGGTGCCTGATGGTTGATCTGGGTAGTAAGGTGGGCTTCAGCCACCACCGCCGACTCATTTAGCGCCTTCTCCGCGTTTCCCCTGATCTGGGGTTGACTGTAGCAGAGGTTGGGCCGATCATCATGAACCCGGATCGCCCCTTCAGCCAGCGCCTTCTCCGGAGAATCTACCACCGGAAGAAGCGAATACTCTATCTTTATCTTCCCGGCCGCAGCCACCGCCTGTTCCATGGTTTCCGCCGCCACCGCCACCACCGGATCACCGATATAACGCACCTTATCCTCGCAGAGAACAGGCCGGTCATCGATATACAATTTTAGGCGGTTGGTGCCCTTGATGTCCTTCGCCGTCATCACGCCGGCCACGCCCGGCATTTGCTCGGCTTTCGAATAATCGATTTTTTTGATCAGCGCATGGGGATAAAGACTGCGCACAACGGCCAGTTCCAATGCACCGGGGACAATTATATCTGCGGTGAACCTGGTTACCCCACAAGCCTTGTCCATTGCCGAGGGACGGGGATGGGAAACACCAATCTTGGGGCCGTCGGGATCTGGCCGTATATCCTCCGGTTTGATCTCACCGCGGATAAAGCGTCCGGCCAGTTTGATAGCATCGATGATCTTGGCATATCCTGTACAGCGGCACAAGTTATGGCGCAGGGCCTTCTTGATCTCCTTTTCGCCAGGGTTGTTGTTCCGGTCCAGCAACGCTTTGGCAGACATGATCATCCCGGGAATACAAAACCCGCACTGTATGGCACCTGCCAGGACAAAAGCCTCCTGGATCAGGTGCGGGTTTTTCGGGGTGCCCAGCCCTTCCACAGTAATCACGTCAGCACCGCTCAGTTTGCAAGCTTTTATCAGGCATGATCTGACCGCTTTTCCGTCGACAATTACCGTGCATGCTCCGCACTGGCCGACCTGATCGCAGGATTGCTTGGCCCCGGTTAAATGCAGTTCGTTCCGGAGCAGATCAAGCAGGGTCATCTCAGGATCAACCACTACCCGGTATGTAAGGCCATTGATTTTCAACTCTACTTGAATTTTACTTTGTACCAATATGTTCCCTCCAGTTTATGAATTTAAAAAAAATTAGTGCGCCTCAAGAAAGGCGCACTAAAGACAAGATGCGACTAAACAATTTCTCCTTTCCAGAGCGGGAGGCTTTACCGTTTCCGGTAAAACCCTCGGAGGATTTTGGCCTCCTAGGTTGGCTGCCATGCCTGTCGTTTAGGACCACCAACTCGGATTAACAATATTCATTTTTTCAATGTAGATATCTAGATATCTACCAACAGTATAGCATATGGCTAAATTTATGGTCAACACTATTCGCACTATTATTTTTATCTGGCCTAAAAGCGATTGTTTGTGAGCATCCCATCCCCCTCCAAAAGGTGACAGGCCGCAAAATGATTTCCCGAATATTCTATTAGATCTGGTTCTTTCTGCAAACACAGGTCTATAGCCACCGGGCAGCGGGCATTGAAACGGCAGCCTGGAGGAGGATCAATAGGGCTTTGGAGATCACCGCCGAGGATGGTACGTCCTTTTTTGATCCTGGAATCCGGGACGGGTATGGCCGAAAGCAAAGCTTTTGTATAGGGGTGCAGAGGGTTGGCATAGAGTTCTTCACTTTCGGTTAATTCCACCAGTTTTCCCAGATACATGACTCCCACCCGATTGCTGATATATTTTACTACATTCAACCCATGAGCAATAAACAGGTAGGTCAAACCCAACTCCTGCTGCAGATCCTTGAGCAAATTCAAAACCTGAGATTGTATGGACACATCCAGTGCCGATACAGGTTCATCACAGACAATAAGCTCAGGCTCTACTGCCAGGGCGCGAGCTATGCCCACCCGCCGGCGCTGGCCGCCGCTTAATTCATGGGGATAACGGCCCATATGGTAAGAGCTCATTCCCACATAATCGAGCAGTTGCTCCACCCTTTTTTGAATGCCGTTTTCCCGGAAAAGACGGTGAATATACAGGGGCTCAGCGATGATGTCACCAATATTCATTCTTGGATTGAGGGATCCATAGGGATCCTGAAAAATCATCTGCATCTTCCGGCGCAGCTTCTTTTTTCTTTCGCCGATCAGGTCAAAGATGTTCTGGTTTTCAAAAACTACTTCCCCCCCGGTTGGTTCCAGCAAATTGATGATCAGCCTGCCCAGGGTTGACTTGCCGCAACCGCTTTCACCCACCAGCCCCAGTGTTTCGCCGCGGGCCAAGTAAAAAGTAATTCCATCCACCGCCTTCAACCAGGAACGGCTTTGGCCCCAGATGTTTTTTCTGATGGGGTAATACTTTTTAATGTTTTTTACTTCCAGGTAATTATGGCTGCCCATGATATCCCTCTTCCGGATAGTGGCACCTTACAAAATGATACGAGCCGCAGAGTCCATAGGGCCGCAGCTCCGGGTGTTCCTGCTCGCAGCGGCAGGTGGCTTTGCCGCACCGGGGGGCAAAGCGACATCCGGGGGGATAACAAACAGGATTGGGAACCGCACCCTCGATTGCAAAAAGCACCTCCTGTTTTCGATCCAGTCGCGGCATTGATTGCAACAGCCCGGCGGTGTATGGATGGGCTGGAGATGCAAAAATTTTATCTACAGCGGCATATTCCACTATCTGCCCGGCGTACATAACTGCCACTTCGGCCGCCATTTCCGCCACCACTCCCAGGTCATGGGTAATGATCAGAATGGCTGTGCCAAGGTTCTCCTGAAATTTTTTCATTAAGTCCAGTATTTGGGCTTGGATGGTCACATCCAGGGCGGTGGTCGGTTCATCGGCAATAAGAAGTTTGGGGTTACAGGCCAGGGCAATAGCGATCATCACCCTTTGGCGCATGCCGCCGCTCAACTGATGAGGATAGTTCCCGATACGCTCTTCCGGCGAGGGGAACCCCACCAGCCGAAGAAGTTCCAGGACCTGTCGTTTTGCTTCCCCTTTTCCTGCCTTCCGGTGGGCTGCAATGACCTCTTCCACCTGCCGCCCAATCTTGAGGACCGGATTCAAGGAGGTCATCGGTTCCTGAGAAATCATCGTTATCCGGTTGCCCCGAATGTGCCGCATCTGCTTTTCCGGTAGGGGCAGGAGGTTCTGATCCTGAAAATAAATACTTCCGGAAACAATTTTACCCGGCGGCTGCGGAACCAGTTTCATGATGGAGGAGGCAAGGACACTTTTCCCGGAACCCGATTCCCCTACAATGGCCAGGGTGGCTCCGGCCTTAATGCTCAAATCCACATTGTCCACGGCCTTGACAACACCGGAATCGGTATAAAAATATGTTTTCAGGTTTTCTATTTTTAATAATGCCTGTTCCATCTAGCCATCCTCTGCCGGAAAAGGCTTCTTTTGATCTCAAAGTACTGCTGCAAACCGGCCCCGTTCGGGACACTCCGTAGGAGTTTTCGACCGGCCGGGCTTTCATCAACCCCCAGGTAAGCAGTGTGAATGCTGTTTATTTACATTCAATGTCTAAATGGACAGGGGACACCATTGTCCGGGTCAGAGGTATTGATCACCGGAACTGCAGAGCATATTAACATTTGGTGGACGTGAGGGGACTCGAACCCCTGGCCTCCTGGATGCGAACCAGGCGCTCTCCCGGCTGAGCTACACGCCCCCGCATCGCTATTATAACAAAGCACATACAGGGAGGCAAGATGACCATTTTTCTGCAATCGCCAATGACTGTTTAACTATTTACCCTTAATGTCATCCGCCGTCCCCGCCCAAAGTGCTATTATTGATCGCCCCCCGCGGAAGGTGGAATGTGGCGCCGGCGCCTGATGCGATTGACAATCCACCGCAGCGCCAGGGCAACCAGACCCAGAATCACCACTACCGGCAGAAGTGCTACCAGAACCACCATGATCCCGGCCAGGGCAGCGAGAACAAAGTTGATGCTGCGCACAAAACCCTCCTTAATCCGGGCACCCAGATTGGTAAACGGCGCCGCGGTGACGGCGGTGGCGCCGATCTTTTCTTCCCGCAAGCCGATGTTAATCGTGGAAAACCGCACCTGATCCTGCAGATATTTGAATTGGGCGGACATTGATTCAATCTCCTGGCGCACTCGCTGCAGTTCGCGCTCCACATTCAGGATATCCTCTACCGTTTCCGCCCTAGACAATATTTCCCGCAGGCGCACCTCCTGGGCCTCCAGGGTTTTAAGGCGCGCTTCCAGATCAAGGTAGTGCATGGTGACATCGTCATCACCGGTTCTTTCATCGGAGAATTTTCCCAAACCGCGGAGCTGTTCCATGACCGCATCAAAGCGATTTTCCGGCACCCGCAGGGTCAGATTGGCATGGTAGAGATCTTCTTTGGTAGTGTAAATGTATGAGTCGCTGATGTACCCCCCCGCCTCCGAGGCGATTTTTTTGACCTGATCCGCCGTTTCCCGGGTGCTGGACACTCTAAGCACCAGTGAACCGGTGCGAATCCGGTAATGAACGTCACTTTCTCCGGCATCGCCGGAGATTTTGCTTTCTTCGTAGTCGCCGGAACCGCGGTCCGCTTCGTAATCGTAATCCTCCATTCCAGGCGATGGCTCGCCGGGATAAGCCAGGTCCTGGGAGGCCTCGTTGGCACTGCATGAAACAAGGCAAAGCAGGGCTGCCGCCAGGATCATCATGACCCCCGCCGAAAAATACCTTTTATGCTTCATATTCATTTTTCCCCCTCTCCTTTTTATATTGACCCCCGGGCGGGTTAAAATGTTCCCGCCGCCGACTGCAGCGCCGGCAAATGTCCCGAAAACAGGCCTAGTGCCCCTAACTGCCTTCTTTGTGAAATCCAGTGGAAATATTATACCATGACCGCAATCTGAACAACCTATGCCAATTAAGGGGCTAACAGAGATTCAACCGCCTTCCACTACCCCGTCCACAAATACACCTGGAAATTACATAAACACCGTGCCGTTGGGAAAAGCTAAGTCATCACCTTCGGGAGGAAAAACATGGCCGGAAAAATCGATCCATATATCGAGCCGCCTCTGCCCTACTGGATAGCCTCGATCGGGGCTGCGAGCTACCCGGTTTTAAAAGAGGATATCAGGGTTGATGCGGCAATTGTGGGGGGCGGACTGGTCGGTATTACCGCCGCCTATTTATTGATGATGGAAGATCTAAATGTAGCCATCATCGAAGCAAACCGTGTTGGGCGGGGAACCTCGGGCCATACCACGGCCAAGATCACCTCACAGCACAGCCTGATTTATGATAAACTGATCAGGCGCTTTGGACCGGAGAAGGCCCGGCAATATGCAGAGGCCAATGAAAATGCGGTCGCTTTTCTGGAAAACCTGATCAAAAAAAACAATATTGATTGTGATTTTTCATCCCAGCCCGCCTACATCTACACCCAACAGGAGCAATACATCAAACAAATAGAGGATGAAATCAGGGCTGCGATCAGCCTGGGAATCAATGCCCATTACCTGGAACAGATCCCGCTCCCGTTCGGGATAAAGGCTGCGGAGCGTTTTGATAACCAGGCTCAGTTTCACCCCGGCAAATTCCTGTCGGCTCTGGCCGCCCTGATCAGCCGCGGGGGGGGCCGTATTCATGAACACACGCGAGCCGTTGATTTCCTGGAAGGCCATCCCTTCACCATAATTACTGAAACCGGGCACCTGATCACTGCGGATAAGGTAGTAATGGCCTCTCATTTCCCGGTTTATGATGGCGGTGGCCGCTACTTTACCCGGGCATTCCCGGACAGGTCCTATGCCCTGGCAATCACGGCCAAAGAGAAATTCCCCGGCGGGATATATATTTCGGCGGAATCGCCGGGCCGATCGCTTCGAAGTACCCCCTACAATGGCGGCGAGTTGATTCTGGTGGTCGGCGAACACCACCGGACCGGGCAGGGGCCGCCTACGGGGAATTATTACCGAAACCTGGCCCAATTTGCAGAGCAGACCTTTACCGTTACCGGGGCGCCTTTCCGCTGGTCCGCCCAGGATTACATTACCCTGGATGAGGTCCCCTATGTGGGACGCATTACCCAGGGAAACGCAAATGTATTCGTGGCCACCGGGTTTCGCAAGTGGGGAATAACCAATGGCGCCGCGGCAGCATTGCTGATAAGGGATCTGATTGTACACGGGGAAAGTCCCTGGGAGGAGATCTACAATCCGGCCCGCTTTGAGCCGGATCCGATGATGCAAAAATCGATATCGATGAACATCGATACCGCCAAACAGGCGGCTGCCGGTCAACTGGAAAGCATTCCCCCGGGAACAGAACCGGCCCCCGGAAAGGCGGCAGTGGTAAGCGTAAAAGAGGGTAAAATGGGATTGTACAGGGATAATCGGGGTCAAATGCATGCCGTGGGCCTGACCTGCACCCATATGGGGTGTGAACCGGCCTGGAATGAGGCGGAGCTCACCTGGGATTGCCCCTGCCACGGCTCACGCTACACCGTTGATGGTGAAATTATCGAAGGGCCAACCCTTAAACCGTTGAAAACCGGAGATAACTTGTATTCTGAGACGCTTGTCGGACCGGGCTTAGGAGAATAAGTTTTCCAGCACCTTTATTATCTTTTCGGCAGCCTTCCCGTCTCCGTAAGGATTGGCTGCCCGGGCCATTTTGTGGTATTCTGACGGGCTATCCAGCAATTCCTGGGTAAGGCTGATTATTCTATCCCTCTCCACCCCGGCCATTTTCACCGTTCCCGCTTCCACTGCTTCAGGTCTTTCCGTCTCCGTGCGCAGTACCAAAACAGGTTTTCCCAGAGACGGCGCTTCTTCCTGTATTCCACCCGAGTCTGTCAATACCAGATATGAGCGGGCCATGAGATTGGCAAAAGACTCATAATCAAGCGGTGCCGTCAGGTGGGCACTCTCGACCGAACCCAGAATGCGAAAAGCCGCATCCCGGACCACGGGATTCATATGAACTGGAAACACCAGCTCCACATCCCGATTTTTGATCAAAATACTTCGGGCGGCCTCGAATATATTTTCCAGGGGCTGGCCCCAGTTCTCCCGCCGATGAGCGGTCAGGAGAATGATCTTTTTATGGGCCGGGTCAAGCCGGTTCAATTCAATTTCCGAAAAACGGTAATCCGGCTTGATAACCATCTGCAAAGCATCGATCACTGTGTTGCCGGTAACAAAGATCCGCTCCTCGCCGACCCCGCTTTTAAGAAGCTGCTCCCGGTTACCGGAAGTAGGGGCAAAATGCAGGTCGGCAATAATGCCCGTCAAACGCCGGTTCATCTCCTCGGGATAGGGAGAATACCGGTTTCCGCTCCGCAACCCCGCTTCCACGTGGCCGACCGGAATTTTCTGATAAAATGCGGCCAGCGCCGCGGCCATGGTGGTGGTGGTATCGCCATGCACCAACACCAGATCGGGTTTTTCCCGTTCCAGCACCCTTTTCATTCCGGACAGCACCCGGACGGTGATATCGGTAACAGATTGCCCGTCACTCATCAGGTCCAGATCGTATTCCGGTTGAATCCCAAAGAGATCCAGGATCATATCCAGCATTTCCCGGTGTTGTGCAGTCACACATACCGTTCCGGTAAATATTTTGCTATCGCCTATTTTTTTTACCAGTGGCGCCATCTTGATCGCCTCGGGCCTGGTTCCAAAAACCAACAGGATCTTTTTCCGGACACTTGATTTTGCCATTCCAGTCCCTCTTATTTTTATTGATTTAAACCCCGCTCAAACATAAATTCATTGCCGGTGTGAAAATCCCTTTAACAGCACCCTGTGAGCTATTTTAGACGTTCTATCCGGATATCATACCGAATACGATAGGGGCAGGAGGAAAACAAATAAAAAAATGAATGGGGCGATACCGGGTGTCCAGAGCAACGTCGATTTGCTTGGCGGCTGTCTGTGTGCTACTGCTTTCTTTGATTATGTTCAAATTTCCATCTGAAACCGATACCTCAAGATCAAATCCGAAAACGCCGAGTCCTGATCGGGAACATGAAAATACAGTTACCCTGAAACCGGACAAGCTGAACCGGGAATTGCCGTCCCGGCAAGTTGAGTTTCTGGCGGGGGTCAATTTCCTGGTATACGGCCAGCCAGATATATTGAAAACCAAAAAATTGTTCAGGCATTTACGGGAACTTGGCGTAAACAGCCTGGCCATCGTGTACCCCTTGTTTCAGTCCGGCTGGCGGGCAGATGAGGTAACCACCGATCCCCTGATGACGCCCGGTACCGACAAATTACGGGCGCTGATCAGATCCGCCAAGGCGGAAAATTTTCGGGTCATGCTCCGTCCGATACTGGATGAAAAAAACATGATCTTTTCTGGCCACTGGAGAGGGATGATCGAACCGAAAAACCCCGAAACCTGGTTTGCCGGTTATCGTGCTTTGATTTTGCAGTATGCGGAACTGGCCGCACAGGAACAGGCGGAGATTTTGGATATCGGTACCGAACTGAATTCTCTTCAGGACAACCGGTATCTGGATGAATGGATCAGGCTGATCGAGGAAGTGCGCGAGATCTACCGGGGAGAGTTGATCTATTCGTTCAACTGGGACTGTTTCCGGGAAATACCTTCAACCGGCTTTGTGTCCAGGCTTGATTATGTGGGAATTGACGCCTACTTTCCCCTGGATGTTTCGGATGATGCCACGATTGAGGATCTGGAAAAGGCCTGGGGGGTCTGGATCGATGAAGTTAAAAATACTGTAAGCGGCCAACTGGTGATCACCGAAGTGGGGATGATCCCCTCCGCTGGCGCCTACCACCAGCCCTATATATGGGATTTGCCCGGTGATAAATCCGACTGGCAGGCTCAGGCCAACTACTATGAGGCTACATTTAGTGCCTGGCAACCCCTGACCAGGGGAATTTATTGGTGGTGCGTAACTGCAGATGAACCGGATTCTTTATTTTCACCGCTGGGAACACCGGCCGAAAAGGTGCTGGAAAAATATTATCTGAGGTAAGAAACAAACAACTGAAAAGCCGGGTTAGGTTCAAAAAACCGGCTCCCGGCCGCGATTATTTGTTATTCTGAATGTATCCACCCTCACAAGCGAATAGAATGAACTTATTTGTACAGACTATGCCTCAGACATGGTTATTATTGGGAGTTGCCATCCATCGTCAGCACAAATACGGATATAATTGCAGAGGCAAATTACAGTGTCAAATCGGTTAAAACCAAGCCGGGTGTTCGCACTTTTTCTGATCGGCTCTCTTTTGTTCACCATCCAGCCTGATGATAATGTCGTTCTGGCTGCCGAAACATTGATAAATAATGTTCCGAACGTCTTGGTTGTATTTTCCGCAGCAAACAGTGAAAAAATTGATGAAGATCTGCGCAAACTTGATCTCCTGATCTCCCATTTTACCGAAAACATTGTATTTAAACCTTATTCCCAAATTGAAACAACCGATATGAAGCAGGCCACCCACCTTTTCTATTTTGGACAGCAGGAGGAGATTCTCCCCCCGGGCTTTCTGGACCTCGTTCAGCGATATACAGGAGTTATGGTGGCCATCGGTTATAACGCAGCCCAGCTCGGGGATCGCTTTTTGTTTATGGAGCTCTGTTCCCCGGAAGAAGTGTTGATCGATCGAATTTCCCGATACCCGTTTGCAAATCAACAGCTTTCTTTTTTGCCGCAGCCCATTCTGGAAATAAATGTGGTTGAACAATCAAATGTCCGGCCCCTGTTGATGGGAAAAGCAGCAGATAATCAGTATCCTCTGTTCATTCAGCACAACCAGAGCTATTATTTTGCCTCAACCAACATTTTTGGATCCCTGTCCATCGCCTTGGCGGAAGGGCTTAACGAGGTATTTGGGAGGGAAAATTGCGGGGTAAACCACTGCTGTATCCGTCTGGAGGATATCCATCCCCTGGTAGATCCTAAAAATTTAAAGGCAATTGCCCAAATACTAATTGAGAAGGATATACCCTATATGATGGCGGTGATCCCCATATATACCAATCCGGAAACGGGGAAACAGTACCACTTTTCAGACACCCCCGAGTTATTGAAGGTGCTGAAATACATGCAAAATAACGGCGGAAGTGTGATTTTACACGGCTACACCCATCAATTCAGGCTGAGCGAAACCGGTGAAGGGTTTGAATTTTGGGATGTGGAACACAACACGCCCATCTATCATGGCCCGGAAGAAAAGGTGTTGATTAAAAATAGAGAGGATTTTGCAAGCAAGCAGGAATATGATCACCACCTGGATCGGCAGAAAGCATTTGAAAGGAACTATATCGAAACAAGGTTGATCAACGGCATCCAGGAACTGGCAACCTATGGCCTGTTCCCCCTGGCCTTTGAGGCGCCCCATTACGCTATGTCGCAGCACGGATACCAGGTTGCCTCCGATTTTTTTTCCACCTATGTGGGACACGTGCAAATCAGCGATGAGGATTGGAGAGTCACGGCCACCGCCCCCTGGATCACAAAACCAAGCTTTTTGCATGGGATGACCCTTCTTCCGGAAACAATACATTACGCGGACCCCGATGATCCCCATACCGTTGAAAGTATGCTTGATTTGGCCCAAGATTACAAATTTGTCGGAGAGGGCGTTATTTCCGGCTTTTACCACCCCTACCTGGGTGTGGAATTGTTTCAGGAACTGATCGAGGGCCTGGAGAAAATCCCCCGTCTTTTATGGTTTGATTTAAAACAACTGAACAATCGGGTCAGCACGCCCAATGTGGAGATCCGATCGGAGGACGGCCGGCTGTTTATAAACATTAAGCGGTCCGGCCTTCTTTTCGCATCCCCCGGATACCTGGCCTATCGGGTCAGGGAAACCGTAAAAAAAATTTCCTGGAGCCTGGCCGGCCTGGGGCTGCTGGGAATTGTATTTTTTGTCTCGGAAATAATTATTTCTGTTTCCAACAATAAAGCTGTAGACAAAGGGAAAGATCATGCCTGAGTTTCTGCTGTACATCTCCTTATTTATTATTTGGACCATTATCTTTTACCACCTTTTCCTGATGCAAGGAGGTTTCCTGCTATCGTTAAAACATCGATCTGCCCGAAAAACGTTTTTAAACCCCGAGCTGCCTCCGCTGCCTAGAGTCAGCATCCTGGTCCCGGCCCACAATGAGGAAGCGGTCATCGAAGAGACATTGCACTCATTGATCAACCAAAACTATCCAAGGAGCAAGCTGGAAATAGTGGTTATTAACGACAATTCCTCAGACCTGACAGGGGCGATTGCTGAAAATTTCTCCCATAGATATCCCCAGGTGAAGGTAATTCATAACAAACCGCCTCTTGCCGGCAAAGGAAAATCTGCTGCTCTGAACCAGGGATTTAGTCGCTCCGCGGGGGAAATCATTGTCGTCTATGATGCCGACAACACACCCGAACCTGATGCCGTGCAAAATTTGATCCTCGGCCTGCAGCAAGATAGCAGGGCTGGGGCCTGCGTGGGCAAATTTCGGGTAATCAATGCCTGTCATAATTTACTCACCAGACTGATCAACATAGAAACCATTACCTACCAATGGCTGGCCCAGGCCGGAAGATGGTACTGGTTTAAATTAACCAGCATTCCGGGAACAAATTTTGCCATAAGAAGATCCATTCTGGAAACCCTGGGAGGATGGGATGAAAAGGCCCTCTCAGAGGATACGGAGTTAAGTATCAGGGTTTATAATTTAGGCTATCACATCAGGTACTTTCCGGCAGCGGTAACCTGGGAACAGGAGCCCGAAACCTGGAGGGTGTGGTGGAAACAAAGAACCCGGTGGGCCAGGGGAAACCTGTATGTGATTGGTAAGTATCTGCCCCGTTTAAAAAAGTTGAAAAACCGGAGGGTTTTTATTGACCTTTTGTATTTTTTATTCTCCTACCTGTTATTTATCGCCGGTATTTTTATCTCCCACGGCATCCTTGTCAGCGGCATGTTTACTGATTTGAAAATACCGATGGGCCCTGTTTCTTACGTGCTGCCCGCGGTGGGCTTTCTGTTATTTGTCACCGAAGTGCTGCTGGCGATCAGCCTGGAAAAGGAACAGTTGAGTTTTAAAAATTCATTGATCGTGGTGCTCATGTTTTTTACCTATTCCCAGATCTGGTTACTGCTGGTGATAAACGGGCTTTTTTTGGAATTAAAACGGGCAATATTACATGAGGAGATAACATGGTATAAAACCAAGCGTTTCAAAAGGAACCCGGCCTAGCCTCGTCGTTTTTATCTAACGAACATGCTTTTGGAAAAATGTGCGGCCCCGGCCCGGATCGATCAAATTGAAAGGCGGCAGCCATCATTTTATGCTTTTCTATTCATCCTGCTTCTGTTTGCCTCATGGGGCATTATTCCCGGCCAAGTACGCTTTTCATGGCCAGGGCAATCTCCTCGTAGCCGGTGCAGCGGCATAAATTGGATTGGAGCCATTCGCGCATTGTCGGGTAGTCCGCCTGCGGATGAATCCCGGCCAGGGCATGACAGTTCATGAGAAATCCGGAGGTGCAGTAACCGCACTGAAAAGCAAAATTTTCCATAAAGGCGCTTTGGACGGGGGCCTCCTGCAGTCCCTCCACGGTGGTAATCCGATGCCCCACCGCCTCCGCGGCCAGCATGAGGCAGGATTTGATCGGCCAGCCGTCAACCAGGACGGTGCAGGCTCCGCAGTCGCCGTTCTTGCAACTGGGCTTGGCCCCGGTCAGCCCCAGCTCTCCCCTCAGAACATGCAAAAGGGTATCGGCGGGCCTGGCCACCGCCGTTTTTCCCTCCCCGTTTACCTCCAGCTTCAGGAAACCTTTCTCCAACATGCTTTTCATCGGTTTTAGGCCAGCCTTTCCAGTATTTCCGTGATTATATTTCTCAAGGCAAATTCCCGGTAACCCGCCGCACTTTCCAGGTCTTCATGGATTGCCGCCGGTAGGGATTCCACCGCCCGCCCGATCGCCTCTTTCCGGGATCCGCTCTTTTCATTCAATGCTTCTTCCACCGCGCTCGAGCGGAAGGGAGCGGCGCAAATCCCGCTGAAGGCCGCCCTGATTTTGTTTTCTATTCTAAGACAGGCCGCCGAAACCACGGGGTAGCCCACCCGGTCCTGAGGATAGCCCACATCGCCATCCCTTGTTTTTTTCAAACTGAGAAAGGGGGCTTCCAGGCATTCTTTCCTGATGTGTGCCGCCGTCAGCAACTCCCCTTCCTCAAGACGCAGAGAGTCCTGGAAAACATCGCCTATCGGCAGTATTTTTTGCCCGTCCCTGCTAAAAATGGCCAATTTTGCCTCGCTGACCAGCAGGGCCAGGGAGGTCTCCCGGTAAGGAATTCTCGCACAGAGATTGCCTCCCAGAGTGATCTTGTTTCTGATGGTGTGATCGGCCACCCGGCCGCCGCATTGGCTTAAAAGGGGAAACAGGTTTGATTCCCGGATCTGGGTAAGGGTTTTGGCGGCTCCGATCACCAGCTCCTCCCCCACCTGCTCCAGCACATTCAGCTCCGGGATGGCCTTGACATCGATCACCGCCTGCGGATAGAGCTGGTAAAGGCGGCAAAAGCTGATGATCTCCGTCCCCCCGCCATAGTACAGCGCTTTTTTCCCCTGTGCCGCCAGGCCGGCATACAGATTGACGGCTTCCCGGACAGTCGCCGGCTGATAATACTCAAAGTCAAAGGGAATCACCGACCCGCCTCCCGGCAGGCCTGCCAGATCGCCTGCGGCGTTAAAGGTGTGCGGTCCAGGTTTACCTGGGCGGCAGCGGACAGGGCGTTGGCCAGCGCCGCCGGGATACCGATGATCCCATGTTCGGCAATACCCCGCATGCCCCAGGGAGCGGTAATATCCGGTGTTTCCACAAATTCGACCAGGTACTGCGGGTTTTCCCCCAGGCGCAGCAGGTGATAGGTCCTCAACTGGGGATTTTCTCTTTGGCCGCCAAGGCTGTATTTGCTCGACTCCCGGCTGCCGTAGCCCAGGCCCATACTCATCCCGCCCATCACCACTCCCCGGGCTCCTTTGGGGTTCAGAACCTTGCCAGCGTCGATCACGGTGGCCGCCTTCAGAATCCGGTAGGAGAAGTCCCGGCGATCGAGCTCCACCTCCACCGCCTGGGCGCCCACCTCCCAGGACGGCCCCAGGCGTCCCCGCCCGGCGGCCCGATCCAGAGGCAGCAGATGGTGCATCACAAAATTTCCCCGGCCGATGATCTGCCCGCCGATAGCATTGCCATTGGGGTACTTGTAGCCGCTGCCGATCTCTTTGATCTCCACATAAATTTCCGGATCCTCCTTCAAATAAACCCTGCCGCCCCCCACCTCCAGCAGTTCCGGCGAGCACCTCAAGATGATCCCGGCGATGTTTTTCAACTGGCCCATAAAATCCCCCGCCGCCTCCAGCACCGCATTGCCCGCCATGTAATTAGTCATGCTGGCCACTGTCTTCCAGTGATGCGGGCTGAGCGTGGTGTCCATTTCCATGGTTATATTGATTTTGTTTACATCCATGCCCAGTTTTTCAGCCAGAATCTGGGTCAGGCAGGTTTTGGAGCCGGGGCCAATCTCCACCGCCCCCACGTTTAAATTCAGGGTGCCATCCTCATTGATGGTGATGATCGCTCCCGAGTTGGCGTCGCTGGGGCTGCTGGAGGTTTTCCAGAGGCAGCCCAGCCCCTTAGCCCGGACTCTGTTATTCCCCTGTTCCACCCGGATCCCTTCATCCCAATTGATCAGGGCCTTCAATTTCTTCAGGCATTCCTCCAGGTTGCCCAGATTGTTCCGGTTGAGCTTCACCTGGGTGGGAGTCGTGTCGCCGCTGCGCAGGGCATTTATTCTCCTTAGCTCCAGGGGATCGATCCCCAGGGCATAGGCCAGCTTATCCATGGTTCTTTCCAGGGCAAAGGTAGGCAAGAGCCGGCCGAAGCTGCGGAAGGCCGTGACAAAGGTATGGTTGGTATAGACTGCGTAAGCATCGCAATGCAGGTTCTCCAGCCGGTAAGGGCCCGAACAGTCGGCGGCCATCCCCCGCACCATATCGGAGCCCGAATCGCAGTAGGCTCCCACATCGGCGATGAAGGTCATCTCGGCCGCCTGAAGCTTCCCCTCCCGGTCGGCCCCTAATTTGACCTTTGCCTCCAATCCCCACAAACAAGGCGAGCTGGCCATATCCTGCTCCCTTGATTCCACCAGCTTGACCGGCCGACCGCCCACCGCCCTGCTGGCCAGGTAGACGATAAACTCCACCTGGACGGTAGTTTTACCGCCGAACCCCCCGCCCACCAGGGGAGCCCTCACCGTGACCCGGCTGCTGTCCAGATTGAAATATTTGCTGATAAATTTTTGCACATTGAAGGGTCCCTGGGTGGAGCTGTCGATGATCACCTGCCCATCGGGCTTGATCTCCGCCCGGGCGTTGCGCGGCTCCATGGCGATATGATTGGCCTGGGGAAGGGAATAGCCGGCCTCCACCACTGCTTCACTCTGCGACCAGCCTGTTTGCAGATCTCCCTTGCGCACTTTGATCTCCTGCACAATATTGGTGTCGGGCTGGGGAAATATCTCCCCCGGCTGGATCAGTTTGTAAGAAGCCAGGTTTTCATGCACCAGGGGGGAGTCCGCCCGAAAGGCCTGGGCGGGGGAATTTACCACCGGCAGGGGTTCGTATTCCACCATCACCTTCCCCGCCGCCTCCTTGGCTAGGGCCTCCGTATCGGCGACCACCACCGCCACCGGTTCCCCGAAATAGCGGACTTTCCCCCGGGCCAGCGGAGGCCAGTCTTCTATGGCGGGGCCGCAAAGAAAGGGGCAGTCCTCGCCGGTGACAATGGCCCTCACCCCGGCTACCTGATAGGCTCCCGTGAGATCAATGGCCTTTATGTTGGCGTGGGCCTGAATGCTGGTGACCATCCAGGCGTGCAGAAGCTCGGGGAATGTGCGATCGGTGTTATACTTAGCCCTCCCGCTGACCTTATCGGCCGATTCCTTCCTGAGCACACTGATTCCGATCCCGACTTTGCCCATCCATTTCCTCCGGAACCCACTGTTTTGTTACCCCATTTCCGCTTAGTATTCCCTGCCCAAAATTCTTTAACACCTTTCCCCTTCCGCTATCCCGCCCAAAACCCAGGCGATTTTACCCTCTTGTCTCTTTCCCCGCTTTCCATACTTCATCCAGGGCACGGGGAATTTGGCTGATTATTTCATATACCTGGGTTGCCGGATTTGGCCTGGCATATAAGCCGGCCAACCGATTGACCCTGGCTGCTTTTAGAGAGGCCGATTTTATATCCAGACCGGAGGCGATCAGGGCGGAAACTATTCCGGTTAAGGTGTCGCCGGTGCCTCCAATGGCTTCGAGAACTTCCTCTTTTGGACTGTCCACCACCCCGATCAGGCCGTTCTTGTCGGCAAGATAATCCTTTACTCCTTTCACCAACAGATAGGAGGCGGCATTGTTATGCCGGTAGGCCATTTCAATCAGATCCGGGACATGGTTATGCTCATGTAAAATAAATCCACGGGTGTAAAAGGGATGGGGCGCTTTCTCATCGGCCAGGTAAGCCAACTCACCGGCGTCGGGTGTAAACAGATCAAAAACAGGGGCCTCGCCACCCATTTTAGCCACGTACATAAACCCGGCATCGGCGATCAAGGTCGGTCTGATCACCATTTTTTTTATGGCAGCCACTACTTTTTTAAACAACCCCACATCGGGTTGGAAGTAGTGCAGGGCCAGAGTTTTAAAGGAACTTTCCGGGAGATGATCGGCCAGGTATTTATAAAGATCCCGGGAGCCGCTTCCGCTGCCGATATCCCCCACCAGATAACAGAAGGGACCCGGCTTATTCATATAGTTAAGAGTTTCAACCGCCGCCGCGATCATGGCCGGCGTGCCCCGGTTCACCGCAATCCGCCTTTCCCCCACAATGAGCCGGTTTTCTTTCAGGATCACCATGCCGGAAACCAGTGGAAAGCCCTCTTCAGGGATCGTGCCTACCAGGCCGAACATTTTTCCGCCACCCTTTCATAAGCGATCTGCAAAGCATAGGCGCAAAGGGTGTAACCGATATCTTGCGGAAGGGGGGTGTGATCCAAATGTCTGTTTACCATCTGCTCGGCCAAGTAGGGAACATCGGGGCAGCCCCCTCCGGAAACATTAACAATCAATTTTGTCTCCCGATCTACAGTGATTTTCATATTGGCCGCTCTCACCATCAGATATTTTCCATATTCTTTTTCATGAACCAGATCGACCGGTTCCAACAAGCCGCTGTTCGCCGGAACAACCTGCAGGGGCTTGATATTGATTTGCGAAAGCCTCCTTACTATCGACAGTTCCTCGATGAGCGGAAATTCAATCACCAGATCGCAACCGCTTCGCAAATCCGGCGGCGGCCCCATAACCCGGATCGGCCATCTCTCCTTCAATATGTTTTCCGCCCTGATCACCTCGGTTGTATTTTCAAAAACCAGAATGCCCCGATCCGGGGCGGTTAAATCTGGTTTGGCTTTTTTTTTGCGAATAATTCTAGACATCCTTAATTCCCTTCCTGATCGTAATCCGGTACCCGCCGTCTTCCGGTTGAATATCAGCCACCGCCCAGCCCTGAAAATTGGCGGCCCGGCTGACATTCTCCCTGGCCGTGTCCGTATCCACCATGATAACTATAGCGTCTGTTTTTGCTGCTTTAATTTCATTTATAGTCATGATCACCGGCTGGGGACAGGATAGGCCCCGGGCATCAACGATGTTGCTCATCTTTTAACCCTCCTTTATTTTTGCCGCATGGTAAACCCGATCAAAAGGCAGATCGCCAACCCCATAAACAGGGCTCCGATCCCGGCCGGCGTGGCCCCGGCAGCGGAACTGGCCAGCCCAAAATTATGAGCAAAGGCCGCGCCGGCAACCATGCCGATTACAAATACAGCTGCGTCGCCGTCTCCCTCGCCGGAAAGAAAGAGCTGGCGCCCGGGACAGCCCCCGGCCAGAGTGAAGGCCAGGCCGGCCAGCACCATACCGGCAAAATTCCAAAAATGCATGGTATGGGCCACCGGTTGCCCGGCAAAGCCGGGGTGGAACTGAGCGGTTGCCAGGTTCGTAATAAGAGCGGCAACCGTCAACGCGACAAACCCTACAAATAGATGGGTTTGTCTAAATAAAACCAGGTCACGGATCGCCCCCATGGTGCAAAAGCGGCTTTTCTGGGCCAGAAAACCGATGACGAGACCAACAACCAAAGATACAGCCAAAGGCGCATGAAGCGACCCCGGGCCCTCCGCGCTGTAAAACAGCGGGCCGCTTTGGGTTTCTCCCGCTACCCCGGGGTTTAAAAGCATGATTGCTAAAAAGCCGGCCATCATGAGGGGAAATATCCAGCCGGCGGAAGTATGGGTCTTGTGGGATGGCCCCAGGTTATATCCGCCCTTGAGAAATCTTGTCCCAATCCAGATGCCGGCAACCAGACCGAGCAAACCCGGAATGGCGTTCCAGTCGCCGCCGGCCAGTCGAAGCGCCGCCCGCCAAGGACAACCAAGGAAAATCAGGGCGCCGATCATGGCGAAGGCGCCGAGGATAAATCTGACCAGCGGAGCCGAACCAAGACGGGGCCTAAATTCCCCAAACAGATATGCCGCCCCAAAAGAGCCGAGAACAAAACCGATAATTTCCGGACGAAGATACTGGACCACCGCAGCCCGGTGCAAACCGAGCGCACCCGTGGCATCCCGCACGAAGCAGGCCACACAAATCCCCATATTCGCCGGATTTCCCCAATATTGCAACAGCGACGCTAAAATGCCGATGGCCAGGCCAACGCCAATAATACCCCGTTTGGTGGCCAACAGGTTTTTCATCGGATTACTACCCCCTGACTTTAGGTTAACTAATTTTGCAACTATGAAGGGATGCCTACAAAAAGTATAGTGGCATTTTGGGGATAGTGGAAATAGATTTTCTCAATGAGGATATATGCAGCTATTGAAAACTATGATAATGAGGGAGGGCGCCGGTAATCGGGATTGAAAAATTCATGGGTGAAATCTTTAAAAGCCCTGGCCACCGGGTTTAGAACCCGGTTTTTATGATTGATGAAGTAAAAATCACGGCTAAGAGCAAAACCGGAAAGGGCAAAAGCTCTTAGTAGACCTTGTTCTATTTCCTCTTTTACCATACGCTCCGAGATAAAGGTTATGCCGAAACCTTTGCGCACACACCGGACAATAGTAGCCGGGTTTTCTATGTTGGCCACCACATTTATTTCATTAAGGTCTATACCTCGATCGCGCAGGCTGGACAGGAAAAACTTTTTGGTGGCGGAGCCCTCCTCCCGCAGTATAAATTTTTCATTCTTTATTTGCTCCCAGGTCACGGAATCTCCTTTTAAACGGGAGAATTTTCCTTCGGCAGGAGTAATCAGGATCAGGCGATCCTGGCACAATTTGAACATCTCCAGCTCGGGGCAAGATGAAACGGTGCCCACAAAGCCAAAATCCATGCGGCCGGAAATGATGGTGGAAATAACCCCTTCACTGTCAAGCTGTTTTATTTCATAGCTTATTTCCGGATAGCAACCGCCAAAAGCTTTTAACAGACCGGGCAATAAGCATATTTGGGGAACTGTGCTGGCGGCGATAGCCAGCTCCCCTTCCATCCGGCCTTTGTACCGGTTCATTGAATAGTAAGCCTGTTCCCTCAGGTTTAAAATGTTCACCGCATGATTATAGAAAATTTGGCCGGCCTCCGTTAAGGTAACCTGTTTGCCGTACCGGTTGAACAAAAGAGTCTCCAGCTCATTTTCAAGCGATTGTATATGCCCGGTTAAGGTCGGCTGGGACAGATAGAGGGTTTCCGCGGCCCGGGAAAAACTTTTTTGCTTGGCTATTTCTACAAAAGACTCCAACTGTCTTAGATCCATGCCCAACCCCCTTCCCTCAGATAAAATCTGCGCCCTCTTGGCCGGTATGGCGGAAGGCAGCCATCCCCACTGGCGGCCCTTTTAGATCGAAACACCGATATTACCGACAGTGGGAATTACCACTATACTATAGCATAAATATAGGGGCCTTACCTGTGGGCAATTGGATGTGCCGCAGGCATTGTTCCAGTGCCTGTGCCCCGAAATATTTTTGGGTTTCCCTTGACAACCGGGTTTACAGGGAGTAAACTGATGGCAGGTTTACACATAGTAACACCCGGGGGTAATGAAAATGATCAATTACCGGCTGGCGGAACAGGAATCCAAATTCGCCGATCTGATCTGGAGCCATGAACCAATCAATTCCACGGAGCTGGTCAGATTATCCGCAGAGGTGATGAATTGGAAAAAATCCACTACCTATACAATCCTGCGCCGGCTCTGCAAACGCGGAATATTTAAAACTGAAAAAGCGGTGGTCACCGCCAATATAAGTCGTAAGGATTTCTATGCCGGGCAGAGCCGCCGCTATGTGGAGGATACCTTCGGGGGATCGCTGCCCCGTTTTATCGCCTCTTTCATCGGGGGCCGAAAACTCTCTGAAAAACAGGCTGAGGAATTGGTGCGCCTGATCGATAGGCATAGGGAGGACTGAACATGAACGGGCTCTATCTATCCATATTAAATATGAGCTTCACCGGGGCCTTTGTGATCATCGTAATCTGGTTGGCCAGGTTCCCCTTAAAAAAAGCCCCCAAAACTATCTCCTACCTGTTATGGGCCGTGGCGGGATTCCGGCTGACATTTCCTTTTCCCCTCCGGGGCTTGTTCAGCCTTCTTCCTTTCAAATCCAGCCCCATACCGCCGGATATAGCCGCCCAGACGATCCCGAGGATAGAGAGCGGAATCACCCTTATCGACAGGGCCGTCAGCAGCGCCCTCCCTGCCGCTTCGCCCGTCATCGGAGCCAGCCCGTTACAGGCCTGGCTGGCGCTAGGTTCAGCCATCTGGCTGGCGGGGGTTATTTTTATGCTGATCTTCAGCATCGTCTCCATCACTCTGCTGAAAAAGCAGCTGCGCGGCGCGGTATGCGTTGGAAACGGGATCTATGAAGCGTTCAACCTTAAAACCCCCTTCGTGATCGGACTGCTCCGCCCGCAAATTTTTATCCCGACCGGGCTGACCGCTGAGGAGCGCCGCTACATAATCCTGCATGAGCAGATGCATATCCGGCGGCGCGACCCCGCCATAAAAATTTTCGCCTATTTTATACTCTCCCTGCACTGGTTCAACCCCTTTGCCTGGCTGGCCTTCCTTCTGATGAACGCCGATATGGAGATGTCCTGCGACGAACGGGTAATGGGGGAGCTGGACGGCCGGATTAAAATCGCCTATTCGAGGTCCCTGATCCGCCTGGCGGCGGGCAGGCCAATTTTAAACGGCAGTCCCCTGGCCTTCGGGGAGGGCGGGATGAAAGAAAGGATTAAAAACGTGTTGAATTTCAAGAAACCTTCCCGGTTGATCATCATTTTCGCCGTTACCCTGGCGGCCGCGCTGGGGATCGGCCTGGCGCTGAACCGCGACGGGGGACAGTTTAAAACCGGCGAAACCGATCAGCCGATCCCCGCCCTGAGTATCACCACCCCCCGCGATTTTTACTCCCCGTTCATGAGCTCCATCTTCGGCTTCGAGCTGGTGATAGGGCAGACCCCGCCGAATACGATGGAGTTCAACTACCTCTGTGATAAAGGATCTTTTTGCACCTATCACGATGCTCAAATCAAAGGCCTGGGAAACAACGTGACCACTGCGGAGACGGTTTACTGGACCGGATTTGCAGAAGACGAGGGGAAATTTATAACGGATGAAGGCAATATCTTTATTTCGGTGACCGCCCTTGACGGGGAGGGTCAGACTCTGGCCCTTGGAACCGCCCTAGTACAATGCGGGGATGAGGGTATGTGGTTTAAATTCCTGGAGGAAAAACCAACCGATCGCTATTCCGGTGAAACCCCTACCCCGGACGCCGGCAATAGAACGGAAAAGGGCTCTTCGCCGGGGGCGGGGATACCGCCCGGACCCGCCTTGATGATCGGGGATGAACTGGCCGCCGCCGGTTTTAAAATAATCGATGTGCATGAATACGGGGAGCGCTTTATCGAGCACTCCATCATCACCTCTGCCGGGAGGGACAAAAATGAAGTGAATGAAGTGACGACGGTATATGCCAAGTACGAGGACCAAAACAGCGATCTGATGATCATGAATTACACCCTTCGCCGGCCGGTAACCGGCGAGAGCGGCTGGAGTCACGGAGAACCGATCCCCTGGATCGATCCGGCGACTCGGGTGGACCGGACGCAGGCCGTTACCCCGCTGATCCCTACCGGGGAACCCTGTTCCTCCGCGGCCACCGCTGCCCGCCAATATTACCGCAGGCTGGGGTATGGCGAGGAGGCCGGCACGACCATGTATTCGGTGCAGGCAGATTATACCGGAGAAAGCGAGGCCTTTTTGAGCAGGCTGAAGGATGAAACGGTAACCCTGAGCATTGAATTTTCCACTGACCCTCGGAGCCACCCGATCCGCCTCATTGTCTTGACCCGGGAGAGGGGAGGCAAGTGGGAAGTGGTGAGAGCAGACAAATAATTACAGGTGTTTTTCCTTTCTTCCTCATTAAAATGGGGAATTTTGAGGGCGGCAGCAAACCACCGAGCGCCTGCTGCCGCCTTCGTGATCATGAAAGGGTTCTTTTATCCAGCCAATCTAGTCGTCAAAAGCCTGGCTTACCTTCCAGATTTTCCACACATTGCCCACCAGATCCGGCCCCGGTTTCAGCGTCTCTTTTCCGGGTTTCCAGCCTGAAGGGGTAGCTTCGGTGCCCTTTGAATTGCGAACCAACTGAAACGCCTTAATCTGCCTTATTGATTCCGATACATTTCTGCCCACAGGAGGCGTCAATACTTCAAAAGCCTGGATGATGCCGTCGGGATCAATGATAAATCTTCCCCTGGTTTCCACGCCGCTATCTTCATCATATATGCCGAACATTTTCCCGATGCTGCCATCCTGATCGGACAACATGGGGAAAGGTATATCCTTGTTGATCATCTTGGAAAGCTCAATTTCATTCCATATTTTATGGACATAAATACTGTCCACGCTGACTGTGAGCACCTCTACACCGAGCCTTTGAAACTCCTCATATTTTTCAGCAACTGCTGATACTTCCGTTGCTCAGACAAATGTAAAATCCCCCGGGTAAAAGCAGAGAAGAACCCACTTGCCCAGATACTCGGATAAACTGATATTCATAAACTTCCCCCTAAAAAAGGCGGATGCTGTAAATTCTGGCGCCGGCCGGCCTACCTTTACCATCATTTTGGTTTCCTCCTTCGCAATTTTCAAATCTTCGGCCGAGACGCCCTTCGGTTCTTTTTTTCTGATGGCAGGTCTCTGACAGCCCGGCCCAAACTCTTCAGCCACTCGATCATCATCCTTTCTGCTTAAATTATGTACTTTCAGTACAAAACCGGGTCAGACCCATCAACTCTGCAATCCCGGCAATGGTGGTGCCGTAAAATATGGTCGGTTTTTCCCCGATGAACTGGCCGATGGTCCCGTTGACCACAGTACTCCCCGTAGCCAGGATCAAATCGCACCAGTTTAATAATTCTTCCGTGCTCTTTTTCCCATCCTCAATTAAAACCCCGTATCTGTACGACCCGACGTTGTCCTCGTCAAGATCAACCACCCTGATCGAAAATTTGCCGGACAGTTCCTGGATCATTGCCGGTTGATACCCGATAAATGCTATGCGCGGGGATCCAAATTCTTCTTTCAGGTATAGCGCCAGGTTTTTGGCGCATTCTTCCGGTTCCTCGTTTTTACAGTGAACGTGATTTTTGGAAAGGCCCAAAAAATTACAGACGGCGTTGATACTGGAAACCAGAACAGCCCGGTCATAATTTGTGTTCAAGGGCCTGCTGACAATTTCCCGAAGCGTGCCGGCGAAATTCTCCGGCATATCGCTAAAGGCCTGACCCTTTGCCCCTTTGAATTCGGCCTCCATTAATTTTTCCTTTCCTTTTAGGAGGGGGAAATCGTCTCGTTTGGGCGTGCCGATGGCTTCGCCGGGTTTTAGAACCCTTCCTTTTATCTCTATTCTTTCATTTAACATGTCTTTTCCAAGAATCAGCCTGGTAAACCGTTCCGCAAGCTCTTTATAAAAATCACAGTCCATTTTATCATTTCTCCTTGTCAAGCAATTATTAACCGGCTACGCGCTTTTTTCACCTGTATTTTAGGGAACCCCGGGGCCCTGACTATAATGGGAAAATCTCATCTTTCGTGCGCTTGATCATTTTTGATATTCTACCATTTTTCATAACCAGTCGTCTATTCCCCAACGAGCTTCTTGCCCTCAAATTCGTCAACATGGGAATATGACGAAAAGAAAACCCCGTCGTACTCCTTGTTTTTGGGCAACATCATTTCGCCCTTGACAACGGCCGTACTGGGGGCGCCGGTAATTTCGAAGCAAGCAAATGATTTTCTGCACAAACGGCTCAAACCGGTCCGGTATCGATTTCTTCGCCGGCCCGAAGGGGATCGCGGCCCAAAATAGTTTCCACTTCTTCATAACCGGTTGGGAAAGCGTAATTATACCGGGCGGGAAGGGCAAAAACATATTTGCTGTTTCTACCCAGCTCTTTTGGCCCTATGGGTGCAGCCCCGATCTGAAATTTCCCCCGCTGAAGCGCTTCCCACTGGGCAAGCGTTAAAACCATGATCGGGATGTCCTGCCTTGGACTTTCAGGGGTCCACTGGGGATGCCTGATAGAAACCAACGCCCCCGTCTCCGAAGAAATATTTGCGCTCCCAGCGTCGTTGCCCTCCCACTTGTCGACAACAATCGTATACCCCCTCCAACCCGCGGGCAAAGAAAAGGTAAAACCATACCGGGTGTTTTCGTATACAATGGCATCCACCTCCCGGGGAGCGCCGGAGGTGGATTCATCTACAGGCTCATTTTCCCCGCCGACTAACCGCGGCTCACTTCCGACAATCTTGTATTTCCTTTCCTCCACAACGGTTCCGTCTTCTTTTTTCTTTTGATAAATCATCAGATCATATCCGTCACCGGTTTTGCTTTGGGAGGTTTCGTAAACATACCTCGTTTCGTTTTCAATCCTTTCAAGTGTTCCCAACCAGTAGGGG
The DNA here is from genome assembly GCA_964585925.1 of uncultured Syntrophomonadaceae bacterium. Classification (GTDB taxonomy): domain Bacteria; phylum Bacillota; class Dethiobacteria; order DTU022; family DTU022; genus JAAZLS01. Next base: position 19,236 of record CAZPFS010000013.1, on the reverse strand, counting down.
CAGCTATTTAGAAAAGCATCGTCCTTTGCCATCTCTGCAAACAGCTTGTTGGAAGCCTCCACATCTATATCCGCCAGTGTTTTTTCCACATATTCCGCACTTACCCGGGCCTCCCGGCCGATGCTTTTTAAATACTCCTCAGCCTGTTTCTCCTGCTGCCCAGCCAGCGCCGGATAATCAACATCGGCGGAAAGCACCCTGCTGTGTAAATGAGGGGGAAACATTCTTTTCAGGGAATCAACATATTCCGTGCCATCAATTGGCTCCTGGTAATCAAGCAAAACATATTCGCCGTTTTCATCCCTTTGAAATGTAATGATGGTGGGGATGGCGCCGCTGCCGGAGATTACTGTAAAAATGCCGTTTTCAAATCCGAATTCCCCGTAGCTGGCCAGGGTATAAAGTTTGATGATCCCCTCATCTTCCTCGGTTTCCAGGATGATATGCCCCTCTGTTCCAAGCTCCCCCGGTGCAAAGAAGCCGCTTTCACTTTTAATAGCCCTGGCTATGGCATCATCAATGTCCGGGCAGCCCTGATTTTGCCCCGGGGAGCATGATGCCAAATAAAAAAGCGAGAGCAAAACTAAACCAATCCCGAATATTCTTTTCATGATTACCCCCCTTTACCTAAATCTACATACCTATTGTAATACAACCCCAGGGAGCTTCGCGCCAACTAGGTTGAACAAAGCCCCCCGCCACTCGTATTCAATTGGCAGTGTATTACTTTACATACCTGTTGCTGACCAGCATTTCCTGTATTATTTTCGTGGGAATTTCAAATTCCACTATCCCCATGCACCCGGGGGCAACTTCGTACTCGTCAAATACGATCACCAGCTTGGAATCGGCGTTGATATAAAATGTCTGATCGGAGTTTATTTTGACAAAGCCTCCCTCGGATTCTCCGATGAAGTACATAACCCCTTCCTCCAGATTTGTTTTCTCCTGCATCTGGGTTATTACATTGCTGCTGATAGCATCAATATAGCTGTCATCTTTAAAAAGACTGGGCAGGGTAATAATCATTTGATTTTTTAGATCAATGTTGTCATAGGTCACTGATTCCGCTCCCGAGGCCCCTATTTGAGTTTTTATCCTTTCCACCACAAACACATTTTCTTTATTGACCTTAACCTTGAAATTGGTAATCAGGGCAAAGAAGTCCGGACTTAGTTCTTCTGCCCCTATTTCATTCAGGAAATTGTCATAAAGAGCTTTGCCCTCTTCCAGGTATTTCTTATTGAGCGCTTGCTCCAACTCCCCGCTTTCCAGCCCCTTTAGTTGGGGCACTTTGATGTCAGCTTTATAGGTGTCATCCTGATAAACCATTTGTTTGAAATTCACCAGGCGCACCAGGTTTTTAACCACCGGGATTTGACCCATTGCGCCGGCAGCGACGGGAAATATATTAATTGTGCCTGCGAAAACAAGGATTGCCGCCGCCAGGGTAACGGCTGCCGTTTTAATGATCCTGTTTCTCTTCATTTCTCTTCCTTTCCTCATGATTGTATTTTCAAAAAAACGCTCCAGTTCATCCGGAACTTCGATCTCATCAAAAATTTCCTTTAATTGCTCAAGATTGTTCATTTGTATCTTCTCCCATCCTTTAATGCTTCTGCCCAAAGAATTATCCATAAGATTGATTATTTATCACACCCTTCCAGCTCAATTCTTAATTTCTTTAGCGAAGAATAAAGCCTGGTCTTGATGGTGCTTACATTTTCATTAAGTATCGCCGATATATCCTCCAGCTTGAGATCCTTGTAATAACGAAGCACAATCACTGTTTTGTTTATTGTGGAGAGCCTCTCCAAAGCTTCTTTTAATTCCAAATCCCGGTATTCATCCTTTGCACCGGCGGACAAAACCTCCAACATATCTGTTTCCAAATAAAGGCATCTTTTTCTTTCCCTCAGGAAGTCTAAGGCCGTATTGATCAAAATACGGAAAAACCAGGGCCTGATCAGGGTTGGATCTTTCAGGGATTTTATAGAAGACAGGGCCTTGCATATGGAATCCTGTATAATATCCAGGGCATCTTCCCTGTTATGGACATAGCTGTAGGTGAGTCTGTAAATTTGATCCCGATTATCCGTAAGAAAGGTGGTCACAAGCTTGAAGCCATTTCTTTCACTCATTCCTAATACCTTCCATGCCTGCTGGCGGTGAAACCCTTTACAGGTAAATATTTCATATTATATATAGTATGACGTTTTGTGATCGCAAAAAGTTTGCTTTTACCTTGAAATCACGATAAATATCTTCGGAGCTGTCCCGTTATGCCCCATGGTAGATTTTACCTGGATGGAAGGCGGGCTTTGCCCGGCAGTGGGGCCTGTCATTTTGATTGCTATTTTAAAGGAAAATATCATCCTCACAAGGAATTAATGTAAACGGAAAATAAACTGATGGAGTTAATTTTGACTTTATAATTCGATGATAAGATGTTTTTGATAGAATGGGGGTGTAGCCATGTTTGATCCATTGGTTGCGGAAGACGACGAAAATGCAAGGATGTTCATGGGGACCGCTAAAAAACGACGGCTACTCCGTATATACTGCCCCCAAACGGCATTGAGACGCTTGATATTATCGACAAACAGCATATCGATTTGATTGTCCTAGATATTGTGATGCCCAAGATGGACGGCTAAGAATTTATTTAATTTTTATAATCCACAGGCATAGGCATAAATAGGCTATGCCGGTGATACATCAGGATTTCCAAGCCTGATACCCGGCAGATACCTGCTTTAATTTTGCCTAATATAGTCTTCGCTTGGGCGGCGAACGGCGGCCAATCAACAATCGGGAGGCCATAACACTATTATGGAAAAGGTAATTACAGGGTTTATTAAAAACAAGAAACACCGCAACCTTGTCGCAGTATACGGTACAGTTTTCCTTTTGATTGCCATTTGTGCGGTCCTGATTCTTGCCAAAGGAACAAAAAAGCAATCCATTGCCGCTGGAGAGACATTCGTCCTTGCTTATTCGGATTTTTCCAATTCAATCGGCGCCACCGGCACCGTAGAAAGCGTGGAGAGCACCTTTGTTTACTCTACCCTGCCCAATCTGGTGGAAGAGATTTATGTGGAGGTGGGCGATTACGTGGAAGAAGGAGGCCTCCTGGCGAAACTGGATGATCGCAGCATCGCCGATCAAATTGAAAGTCAGGAGACAAATATGCGCCTGGCCTCCGCCGGTAACGATCAAACGATCAAAACTGCCCGGGATAATTACGAGCAGTTTAAATATGCTTTGGAAAAAGGACTGAATTCCGGTATTAACAGCGCGGAGAGCCAGGTGACCACTGCCTATGAGAACTATTCACGGGCGATCAAAACCTACAGACGCTACCGGGAAGGGCTTAAGGCCGGGGAAAACACGGCCCTTATAAACCAGGAACAGGCCCTGGCCAATGCCCGCTCGGCGCTGAACACGGCGGAAGACCTCTATGCGGAAACCTATGAGGGAATAAAAGAAGCGATAGACGCCGCCTACGATGAATGGCAGGCGGCAGAGGCAGCACTGGAGGCTCTGGACCCGGACGACACTAATTACATAGAGCAGCAAGAAGTGGTCCACAGTCTCGAAAAGGCTTATAACGCTGCCTGTGCCGAAGAGGAAAAAGCAAATCGGAATTTGAATGATGCCCGAGATGCCTATAATCGCGCCCGGGCCCAGTATAACGCTGCCCTTGCCGGTGTCGATCAAACGCTGGCCGATTACGCTGCAGCGATGGATAGCGCAGAGCAGGCCTATGAAAACGCTCTGACCAATTTAGAGGCGGCACGCCTGGCGGCAGATAACCAGCTCCAATCCTACGCCAATGCTATCAGCAGCGCTAAAACCGGTGCCGATGATTCCAATTTGCAGGTGACCTTGCGCCAGTTGAAAGTAACCCTGAATGACACCCGCGTCACCGCTCCCACTGCCGGCACGATAACCGCGGTCTACGCAAAGACCGGCCTGGCCGGTTCCGGGCTTTTATTTGTCATTGAAGATATAAACGATCTAATAATCGAAACCTCGGTCAAAGAATACGACATCGGCGCGGTAACTGTGGGCATGCCGGTGACCATAAAATCAAACGCCACGGGAAATGACGTCTATGAGGGGATAATTACCTCCATTGCCCCTACCTCTAATAAAACCTCCCAGGGGATAACCGATACCCTGGGAGAAGTGGAATTTGCAACTAGGGTTAAGGTCACTTCAGCCAATACCCGTCTGCGCATTGGGATGAACGTGCGGCTGAATTATATCACCGAGCAGCAGACAGATGTTCTCAGCGTCCCCTATGAATCGGTTTATACCAATCAGGCCGGAGAACATTGTATTCTAATTCTGGAACAACGGACGACGGGCGACTCCTACCTGATCAAAGAACTGCCGGTAACCGCGGGACTTGAAAATGATCTGGTGAAAACCATCAGCGGCAGCGGTGTTTCCGCCGGCCTGATCGTGATTGGCGATCCGGATTCCTATCTGCCGCTGATCGGTAAAGAGGTTAAAATGGCAGGGTAATATGATGGAAAATCCGATTATACAAATGGGCGGTATTGTAAAACGGTTTTATATCGGTGAGCCTAACGAGCTGGAGGTTCTGCACGGCATCGATCTATCCATTGAGAAGGGTGAATTTGTATCTATTGTCGGCGCTTCCGGCTCCGGCAAATCCACATTGATGAACATTATCGGCGCTCTGGACCGGGCTACCGAGGGAAGCTACAGCCTCAATGGCACGGTTATCGAAAATGCCGAGGATGAAGAGCTCTCCGCCATCCGGAATCGCCAGGTGGGTTTTGTTTTCCAGAATTTCAACCTGATTCCGCGGACCAATGCCCTAAAAAACGTGGAGCTGCCCATGATGTACGCCGGGGTAAGCCAGCGGAGGCGTACCGAACGGGCCAGTGAGTTGCTTTCAATGGTAGGAATGGCTGATCGGATGAATCACCGGCCCAATGAGCTCTCGGGAGGTGAAAAACAGCGGGTGGCCATCGCCAGGGCTATGGCCAACGACCCGGCGATCATTCTGGCCGATGAGCCGACCGGCTCGCTTGACAGCAAAACCGGAAGAATGGTCATGGATTTATTTCACCAACTGAACCGGGAGCAGGGCAAAACGATCATTTTAATTACGCACAACAGCGGACTTGCCCGGGAAACGGGACGGGTCCTGACCATGCATGACGGTTTGCTGGTTGATGAGCAGGAGGTAACCCAGACATGAATTTAACCGAGAATATTCGCCTGGCTTGGGAAGGACTGAAGGCAAATAAAATGCGGGCCCTTCTGACCATGCTGGGAATTATTATCGGCATTTCCTCCGTGATCGGCATTCTGACCGTCGGCAGCGGACTTAGCGGATCGGTCACCGGCTCCCTGAGCTCGCTGGGCGCTGCCAATATAACGATCTCTTTGCAGGAACGCGATAACGACCATCCGCCCATGGGCCCTTTCGGCGGTATTCAGGACCTCGATCCGGTCAACCTGATGACCGATGAGATGATCGAGGCGCTGGTCACCCGTTTTGCCGATGTAATCGCAGGAGTCAGTTTCGCAGAAAGCGCCGGCAGCGGGCAGGCAAAAATTGAAAATAAATATGCCAATGTCAGCTTGACGGGAGTGAACACGGACTATCTGAATGTAAATTCCGTCAAAGTGATAAAGGGGCGCGGTCTTCTAAACCGGGACATCGAAGGCCGGCGCAATGTGGCCCTTGTATCCGATAAATTGGTCAACAACCTGTATAATGGCGACATAAATTTAGCCCTGGGACAGGAGCTGATTGTTTATGTAAACAATGAAATTCTGGCCTTTAACATTATCGGTATTTACCAGCATGAAATCTCTCCCATGGAAATGGGCTTCACCTCCTCCTCGGAAAAAGATATCAATACCTCACTTTTCATCCCGGTATCCACCGCAAAAAAACTGATCGGAGCGGAGGCGGGTTATACTAATTTCACCATTGCCGCCACCGGTTCCGTTAACAGCATCGCCCTGGCCGCGCAGGCGGAGGATTTTTTGAACCGCTATTACGAAAATAATCCCGACTACAAGGTTAATGCCATGAGCATGGAGAGCCTGCTGGAATCGGTGAACGCCGTAATGAAAGCCATCAGCATCGCCCTTTCGCTTATCGCCGGCATCTCCCTGGTGGTGGGCGGTATCGGGGTCATGAATATTATGCTGGTATCGGTAACCGAGCGCACCCGTGAAATCGGCACCCGCAAAGCGCTGGGAGCAACCAACGGCAACATCCGGATTCAATTCATCGTGGAAAGCATGATCATCTGTTTGATCGGCGGGGTGATCGGGATCGCCTTTGGGGGCCTGCTCGGCTATGTCGGCAGCTTGCTGGTGGGCATGGTGGCACTGCCCACCCTTTCCAGCATCGCCCTATCTGTAGGCTTCTCCCTGGCTATCGGCGTCTTTTTTGGGTATTACCCGGCCAATAAAGCAGCCCGCCTCGATCCCATCGAGGCCTTGCGATACGAATGAACCAAGGGTCACCGGGCGTACGGCGTACCGCCTCATTCCGCCGACAGCTCCGCTTTATCTTGCTTGGTGTTCCAGACCCGAACAGAGCTCCATATAAGGTACAAAGCCACGGCAATGGAGCCCAGAGTATCAATATACCCGGTAGCACTATGAGAAGGCGCCAAGGCCACCGCGCCCAAAGCCAATATAACACAAAGATCAACAAAAATTTTAGCCAGATATAGTTGGCGCTGGGCATCAATGATCGGGTTGTAATCCGCACCCGCCAGGAGGCTGTAGCGTCGCCAAAACCAAAAGTTCACCATGAAACCTAATACCGCAACGGCCAGACCCGGATAAACATTGCCTCCCGGCTTAAAACTTTGAAGACCATACAGGGCCAGGGAGAACATGATCAACCCTGAAACGCCCAGGGCAACGGCTACGCTAAGATTAACAACTCTCTCCCATTTCTTTTTCGTTTTTTCGGCCGTCACTTCTCCTGTAGTAAGATAACGAAAAACCAACCAGGACAACAGCAAAACTACAAATTCCATGGTGCGCCGGATAAAATCGGCGATCTGGGTGGCGGAACTGCTCATGATCACCGCAATGCCTGTGGCCACAGGGGCCCATAGGCTTAAGAGCAGGGAAGCCAAAAGGGTCTTTCGGCGCTTTTCAATCTCTTTATTTTGATCGAAGCTCATGCTACCACCCCAAATAGGAAAACAGGTAAACTAGCGGAAAAATTGCCGCTGCCGCCGCCAGGGGGACGGTTAAAGTATCGCTGCCGCGCAGGGAAAACAGCTCCACTGCGCCGCAGATCGGCGCTGCTACTAAGGCAATCACGATGCAGATGGGCCAGGATAATCCGCCGTAAAAAAAGAGAGTGAGAAAAATCGCCAAGAAAGCAGTCACAATCATGGCCGCCGTCCCCTCGCGGGTTTTAATCCCTTCCACCCAGCGATGCACAATCCCCTTTTCCCCAAAAAATTTTCCCACCAACGCTGCCGCGGCATCACCAAACCCCCAAGCCATTACCGCCACCGCCACCAAATAGCGCCAGTTGCTCCCCAACAAACCCCAGAACAGAAAGATCAGAATCGCGAAAGATAGCTGCACACAAATCAACTGTTTGCGCAACTCGCCTCCGCGTTCCGTCCTATCCACAAATAATCTTTTATAAAAAGGGGTCTTTTCCATGAGAAGCAGAACGGGATATGCTAAAAGCACCAATAAAAAGGCGGCAGCCAGCGCAGTGTACCAGGCGCTGAAAAGCTGCAATAAAATATAAATAGAAAGGCTGTAGCCAACATGTTGAACCTTGCGGATTACCTCATTCGGTAATTTTGACCAGGCCTTTAACATCATCGGGAATGCAACCAAACCCAAAAGATAATAAACCATTAAAACTGCCGTCGCTAATAGATCATTTGAAGTCACCTTTGCCCCTCCCTTTCCTCTTTTCCCTGACGGGCCAGAGAAAAACTTTCCGATATACGCCGGAAAAGCTCTATATAATTTTTTATTTCATTTTCCGGAAACCCCCGGGCCGCCAAGGAAAAGATTCTTTCATATGCTCCTTCAAGCAACGGACCGATATCACGGGCCTTCTGGGTTAAAAACACCCTGCTAACCCGCCTATCCGCAGAATCCCGCTTTCGTTTGACAAAACCTTTTTCCTCCAAGGAAAAAAGCGCCCGGGAAACTGCCGGCTTGCTTATTTCCAGCTCCCCCACCAGGTCTTCTTGCCGCAAAACATATTCCCGCGCCAGCAAATGCAATAAAATATTGCCTTCGGCGCTGCTCAATTTTAATGGTTGTAGCTCTTCATTCACCATTTGCCTGGCTGATTTAATAATATTGTTGGCGTAAAACCAAATATCCCTGATTCCGGTCATGTCATTCTCCTATGGTTAACAAGTTAACTATAGTTTATAACAAACTAGTTAACCTGTAAACCATTATGAGTTTCCAAATGCTGTCACTTGGAAATGGGGCAGGCTTGCCCGCTGCTGAGTGGTGGAATTCCGGCAGAGATGGAGATTATTTATTTATTATCACCTTTACCATAAAAAATGCCAGGGAGCCAAAAACCAAAACCAAAAATACCGGCAGAAACCAGGGGGATAGGGGCATGGCGATAGCAGAATTGACGATCAGATAGGTAAATACGGACACCACAAAAAATTTCATTGTCTTCAACAAATCTTTCAAGATCCGGTAGATCCGGTTCCTGTTCTCGGCGGTTACCGCTACCCCCGTATTCCAGACCTGGGGAAATTTTTCAATCACCGACATTCCAAGATACATGATCCAGACCACCAGCAGAAGTGAAATCAGAGAACCTTTCCCGGTGAATTTATCTATCTGACCCAAGGCGTTGTAATAGCCGGGTATTTCACTAGGAATGCCCGCCCAGGCAACCGCCAGGTATATAGAAGTACCGATTAACAGCAGCAGGCAACCGCTCTCGGTTAGATAATCATACCAGGTTCGATAAATTTTCACCTTGGCCTCCCCAAAAACCCATTTTTATTATATTTCCCGGGTGGTCAATAGTTGCCTCGCGGCAAACTACCTGCCGGCCAGAGCAGCTCCCCTTTGGCGGAGTAAATTTCCTCTTCACTATATCCCGCGCACCCCTCTTTTTCTATCCCGTAATCCGCACCGGCGGTCCACTGTTCAAGTAAATAATGGTGCTCCAGGCCCAAACTATCGGTGGCGATCAGAAAAATCTTGCAACTTTCCCCCTCACTTAAAGGAATCTTTTCATCCAGTTCATAGCCCGGGGGAAGTTGTTCTCCCGGTAGGATCTTATCGGATACAATCCGATCATCCACCTTGATCACCAGGCGATATTTTATGAATTTTATTCCCGAGGGGCTCTCCTTGGCCTCGACGTTTAAAACGCCTTTCTTTTCGTAGGTTTTGCCGTCAAACTTAACCTCACCGGCCAGCGCAGGGTAGATGATTGGGAAAACGTTCTCCTTGCCCCCAAAATCGATCCGCTCGTCCCGCACTGTTTTTTTCACCTCCCCCTCGGAGATTATAATCATTGGCTCCGGGGCCTGGCCAAAAACGCTGCCGGATCGCACAGCGGTAAAGGTGGTGCCATTTCTCTTCATGGGCAGAAGCTCGCCGTCAAAATCCAAACTGACCAAGGTATGCTCGCTAACCTCCTTCGGGGTAACTTTGTAGGTAACAGCGATGGTCAGCTCCTCCCGGTTTAACTCTTCCATATCCACCGAAGCGCTTTCGATAGGGCTCGACTGCTTCCCCAACATCGCCTCCACATGGGTATAAATATCGTTTATCTCACTTCTTAAATAGGCCCCCATGTTGCTGATTCCCATATTGGCACTCTCCAGCTGCTTCTGCAGATTGCCGATTTTAAAAAGTGAAACCACCTGAAGGACGACCAAAAGGGCAATGACTAAAGGTGAGATGTTGTTGTTTTTCATTTTAATATCCTCTTCGCGAAATGATCTTTATAGTTCTATGATTAAGGATAAATCCTTTGAAACAACTTACAACCGGTTTTTATCCCGAAATATGGGGGTTGTTTTTCAGACAATCAGTGTTTTGACAAAAAAGAAGATAATTAACCCGGCGGTTGCCAGTTTAAGAACCAGCCCGGCCAGGTAGCCGATGAAAGCCCCCGCAGCCTGTCTTGTAGCTCTGTCCGGCCTGTTCCCGGAAACTATACCGCCGACAAATGCGCCTAGAAAAGGGCCGAGGATAATCCCCCACGGCCCCAGGAAAAAGCCGATCAAAAGTCCGATGGCTGCCCCCCAGACGACCGTTTTGTTCCCACCCATCCTTTTCGTGCCCCAGAGCGGGAGCAGATTGTCCAGAACGGTGATCACCAGGGACACCCCGCCCAGCAGGATAATGACCCTCCAGGAGATGCTCTCCCCGGTGGAGGGAAAGAGCTTCAGCACCAGCAGCCCTGCCCAGCAGAGCGGAAGGCCGGGAAGAACGGGGGCGACCGTCCCCACGGCTCCCGCCAGCAACAGCAAACCAGAAAAAATAATCCAGATTAGATCGCTCATTACAAGCCCCTTTACCCCCGGTTCCCTTCCCCAGGATCGCCGCCCCGATGCTCATCGGTTCAGATGGCGGCCAAATTCTTTTTTTATTTTCCTGATCCCAACCCGGCCATATCCACCCACCCCAAAGAAAATAAATGTGCCTACATTATAGGCACCCGGTGACTTGGTGTAAAGAAAAAGATATTGCGTAATTTAGCAGGGGAGATGGCTTTCGAGCAATATCTGTTAAACTGTTTGCCGGGTTGCCAATCTGACAACAGGGGAAGGGATTAAAGGTGTTACCGCCACCCGACCGGCATAATCATCAGGGGCGCTCCCTCCACGCCGAGGACCTCACTCACCCCAGCATCGTCAAAAGCCCCCACCGCTACCGTGGCCATAGAGAGCACTTCGGCTTGCAGATAAATATTCTGAGACATATAGCCCGTATCCATATGAACATAGCGGTACCCCCTCTCCCTGTACCTCCCGGTAGTCCTCCCATAATGAGCCACCATAACAATAGAGCCCGGCGCCCGTTCAATCATCTGCTGCCCCAAAGCGGCCCCGGCTAGCCGAATCCGTAAATCCCCTTTTTGCAAACCAGCCAGGGAATGGGCCCGGTAATCATAGTGATAGAGGCCCGCCCCAAGATTTTCCACCCTTCCCGCCACCAAGTAAAGCTCCAGGGGATAGGTGGCCCCGGCGGAAGGGGCGGAACGGGACGCCCCGGCAGCACTCTCCGCACCTAAACCGCCAGCAGCCCACAGCAACTGTCCCACCTGGGCCAGGTTTAAACTGCCGGAACCAAAACTGCGCCGGGAGACCCGATTATAAAGCGCCTCCTCTACCGACAGCGATCCTTTTATTTTGGGCCGGGGCAGGGATATTTTTTCAAATGGACCCACCTCCTCCTTTCCGGTTTAACCTATTACCGGCAATCGGTTACCCATCATTACCTACCTAAATTAAATGATGATGAAACATGGGACCTGATAAAACTCACAGCCCGCTGAAACACAGCCCGCTTATCGTAATCCAAGGTCACCATATGACCGGAGCGCTTTACCCAAAAAAGCTCCTTATCCTTTGAACCAAGAGCTGCTAACAAACGGGAGGCATTTTGAGGGGCAACCGCCCGATCGAGTAAAGAAGAAATTATAAGAACCGGGCAGGTGACTTCCGGAAGACCGGTCTTGACCAGGTCGATCAGTTCAAATAACTGGTGAGCCGCCGGCAAAGAAATTTGGTGGTAGCCGGCCGTCTCCACGGCCGGATCCATTACACCCAAGCTTCTCAAGGGGGCAACCCTTTTGAGCACAGGTTTAAGTGCCGGTACCAGTGCCTTCATCCAGACCGGCATATCGTAAGGGGTGCTCATGGCGATTACCCCGCCGATCCGCTTCGGATTAAGACCGGCCAGGTGAAAAGAGATAACACCACCCATAGAAATGCCGGCTACAAAAACTTTTCGACAGTGCCGGTGCAGATCCTTTAGCCCTTCCTCCGCCGAAAGAATCCAGTCCCGATAGTGACAGTGGGCCATCTCGGCGATACTTGTGCCGTGCCCTTTCAGGCGTATACCAAATGCGCTGATCCCGGCTCCAGCCAGGTGCTTGCCCATCTGTCTCATACAATCCGGGGAGCCTTTAAAGCCGTGGATCATAAGACAGCCCACCTCTCCGGCGGGATAGAAAAAAGGTTCTGCACCAGGCATGATCGCGGGTGTCCTAAGCGTGTTCTTGCATTGTGGCTCCAGTGATTCCATCCTCCGGTTAAAAATGCTGTTATTTATCCCCGGCTTTTACCCCACTCAGGCACTCTCCCGTATCACTTCACCATATATTTAATCACACCCGGCCTCAAGAAAATACCTGACATTCAATCTTTTTTTGATAGTAGGCTCTTGAGGGCTGACTCAAAAATATCCAAGTCCTCCGGTTTTCGAAGGGAATCTAAACTGAAGTAGGGGTATTTCCCTTTCGTGACTACCTCATGGGGGAGGCTAACATTTGGTAGTCTGTTGAGCTCCATTCTGAATGCATTCATAACATCTTCACTAATAAGTTCTTTCATGTTGCCAAAATTTATTGTAATCTCGAATGAGGTATAAACAGCAAAGATTGCATACCTTTTGTTTCCTGCCTCCGCAACAAAACTAAAACTACCGTTCACTTTACCGGTACCCCACCGGAAACAGCATTTTGTTTACTGAATTCATAGATGCCCCTTATTAGCTGAACATCCGTTCTGTCCATATCGGCCTGTATCGTTTTTAAAAAGCCCGGCGTATTCTATTTCAATTTCATCCCAGGGGATTAGCTCGGCCATCCTGACCCAGCGGTTATCTGCCCTGAGTTTACCTTCGAAGGGAAGTCTAAAATCATCAATGGTTAATTAAGCGCTATGTTTACGGTACATCCGATCACCTCAAGTGCAAGGTTTTTGATGCAACGTGTGCAATATCCCTGCACCTAGTCTAGCATAAAATAGCCCATAATGCCTTATTTTTAAAGATTTATTTGTTGTTCAGCAGACTCTAATTATTGACACTACCGACAAAGCACCCCCACCTGGGGATAACAGGCAACAGATCTTGGTTATAAAATCATAAATCCTTTTCGTATTTTTATTTTCCCGGTACCTGTCTGAATTTTTCTTGAAAAACGGGGTCCGCCTTGCCTAGATCATGGGCCGCCGCCAGAAACATAAAACAGCGTAGATCTACTTTATCATAATCAGCATTATCCCTTACAACCAAATCAAGACCATCGACAATTTTAAATCTGGTGGAAGCAGGAAACCAGTTGTGCCAAAGCAGCTTAGCAACCCTTACCGTATCCCCCATATGAGAGCTTAAGGATAACCATTTTCTGTACAAATTGGCGCAAAGTTTTTTAGTCCAAAGAACCCGGATTCGCCAATTATTCAATTTAACATTCCTCCCTTGCAGTTGCCAGGTATTCTTTAACAACTGAATTCGGCTTCAACTCACCTTCTTTAATGTATTATTTATATGAAGATTCACATTTGCTTGGTCGTCTGAAATAACCCGGCCATCCGTGTCTACGTCAGCCAAACAGTTTCGTCTTCCACTCGAACATCAATCTTCGTGGCCCCGTCTTTAGTCTGGTAAATGATGATTTCCGATAATTTTCACCGGAATATTTACAACGCCTTATCGAAAACCCTAATGTAGCTGCATCAATGGGCCTGTGTCAGGCCCAGTTTCCCCAAGTTTCGTGTCTTTTTTTACGAGGTTTCCACCAGTTAACTTGTATTAAGGTCTGGTAATTTGACAAAATTGCTTATTAAAAGCACCTATCCATTTAAAAAAAGGTTTAAAAATCCCTTGATTACCTTTTCTTTTCAATTGTGTAGGTATTTTCCGGGCTCTTGGTTATGGTTAATATGGTTCCCGCCCCAATTTTAATATCATCAAATAATTCCCTGTACAATTTGAGAACTGGACTCCTGTTACGGCCGTCATTAGAGCCGACGGCATATGATGCATCGAACCTTTGACCTTTATGGCTAACAAGCAAGTTATATACAGTTCGTTGATTATTTTCTGCAGAAGGAAACAAGAAGGTGTTAACTTTCCTAATTCTTATTTTTCTGTTTTCAACATCCCTACTTGTAATATTATCAATTGTTATAGAACTTTCAGCAAAATGCAAATCGTTAAATTCTATAATAGGTTGTCTCTCTTTCTGTATGTAGTCAATCTCAGTTTTTTTATGGGAACCATTGGGCCTGTATATATGCAATCCCCTGTCAGATTTGATGATCCAGCCGGTATTGGTTACTATTTTCCTTACATGTTCATTGTTGTCAAATTGATATGAGAACTTGGTACCATTTTCCATTGCATAGTCTACAACCTTTTTAAGTTTTCCCCTCTGTTCCAGTTGTGTAAACTCGCTAGTTCTTCCCGTTGATTCCGTCGTAGTCAATTTTATTTTTACCGGACCATCAAACAGATCTATAAACGATCTCAGATTTTCAACTTGATAAGGCAAGCGTATATAGGGCTCACTCAGCTGGATTTCCTCTGCTCCATCGAGACACTCAGAAAAAAGTTCCCGGTATGTTTTTGGCGCCTGCCCTTCTTTTAACACTTCTTGACGTGTAACCATCAAAACTGACATTCCAGACACCCCCAGTTGTGCCTTTTCGGTATGATTATAGCCCCACAGCTTAAATTTAAGGGTCACTTATCCTACCTATAATAGTAAAAGAATTGATTCCCATAAGGTAGGGATGGCCATTAGTATCGTTCCAGACCCGATAAATAGAAGGCTTCGGAGCTGTAGCGGCACCTCTCCTGAGACTGCTTTCCGTGAAAATTCTTCCTGCATCTTGTTTTTTTCATCTACAACTTGTGACAGGATGGAAAGTTTATTGGCTGTTTCACTTAGTTGTTCATTAAGGCTTTTATAATCTCTATCTAATTCCTCGTAGATACCAATTACAGCGCGGATCAGGCGCGCTATGGATTCTGGGTCAGAAATATTTTCAGGGAAACCGACTCGTGTTACCGTCCTCATGTTAATACCTATTGCAACCACTGTTTCAATGTCCTCTTCATAGACGACCTGATCCCTTTTCTTTCTCAGAAAAAACAGTAATCGGCATGCAATATTTTTGAACGCGCTATATATTTTTGTTGCTGTCGGAAATAGAGGTCCATCACCATAGGAACGCTGCGTATTTATAAATGCCTTTACCCCACAAGCAAGGCCAAAACCATTTAAAATAATACCAATGAACGTTAATATAAATTTTGGGCAGGCAGGCATTGGGTTAACCCCCTACATACAATTACTCCACCATCGCCTTATATAAAGCATCCCGGGCATCAGAGTAGTACTGGATATCAACTTTGGTAGCCATGTCATCTGACAAATCGATTAGCTGGCGACGGCAATTTCGGCAATTGTGACTGGATTATGCACCGTCTCGATGGAACCACCCAGATTAATTTCACCAACAATGATCAGGCCACCGCGGGTGCTTTTTTTAGCAAAGAGGTACAAAGGGCTACTAGTGAGGCCACACCTAATTTTGCCCCGGTCTTGGCTGCGTCGAAGGAGCGTAACTGAACAGTAAATTCATGCTGGCGGGGCTCCTTATCACCAACAAGCTGCACCGCCCTTGTATAGAGGTTCTGCTCAGCGTAACTTATGCTCTCTTTAAATGCGGGAGGAACTGGTTTATTTAAAATTTTCACACCCGCGCCATAACGCTGCCCAGCAAGCCACTCGGCAAACAGACTGGTAAGATCGAATAGAGTGCCCACCTATAACCCGTCCCTATTGTGATCAGCTCAAATTCATCAATTTTAGCCCGTAGGGCCCTTTCGTGCCCAGCGAAGTAAATACAAAAAATAACCCGCTGAGCCGGAGCTACCCTTTGCCAGAGTATGGAAACATGCCCTCTGTAATTATGCAATAAACGCTCAAGTTTGTTCATTAATCCACCCCAATTCTTCGTTAGTTAAAAGATTGGGAAATTGCACCTCTAGAACATCAGCGATATGATTGCAAATAATCCATCCCCGAAGCGAGGCCTGTCCTACCAGATCAATGAGGGACCCTTCATGGGAATCCAAAAGTCGCATATATTCGGTAGATAGCAAGGCTTGGCCCCTTCCACCGCTTATATAGGCTATAAAAAGGGCATAAGCAACTGCCCCGTGTAGCGATAGCCTTGGTCCTAAACTTTGTAACCTTGCCTTTTAGATGTCCCGATTTAGTCCAGGATGAGTTCAAATTTTGTGTCAGTGAACAGAGCGTGTTTTTGCTGAAACGGCTGGGATTAGATTCTTCGATATGTTCCTCCAGAAGTTTCCGATCAATAACATCCCCTTCTGGATGACCCAATATAAAGGGCATGCTCAAACGTAAAAGGGGGTCCCGGGTATAGGCACAGGGAAGGGCTAATAAGGGACGGGCTTCATCGTCTCGTTCCCAGAAATAGCGAAGGGCACGAAATAGCGGTAAACCTGGATCTAGTCCGTAGAGCTCAATCAAATAGGTAGCAGTTAGTTTCCTGTTCTTAACTGATCTTTTGGCCAAACAGTTATCCTCAATAATAGCCTTGACATATACGTCTTTTGTGGCATCCTTGTCCCTGACATGGGAAAGCAAAAGCAATAGCTCGTCTAGCATTATAGTACGACTGGTATGAATTCCGCTCTTATTAAACTTAAATCCAAAATGCATTGATAATATATTTTCTTTCATACAAAAACATCCTTTTTATGGCAGTTTTGTTTCGTAGTAACATTTATTATTGAGGACTTATTCTATTCAATCATCTAAATTACCTGCAAAATCAATATACATGGGGAGGAAACCGAATGCGCATCATTTCCTCATCTCATCCCTTCAAATTGTATTCAAGGCATTGACACACTCTTCCCCGGCGGTGTATCCGGAAGGTGGTACCTCCCATGCTCTCGGTCCGGTTGGAGCGGGGCATTGAATTTTATGCAGTCATGTAGGCCTGCTGGGTCTGCTCCGATCAACAGCTTTATGCAGGGCAGGGATGCCGGAAAAGCGGCGAGAAATTTTGGCGTGGGCAAAGGATTTCTCTGCGGTTATTTATAAGCCGAAACCGACCTTTCTGGTAGAGATCGAAGTTATACCAGTGAGCGGCGCGGGTACTGGACAAGCGATCAATATTCCGGGGTGAACAGTTATTTCACCCCGGAATAGAAAGTTCTATGAGTTTGTCAGGGCCACTGCCTACAGTAATATGGCAAACAGTTTATTCCCCGTCATTCCTGTTTTGGATGCATTTTATGATGGTGGTCACCGCGGCGATGACGATGGCCACGGCACTCGTAAAAAATAATATGGGAGAAGCCATTTCATCGATCTTGGCGGGGCTGCTGAAGCTTGCGTTCTTCAGCAGCACCAGAATGGTTGCCGAAACCGCAATTGCCAGGACCACGGTAATTAACGCCTTCACGATCGGGTTCCGTCTTTCCGCAGAAGGCCCGACAAAGGCATTGGCGGTGATCATCCGGATAACATAAACCGCAGAGCAAAACGTAACAATAAGCATGATATTCGAAGGATAACTCAGCCATCTGAAACCGAAACCGCAAAGGCCGACGTCCAGAAGCAACAGATAAAGGAGCAAGAGAAAGGTTTGGTCTCCGATTTTATTCTTTTTTTGAATCTGCATTTCATCCAGGCCCTGCCTATTCAAGATGATCATCCTCCCAAAAAATATCGTTCAAAGTCTTATCAAGTAATCTGCAAATGGCGATGCACAACCTGATCGTGGGGTTGTAATCGCCATTTTCGATTGCATTTATCGTCTGTCTGGTCACCCCCACCGCTTGGGCCACCTCCTTTTGGGACATATCTTTCGCCGCCCGGGCAGACTTGAACTTCAGATTCTTGGCCAACGGATCACCCCCAACCCAAGATCGAAGTGTGATAGAACATCAAGACAAGTGTAATATATTTTATGCGGGATGTCAAGTATAATGTCCTATTTGTATAATTTACTACACATTGGAATGATTTATCGGTGAGCGTTGCGCCGGTGGGAGGATTGAAAAATCCCCCCCGCCCCCCTTTATAAAGGGGGGAGAACTGGCTGCCCCTCTTAAAAGGAGAGAGAACTGGCTGCCCCTCTTAAAAGGAGGGAGAACTGAGGACCCCTTTTTGGAAGAAGGAGGAGAAACTGGGGACCCTGGTCTTACCCCGGAAGGGGGGAAATTTTTCTAGGTTCTCCTCTACTATTTTGAACGGAGGGGCGGAACCCGGACGTTTCGCGGCCAAGCTCCGAGGATAGCTCCTCGTAAAGCTTCCCGGTTCGCTCCGGGTCTTTGAAGTTGATGATTACAAAGCTATCGGAGGTAAAGATAAATATAAAAGGTCCCCGGGGGGAGTGGATCAGCAGCCGGCCCCGGCCCAGCCCCTCCACCTCGAAAGCGCCTTTCTTTACCGGGCCGGCATCAAAACCGTTTGCTTTGTTCATGACCGGGGGCATTTTGTCTTCAAGGGAGATCTCCTTGATCTCCGAGAGGGGCAGATTAAGGCCGTAAAACCCATCGATTTTCAGATAGCCCTCCTCTATCTGGGACTTTGGGGACAGACTGCCTAAAAAAATGAAAATGAAGACCGCCAGGCCGATCACCGCCAAGGACCCGAAAACCAGGGATAAGACAATCCGGTCGCTCTTTGTCCGCGGGTTGTGATCAAAACGCTGGGCCCCCATCAGCATGTAAAGTACGGCCCCATAAAAAATAGCCCAACCGATCAGATCAGCATAGATCAATCCCAGCCGGCTCAGGATTCCCCCTGCCAGAAGAAGCCCTGCCAGGGCGAATAACCAATTGCCCAGGAAATTGCCGAGCCCTGCCGCATCCACCTTCTCTTTTTTATGACGGGGCATGGTATTGTAACCGGCGATCAGCCAGTAGCACTTTAGATATTTTACCGCCGCCCCTAGAGCGGCAAATACTAAAGCCATGGGAATGATAATCCAAAGCACCATCGCCAATTACCCCCCACAGTTTGTTAGCAAGCCCAAAACCGGGCGTTTGCCGGGCTTCCATGGTTAGCTGCCCGCCCCCCTGGCCGGGGGGCGGGTTTTAAAGCCCGCAAAGCTATTTTATTTTATCATAGAGTGCAATCAGGGTTAAGTTCGGAAAGGGAAGCAGGACAATGGCAGGATTGAGCTTATT
>CAZPFS010000012.1:0-51281 GCA_964585925.1 uncultured Syntrophomonadaceae bacterium | reverse complement strand
GAACCCACGCGACTAGCTTGGGAAGCTAGGGCTCTGCCATTGAGCTACACCCGCCTGGTAAAGCGTTTGTATTATATACCGGATCATCCCTGGTGTCAACCGCCGGCCTTAGCTTTGACGCACCTCCAGATAGCGTTCCAATTTTCTTTTTACTCTTTGCAATGCATTGTCAATAGATTTGACGTGACGTTCAAGTTCTAAAGCGATCTCCTGGTACGATTTTCCTTCCAGGTATAAGGTAAGCACTCTCCATTCGAGATCACTTAGGATTTCACCCATTTTAAACTCAATATCCTTGTATTCTTCACGATTTATCATGAGTTCTTCCGGATCGGTAATCTTGGTTCCCGACAGCACATCCAGCAGGGTGCGATCCGAATCCTCATCGTAGATCGGTTTGTTCAGAGAAACATAGGAATTTAAAGGGATGTGTTTCTGCCGGGTAGCGGTTTTGATGGCGGTAATGATCTGTCGGGTAATACACAGTTCCGCAAAGGCTCGAAAGGAGGAAAGTTTGTCGCACTTGAAATCCCGGATAGCCTTGTACAACCCGATCATTCCCTCTTGAATTATATCTTCGCGATCGGCCCCGATCAAAAAATAGGATCTGGCCTTGGCTTTGACAAAATTTTTATACTTATTGATCAAAAACTCCAGAGCTGTGGAATCCCCTTCTTTGGCCTCCGAAACTATATCTTCATCGCTTTGGACATCAAAATCCGTATATGCTCCCGGAATATCTTTCATCTCTCGAGCCGGAAAGCTCACCGACATCGCCTCCGCCAATTGTGATGGGGAAATCTTACGCCGTCATTATATCCTATGGTCCTTGCATGGGTCAAGCCTTTTGACCTTTAAGCCCGTCATTAAGCAAATGAACAAATTTTATCGCGGCTGTATTCTCTTTGGCCACTGTTTCCCGGGGCAAAGCACCGGAAAAAGCTATTCATGGCCGGTGCCGGCCGCAGGCCTCAAAAATCAATATAGCTGCGGCCACCGATACATTCAGCGATCCGCCGGGCCTGCCCATGGGGATGTACACCATCCGGTCACAGTGGCGACGGGCCAGTGGTGAAAGGCCGCGCCCTTCCGACCCCAGCACCAAGGCCAAAGGAACCCCGAAATCCGCCCGGTAATAGGGCAGATCGCCGTCTGATTCAGCGCCGTATATCCAATAACCCTTCTTTTTAAGGGATTTAATGGCCTCCACCAGATTGTTGACCTGAACCACAGGCAGGTTTTCTGCCGCCCCGGCTGCTGCTTTGCGGGCCGCCGGGGTGACCCGTGCCGAACGCCGCTTGGGAATTACCACCGCTTTCACCCCGGCGAAATAGGCGGTGCGGATGATTGCCCCTAGATTTTGGGGATCCTGAAGGTGATCCAGCAGCACCAGCCGAGGCGGGTCCTGTAAAGAGATCGGGCCGGCCAACACATCCGCCAGCTGCAAATAGGTGAACGGTTTCACCAATGCAGCCACACCCTGGTGACCGGAAAGAGATCCCGTGACCTGTTCGAATTCCGCTTTGGAAATTTTTTTTACCGGCACCCCTTTATTCCGGGCCAGTTTCATAATAGAATCGATGACGGCCCCTTTTAGATCGCCGGCTAACAGTATTTGTAATGGCCGATTCTGTTTCAGAGTTTCCAGAACCGGCTGCCGGCCAATCACCAGATCTTCCCTGGAATCAGCCATTTTTGTTTTTCAGACGGCCGCAAGAAAATTTGCCTTCGGGGCAAACACCTTCCGTTTCACACCTGGGGCCGGCATGTTTGAACAGTAAGGGCGATACATGGCGCACTTCCTTGAGCATCAGTCCGGCCAGTTGCCGGATCTCCCATTGGGCACGGCGGCAGCAGCGTACCTGGAAAAAATGCAAGAGGCTCCTGGCATTCATGGTCACCACCAACTTGGTTTCACAGGCATTGGGCAGTACGTAACGGGCATCTTCCTTGGGCACCATTTCGCACAGCCGGCAGTAGGCCAACCGTATTTGCTCCATTTCCGCGGCAAACAGTTTTTGTGCTTCCGGTGAAGCGGCCACCGAAGGAGGGGTAATAAAAGAAAAATTGTTTTCTTCCACATAACGCTGGGATTTCTGAGAATAGGAAGCGATACGGTGACGCACCAGTTGGTGGGACAATGCCCGGCTGACCCCTTCAACGGCAAAGGTATAGGAAGCATGCTCCAGCGGAGATTGGTGCCCCATATCCAACAGCTTTTTGATGAAATAGGCCTGCTTTTCGGGCGTTGTTTTCCGGACCAGATCCGATGCCGGGCTTGACGAATAGCAAAGCCGGGCGGCGGCGGATACTATCCGTTCCGGGTCGCCGGTCCAGGCCAGCAGTTGGACATGCATGTGGATTCACCCTCCCTAAAAATAAAATGCCTCGACTATTTTCGTTTCCAGCGGACACCGTGGGGAGTATCCTCCAGAACAATACCCTTGGCTGACAATTCCTCCCGGATTTGATCGGCGGTTGCCCAGTCCCGATCCTTCCGGGCCTGTTCACGGGCGGCAATGGCCTCCCGGATCTTTTCTTCCATCTCCTGGCCCGAACCAAAATCTATAATATCTAGAATTTGGTCGGCTTCCCGAAAAAATTGCAAAATATCCTCCACCGTTTCCCGCCGGTAGGGATAACCCTGTTTTAGGTAAAGGTTGACCTCTCGCGCCAATTCAAACAGCGCCGCTATTGCCCCCGCGGTGTTGAAATCATCATCCATGGCTGCGGCAAAGCGTTCCCGAGCCACCACCAGGGGCTGGTAACAGGTGCTTTTTCCTTTGGTTGCATCTGCAACATTTAGTGCATGACCAAGATTTTCGATCAGCTCCTGCAATCTCTGCCGACCCTGACTGGATTGTGCCAGCAGCGTTTCACTGAAATTGAGCGGGTTGCGGTAATGGGCGGAAAGCATAAAAAACCGAAGATCGTACGGGCTGTATCTCTCTGTCAACCGACGAACCGTGAGCACATTCCCCAGGGATTTGGACATTTTCCGGTGTTCCAGATTCAGATAACCCACATGAATCCAGTACCGGCAGAAGAGTTTGCCGGTCGCCCCTTCGCTTTGCGCGATCTCATTGACATGATGGGGAAATATCAGATCCGATCCTCCGGCATGAATATCCAGGGTATCGCCCAGATAATGCATTGACATAGCCGAGCATTCAATATGCCATCCCGGCCGCCCCTTGCCCCAGGGGCTTTCCCAGGCCGGTTCGCCCGGTTTTTGCTGTTTCCACAAAGCAAAATCAAGGGGATTCTTTTTTCTTTCATCGGGTTCTATCCTGGCCCCCGCCAGCAGCTCATCCCGTTCCTGCAGGGACAATATTCCGTAACCGGGAAAACGGGCGGTATCATAATATACATCTCCGGCACTGGTATATGCCAATTCCTTTTGAATCAATTTTTCAATCAACGAAATGATCTGGGGAATATGTTCCGTGGCCCGGGGATAACAATTCGCGGGCCTGATTTTCAACGCCTCTGCATCCCGCCGGTAGGCATCAATGTAGCGCCGGGCCAGTTCGGAGACCGGCACTTTTTCCTCCTCAGCACGGCGGATCATCTTATCGTCAATATCGGTGTAATTCTGGACCATTTCCACCTTAAAGCCGCGGTACTCTAAATAACGGCGGATAACATCGCAGACCACAAACACCCTGGCATTTCCGATATGTATAAAATCATACACCGTGGGGCCGCACACATAAAACTTTACAGCCGGAAAATTACCCGGCTGAAAATCTTCCTTTGTTCTGCTGGCAGTATTGTATAGTTTCAAAACCGCTGCAATCTCCTTGCCACTAGACCATATTCTGTTAATCCTGATCCCTGGTTATCAACACTACCGCCTGAGCAGCCATCGCCTCACCCTGCCCGCATACTCCCAGGCCTTCGGTGGTGGTGGATTTCACGGAAACCAGGTCGGGGCTGACGCATAAAGCCGTGGAAATATTGTCGATCATTTGCCCAATATACGGGGATAGCCGGGGTCTTTGGGCAATGATTACCGCATCTATATTAATTACCCGGTATTTCCGAGCAAAAATTAGCTCATGGGTCAGCCGAAGAAAGATCATGCTGGAAGAGTTGCGGTAACGCTGATCTTCGGGAGGAAAATGATGGCCGATATCTCCGAGCCCGGCCGCCCCCAGCAGGGCATCGGCAATACTGTGCACAAGCACATCGGCATCAGAATGGCCCTGCAGACCTAAGTTGAACGGAATATTTACCCCCCCCAGCCATAAAGGCCTTCCCTCAACCAGGGGATGGAGATCAAAGCCCAATCCTACACGATACACCTTACCCTCCCCCTTCCAGATAGGCCGCCGCCGCCATCAGATCATGGGGACCTGTGATTTTTATATTGACCGGATCTCCGGGCAGCACCTGTACCCGCTGATCCATCAATTCCAAAAGATAGGAATCATCTGTGGCTTCAATGCCTAGCTGAAAAGCTTTGCGGTAAGCTTCAACAATCAGTTCCCGCCTGAATGCCTGCGGAGTTTGAGCCAGACGGACCTTGCCCCGGGGAAGAGTGGAGCATACCGTATTGTCAATATTCAATTCTTTCAGAGTATCGGTAATCGCCACCGCCGGAACGGCGGCGCCATATCTTTCTGCACCCTCCAGCACCGAGGTTATCAGCGCTTTTGACACCAGGGGTCTTACCCCGTCATGAATCAAGATCAGATCAATATCTTCCCGAATTTCCTTGAGCCCGTTAAATACCGAATCCTGGCGCTTTAGTCCCCCCTCGGTAAACTGAATTGAATCATCCCGACAGTGGGGCTTGAGCACAGCCCGGCAAAGTTCAAGTTCTCCCGCCGGGACAACGACCACTACCTGACGGAACCGGTTCAAACCGGTAAAGGCACTTACCGTGCGGGCAATTACCGGCACACCCTTCAGCGGCAGATACTGTTTGCGTACCGGACTGCCCATCCGCTGCCCCTCCCCGGCAGCAGCAATTACTGCCGCGGCCCTGATCATTTGACTCCCGAAACCCTTTCGGCAGCAAGTTTGGGCTTGGCAAAAATCATCCTGCCGGCTGCTGTTTGCAGCACACTGGTAACCAGAACATCTATAGTTTCACCGATATGTCTCCTGCCGCCCTCGACCACGATCATTGTCCCGTCGTCCAGATAGGCCACCCCCTGGCCGGCTTCTTTTCCGTCCTTGATAATCTGGGCGGCCATTTCCTCACCGGGTAGAAGCACGGGTTTGACCGCATTGGCCAGTTCATTGATATTCAGTACCGATACCCCCTGAAGCTCGCATACCTTGTTCAGGTTGAAATCGTTGGTAATTATCTTGCCCTTCATGTCTCTAGTCAACCGGACCAGTTTGCTGTCCACGTCAGATAGATCGTCATAATCCGTCTCCTGGATCTTCACCGGCGTATCCATCTCTTTCTGAATTTTGTTCAATATGTCCAGACCGCGCCGCCCGCGGTTGCGCCTCAGCACATCGGGAGAATCAGCAATATGCCGCAACTCCTCCAGCACAAACCCAGCCACCACAATGGTTCCCTCCAGAAATCCTGTTTTGCATATATCTATTATGCGTCCGTCAATTATGGCACTGGTATCCAATATTTTGTAGCTGCGGTTGGCTTTGTCCACGGCGCCGCGCCCGGCCCGATTGAAAAGCGGGGTCAGAAAAGAAAAATCTTCTTTGCGATGGAGAATAAACCTGGCCCCATAATAAGCAAGGGACAACGAAATAGCCAGGGCGAGATAAACCCCGATCACCGGAATCCGGGAAACCGGAAAGCTGAGAAGCGCCCCGATAAGCAAAGATATGATAAGTCCAAACACAGCAAGGGCGATATCCTGGGTGGGAACCAGCTTCAGCTTGCCGTCACACCAGGAAAAAAACCTGGCCACCCGGTTGAACAATGCCGGACTGATAAAATAAAATACCAATCCAAACACCGTTCCCCCAAATATGGATAAAGTGCCCGGGGCCGGATCGCCGATCGGAGCACCAATGGCCTGAATAAAGGTAGGTGCCAGAGTCCTGGTAAGATAAACACCGATAACCGCGCCTATGAGGGTCATTATGATTCGCAATATCCTGCGACCCATTGGCTTCACCTCTTATAAAATATAATAAGATCGGGTCCAAATAATACAATCACTCAAAAATAATAAAAAAAAAGCTATACCTTAGAAGTATTGTAACGTATAGTTTTAACTATAAGCAAGTTGGAATATACATGAACCAAAATATTATTTCACCAAAGGCACCGCAATTTTCCATTACTCCCGGGGTTCTTCACATCCCTCCAGGGATTTCTCAAATATTTGTTCAAATTTTTCGTCTACCATCTGGCGATCCATCCCCGGGACCAGTTCCAGCTCACTGGTCAAAATCTGCCTGGCATTTTCAAGCATTTTTCGTTCCCCCGTAGAGAGACCTTTTTCCTGATCACGCAACACCAGGTTGCGAACCACTTCCGCCACCATAAAAATGTTCCCGCTTTTGATTTTCTCAAGGTGGTTGCGGTAACGCCGGTTCCAGTTGGAGGGGGTTTCGCCAGCCTCTTCCTGCAGAATTCCGAAAACCTTTTCCGCGGCGTCTTTGCCGATAACCCCTCTCAGCCCCACCTGACATACATTATCCATGGGGATCATTACCTTCATCTCCCCCATGGGCAATTTCATCACGTAATATTTTTTGCGATCGCCAAGTATTTCCTTTTCCTCAATAGCCTCAATTACCCCCGCTCCATGCATGGGATAAACTACCTTGTCACCAATATTAAACACACAATCACCTTCTTCCCCTGCAATACATATTAACATAACGGCGGCCAGAGTGTCAATGAAGGTAATTGTTATGCGGTTTTCAGATGCTCGTAAACTATAAAAAACGCCTGTCGCCATTCTCCATAAATTCCATGTTTTTGCCCGCGGGCAAGCCATGAACGAGGTTGACAGCCATCAAGTCTAAAAAGTATAATTACTAAGCAACTATACTAAATACGAGGTGACCGTTAATGAAAAACGGGGAAGCAGTCGGTGAATTTCAAGATTTGGTATCTCAGGTATTGATTCGCCACCGCAGTATCCTGGATTGTCTTTCCAAATACCAGGAATCGACTGCCCGAGTCAACCGAAGTATCATTAAAACGGTAACCAGTTGTGGCTGTATCTCCATCAATGCGGGAAAACAACAGTACCCCCTTCGGGACTCCCTCAAGGATTGCGGCAAGTTCATGGATTCTCATATCAAAGGAAAACTCTGTGAGCAATGCCGGGAGGTAATTGCCGAGGAAATCGGAAACCACCTGTTTTACCTGGCGGCCCTGTGTGATCTGCTGGATTTTAACCTGCAGGAAGTGATCAGCCAGGAGGAAAGCAAAATCAATACCCTGGGACATTTCCTGTTATCATGACAGGGAAGCATCAATCGCTTCTTTTATATTTTCCACACCGGTTATATTGACCGAACCCTGCTCTTCTTTCAGGATTGTCAGATTTGCCTGCGGGAGTATACAGCGGCGGTAGCCCAATTTGATGCCTTCCCGCAGCCGGGCTTTTATGTTGCTGACCGGCAGAATTTCCCCGGTTAATCCTATTTCCCCAATCACCATGGTATCGCTTTCCACCGCTTTTTCTTCGAGGCTGGAAACCAGACTGGCCGCCACGGTGAGATCAACCGCCGGTTCGGTGATGCGCACCCCGCCCACCACATTAATAAATGTATCCAGTCCTGCAAAAGAGATCCCGGCATGTTTGCCCAGCACGGCCATGATCAGGGCCGCCCGGTTTAAATCTATCCCTACCGAAGCTCGGCGGGGTGTGGCATAGCCGGAAGGGATAACCAGAGCCTGAATTTCTACCAGCAAAGGGCGGGTTCCTTCCATGCTGGCAGTAACTACCGCCCCCTGTACACTGCGGGAGCGCCGGGTAACAAACAGGGCGGAAGGATTGGCCACCTCTGCCAGCCCGCGTTCTTCCATTACAAATACGCCGATTTCATTCGTTGAGCCGAACCGATTTTTGACCCCACGCAGGATCCGGAAAGTGTGCCCCCGGTCCCCTTCCAGATAAAGAACGGTATCCACCATGTGTTCGAGCAGCCGGGGACCGGCCATTACCCCTTCCTTGGTCACATGACCGATTAGAAACACCACCATTTCAGTCTCCTTGGCCAGCCGCACCAGCTCGGCCGTGATCTCCCGGATCTGGATCAAACTCCCGGGAACCCCGCCCAGTTCCGGCCGGTAGCAGGATTGTACCGAATCGATCACCAGAACCCCGGGGTGGTGCCTGGAGACAATATCCAAAATGCTGTCCAGTACGGTTTCTGAAGCTACCATCAAGTTGGTTCCGGTCCGAATGCGTTCGGCTCTCAATTTCAGCTGGTAAGGTGATTCCTCCCCGCTGATGTAAATTACCTGTTGGGAAAGGGCCAGCCGGGAGGCGATCTGCAACAGCAGGGTAGATTTGCCTATACCGGGATCTCCCCCCAGAAGGACGACCGATCCTGGAACGGCGCCCCCTCCCAGCACCCGATCGAACTCAGCCAGACCCGTGCACAAGCGGTGCTCTTTCCTTGCCGGGACATCTTTTAATAAACAGATCTGCGCTGGAGAAACAGTTCGCCGCGGGGGAGGCGCCGATTCAATAAAAGAATTCCAACTGCTGCAAGTAGGACAGCGCCCCAGCCATTTAAAGGTTTCATAGCCGCATTGCCGGCAGATAAAAAGCTGTTTGCCTGTACTCATAGTCCGTTCCTCAGGGATAGCAGGGTGTTTAAATTATAGCGGTCCCAGTCGCTGCCGATTTCTGGGGTTTCCAGGATCAACGGCATATCCGGGGGCCAGGTAAAATCCAACAGAGCCCTGAAGGCTCCCTCGCCAATGGTACCCAGGCCGATATGCTGGTGACGATCTACCCTGGATCCACAGGCCGCTTTGGAATCATTGACATGCAGGAGCCGCAGGCGGTTCAGGCCGATCAGGTTGTCAAACCGTTCCAACATTTCCTCCAGCCCTCTGGGACTGCTAAAATCATATCCCGCCGCCCAGGCATGGGCCGTATCCAGGCAAACCCCGACCGCCTCCCGGGGGAAATAGTTTACTATGGCCGCCAATTCCTCCAGTCGGGAACCGATTGCCGTTCCACTGCCGGATGTATTTTCCAAGAGAAGCTGCACTTGGGGGGGCCAATGGGGCAATTCACGGGAAATGGTATCAGCAACTTTTTCCAATCCCTGCTGCACCCCTTTCCCCCCATGGTTTCCGGCATGCAAAACCACGTACGGGGAGCGGTATAAAACCGCCCTGTTCATGGTCAAATCGAGCAGTTGCACCGATTTTTGGTGAGTCTGGGGGGAGCTGGAAGCCAGGTTGATTAAATAGGCAGAATGAACAACCAGTGGAAAAATATCGAGTTGCTGCAAAAGGTCGACCCGTTGTCCGATTTCAGCAGGATCTGCTTCCGCCATCCTCCATCCGGTAGGGTTGCCGGAAAAGATCTGCACCGTCTGGCAGCCGAATTCCTTGATCCGCCGCAAATTTTTGCCAAATCCACCGCTTACAGGCATGTGAATTCCAATGCGCATTTACGCCCCGCCCGATTTTTTATTTGATCTAAAAATCCCCCGTAAAGGGAACTGAATTGTAACCTACTCAGATTTGGATCCTATAAACACAATAACCTACCACGTTCAGGATCCCTCTACCCTGACCGGAAAGGGTTGGGGTGAGGGGGACGCGTCAGCTTTGTTCCCATTCCCGCTTGGTCAGTATAGAAATCATGTTGCGATAGGCTTTCTGATCAATTTTTAGGGCGCGGTTTATTATTTTGTACTTTGCTCCCACGCTGGCCGGGGATATACCGTATTTCAAGGCCAATTTCTTCTGGGTGATCCCCAAAAAATGAAACCGGGCCAGACTGTACTCCAGGCCGGCCGCCCAAGTTTGGGGTTTTGTTATTCGGGGTACCTCCGGATAAGCCTGGTTTATAAAATCCAGCCAGATAGCCATGACATCCTCATAAAATTCTTCGGCATAATAGGAGCTTTGACGCATATGGTCAAAGGTGCAACTGATTACCCGCTGCCAGTTTTTCTCCCATGCCGGAGCGAAAACAGGGTGGGTCCGGAGGTCGATCTCCACAAAACCGCCCTCCTGGTAGATACGGCAACAACAACCCGCCCCGGGAAACATGTTTTTGAGAGCCAGCAAAGCCATCAGCCGAAAACGCTCTTTGACCCAGGGATTAGCCACAAACTGACGCAGGAATGGGGCGGCCAACTGGCCGGCCCGGCTGCATATATTTATAACCTCTTCCTTTAATCGATCATTTCCCTGGTAAAGCCCTTTCAGCAGGATATCTTTGAAACTTACTTCCTTTTGAAGCCTGCGGGTGATTTCTTTTTCACTCACCGCAAGTATTTCTGTTAGCAGCTCCTCATTTTCCTGCGAGGTCATCTGGGTTACCGCCCCCATCAGACTTTCTTCTTCTTCCAAAGCAAATATCAAATCTACCGCTTCCTCCGCCATTTCACCTTCCGGGGACAGTTCGATATATCTTTGCAGGTAACCCTTGGCTTTTTCAAGATCTTCGAGCAAACCGCAATTAACCGCCATCAAAAAATAACATTCGGTCATTTCGGGATCAAGCTGGTTGACTATATGCTTAAATATGCGGTTAGCCTCTTCCAGCTGATTGGTTTTACTCAGCAGGCAGGCCAGATTGTAATGATGCAGGGGGTTCTCCGGCTCAATTTCTATGGCTTTTCTAAAAAATAACCGGGCTTTGGAAGGCTTGTTCCGATAAAGATAATATTTGCCCTTGAGGCAATAATAATTTGCCTCCTGTTCGAACAAAAGCACCTTGGCCCCCGAATTTTCTGTTTGTACACAATGTTTGTTTTCTTTGTTGGTTTTATTCACAGGGTTCACCACCGGCACCGGAGTAATAGATATAAGTTTCTCCAATTGCCGGGAAATATCCTTCATCAAGCTGCTGTTTTGTCCCTGAATCCTGCAATTGAAGTATCCTGATTTACTGCGGCGGGACTTCTCCTACATTCAAGGGTGATTTCAGATATATACTGCGTTCCAGAAAACGATCCCATTCGGACCAGTAGCCCGAATCCGGGGAGTGTTTATCCATGACCCTTATAAATTGATTCAGCCGCCCGCTCACCAGATCGGCATGAAACAGCGCAAAGGCATGGATAGTTTTGGGGACCTCCGGCGAGCCCCATTCCCTTAAACCATGGTGGGCGAGAATCATGTGCTCCAGTTCCAGCTTCAAGGGGGGAGGAAAATCCTTGATCAGGTCAATTTTTTGATCAAGCACCTCTTTGCCGATACTGATATGTCCCACCAGTTTCCCCCGATCTGAAAACTCGAAACTCAAACTGGATGAATCATATTCCTCAAGCTTGCCCACATCATGCAGAATTGCTCCCGTGAACAATAGATCCTTGTTCAGCTGCCGGGGGTACAACTCGACCAGAAGTCGGCAGATGGAGATTACCTCCAGGGTATGTTCCAACAGACCGCCGACATAATTGTGATGGATGGTCCGGGCTGCCGGGGCCAGAGAAAACCGGCGTGCAAATTCCGGATCCCCGAAAAAAGAGCCAAGCAATGATTTCAAAAATGGTTCGGTTATTTCTTCGGTGATCACTTTTCCTAGTTCAGTCATCATCTCCTGCGGATCCCGCTCAGACACCGCCTGAAAATAACTGCGGTTGACCATTTCCGCATCCAGTTTTTTAATATCATTGATCACTACCTGGGGACCGTGATAATCGTTTACCTCACCCCGGACGAACACCACATCTCCCTTGTTCAGAGGTTCTTTGACCATGGCCGTATCCCAGAGAATTCCCTTGACCGTGCCGCTGATATCTCCCAGGACCATTCTCAAAAAATATTCACCGGTCCGGCTGGGCGAAGAATAGTTGGAACGATATATTTCCAGGATCAGCGCCTGTGTTTCCACCTCATCCCCGATTCGCAAACCCCTGATCAGTTGCTTTTTCATAAACCAAACCCCCATCCAGAGCGGCAAGTAGTATATATTACTTTAACATAAAAGCATTGCTGTGAAAAGTTGGCAGAAGTCCGGGGATGATTTCGGGATGCTTTTTGTTTATTTGAGAGGTGTGAATACGAAACAGGTCGTCACCAGCCCCTGAAACGGAGTTTTTAAATTTTGGCAGGCTGATAATCGGTATAAAATTACAGGGACAAAATTTCATCTCTGGCAAGGGTTTTCTTTCATCACAGTCAGCCTTCATTACAGTAATGGCTGCTTAACAATTAATGTGGGAGTCCATCATTGATCATAATTTTCCAGTTAAACCTGCGGGCGGGGACGCAAACCGGCCCGCTCTACAATTTCGGGGACAACCTCCTCCCAGGCAATGGTCATTATGTGTACTCCGGCAACCCCCTCGATTTCTTTCAACTGCTGAATGGTTTCCACCACGATCTTGAGACCTTCTTGTTTCCTGTTCCGGGCTCCCCGCAAACGGGTAATGATCCTATCTGGAATTATTATGCCGGGGACATTGTTTTTCATGTACATGGCGGCCCTGGGAGATCGGATGGGAATTACCCCCCCCAAAATTGCCGCTTTTTTATGCAGGCCTCGTTCCCGGACCAGTTCCATCCATCTTTTGAATCGAGGTAAATCGAATATACTCTGAGTCTGAATGAATCCGGCTCCGGCGGCGATCTTTTTTTCCAGCCGATCAACACGGTATTCAAAGGGATCGGCAAATGGGTTAGCCACCGCGCCCAGAAAGACCGAAATCGGCGTCTCCAACTCATCCCCGCCGATAAATTTGCCCTCGTCGCGCATATCCCTGAATGCTTTCAACAGCTGAATGGAGTCGATATCATACACCCCTTTGGCGCCCGGTTCATTCCCGAATTTCTGGTGATCACCGGAAAGGCAGAGAACGTTCTTCACCCCCAGGGCCAGCGCCCCCAGGAGATCGCTTTGCAGGGCGATGCGGTTGCGGTCGCGTACTGTCATCTGCACCACCGGTTCCAATCCCATCTGCAGCAGAACTCCAGCTACGCCGATACTGGAGGTGCGCACAATCGCGGTCTGGTTGTCGGTGATATTGAAAGCATCTACATAGCCGCGCATCGCCTCGCCACGCTCCTTGAGCAGGCCGAGATCCGCACTTTTGGGCGGTCCCAGCTCCCCCGTAACTGCAAAGTGTCCGCTGCGAATAATATTCTCAAGATTGCTTCCCGCGATCAAGCCTGACCTCCTCCCTGGTCACGGTTCTCGGACCCCCGTGGTGAGATGAGGACCAGTCCCTCGGAGGCTGGATTGCCTGGAGTTCCGGCAGACGACCCAGTTTGGCCAGCCGGTCGTAGATCAACTGCCAGACACAGTCGGTATCTCGGTCAATTTCACACTTTCCTTCAACCGCGCCGCCGCAGGGTCCGTTCAACAGTCCCTTGGCGCAACGAGTAATGGGGCAGATTCCCTGGGTCAGGTGCAGCAGGCAGTCTCCACATCCCAGACAGCGCTCCACCCATACTCCCTGTTCCAGCGGGTATCCCATGAATTTGGTATTGACCCCCGGCAACACCAGCAGCTCCGGCAGGCGTTCCACCAGAGTTTGTACCCCCACCCCGCAGGCCAGTGACAAAATGACCTCGTAGCCTGACAGCCTGTCTTTAACCAGATCGACATACTCAAATTCACACTGGCGCTCAACGGTAAATGCTTCCGCCTCCAGGGGACAATTTTCCCGGCGGCGGTGAATCGCCAGCGCTGCTGCCAGTTCTTCCGCTTCTTTCTGACCGCCGGCCATACATACCGTGGCGCATGTTCCACACCCCAGTATGCCAATCCGCCGGTAAGGAACAAGCATCTCAAAAATCTGCCGAAGCGGTTTTCTTTCCATAATGATCATCGGGTCACCGTCCTTCCCCAGATTGCCGCCGGCGCCAGGCAGGCTTTTTAGCCCTTCCTGAAAATATCCAGATAAGAATCGCAATATATGTCCATGTTGAGGAGGATACGCGCCGTGGCTACCGCATCCATGAGTTCCCTATCGCAGGCATCGGCAATGGCTGCATCCAGGCCGGCAGCCATGGCCATCACCGCAAACACCCGGTTAACCAGCTTTCGATCCTTGGTTCCCAGGGAAACATTGCTCAGCCCCAGTACCGTTTTCGGCGCCGGATCGGAGATCAACTTGATCTGACGAAGCGTTTCCAGCACTTCCGGACCGTGATCCTGGGCCACATTGCAGGGGAGCACCAAGGGATCGATATACAGGCTGTCGGGAGACAAGCCGTGGGCATCGGCAGCAGCCACCAGTTCCATGGATAGAGCCACCCGGCTGTCCGCATCCTTGGGAATACCCTCCTCGCTCATGGCCAGGCAGATCACCTCGGCACCGTACCGGGCAGCCATGCCAAAAACCCGTTTCATCTTCGATTCCTCTGCCGGAACAGAGTTGATCATCGCCGGGTGCTTGCAGATTTTCAGCCCCGCCTCAATGGCGTCATAACTGGTTGAGTCAAGACACAGGGCGAGATCGCTGGCCTCCTGGGCCATCTCCACCAGCCATTTCATCGCCTCCACCGGTTCCGAAGAACCGGGGCCGACATTGATATCCAGATAATGAGCCCCGCTTTTCTCCTGTCTGAGCGCCCAATCCCGGATCACCGCGCCATCTCGATCCCGGATCGCACCGGCAATATCCCTGAACATCCCGTTTATTCGCTCACCAATGATAATCACCGCACCAACCTCCCCTTACCCGTGCATATTAAACAGCTAGCCGCGGTTATCCTTCATCAGTTCATCAATGTTTTGCCTGACCAGCGCCGCCGCCCGGGGATGGCGCATCACCAGAATATCCATGCCCGATTGCAGGTAGGCCATGGCCGTGGTCGCCTCCCAGAGTATGGCCCGCTCCTCCTGCTCACCCCAGCCGGGAACCTCCTCCGGCTGGGCGTTTGCCTCCCTGACCCGCCAGACCTCAAAGCCGATATTGCCGATCATGGGCATAGCCAGCATCCGGTCTCCCTGAAGTGCCCCGCTGCGGGCCCGTTCCATGATCGAATAGGTATATTCGATCCCATAGCCCAGAGCGGCTACCGTGGGATCGATGATGATCCGGTCGGCCATGGCGCTGCCCATCTCGGTGATCAGAATATTGAGCTGCTTGCAGATATTGATGTCAATCGGGGATTGGGCAATGAGACTGTGCCCGCCGGCTATGCAGGCGCCGGTAATGGCCTTATAGTCGTCAAGTTCGGCCACCCCCAGCAACAGATTCTCTCCGGCGGCCGCTTCGGCCACCGCCGGGTAGATCAGGTTGTCTTTCTCACCCCGGCCGCAGCCGATCACGATCAGCGGAACCCCCACCGCTTCCAGAACCTTTGTCACCGTGGCGGCGCAATCCCGGGGAGAGCTGTCCCCTAAATCGGGATCCGCACTTTTAAGGCGAATCTGCACCAGATCGGCGCCATATTCATCCACACATTTTTTGGCCCAGGAAGCGGTGTCGCCAAAAACATCTCCGTAATATTTTCCTAAAGAGGGGTGCCAGTCCTCGGGAACCAGGTCCAATATTTCCAGGACTACCACCGGCCGATGTGGCACTTTGCCCTCGAAATGCAGGAAAGGCAGTGTGGATTCGCCGCCCACGGTTATGACATGACTGCGGCTTCCACCCTGCGCGGCGGTCGCCCCCAGAACGACCTCGCCCACCTTGCCTGTGTACTTTTCTTTCAGGATCTCTACAGCCATTTCAAACGTTCCTTTCTCAACTAATTGGGGAGTCAGTTACCGGTCAGGTTAAAGGCTTTCCTGACAAAACCGGAAATCTCGCCGGCATCTCTGGGCCCTATCAGCACTTCCCAGCCCGATTCTTCCTCCAGGGCTTTTTTCAGAACGGCCACCTGTCCGGGGATGATGATTTTTCTATGGTTTACTTTTTCCTCCAGCCCGGCCTTCTTCATCGCCGCGGTAATGATCTTGCCGCTGAATCTATTGTCGGCATAAGCGGTCAGCACCGAGATTCCCCCGGTATCCACTGAAAGGATATAGCTGGGAATGCGGGTATTTTCCACCTCGCCCTCTACGATGAAATAGGTCAGGGCAAAATTGGTGGTGCAATAAACCGGAGAATTTTCATCAACCGCGCCGACCTGGTACAGTCTCGGTTCCACAGCGATCGGCTTCTGCGGGTCGGTATACAGGTTCTGGCGCCAGCAAAGAAGCGGCAACAGGTGTTCCTTTTTTGACGTCTGGAGAACAACCAGGGAGGCATACTTGCTCAGATAGACCCCCGCCTGGACCACTTCTGCCCGCGGATCCGTTTTAGAGGTGAAGGCGATCGCCGGGTAGCCGAAGGGACGGAATTTTTTGCGAACAGCCAAGCGTCGAATCTGGGTCAGATCGGCCAAAACCTGTGCCGTATCACGGGCGCCGCTGTCGAGAACCAGTTCCGTGCAGCCAAGCGCGGCAATTTTTTCGGCAAGTTCCGCGGTCTCATTCAAGTTTTTGCCGCGAACAGCCAGCGGGCAACCCCTGTTTTTCGACAGCTCAGCCATCTGTTCACAGTTTTCCGCCGTAGCGGCATACAGCAGCGGCCTGCAAACGGCAACAGCATCCAGGGCTCCCTCCAGCAGCCTCGGATCCTCGCAGATCAAAATCATCGCTTTTTCTGTTTTTCGGGCTACTGTTTCCACCGCTGCTTTGAAGATGACCCCGTCCCCGGAGTCACATTTAACCGCCACCGCATCGGTGACATAATGCAGCCCCACCCGATCGAATTCCAGATCGTCAAAGGCAGCCGCCTCTGCCGCGGTGTCCCCGGTATCACCAAGCATCACCGCCACCCCCGCCGGGTGAAAAAATCTTTTATCATGCCGAAAAATCTCTGTCTCATCACCGAGCTCGAGAATATGATCCCCCGTACCCATCCTGACCAGCCTGATCGGCGGCGCGGCGGCGGACTCCAGGGCTGCTTTGCCCTCCCCCGACAGGTGGGGACAAGCATCCAGCGAGGTCTTGCCACCGGCCAGTGCCATGGCAAAAGCAAGGCAGGTCGGTAAGCCGCATTCTTTACAGTTGGTTTTCGGCAAGTGCTTGAATATTTGCAATCCAGTCAAAGCCATTTGATCGTCTCCCTTCCCGGGGAAACCCGACCATTTGGTTTGGGTTTCACATTTTTCCCCGCCGGGGTATCGGGGTATTTCTTTTACCATCCTACTACATCCGCAACCAGGAGCAAAGAACATTCCAGAAAAGAGGAAATGGAAAACATCCGGATTCAGATCCGGAAGCCCCCCGGAATAAATTCGGATAAACAAGACCCCGGGCCGCTGTCAAACCGGCAACCCGGGGTGGTATAATCCCTGATCAGCGCGTAAGATCTGACTCTGCAAGCAGCTAGCTGTTTTTTGTAGTGAATACGAACCGGTCTTCCTCCACCGCCACCATTACCCTGTCGCCGGGAGAGATATTCCTTTGCAGCATTCCCTCGGAAAGCCCATCTTCCAGGCGTTTCTGGATCACCCTACGCAGGGGACGCGCTCCAAACTTGGGATCAAAGCCCTCCTGGATCAGCTTTTGTTTGGCCTGTGCGGAAACTTCCACCTGGAGGTTGTAATCATCCACCCTCCTGTTCAGCTCGGCAATCATGATATCTACTATTTCCGTGATATGCTGCTCACTTAAAGCATGAAAAACAATCGTCTCGTCCAGGCGGTTCAGGAACTCCGGACGGAAGGTGCGTTTCAGTTCATCCAGAATACGTTCTTTCATCTTCTCGTAACCGCTTTCCTCATCCGCAGCCCCGAACCCCAAGGTCTGTCTTCGGAGAAAGGTTGCCCCCACATTAGAGGTCAGGATGATGATCGTGTTTCGAAAATCCACCATCCGCCCCTTGCCGTCGGTAAGGTGCCCGTCTTCCAGAATCTGCAGTAAAATATTGAATACATCGGGATGGGCCTTTTCCATTTCGTCGAACAGCACTACCGCATAGGGTTTGTGGCGAACCTTTTCCGTCAACTGCCCTCCCTCATCATAACCCACATATCCCGGGGGGGCACCGATCAGACGGGCGGTAGTATGCTTTTCCATATACTCCGACATATCCAGCTTGATGATCGCCCGTTCATCCCCAAACAGCGCCTCAGCCAGCGCGCGGGCCAGCTCTGTTTTACCCACTCCGGTGGGTCCGAGAAATATGAAGGAGCCTACCGGGCGTTTGGGATCCTTCAGGCCGGCCCTGGCCCGGCGAATGGCCCGAGCCACCGCCTCCACCGCTTCATCCTGACCGATTACTCTTCGATGGAGAATTTCTTCCAGCTGGAGAAGCCGTTCCGATTCTCCTTCTACCAGCCTTTTTACCGGTATTCCGGTCCAGCTGGCCACAATATAGGAAACATCCTCCTCGGTAACCATCGATTGATCGGAGGTACCGATCTTTTGCTCCCATTCTTTTTTCAGTTCATCCAGTTCTTCTTTGTATTTGTGCTCCTGATCCCGCAGGTGGGCTGCCTTTTCAAACTCCTGATTGCGAACCGCCGCCTCTTTTTCGCTGCGTAAAACATCCAGTTTTTCTTCCATTTCCTTTAAGTCAGGCGGAGCTGTATAATTTCTGATCCGCACCCGAGAGGCGGCCTCGTCAATCAGATCGATGGCCTTGTCCGGCAGGAAACGATCCGTAATATAGCGGTCCGAAAGATTGACGGCAGCCTCCAGGGCCATGTCCGAGATCTTTACCTTGTGGTGGGCCTCGTAACGATCGCGCAGCCCCCTTAAAATAGCCAGACTCTCTTCTTTGGTGGGTTCCCCGACCATGATCGGTTGAAACCGCCGTTCCAGGGCCGGATCTTTTTCAATATGCTTGCGGTACTCGTCCAGGGTGGTAGCTCCGATGCACTGCAATTCTCCGCGGGACAAGGCCGGTTTCAAAATGTTGGAGGCATCTATCGCTCCCTCCGCCGCTCCGGCTCCGATCACCGTATGCAGCTCGTCGATGAAAATGATCACATCTCCCGCCTGGCGGAGCTCCATCATCAGCTTGCGGAGGCGCTCCTCAAATTCGCCGCGGTACTTGGTCCCGGCCACAATTGCCGCCAACTCTATGGTCACCACCCTTTTGCCCCGCAGGATTTCAGGAACATTTCCTTCCACGATCAACTGGGCCAGCCCTTCGGCGATCGCCGTCTTGCCCACCCCCGGCTCGCCAATCAGGCAGGGGTTGTTCTTGGTGCGGCGGCTCAAAATTTGTATTACCCGCTCTATTTCCTTTTCCCGGCCGATCACCGGATCGAGTTTCCCCTCCCGGGACAACCTGGTCAGATCCCGCCCAAAATTGTCCAGGGTAGGAGTTTGTGTCCCCGACTTGCCTTCCCGGGATTGCCGGCCCGCTTCTGTCCCGCCCAGCAGCTGGATCACCTCTTTGCGAGCCCGCTTTAGATCTATCCCCAGATTAGCCAATACCTGGGCGGCGATGCCTTCCCCTTCCTTAAGCAGGCCCAGTAGAATATGCTCGGTGCCGATATAATTATGACCCAGGTTCTGCCCCTCCTCGATGGCCAGCTCCACCACCCGCTTAGCCCGGGGGGTATAGCTGACCCCGGAAGCCATATATTTATCCCCTTTGGGGATGATCCGCTCCACCTCCTGGCGGACCTTGTTCAGATCTACCCCCATGTTCTGCAGCGCCTTGGCCGCCACTCCCGAACCTTCCCTGACCAGACCCAGCAGAAGATGTTCCGTCCCTATAAAGTTGTGACTCAGCCTTTTTGACTCCTCTTGGGCCAGCAGCAGCACCTGCTGTGCTCTTTCCGTAAATTTACCAAACATGAACATACTTTCACCTCACGTTTCAAACAATATAATATGCTGTTAGTTTTCCTTTTTTTTATCCGCCAAATCCCGGTACTCTTTGAACCTTTTTCTGATCTGAGCCGGCCGCTCCCGGTCCCGCTCCTCGGTGCCGAGCTCCTTCCCCGCCAGAGACTGCAAACAGGCCGGACGGATCAACACCAGCATCTCGTTTAGCAGGTTCCGGTCAAATCCCTTGATCAGCCCCAGATCGAAACCTAAGCGAAAATCGGACATAAGCTGCATGGCCTCATGAGAACTCATCATCTGGGCATAGTTCAACAGGCCGTAGGCCCTCCAGGCCCGATCGGCCAACTTGTCCCGGCCGGCATTGAGCAAAGCCTGCCGGGCCGACTGTTCCTGGGAAATCACCTGTCTGGTGACTCCTTCCAGATTGCGCAATATTTCCGATTCCGGCTGTCCCAGCGTAATTTGATTGGAAATCTGGACCAGATTCCCGATAATTTCTGTTCCCTCCCCGTAAAGCCCGCGCACGGTCAGGCCTACCTGGGAAAGTGCAGTCAACAGACGGTTGACCTGTTTGGTTATGATCAGGGCCGGCAGGTGAAGCATTACCGAAGCCCTCAGACCGGTGCCGACGTTGGTGGGGCAAGCGGTTAGATAGCCATAACGCTCATCATAGGCAAAATCTATTTTGCTTTCAAGCAGATCGTCATAATTGTCGGCCTCCCGCCAGGCCTCCTCCAGCTGCAACCCCGGCAAAATACACTGTATCCTTAAATGATCCTCTTCATTGATCATGATGCTGATCGACCCGTCTTTCCTCAAAAACAGCGCCCCGTTATGTGAATTTCGGGCCAGAAAAGGACTGATCAGATGTTTTTCCACCAATATCTGTTTTTGCAGCCCATCTAGATCTTCCATACGCAAAAATGAAAACTCCCTGAATTTCGGGCCCTGTTTGGCCGCCGCCCCGGCAATAATATTCTGTATTTCTGCGGTCTGTTCATCCGTGGCCAGGTAGGGAAACGGCAATCCAACCAGGTTGCGGGCGATACGCACCCGGACGCTGATCACTACCTCCGCTTCCGGGCCGGACCCCTCCATCCAACGGCTGGTGATGGCTTCCTGTTTAGCCAACGGGGCTCCCCCCTTCTTTCCCCTTTTCCATCTCTTTGATCTTGTCCCTCAGTAGGGCGGCCTGTTCAAAATTTTCGCGCTGCACCGCTGCCTGCAACTGTTCCTTCAAATCGGCCAGCTCGCGTTTTAACCTGGCCTTGCCCCCGATCCGGGCGGGGATTTTGCCGCTGTGGCTGCTGCTGCCGTGAATCCGTCTCAGCAGCAAATGAAGTCTCTCTCCAAACGCCAAAAAACATTCGCTGCATCCCAGGCGGCCGATCTGGCTGAACTGGGCAAAGGTCAAGCCGCACCCCGGGCATTGGAGCTTTGATAGGGAAGCCTTTTCCCCCACCCCTGACAGTCCGTCATGAAGAAGGCTGCCGAACAAATTCTGCAGTGAAAACTGCGGCTCAAACGAAAAATCCAGCTCTTCTTTTTTCTGGGCGCATATTTCACACAGGTGCATTTCTGTTTTTTTTCCGTTGATTATTTTCGTAATGTGAACATTAGCCGGGTTTTGTTGACATTCCTGGCATAACATATCGCTACCTCCCATCAAAACAATTTATTCCCTGAGGATTACTTTTAATATCGCTCCAAACAGCTTGCCCTGAAGCTGCCTGATTAAATCCGGATCGGTTAGCGGCAGGTAAAGCTTCTCTTCCAGCAGCGATTCCATGAGCTGCACTTCCCGCCTGGAGACAAATTTTTCTTCATATAATCTCACCAAAAAATCAGCCGCACTTTGGGGATCAAGCGGTTCTCCGCCCAGAGCCGACAACTTCTCCTCCCATATCGCCATTTTGAGAGGATCAACCCGGTAAATGCGGATGAATCCCCGCCCTCCCCTCTTGCTTTCCACTAGGTACCCCCGGTCCAGGGAAAACCTGGTGTCCAGCACATAATTTATCTGTGAGGGAACGCAGCCAAATTTGCCGGCCAGTTCCTTCCTCTGTATATCTATATACCGGCGGGGGCTTATCGCCAGCAGTCTTTTTAGGTATTCTTCGATATGGTGGCAAAGACTGGCCATATTCTCCCCCCTCCGGATCCTGACCATCTTTGACCTTATTATACCCCCACCCCCCCGGGACCAATCAACCATCCCTTGTCGTCATTCTATGCCCTTTATCCTTGTTCTCCCTTGCCTGTCGCCGGTAGCATGCCTACCCTTGGAATTGCATTGATTTGCTGCCGGAATCTTTGTTAAAATATTTGGTTGGCTGGGTCCTGGAAGAAAGTTTGCGAAAACTGCACAAACCTGCTTTAGACAACATTATCGGCTATACAGGCAAAAACCGGCTATATTTACGATTGCGCAGGAAATATGAGGAGTTTTCTATATCTTTTAAGAAGGTTTTTGGCTGAATCTGTGGAATTAAAGTGTTTTAAGGTTTGACAGTTCCGTTTATATTCAAGGAGGTGTATAATCAAACAGGTGTGAGCCTAATGTTATTGTTATTGTGGTTGCCTATACACGAAATAAGGGGGAAGAGCTTGAAAATGTATAAAAAATCTTATTTGTCTCTCCTGGTAGCGGTAATGCTTTGTCTGGCCCTTTTGGTGGGGACCGTCGGCTGTAGTCCCGAAGAGCCGGCAACAGAAGAAAATGGAAAGACCGAGATAAGAATCGGCACGGTGGGCCCGCTTACTGGAGGCACCGCCAACTACGGGATCTCCGTCCTGCGGGGTGTGGAGATAGCGGTCGAGGAAGCCAACGATTCGGGAGAATTGGGAGAACTCACCCTGAAAATCTTCTCCGAGGATACGGAGGGGGATTGGTCCAAGGCAGCCAATGCTTTTTCCAAATTGATCGATATCAACAAGGTTGATGTGATCGTGGGGGCGGTACTGAGCTCAGAATCGGAAGCCGGCGGACCGATCGCCATGGATTCTAAAATTCCGACCATTTCACCTTCTTCCACCGCCGCCGGCCTGACCATAGGCAATCCCTACCTTTTCCGGAATTGCCTTTCCGACGA
The DNA here is from genome assembly GCA_964585925.1 of uncultured Syntrophomonadaceae bacterium. Classification (GTDB taxonomy): domain Bacteria; phylum Bacillota; class Dethiobacteria; order DTU022; family DTU022; genus JAAZLS01. Next base: position 28,354 of record CAZPFS010000012.1, on the reverse strand, counting down.
AGCCCAAATCGAACAGATGGCCGAGTACGCGGTCAGTGAACTGGGACTGGGTCAATTTGCCATCCTTTATACAAACAACGATTATGGCGTATCTCTGAAAAATTCTTTCGAAAGCAGGGCCGGGGAACTGGCCGAGGTTGTGGCTATCGAAAGTTTTATGGACGGGGATGAAAACTTCAAACCCCAGCTGACATCGATCAAGCAAAAAAATCCTGATTGCCTTTACATCGGCGGTTACTATACCGAGGCGGCAAAAATTGCCCAGCAGGCTCGGGAAATGGATCTCAATGTGCAGATCCTCGGCGCGGATGGTCTGTGCAATCCGGCGCTGATCGAAATCGGCGCCGATGCGGTGGAAGGGATCTTTGCCACCTCCGGATTCTATCCGGACGACCCCACTCCGGCGGTGCAGAATTTCGTTACTGCTTACCGGGAAAAACATGGCGATGATCCGGATATGTTTGCCGCCCAGGCCTATGACGCCGCCCGTATCGTGATCAATGCTATCAAGTCCAGTGGCGCCACCTCCGAACAGATCCGTGAAGGGATCGCCGCCACAACCGATTTTCCCGGCATTACCGGGAAAACCAGCATCGACGATGAGGGAGACACCATCAAAAACGTCCTGATCCTACAGGTAGAGGACGGTAAATTTATCCGCATACGGTAAGTGGTGCACAAGATCTAGGAAAAACCGTTTGTTGGGGAGAGGGCGGCTAACCCCCTGTTCTCTCCCCAAATATTTATTACTGCCAGGAGTGAATCGATGCTTGTACAACAGTTGGTAAATGGTCTGATCCTGGGCAGCACCTATGCCCTGATCGCTCTAGGCTACACCATGGTTTATGGAATCATCGAATTGATAAATTTTGCTCACGGAGAAATCTACATGTTCGGCGCCTTTGCCGGGCTGATTCTGGTAACTGTTCTGCATGTCCCGTTTTACCTGGCCTTTTTCCTGGCCATGGTGCTGGCGGCCCTTCTTGGGATCACCGTAGAGTACCTGGCTTACCGGCCCCTGCGCCGCTCCAGCCGGCTGGCAGCACTGATTAGCGCCATCGGGGCTTCCATCTTTCTGTCTAACCTAGCCCAGTTTATCTGGGGGACAAAGCCCTACAACTTTCCCAGCCCATTTGAACCCAAGGTTTACCAAACCGGGCTGTTCATTATCTCCAGGGTGGAAATAATAATTCTATTCTCTTCCATTTTTTTGATGATCGCCCTGACTTTTTTTGTACAGAAGACAAAAACCGGCAAGGCCATGCGGGCCACCGCTCAGGATAAAGATACAGCCAGCCTGATGGGTATTAATATCAACCGGATAGTCACCATTACATTTGCCATCGGCTCCGCACTGGGAGCAGCGGCAGGGGTGATGGTGGGGATCTACTTTCGCACTGTTACCCCCACCATGGGGTTGATGCCGGGGTTGAAAGGTTTTGTGGCCGCCGTTCTGGGGGGTATCGGTATTATCCCGGGGGCCATGCTGGGAGGGATCCTGTTGGGAATCGCCGAGGTAATGGGGGCCGCCTATATCTCCTCCCAGTACCGCGATGCGGTGGCATTTGCCTTGCTGATTGTTATTCTCCTGTTCAAACCGGCAGGCTTGCTCGGCCGCCCCGCCCAGGAAAAGGTATGACTTTTAAGGGACCTTGAGAAAGGGAAATAACATTGATCAATCCTTATTATATGCAGCTTATCATTCTGGTTGGAATCAATACTCTCATGGCCGCCAGCCTGAACCTGATTATTGGCTATACGGGGCAACTTTCCATCGGTCATGCCGCCTTTATGAGTATCGGGGCTTATACTTCCGCCCTGCTTACAATTCATTTCAATTTTCCCTTTATCGTCTCCCTGTTATTCGGAGCGCTGGTGGCCGCCTTTTTCGGGATCCTTATCGGGACGCCCACCTTGAAGCTAAAAGGGGACTACCTGGCCATCGCTACTTTGGGCTTCGGCGAAATTGTGCGGATTGTTTTTTTGAACCTGGAGCTGACCGGAGGGGCGGTAGGGCTGAGGGGTATCCCCAAGAAAACCACACTGCTGGCGGTGATCATCGCCGCCCTCATAACTTTATTCTTTTTGAACCGAATTATCAACTCCCGTATCGGTAGAGCATTGATGGCCATCCGTGAAGATGAGACCGCCGCCGAGTCCATGGGGATCAATACCACCTACTACAAGATCATGTGTTTTGGGGTGGGTGCCTTTTTCGGCGGCTTGGGCGGCGGGCTGTTATCCCATTACCTGCGCTATATCCACCCCGCCAGTTTCGGGTTCATGCGCTCCATCGAACACCTGTGCATGGTGGTTCTGGGCGGACTGGGAAGCATGTGGGGGGCCTTTATCGGCGCCGCTTTGCTGACGGTTGTCCCCGAGCTCTTGAGATCTATTGCCGACTTCAGGCTGCTCATATATGGTGCGGTGCTGGTGATCATGATGCGGGTCCGACCCCAGGGGATCATCGGGCAGAGGCTCTCCGCTGAACAGGTCGGCATCGGGGAAACATTGTTTACCCGGTGGTGGGTCACCCCCGGCCGTAAGGTGAGAACCCGGTGGTGGATTACCCCCGGCCGCAAGGTCAAAGGAAGAAACGAAGGCTCTGACGGGAGGAATTAGCGTTGCCGGAACCGAACAGCAAATATATCCTGAGCACAAGCAATTTATGCCGTAATTTTGGCGGACTTTCCGCCTTGGCCAATATAGATCTTCATATAAAGCAAAAAACTATCATGGGATTGATCGGCCCCAACGGCGCCGGAAAGACAACCCTGTTCAATGTGCTCACCGGCCACTATCAGCCTTCCGCCGGGCAAATCTATTTCAAATCCGAGCTGATATCCGGGCTAAAGCCATATATAATCACCAAAACAGGTATTTCCCGGACCTTTCAAAATATTCGCCTCTTCAACCAGATGAGCGTGCTGGACAACGTGCTCATCGGAAGGCACTGCCGGACCACTACCGGCCTGATGGGAGCGCTGCTGCAGCTCCCGGCAAATAAACAGGAGGAACGGCAGGCCAGGGAAACAGCCCTTGATATGTTATCCTTTGTAAACCTGCAGGATAAAAGAAACGAATGGGCGGCCAACCTGTCTTATGGCGAACAGCGCCGCCTGGAGATTGCCCGGGCCTTGGCAGCCGATCCCGACCTGCTGCTGTTGGACGAACCAGCCGCGGGGATGAATCCCCAGGAGACTGTCAATCTGATGGCGCTGATTTCCCGGATCAGAGAAGAGATGAGTAAAACGGTATTGCTTATAGAACATGACATGAAGGTGGTCATGGGTATTTCAGAATGGATTGCCGTGCTGGACTACGGTAAAATGATTGCAGAGGGAAAACCATATGAAATACGCCACAACGAAGAGGTAATCCGCGCCTATTTGGGCGATTCGGCTTAAGTCAATCTGGGGAGGTATAAATCGGTTTGCTGAGGGTAGAGGGAGTTTCTACATTTTACGGCAATATTCAGGCCTTGAAACAGATCGATCTGGCGGTAAAGACCGGTGAAATAGTAACCCTGATCGGGGCAAACGGAGTGGGAAAAACCACCACCCTGAAAACCATTTCCGGGTTGATCAGGCCCGCCGAAGGGCGGGTGTTTCTGAACAAACGGGATATAACCGCAGAGCCGCCCCACAAAATAGTAAAAATGGGCATCTCCCATGTTCCTGAGGGGCGGTGCATTTTCCCCCGACTGACTCTGCGGGAAAACCTGGAAATGGGAGCCTATATCCGCCGGGACCGGGAACAGATCAATAAAGAAATCGACCAGATATTTGAAACTTTCCCCCAGCTCAAAAACCGGGACAGCCAGGTTGCCGGGACGCTCAGCGGCGGGGAACAGCAAATGTTGGCCATTGGCCGGGCACTGATGTCCAAACCCAAACTTTTGTTGCTGGATGAACCATCGATGGGACTTGCTCCAATGGTGGTAGTGGAAATATTCAAGATTATTGAAGAGATTAACCGCCAGGGCACCACCATACTTCTGGTGGAACAAAACGCCCAACTGGCCCTTAAAACCGCCCAACGGGGATACGTGATGGAAACTGGACGGATAGTGATGCATGATTCCACGGCGGCCCTGCTGAACAACGACAAGGTCCGCCAGACCTACCTGGGCGAAGAACAATAAAAACGTTGTCGATAAAGCCATCCCACTGACAACAGAACGTTGGTCGCTGGAACCGTCCCACTGACAAGGTTACCGTAGGTTGCGGTAACCCCACTCCTGGAGCCGGGAAGGAAGAAGCCGGAACAAAAGTGAGGTTATCTTCAGGACATTATATTTCAATGACCAGGTATTGTAGCGGTAACGGGCTTTTGCCAGGCGATAAAGACTTGCCGGGTTGGCCCTTTTTTTGACCACCCCTTCCGCCCTGAAGTAGAGCAGAACCTCCGGCAGATTGGCCACCCCCACCTTCAATCTGAGGGCCCTCGCCCAGAGCTCGGTATCTTGGTTGGTCCTGAACCGGGGATCATACAGACCGATCCGCTCAAATACACTCCGCCGGAACATCACCGAGGGGTGAACGAACGGATCCCGGTAGTGAAAAAGGGATTCGATCTTTTCCCGTCCAAGGGGCATTTTTTTCAATACCCCCTCCTCTGCTACTGGATTCTGCCGGAATTCCAAAGCCCAGGTCCCCAGAATGTCGATCTCGGGGTGCCCTTCCAGATAGGCCACCTGTTTTTGCAAGCGCCAAGGATGGGAGATGTCATCGGCATCCATGCGCGCGTAATAACGGGTGTCGGAAGACAGGATTGAGAGGTTAAGGGCGTAGGGCAGACCTGAATTGACAGGAATTACCAGGTACCGTATAAAGCGGTGGGCCGCGGCATAGCTCCGGGCCGGGCCGGCCAGATCTTCGGGCACCGGTCCGTCCTGAATCAGATGCAACTGCTGCGGAGGCAGGGTCTGCGACAATATGGATTCCACGGCCTGCCGGAAATATTCCGCCTTTATCCCGGCATGAAAGGGAATACCTACCGTCACGCCGGGCTGGTTATTTTCGGGTTCATTCATGATTTGACACCTCTGATTACGCTGGTATTGGCCTTTTTGACCGCGGCCGCCTCTCATCCCCGGCCCCATTCCTCCGGCAGATACAAAATATAGCTCATACGCTTCCCCCGGTGGGCGGAATCAATAGAAACAGCCCTGCCGTCGGGACTCCAGCGGGGGTGCAGATCGCATCGCCGGGCGCCCTCAAAATTCCACGGGGCCAGGAACCTTCCCAGCTCTGTGAGGCGATTGCTCTCAAGATCGTACAGAAGCAGGTGGCGCTGCCTGCCCCGGTCGGGATAGCTGTCGGTAAGAAGAAAGCGCCTGTCCGGCGAAAAGGAAGGATGGCCGTCGCCATAACGGTCCAGTATCCCCCGGCCCACCGCCTCCCTCTCCCCGGTCACGGTATCGATCAGATAGTAGGCATCTCCGGCTTCGGGAGCCCTGGCCCAAGCCAGCAGACGGCGTTCATCCCGCCAGCAGTAATGGGAGACCATCCGGTGGTCGAGCAGCAGCTCAAAAGATGAGCCGTCGGAAGGGGCGCAAAACAGCCGGGAAAATTTACCTTGCGGGCCCAGCCAGCGATGCAGAAATACGAACCTGGTCCCTCCGGGGGAGTAGAGAAGGTGGTTTACCTTATGTTCCGCCCGCTCCATCTCAGGGCGCCGCCGGCAGGCAGCCAGGGCAGCCAGGGTAATGATAAGTTTCGATTCGCCGGTAGACAGATCCACCTTCCAGATGCCGTCTTTGTGCAGGGGAAGATTTGCCGAAAAATTGGCTGCCTCCGCTGTGTACCCGTACTCGGGCCGCAAGCGGCAGAGCCGCCGGTAATTTATAGATAATGACACGCCGCCGGAAGGATGCACCGCCTGTACCGGCCAGAAAATGATCCGCTCTGTTATGACCTGGGGATCTACCGCCTCCCGCCGTTCGGGCAGGGAGACGATCCGGCAACAAAGGTTCCCCTCCACCAGATCGTTGAAGATGATCCGGTCTCCCCTCCCCGGGAGCCACTGGGCCATACATCCCTGCTGGTAATTCCAAACAGCCGGGGCGCCTAAAACATCCATGGTTCGCTCTTTACGGTTGAAAACCACTATTTCCACTGACGTGTTTCCAGACAGGCGGTTAAGCAGCAGATGTTCACCGTCCGGGGACCAGGGGCTTTTGTCATAGTAGCCGAAAAACAGCCGGGCTGGATCATCATCCCTTTCTCCCAGGCCGCCTTTCAGCCAACGGGAAGGCGTTGCCAGCTGAACCCCGGGGGCCAATGCCGCCCGGAACCCCCGTTCCCGGTAAAACAGATAATTTAAACGCATATATAATTGCCTGACCAATCCCCGCAGCCGCGGAAAGCGATCGAGCATACGGGCCAAGGATCGTTCCAGCCCGCTGTAGGAGCTGACCGAGTTATTCCCACCTCTGTTTCCAGGTCTTTCATTTTCACCCTGGCTTTCTTCGGTGTTTCTGACCGTGGGCCCGCTCCCGTCTCCCCCCTTCGCCCCTATTCTTCCCGGCAAGCTCCGCAGCCACAGCCATAACCTGTAGGGCAGAAGACGTGAAAGGGCAGCCGCGGAAGGGTAGCTGAACAGTGCTTTCAGAGCATAAATATACTGGCGGGAAGAACCGGCCAGGGCACATTTTTCCGCCAGGATCACGTACTGGGAAGAAATCGCCCGCCTTCTTTGGCCGGCACCAAGTGCGGCATATTCGGCCGCGTATTTCGTAAATATCGCCTCCACCGCCTGCCGGTATTTTACCGGATCTCCGGAGATCTGTTCCCTCGGCCGGCGGTGAATCATCCAGTTTACCGTTGGTTCCGGATCGAAGGCGGCCGCTGTCAGCCGGGTGGCCCGGATCCAGAGATCATAATCCTGGCGGGCAGGAAGCGCCGGGTCAAATCCCCCTGTTTCCATAAATATTTCCCGGCGCAGAGCCACCGCGGAAGTTATGCCGATATAGTTGCGCTGCAGAAGAAGCAGGTGAATCTGCCCGGCGGCCCTGGGGACAATCGTAAACAACAGTTCACCATGCTCGTTTACAGCCCGCCGCCCTGAATAAACCAGCCCCGCTTCCGGTTGATCCTGAAATATCTTCAACTGGCGCTCGATCTTAGCGGGCAACCAGGTATCGTCGTCGTCCAGGAACATCAATATCTCTCCCCGGGAAAGTTCCGCCCCCAGGTTGCGGGCCGCGCTTCCCCCGGCCCCCCGCTCCAGCCGGTGATATATAAGCTCGGCCCGGCCCTCCATCAAATTGGACAAGCGATCCAGAATCCCGCGATAAGAAACCTCCGAAGCGTCGTCCACCACCACCACTTGTTCCGGCAGACGAGTCTGTTCACAGACGCTTTCCAGGGCGCGGGACAGCAACTGCGGGCGGTTATGGGTAGGTATAATTACCGAGACAGTAAGTTCGGCCATATAAAAAATCCCCCCCACTCCCCTTTAATAAAGGGGGGTGACATTAGATCAAATCCCCCCACCCCCATTTACAAAGTAGGAAATGTTGGTTCTAAGCGAGTCAAACCACTACCGAAATCATTCACTCGTTCCCGATCAGCTTCCCCGGGATTTGCCAATTTCCTGGATTTGTCCCAGCAAGGGATGGGTGACAAAACCTGCCAGGTAGACCCATATAATAGTGTAAAAATTTGTACCCAGGATCATGCTTTCAAACACCTGGTGAAAAAGGAGCGCTGCCAGCAGGGAACCTGCCGCCGCCAGAGCCAGCGCACTGTCCCGTTTTCCGGCAGATAAATGTTTAATGGATCTCCACCAGCCGGAGGTAATCCCCAGAAGCCAAAAACTCATAAACAGGGCAAACCCCACCAGGCCGATCTCCGCCAGGACATTGAAATACACATTGTGAAATGTAAGCGCCGTATCCAGACCCAGAACATCCTCAATTATTTTGTGGGTAACCCCAAATCCGCATCCGGCGGCCGGCCTGCCTTGAATGGTTTTCCAGGCAGCATCCCAAAGCACCTCCCGCTTGGAAAGAACGGTAGTGGATCTTACCAGGAACTCGCCCCGGGGATGTTTGAACAGATGGCTGAAAAACACCAGGGCCCCGATTGCTGCTCCTATGGCCAGCGCCTCCAATTTGACAAAACGTCTCCCCGCGCCACGGGTGATCAACACCCACAGAAGAGCCGCTCCCAGCACGGTGGCCCCGATGCTGGTCCGAGACAAGGTGGCCAACATCACTGCAGACTGCAACCCCCCCGCCATAAGTAATTTGCCCATGGAGATACGCCGGGCTTTGTACAGCATATAGGTCAAGATTAGCGAAAACATCAGCCAAGCCGCCAGCGTGTTGGGATTGCCGGTAAGCGACGAAACCCGGGGCCAGGAATTCATAAAATGTACCGACTGTGACAGTTTCAGAGGGCCAAAACCCAGCACCTGCACTCCCTCCCACTGGTCAAAAGCAATGGTTTTGCCAGCCGCCAAGAAGGCCACGGCAAACAGAGAAAGGATTGTTCCGAAAATTGAAAAGCACCCGGCGAATTTCCAGAAAGTCTGCACCGGTTCCGGATCGGCATAAATCAGAAGCAGCAGCAGAAGGGAAGGAAAATAGATTATCAGGCACCGGGTAAGCGACAAGGGGGCAAACTCGCTCCAGAATATGGAAAGAAATGACCATGTTGATAGAGCGAACCACAACAGCAGCATCGGGAAAGCCGCCCCGGCTAGGCGCACCCGGACAAAGGGGATCACCAGCAAACAGATCCCCACCTGTGCCGCCAGCATGAAAAAAGTAGCCCGGGGAACGAGCTGGACCGTAGGCGCGGATTCCAAGGTCAGGAACAGAGTAATCGTCAAAATTGTGACCATAGCCGGGCCGGGGGCCACTTTAATGACCGCCTCCCGGGAGCCGGAAGGGCTGCTGTTCAAAGTCGGGTTTGCCGGATTATACATTTAATACCTCCCTGTACATAGGCAAAATACGTTCTATGGAAAAATCCTCCGCCCTTTGCCGCAACAATTGCGGCAAAGGGGTAAGATCAAGAGCCTGTTCAATTGCTTCCACCAGCGCTTCCTTGTCGCCCGGGGGTACCAGACACCCGTAACGTCCCTGGTCAAGAATTTCCGCCGGCCCCCCCGGACAGGCGGTGGAAACAATTTTTGTCCCGGCAGCCAGCGCTTCTACCAGAACATTGCCAAATCCCTCCCGGCGGGAGGAGAGAACAAACAGTGCCGCCCGGGCCATGTAGCTGTAAGGATTTGACACAAACCCGGGCAGCCGTATCCGATCTGTCAGTCCGAGCTCGCCGATCAGACCCTCCAGCTCTTCCCGCAGCGGGCCCTCCCCTAAAATTACAAGCCGGGCTTTCCGCCCCGGGCGGAGGAGGTGAAAGGCCCGGATGAGCGTTTCAAAATCTTTTTCCGGAGTCAGCCTTCCCGCAGAGAGGATCACCGGAGGCGGTTGTTCCGGCGGATCGCTCTGCCGGCCGGCACTTTCATCATCCTTCAGGACAAACCAGGGGTGATCCGGCAGTTCCTGCAACAGCTCCCGCAGCCGGGGGGTAACCACCGGGTTGTAGATAACCCTGATTTTTTCCCGGGAAATACCGGCGGCATGGGCCAGATCGTCCGCCACGCTTTCTGAAACCGCGATCACCGCTGAGGCGCGGGGGTACAGCCACCGCACCAAAAAAGGCACCAGCACCCGATTTCGCCGGTGGGGAAAAAGCCCCACTTCTTGGGAATAAAGAGCATGCACGCTGATCGCCACCTTCACCGGAACCCCGGATATAATCCGGGCGATCAAAGCGGATAGGTTGGCATGTTCCATCGCCGCCAGAAGCGCTTGGGGGCGTGTCCGCCGCAGATAGCGGACTAGCCCTGGAACAGCCTGTCCCACCCGGCGGGAATCAAGATCCACTACCCGCACTTGGGGGGGCAGCTCGGAAAGGTAAGGCCCCTCGGCCCGGGCCAACACCAGGTCCACCGGCAGGCCCTCCCCGGCCAGCCCACAGGCCAGGTTGACCATTACCCGGCGCACCCCGCCACCGACAAGAGACGGCAAAAACAAGGCAACCGGCGATAATGTAGACAATCACTGAACCTCCTGATTAGGGGGACGGTATACTAAAATATTAAATTTCTTCCCCCTGCCTTTTTGGGTTACCCTTCATCTTGCCCGCAGTTTTGTACAGTTTGACAATTTTCCCGCGCATGCCGGCCGCATCCAGCGCCAGCAGCAGCGCTCCGTATACCAGGCACCCCCAAAGGATTTGAAAAACCAGAGCCGGCCCTCCCCGAAATGATAAAACCGGCCACAACGCCAGAGCCATTCCCCCGGCAGAAAGGCAAGTCTTTAATATTTCACGCCCGGGAAAGGGAAGGGGAAAGATCCGTCTACCCAGTAGAGCGCTCATGATCATCCCCACCGCATAAGCCACCAAAGTGGCATAGGCAGCGCCCAAATAGCCGAATACCCGGATCCACCAGACATTCAGCCCGATGTTGATCAATGCCGAAGTCAGCAGCACCCATACCTGGCCTAAAGTGCGCTGTCCCAGCTGGAAGGAAAGATCGCAATAGTAAGCCTTTGTCCCGGCGCAGAAGGAGGCGGCGGCAACCCAGGGGATAAGAGCGGCCGCGGCCTGTTTGTATTCATCCCCCAGGAAAACGCCGGCAATGTTTGGGGCCAGCAAAGACAGTCCCACCACTGCCGGAAGGGCGATGGCAAACAGCACGGTGGTATTGCGAACCAGTTGCCTTTCGGCCTCCCCCCTCCCCTCCTGTTCCAAAGCCCGCACAGCCAGGGGATAGGAAGCCAGATTGACCGTCATCATAGGCACTAAAAGACTTTGCTTGGCCAGGTCATAACCTACCGCATACAAGCCGGTTACCTCTGTTCCAGCCAGCCAGGCCAGAATAAACCGATCCGAACTGCTGACCACAAAATCCAGCGCAAATGCCGCCGTCAGCGGCAGGCCATAAATTATAAGGCGCCGGAAGATCACCCGGTTACGGGAAACCCAGCGGGCTCCTCTCCATTCCTGCAAGGTGACCCGCCACACCGGAAAAATGAACCCGGCCAGCATACCCAGCAGCAGGCCTGCCGCGCCCAGGCCGCAGAAAGCCAGCGCTCCCCCCACTGCCAGCGCCGCCAGCGCCTTGAACAGTGCCAATTTCCCGTAACGCTGCGGAGAAAGCTGAGTGCGAGCCAGCTCCAGATTCAACTCAAACCAGGCCTGGGCCCAAAGAAGAACAGTCCCCAGAATGATCAACCCCTGCAGGGAGCGATCCGGCCAGAGATAGGAAAGTCCGGCGCCGGCCACACCGGTGAAGACCGCCAGCACCAGAAACCCCGAGCAAAGGGAGGACAGAAACTCTTCTTTTTTCTCCCGGTAAGCCGGTAGATATCTTAGCAAGCCCAACCGCAGCCATTGAAAAAGTATGGCATTGGCCATCCCCACACCGGCTACCACCATGGCATAGCGCCCGTATTCATCCGGGTGGAGCAGGCGGGTATATAAAATGATCGCCAGAAAGCTGACCAGACCCGGAATACCCCGGGCCAGCAGGTAAAATAAACTGTGCCTCAGCAGCAGGTCCGGGCCGGAAAACGGTTTGGTTTTAGTGCACTGCTGCTGTCGGGTCATGAATTAATTTCATTGCTGTTCATATCGTACCAGTAATATCTCAGAAATACCATAAAACAGGACACCAGTAGACCCAATATCAGGGCGGCCACAACAAACACCATCCTGTATACCGCCACCCTGGGTGAGGCGATATTACCCTCACTAATCCAAGGAGCAGAGGTCGGCGCGGGGTTGCCGGCAAGTCGTTCTCTTTGCCCGGCGGCTGTGCTGAGCTCATAAAGCAGGTCACTGCGTGCCTCCAGGAGGCGCAGATAGGGTTCCTCTGCGCCGGAATTGATGGCCCCGGGAGGCAGGCTGTTTTCCAAACGATAGGACTCTATCTCCAGATCCAGTTGCTGAAGAGAGAGCCGGGCCTCCCTTATTTCCAGCTCCAGGGAATCCATGGTCTGCTGGTGGGCCAGCACCAGCAGCTCCTCCCCTGCCAGTCGGCTGGCTCTGGAGGCAAGATCGCGGTCATGGTACGAGGCCCGGACCTCCACCAGGGTGGTATTTTTGACTTCTATAAAACTCAACCCCGACAGCGCTTCAGCCGGAATATTTTCTTTTTCTGCCCTGGAAAGGCACTGCCTCAAAAATGTTTGAGTCTGGCCTTTTCCGGCAAAAATTGCCGAATCATTGTGGCCGGGCCCCACCCAGTAGGGCAACAGATCCACCAGCGTAGAAGCCTGGTAAGTAGGGGTGTAAATTAAACAGGCATACGCCACCCCCAATACCACCGCGGCCAGGGTTATCACCGCTATAAACCGCCGGCCCCTGATCAATGCCGACAGAAGATCCCGCAGGCCAATTTCAGTGTACAATATAATTTAGCCCCCTTTTTCTACAGCCTACCACGGTAATTTCTATGGTAATTTCTATTTATCTGCTCGGAATCCTGCCATGATACCGAAAACCCGGCCCCGGTTTTAATTGCCAGGGAAATATTTTGGGGTTGCCTGAGGTTGGCGGGCATATTATAATATATAAAGTAATTGCGGGCCATTAGCTCAACTGGCAGAGCAGCTGACTCTTAATCAGAAGGTTACAGGTTCGATTCCTGTATGGCCCACCATTGATTTCCACCGGATCCCATTTCCCGGTTAATAATCAATTCAATCCCTGACCATTGTCAGCAATTTCACCCCACGTCCATGAAGCTGTTTAAACACCACCCCCTGGCTGATAAATCTCATTACCTGTTCGGGATTCGTGACCCGGGTTCCGGAAATCAAATCTACCCCATGATCAAACCAGATTGGCGTAAGCGGCGTGGTCGGCCCCAGTACCATCACCAGGCTATCTTGGCGGCACAGTTTGAGGAGGCTATCCATCGTGCCATTGATAAGGGCTGTACCTGTTATGGCTACTACATCGGCCTGGGGAATAACTCGCTCTGCCTCACTGGCCGGAAGATCACCGCTTTGAGGCCTTCTTTCTACCACCCAGAGTTTTGAAGCTATTTCCCTCAGCCTGTCCACAAAAGGGAAATGCCCCACAATGGCCATCTTTTTACCTTTGCCCTCTTCTTCCAGCACATTGCCGGCATTTACATTCCGACACCGGTTCAAATCCACTTCGGTGAGCGAATTGATCGCCGCCATACCGATGCTTGATTCCAACAGGCTGGCGGAAAGTGCGTACCTGCAAAGCTCAATTGCACTTTTATCAGTTAAAAAACCCGCTTCCTCAACGGGATTTCGGCTTGCATGTTCGTGCTTAAAGGTAGTTGAAGCCATCCCGCAGTACCTGCTCCGGACGCCGGTCCAAAAAGGACCTATCCTCACTTCTTTTACTGGAGCATCTTCTCTTATATCCGCAATAATGTCTTCGATAAGTTTCAAGGTAATTACCTCCCCAAAATTAAATGCCTGCCATATCCGGAACCTGTTACTTGACCAACATAATGAATAAAGACAACGCAATGCCTGCCAGAAGAGCAACATACGAGTGTTTTTTTTCATAGGTGGTTGCTTCCGGCAATAAATGAGATGCCGAAATATAAATCAAAACCCCGACTACAAAACCCAGGGCAAGGCCCAATAACGAATCGCTCAGACGGGTTACAAAGGGAAAGGCCAGAAAAGCGCCAGCCGGAGTGGTCAGCGCAGCTACCAGGAACGCATATAACAGGGCTTTCTTATCATTTACGCCGGCCTTTTTGAGTACCGAAAATGTAATGACCCCCTCTGCAAATTCGTGTACCACCAGCCCTATCCCCGCCACCACTCCTACAAATGTGCTAACACTGAAGGTCACCGCATATATAACTCCATCGATCAGTGAATGAATACCTATTCCCTCTATGGCTGTAATGCCGAAAGCCAATTCATCCTGGTTTGTTTTGTATTTGATGAATTTGTTGCTGAAAAACATGAATACAAAACCGGTAAGCGCCGCCAACCCGGCGTTCCCGCTTTTCCCTACCGCCTCAGGAAAAGCCATTATTAACGGGGAAGAGATCAGCATCCCCGCGGCAAAACACATAAAATACTCTTTATTTTTGTCCGCCCATACTTCATTTTTGTAAATCACCCAAATCCCGATACAGTTAACGATCATGGCGCTAAGAGCAAATATAACTACCCAGATAAATACGCCCGGCTCAGTCATGCTACGGGGACCCTCCTTACGGCCTTCAGAGAAGTGTTGTTCACCATCAAATCATTTTATGATGGATGAACGGGGTTTATTTCAGTCTATATGTTTTGTACAAATATATTTCTACGCTTTTTATAAATTAGCAGGGCTACCGATTCTATCGCCCCGACGGCGCAACAGAGTCCAGTTTCTCACAATCGGACAGCAGGCGATTAATTGTTATGGCCATTTTTCGGTTCAATTCTTCCAGATCTCCCCTGCGGATTCTGGGCCTTCTTCCCACCGGTATCGTTTCTCCGATACTTACCCTGATCCGGCCCCGCCGGGGAAAATATTTGCCCACCGGCAGCACATTGCGGCTGCCGAATATGGCTACCGGCAAAACAGGCACCCCGGTCTTAAGGGCAAAATAAGCCCAGCCGGATCTGAAGGGTTTTAATCTGCCGTCAAGACTGACTCCGCCTTCGGGAAACAAGCCGACAACTCCCCCTTTATAAAGCTGGGACAGACAGCGCTTTGCGCTGCTTACACTTTCCTGCCCGTCTTTTACCGGCAGAGCTCCGCTGGCCTGGACAAGCCGTCCAACCACAGGGATTTTAAAAATATATGATGCCGCCAGGAACATCACCGGGTGAGGAATGCAGGCTATCAGCACCAGGGGGTCGAGGATGCTCTGATGATTGGCTGCCAGCACAAAAGGCCCCTCAGGTACATTCTTCAGCCCAATGATCTTCGGTTTTCCGATTGCCCGGAAAATGACCCGGCATAGAACCTGGAACAAGGCATACACAACGGATTCATCCCCCACCCCGCCACAATTCACGGCGCTTTTTATGTGCCGAATTTATTCCACAAGCCTGCAGACATCAACCCACCCCCGGGAACCGGCGAATTCGTCCAGCTCTGGTATGGTCAGTTCAATGGCGCTATTTGAACTTCCGCAGGCCGGAAACACCGTTTCGAACCGTTTCAGGGATTCGTCCAGATAGATTTCCACACCATTGTTTACGGCAAAAGGACAAATTCCCCCCGCAGCGTACCCGACCAGCGGTTCAGTTTCCTCGCTGGACAACATTTTGGCTTTCATGCCAAATTGGGATTTGTATTTTTTGTTATCGATCTTTGCATCGCCCGCGGCAACAATGAGAACAATTCTTTCCCCCATACGGAAAGAAAGGGTTTTGGCAATGCGGCAGTCCTCACAGCCCAGCGCCCGAGCGGCAAGTTCCACTGTGGCGCTGGAAACCCCAAATTCCAATACCCTGTTTTCCATTCCCCGATCTCTGAAATATTCCTTTACCCTGTCAATAGACATTTTGAACACCCCCGTTCTCGGCGGGTAACCGGATTATACCCTGCGTTATAATTACAAATTGGGCCGGTATAAATTGGACGGCTGTATCGGCTAACCGAACAATATATCGGCCAACAGACCGACCAGAGTGGGCACCGACAAGTAGATGGCATATTTGAGCGTCACAAAACGCGGCCCCAAAAAGGTAAATTCATAGGGCAGGTGTCCAACATTGATCATCCCCCAGGCCGTGATCATAGCCACCGCGGTCCCGGTAGTTGCGCTTTCGCGGAAAACAGCATCAAACAAGGGGAAAAATGCATAAGGTCCACCCTGAACGAGCGCGCCTACAACCGGCCCGATGATCAACCCTCTCCATCCCGATTCCTCCCCCAGCCAGGTCTGCAGCGTCCTTTCGGGGATCAATATATTCATAAAACCAACAAGCACAAATGCGCAAACCAGAAGCGGCAAAACATTAAAGAGCATTTTTTTTGCCTCTTTTAGACCCTTTATGTGTTTTCCCCGACGGTAGGAAATGAATAAAAGTATTATGGCCATCAAAGATAGTACTATCAGTGCATCGGTCAATTCCGGACACCCCCGTCCCGCGCTTTATTCTTCACCTGCCGCTGTTCAACTTCCGCTCTGATCTTGGCCGTATAGCCGGGCAAAAAGACATTTACAGCCCCTCCCGCCAGGATGGGAATCGCAAAAGTAATTAGGAAGCGGATGACCGTTATTCTTACTCCCACAAAAGCAATTTCAATTGGGATGCGCCCGATATACCATAGGGTCTTGGCCGCCACAAAACTGATCATGGTGCCGATATTTGCCCCGGATACAATTAGTGTGGCCATCAGTGGATAGAAAAAAAATGGCCCGCCGGGAACCATGGCCCCCATCAGGGTACCCAGAAACGGACCCTTCCAGCCCGCCTCGGCCCCGAGCCACCTGGTCACCATTTCTTTTGAAATCAAGGTGGAAACCAACCCCGCCACCACAAAAGCGATAATTATCAGCGGAAAAACAGTGAGAAATGTTTTTCCGCCCATAAAAAACCCCTTGCCGACCAGGGAAATCCCCCCTTGAAAATAAGCGATCAGAACAAAAATAAAAGCAATCAGGGCCATGCCCCATATAGTTTTACTCATGGTTTAACCCCTTTTTATAGCGATCGGCAACCGTCTGAGAAATTATTGCAGATAACCAGGCATCTAGATTTGTAATAAACATCTGTTCGATATTGTATCACTACTGTTAATATTATAGCATAGCGTTTTTCCCCCGTCGTAAAATAACCGTCACCCTCTGCTCCTGTTGGGTGATCCCTTTATTAAAGGTTATATTTTGCCGATACAACCAGTAACGGTGATTGTTGGCCGGGCAGTTGATTGAGAATAGATCTTCACTTCTGCATCTATCCAATCAGAACCTCTTCGCCCTTTTTCAAAACCCCTGTAAGTCCGGGGTTTTCTGGCTGTACAGCCGCTCCATAACGCACCATCTAAAAAGAATGCCCTCCAAAGAAACCGTACATAAAAAGGCAGGAATTCCACTTTTTATGTAGAAATTTAAATCATTAAATATTCAGGGTTATTTGAATGTTTTGCATAGGCAACAAGGATAAAACAAGCATTTTAACCAATTTGCCGTCCCCCGAAAAGACCGGGGCGGAATGAATCAAAGGTACCTGTTATTATACAGCACCTTCCAAAACTTAGGGAGATATACTAATGTTTATAAGCATGGACCGAAAAGGTACTGTTGAAGGGTTGCAGCGCTTGCTGGTACAGGCGGCCGGTAATAAACAAATATCGGGAATTCTTATTCTAGCCTGTGATAAAAATGGTTTTACCCCTCAAGCGATCGATGCACTTTTAAAACAATGTCCAAAGCCGGTTTTTGGGGGAGTTTTCCACGGGATCATTTTGGGCAAGGAAAGATTAAACAGGGGAACCATTGCCGCCGGCATCTTGCCACCCGTAATCACGGCTAGCATTGACCATATCGCCCGCACAACCGATCTTGATTCGCTACTGGAGCATTCTTTTAAAACCCAAACCCTGCGGAATAAAACAATGTTTGTCTTTGTCGATGGTCACAGCCGGCATGTTTCCCGCTTGATCGAGAGCATATCAAATTGTTACGAGCTTTTTCCCAATTATATTGGGGGGGACGCCGGATCGCTGTCCGGGATAAAGCCGTGTGTAATTAGCAATAGAGGATTGCTGAAAGATGCCGCGGTATTCGCGTTAACCGAAATGATCAGCGGGATCGGGGTAGCTCACGATTGGAAACCCGTGGCCGATCCATTGAAAGTGACCGAAGCCGACCGCCATACCATAGTTTCCCTCAACTGGCGTCCGGCATTTCAAGCATACCGGGAAGTGGTGAAAATATTTTCGGGAGAATCATTCGATGATCCCGGCTTTTTCCAATTGACAAAGGGGTATCCTTTTGGAATTCAAAAACTGGCCGGGGAAATGGCGGTTCGTGATCCAATTCTAGTGAGAAACAATAAACTGATCTGCGTGGGGGAAGTCCCTGTATATTCCCTGGTCTATATACTGAAAGGAGATACGGGTTCCCTTATCGCCGGAGCAGCCAGAGCCCGTCAATTGGCTGAAGAATCCTACCGGCAAAAAATCGGCAACAGTAAAAAACCGGACACCGCTTTTTTCATGGACTGCGTTTCCCGGGTGTTTTTTCTTCAATCCGATTTTGATCAAGAGCTGAAAACCGTGCAAACAGGCGGCGAAATCGCGAATACGAGAAAAAACTGCCAGGAATTTTATAACAAAACCACCGTGGTTGGGCTTTTGGGGGAACAACGATGACTCTGGATTACCTGATCTGGAGCCAAATCCTGTACGAGCTGACTTTTTCCCTCAGCGGCGAACAGGATCTTGACAAACTGATAAAAAAAGCGGCCACCATATTTTTAAAAAAACTTGACTGCGCTCAGGTCAGCATTCTAATGCACGCCAACAATCATCTTGAAACCGCCTGTGCATTTCCCCGTGTGTCCCTCAAAGATCCCGCCTATCATGAATTGATTGCCGAATTTGAAAAGAAACTGGCCAATTGCAAGAACAAAGGGTACGTGATTTTAAAAAAGGATCTGATATATTACGGGTTTCCGCTGCCGGGCTTCGGTTTGCTGTTGATGGGGAAAAGTGAACCCATTAAAAAAGCGCGGTTAAGAGAACTCTTACCCATAACTGCCATGTTGGCCCAAAACTGTTGCTTCAATTTCGAATCTGCAAGAAAACACCGGGTCATGGAAGCCGCGCTGGAAAAAGAACGTCATTTGCTGAGGGTAATTATTGATTCAATACCGGATATGATCTTTTACAAAGACACAACAGGAGTTTACAAGGTCGCAAATAAGGCGGCCGAAACCTTTTTATCCCTTTTACCGGGGGAAATAATCGGGCATACGGACGAGGGCATCCACCCTGCCGCGGAAGCAGGCAAATACAGATTAATAGATGACAAAGTTATAGGTTCGGGACATGTTCAGCGTTTTGACGTTCAATACAGGCATCATGACGGCAGCCTGGTTCCCTTTGAAGTAATAAAAGCCCCCGTTTTTGATGAAGAAGGCAAATGCACGGGAATGGTAAGTATATCCAGGGATGTCACGGAACGTAAATGTTATGAGCAGCAGTTGGAGTATGTGAGTTCCCACGATCAGCTCACCGGCCTTTACAATCGCGGTTTTTTGGAAAACGAAATTAATCGGCTGAACACTACCCGGCAACTGCCCATATCCATAATTATAGGTGATCTCAACGGCCTAAAATTGACCAACGACGTGTTTGGTCACCCAGAAGGAGACAAGCTGCTCATAAAAACCGCAGAAATTATTAAAAATAACTGCCGTCGGGAAGACCTTGCCGCCCGGTGGGGTGGAGATGAATTCGTAATTTTCTTGCCGCAAACCGGGGTTAAAGCCACCCGGGAAATATGCCAAAAAATAAAAAAAGAATGTCTCCTGCTTGAAAACGGGCCAATGAAAGTAAGCATTGCTCTCGGTTGCGCCACAAAAACCAGAAATGAACAAAATATTCGGCAGGTTTTAAAGGAAGCCAGTGACAAAATGTACAATGACAAGTTTCTGAATGCCCAGAGCTATAAAACATCCGTCATTTCTTCCCTTAAATCGGCTCTTTTAAGAATCAGTATGGAAACAGAAGAGCATGCCGAAAGATTAAAAGTGATCTGTCGAAAAATAGGAGAAAGAATGGAATTGAGCCCTCGGCAACTGGATGATCTTGAGTTGCTAGCCATGCTTCACGATATAGGCAAGGTGGCAATCAAGAAAGAAATTTTGATGAAACCAGCCCCCTTAACCAGGGAAGAATGGATACAAGTTAAAAAACATCCTGAAATAGGGTACAGGTTTGCCCGAATGGTGCCGGAACTATTTCCCATCGCCGAATACATCCTGTCCCACCATGAGCGTTGGGATGGTAAAGGCTACCCCCGGGGGATCAAAGGGGAGACAATTCCCCTTTTATCCCGGATCCTGGCAGTTGCAGACACCTTCGACGCTTTAACCAACGACAGAACATACCGGAAAGCAATTAATCGTAAAGAAGCCCTGGTAGTTATAAAAAATTCTGGGAAACAGTTTGATCCCCGGGTAGTAAGAGTTTTTTGCCAATTGATGGAAGAAGAAGATGTCTTTGTTTAGAAAAGAGAAGATATCTTTGTTTGATGAAGATATCTTTGCTGGAAATGAAATGAGCTGGACTTGCACATCATTCTGGAACCCGTTTCCGGTACCCGGGGCAATTCTCTTTTCGGGGTATATGCTTTTGGGCTACCCCATCAATGGGGTATCCGGTTATCCCCAGTTTTTTCAGCCGGTATTGCAGGTTCTGACGGGCCAGGCCGAGCGCACCGGCAGTTCGGGTGATATTCCCCCCATTTTCAACAAGCGACTCCAGAATAACTTGTTTTTCAAATTCAAGTAGCCTGGAGTTTAGAGTCCGACCGGCAAATTTTTTCGTGTGGCCAGTAGGGCCTTCCTTTCCGATCGTAACCGCCGCACCCTTCTCCTGTTCCCGGGGACTGCCGTGCCTGATCCGTAGATAGGGCGGCAAATGTTCTATCTGGAGATCCCTTTTCCCCTTGGCCAGGAAAACTGCAGTTTCCACAGCATAAGCCAGTTCCCGGTGATTCCCCGGCCAGGAATAAGTCTCAAGGAAAACAGCAAGCTTTTCCGAAAGTCGTTTGGGGCTACAGCCGCAGTGCCGGCAAAATATTTGCAGGTAATATCCGGCCAACACCAGTATATCGGTTTTCCTTTGCCGCAAAGGCGGAATATTGATTGATTCCCCGGCCAGCTGCAGGTACAGGTCTTTGCGCAACAATCCGTTCGCGGCCAACTTTCCCGGATCAACCCCGGCAGCGGTAATAAGCCGGCAGTCCGCCACCATTTTTGGTATTTCCACCGAGCACAGAAAGCGTTTTTCCTGCAGGGCCCGCAGCAACCTTGATTGTACCGGCAACCCCATGTTTTCCAGCTGTTCTATGTACAAAGTGCCCCCCCTGGCCTGTTCAATCAGGCCGGCCCGGTTTTCTTCCCCGGAGCCGCCAAATGGGCCGAACAGGAGTTCCTCCTGCAAAACCGGAGAAACCATCCCGCAGTTTAGGGTTAAAAACGGACCTTCCGGAAAACAACCAAGGCTGTGTATAGCCCGGGCAATAACTTCCTTGCCGGTTCCAGGCTCACCAAAAACCAGTACCGGCAAACTGCTGGAGGCGGCTTTTGCTACCTGTTTACGGACCGTCTCCGCCGAGGCGCTGGTACCGGGAAAAAAAGAAGATCCGGCCCGGATAGCGTTTGGAAAATTACTCGAACCGGGGCTGTATGGTTGTTCGGGCCGCTGAAGTTCCTTTTTCATAATATAATCCAACAAGTTGTCCTCCCTGGTTACCACTACCAGAGCCGCCACCCGCCCCTGTTCCGTAAGGGGATAGATGCTGGTAATCAGGGTGGCCTCCCGGCCCAGCCCATCGAAAAAAAAACGGCAGGTATCTGTAACCGGTTGCCCGCATTTCAGAAAGGTCAGCGCTTCCCGCGCCGGATGATCGGGCTCATAAAGATCTGAAATGCGTTTGCCCAGTACCTGCCCGGGTTCCCTCCCCTCCAGTTCGCCCATCTGACGATTATAAATAAAAACAGTCCCCTCCGTGCCCACCGCCAAAACCCCCAAGGGAAGGCATTCCACCGTCTCCTGCAGAAAATTCATCAACCTTTGGTTTTCAACATTAATCAAAGCAATCACCATATTTCCGCCGCTTAATTTTATATTTCTGTAATTTCGTTAATACCTGCCCAATCCCTTCCCATCACATCCTGCACAGTGATAAATATCACCGAACAAAAACACTTCAACAAAAACACTTCCCTCCTGTTCAATTGACACTTATGCAACATCCCGGTATACTGGTGTGGGTGTGAATATTCCCTATTGATTTAACATTGTCCCCCCTTTGCTGTGTTCGTCAACAACTACGACGAGCGCAAAACTGATTTCGAACCCTCGGGAGGAGGAACTGGCGGCAACTTATTCTTACGATGGCCCCTCGCGGAAAGCCATATCCGTGATGAACTAAATACAGGGGGAATGAGATGAAATGGGGACAAGACATATGGGTATAAAAAATATATTAACACCGCCTCCATATTGTTTGCACCACTCCTTTTGTTTTCCTTGTCTTTAGGACCGGAAACCACTGAAGCAAGTGTATCCAGAATTGGCGGATCAAGCCGCTACGAAACCTCGGCCCGTATTGCCGGGAGCGTTTACAGTCAATCCGGCACAGTGATCATCGCCAGGGGGGATCAGGCAGGCGGCTTTACCGACGGCCTGGCCTCCAGTGTACTGGCCGGTGTTTTGAACGCGCCGGTGTTGTTGACAGACCCCGACACATTGCCGGATGCCGTAATAAATATAATAACTGATCTGGGGGCAACCGAGGTTGTTGTTCTGGGCGGAAGCAAGGCCATATCCGTCCAGGTGGTGGCCGCTCTGGAAAGACTTGGCCTGTCGGTAAAAAGGATAGGCGGCAAGGATCGTTTTGAAACTGCAGCCCTGATTGCCGAGGAAGCAATAACCAGAGGAGCCACAGCCGATTATGTCTTTGTGGTCAACGGTTTTGCTACGGCTGATTCTTTGCTGGCAGCTCCCGCCGCATTCAGAAACGGCGCACCCATCTTATTGATCACCGGGAACACCATTCCCGAGGCAACGGCAAATATGCTGGAAAAACTGGACATCAGCCGGGTTTACATCGTGGGAGGCCCGGCAGTGATCAGCAATTCAGTGGAAAACAGGCTTGGCAGTCTAATCGGAACATGCCGTTTGGGCGGAGCCAATCGTTATGCCACCAGTGTTGCCTTTGCAAAAGCGCTGTTTGCCGGATTCAGCGATGCAATGGTAACCGGAGGCCGGGATGAAAACCTTGCCGACAGCATAGGATCTTGTATCTTTGGCCTGCCGGTACTGTATGTCCGACCGAATACAATACCCGGTGGAATATACAGTTACCTCAAAACCATGGTTACCGCCCTCAGCCACATTAGAATAATTGGCGGTTCAGCAGCGGTGGGCCGGGAGGTTGGCGATCAATTAAACAACCTCTTTACCGGTGACAAATCCGGTGATACAACCGGTAACTGCGGAGGCACAGGACTTGCCAGACCCAGTGTAGGCAACGTTGTTATTGAAACCAACCCGAAAGATACCGAAAGCTTGAATAATGATGCTGCGGTTACGGTAACATTGTCCACAGCGACGGCGGGAGCAAGGATTTACTATACCCTGGATGGGACAACCCCTACCAAATATTCGGATCTGTACGAAAGCCCATTAACCATTACCACGGATGATCCCGAAGGCGATACTATTTACCTGAAGGCAGTAGGGATCAGAGTCGGCTATATAAATTCGGCAGCGGTTACAAAGTCAATCGTGTTTAGACCGGTGAATGAAATCAAACCATTTCCTCTGCGGGTGGCAGTATACGTCGATTACGGGGCCAACCCCGACAAAATCCCGGCCATCATGCGCTGCCTGCAGGCTTGCGGCTTCGATTTCGGGGGCATCAGCCGCACCTGCATTGAGCAGGGTCGTTTAAACACGAACAACTACGATGTGTTTTTGATTCCTGCGGGGACAGATGATCTAATAGACGATTATCAATCTACTTTCGGCCTGGGCGCAGAGACCATCAAAAATAAGATCACGGAGTTCGTCAACAGTGGCGGCGGGATAGTAGGACTGGAAAATGGCGCAAATTTTATTACAACCGGCGCCGGCAATCTAGGTCTTTACCCAGGCACTTATATCAGATCGGGAAATGCCGGCAAGACAATTATTACCCATGATGGAAATTTTGGCACTGGTAAACAGCAAATATACCGCACCGATGGCGGGGGCTTTATTTCCACGCCTGCCGGTACAACCTCAGTAGCCACCGTTTCCTACCAACCGGTCATCGCCTATTGCAACTGCGGCAACGGCCGAGTCATCATCACCAGCCTTGATCCCGAGCTGCGCGGCGACACAGATCTGGACTGGACCAGGTGGGATAACTGGGATATGGGCCACAGTCACGAAAATTCCAGGAAAGCATGGGAGCTGCTGGGACGCATGGTCAACTGGGCGGGTACCGGTGTGGCCGCCGTGCCCCAAATGACAAGCTACAGCAACCCCGCCGGTAAAAAAGTGGCCGTGGTATCCACCTATACGGAAATGACTTCAGATTCTGCCAACTGGGGAGGTGCCTCAGCGATGATGCTGCCTGCTGTTTTCAGATCCATCGAACATGCCGGGCACATCCCGCTGGCAATTCGGATGATCGATATATACAACCACGGTCCCTACAGCGATTTTAAAATACTTAGATTGAATAAAGCCAATTTTGACGCCCTGGTTATACCAGGCGGCCGGACCGGCGGCTACACTCACTGGCTGGGTGCGGAAGAAACCGGAATACAATATATAAGAAATTTTGCCATTTCCGGGGGAGGAGTGATGGGGATCAGTGCCGGTTCTTACTACCTCTCCCAGACCATGAACTGGGAGGGCACGGATTACTTCACCGGTCAGGCCGGCCTTTTCACCGGTACTGACACCGGCCCCATTGATGCCATTACCCCATATCCAGCCTATACCCTGACCACAATCGCCATTGATGATGGGGCAGGTATCGGTATCACAGACATATCACAACAGCACCTATACTACGGTGGCGGATACAAAACAAATCTGGGGGCGGCCACACCGGTGGCGACATACATAGCCCTCACCCCAAACCGGGCCAATGCGGTCCGCTTGGAGTACAAAAACCAAGGGCCCGTTTTCCTGATCGGCACCCATCCTGAACTGCGCTGTGGAAGCAGCGAAGACTGGCTGCATTGGGATAACTATGAATATAATTCAAACACTCCCTTGCATAACCCGGACAATACCTGGGGTTTCCTGGAAGCCGTTTACAATAACTGGCTGCTGCCCTGACACCTTGAAGTCGGCTGCTGCTTTAACCACACCTTTAAAACAGCTTTTCCCGGCGCACATACCTTTTTCCGGGAAAATATTTTCGATCTGCCACCCTGTTCACCCTTTGTGATAAAGCTCCTCCGGCAATCATAGCGCAATATGGAGCGGTAATTTGGGGGTTTGCCACCCCCGGCCATCCTGTGGTAGAGTATAAAAAAATCGGGGAGGAATCAGAAGATGATGCACTGGCCTGAAAAAGGAAGACACAACACGGGGGAAACAACAGCCCTGGCCCTTAAGAGAGCCCGGGAGCTGAACCTAAAACACCTGGTGCTAGCTTCAAATACCGGAGCCACCGCTGAAAAATTTTTGGGGAACAACCTGGAGCTGGTTTGCGTAACCCATCATTCCGGCTTTGCTCACCCCGGGGAAAATGAAATGGATGTCGGCGTAAGGCAGCGCCTGGAGCAACAGGGCGTAAAGGTGCTTACCACCACCCACCTGCTGGCAGGGATCGATCGTTGTTTGCGTGCAAAATTCCAAGGAATTTACCCGACGGAGATCGTTGCCATGGCCTTGCGGATCTTGGGGCAGGGATTAAAGGTCTGCGTGGAGGTAAGCGTAATGGCCCTGGACGCGGGACTGATCCCGTTCGGGGAGGAGATTGTGGCCGTGGGAGGCACCGCCAGCGGTGCCGACACCGCCTGCATCATCGTTCCGTCACATTCCAACACCTTTTTTGACACGGTGGTGAAAGAAATTATCTGCATGCCCAGGGAAAAATAGCACGCCCCTTTACAGCAGGTGTAGTCAACCCGGTTGATCGAACCGGCCGTACGGCCGGTTTTTGATTTTGTTGCCGTAAAAAATTCAATCCTGCTGATCCCCAAGGGGGTCATCCTCATCGGGGGAAATTCCCAGTTTTTCTGACAGGATCCCCGCCACCTGTTGCATCTCATCTACCTGTCGCTTCAGGATCTGAGTCTGGGATTCAAACCCCTCAATTTCCTCCTGCTGGACCCGATTTACCTCTCTTAATACCCGGGCCTCGCGGGCTTCATACAGGCGCAACCGGTAGGTGTTTATAAAGACCAGCAAAACAATGGCTCCGACAAGCAAAACCGATACTGCTACCTGTACCGCCGCCAGCGGCAGGCGTATGCTGAAGGTCGTCTCCTCGTGATGAGGCACGACCATGATCGTAAACCAGCGCCATTTTTTTCCCATGCTTTCCCTCCCGGTTCGATTTCCCTTCCCGAAACCAGGCTTGCTTCACCTCTCGTTATGAATCATAATTTTGCTAATTCGACACTCTGGGCGAATATTCCTTTTTTATTTCTTGCCCGCTGCAGAGGTCGGAGATACAATTAACTGGCAGACCCGTATTTGGATTTTTGTGTTCCCTGTATCTTACAACCGGAGGAGAATACAATGAGCGGTGTAGATGCGGAGGCAGTGATTATCGGGGCGGGGGTGGCCGGGCTGGCAGTAGCCGCCGAGGTGACCCGCACAAACCCCGGTTTATCGGTGGCCCTGCTTGAACAGCACGATCGGTTTGGCCAGGAAACCTCCAGCCGGAACAGCGAGGTCATTCATGCCGGCATATACTACCCTGAACACAGTCTCAAGGCCCGGCTATGCGTGGAAGGCAAACAGTTGCTGTACCGGTTCTGTGAACAACATGGGATCCCCCACCGGCGGTTGGGAAAATTGATCATCGCCCACAGCCCGGAAGAAACCGCCCTCCTGGAGCCAGTTGTCAAAAACGCCGAAAAAAACGGGGTTACCGATCTCGAAATTCTGGATGCACGCCAGGTTTTAAAAATAGAACCCCACCTGAAGGCGGCCGCCGCCATCTGGTCCCCTTCAACCGGAATCATAGACTCCCACCTGCTGATGAGCCGCCTGGAGTATCTGGCCAAGCAAAACGGAGCCTGGCTGGCCTATCGCCACCGGGTGACAGGCCTGCAGCCCTGCAACCACGGGTTTGAGATCCGATTCCTGAGCCCGTCGGGGAATCCCGACACCATCCGCTGCCGCTGGCTGATAAACTGCGCCGGCCTGCAAGCCGACCGGTTGGCGGCCTGGATGGGAATAGATGCGGAGGCGGCCGGGTACAGGATCTCGCCCTGCAAAGGGGAATACTTCAGCGTCCCCTCCAGCAAGGCCGGCCTGGTTTCCAGACTTGTCTATCCCGTACCGGTTAAAGATTCGCCGGGGCTGGGAATACATGTCACAAAAACCCTGGATGACCGGCTGCGTCTTGGCCCAAACGCCTTTTATGTCAAAGAAATCGATTATCGGGTGGATCCAAGCCATGCGCCACTGTTCTACCAAGAGGTTAGTCGAATGCTGCCTTTCGTGGAACCGGCGGATATTGAGCCCGAAATGGCCGGCATTAGGCCCAAACTACAGGGCCCCGGTCAACCGTTCCGGGATTTTGTGATCCACCACGAAACAGACCGGGGATTTCTGGGAGCCATCAACCTGATTGGCATAGAGTCCCCCGGTCTGACCTCCTGCCTCAGCCTGGCCGGAATGGTGGCGGAGATGATCATTTAACCGCCAGCGCCCAGAAGGATCGCGGTCAGCTCGGGAACGGAGGAAACAATAAAATCCGGCCCGGCAGCCATCAGTTCCTCCCTGGTGCCAAACCCATAGGTTACCGCCACCGGGCTGATGCCGTTGGCCCTGGCTCCCAGGATGTCGTATTTCCGGTCACCAACCATGGCGGCGGCAGTGCCGGTTTTCGCCGCACGGTTCGCTTCCTGCAGGACGCAGGCAATCACCTCATTTTTGTCAACCCTGGTTCCGTCAAGATTGCTGCCCATGATCAGGGAAAAATATTGATCCAACCCGTGATATTTTAACAGTCTGGCTGCAAAACAAGTGGGTTTAGAGGTGGCCACCGCCATCTTTTTTCGGCGGCAGCCGAGAAGGCGCAGCATTTCCGGGATGCCCCCGTAAACAGTGGCTTCATATATCCCCTGACGGGAATAATGTTCGCGGTACATGGCTACCGCCTCCCGGGCATGTGGTTCGTCCAGGCCGCAGCGGTTCATAAAGGAATCCAGCAACGGCGGCCCGATAAATGGGATCAACTCATGGCAGTCCCTGGGCGGAAGCCCCAGCCGGTCGAGCGCATGGCGGATGGAGTTGACAATTCCGGTTTGGGAATCGGTAAGCGTTCCATCAAGATCGAATAGAATCAATTCAAAGTTGTCCATATTGCCGCCCCAGATAAGTATAACCCTTATCCGGCAATTGTTTCAACCCGGCGCGTTCACTCACTTAAAATGTTACCGAAGGGACTTCGGCTCACTCAC
>CAZPFS010000011.1:5895-60020 GCA_964585925.1 uncultured Syntrophomonadaceae bacterium | reverse complement strand
CCCGGGGACAGACAACCCCGGTAGATTTTTGACAGGATGGAGCGGCGTAAGCACCTGCCATCTTAACCCTAATACCTCGCCCCTTCTTAAACCTGTTCCAATCGTTAATAGTATAGCTGGGTAAAGCCTGTCCCCATTCGCGCTACTAATTAATTCTTTAACCTGTTCAACAGTAAATGGGTTTATATCACTTTTCCTCTTTTCAGAAGGGATTGTTGTTAATGTTGCTACATTCCTAACCAATAAATTGTTTTTTACCGCCTGTTCCAATGATTGCCTTATTATCACATGTAAATATCTAACGGTCCTTGCTGAAAGCCCCCCACTACCATCAGCCCTGCCATTATTAAATTTATCATTATATAATCGTTGCAGATGTTCGGGTCTTAAATCTTTTAACTTAATTCCACCAATGGCCGGTTTAATATGAACCCTAATAATTGTTTCATAGCTTTCGTATGTAGTAACCCTGAGATTCTGTTTTTTATAATCGGTTAGCCATGTATCAAGCCAGCTTCCTACAGTAACAGAGTTTGGTTCAACATATGTTCCCATTTTAAGTTCATGTATGGCCTCTGTTAATTTTTCCTGAACTTCTTTTCTTGTTTTTCCGTAATAATATGAGCGTTTTACTTTTCCCGTTAAACTATCATAACTAACTGTAACCGAAGCCATCCATAGCCCATCTTTTCGTTTCGTTATACTTCCTTCCCCGTTCCCTCTTTTCCTAGCCATAGTCTCACCCCTTTTCATTTTGGTTCAATCCATTTTAATAATGCTTTCTTTGGAATCCTAACCGACCTTCCGATTTTTACCGAAGGAAAACCTGGCGTTTTTATTATCTGGTATGCTTTTACCCTGCCTATCCGCAAAATCTTAGACATTTCCCCAACCGTTAATAGTGCTGGTAGTTCTTCTAGTCTTTTATCATCTTGGTAAGACACTTGTTTCACCACCTTTCCCTAAAGTACCAAGTAACTTCATTTTTTTATCAACAATTTCCCCAAAATCCTTCCCCCTCTTATGCAAATTCCATTGTCCCTCGCTTTTTAATATAGAAAGTACTGTCCCCATATTTTTTTCACCTAAATATGCTGCAAATGATGTAATGTAGCCTAAAGCCAAAGGAAGCAATATTTCTTTTCTGCATTTTTTTTGGGCTTGTCTGGAAACCATACCATCACCTGAGTAGTTTGCAAACGAGGATTGAATTTCCTTCCAAACATTATGGATTCTTGCCCTGTCCGATCTTTTAACCTTTTCTTCCAGCATAACCAACCACTTTTCTGTGCAATATTCCCAGATTGACTTTATGTTCTTAAATAAATCCTCGCATGAACTTATATTTCTTCCCTGGCCTAGCAGTGTTCTAATAAACCGCCTATTCAATTCAAACTCTACGTTATAAACATTTTCCTCGTTTAAGCCATATCTCTGCCAAATTGATTTGAACCAATTTTTACGACTTCTTTTTATTTCTTTTGATTTATTGTATATACGGGCATAAACTGTTCTTGTTTTACGTGAACCAAAATATATGCCAGTGTTCTCCCTGTTTGAACCCACAAGGCTATGATCGGAAAAGAACCCCCGGTAATATTCAGGATCAAGTTTAATGGCTTTGTATGTATGACAACACAAATCAACTCTATTTACCTTGTTGGAAATAATCTGTTCAAAGTTTGAAGTAACCCATTCATGAAACCATGCCCAACAATTTTCAGGACCTATAGACCATAAAAGTTCGGATTTGAAATGAACAAATATTGGGTACGTTTCTTTGTTTCTTGATCTAACTTTTGCCAGTCTTAATTCCATCAAATCATTATGTAGTAGGAACGCATAACTTGCACTTCCATTAGGCAATACCTCGAAGTTCTGCCCGAATATATCTATGACTATTTTGTCCCCCTGATTTAAAGCTCGGTTTCTTCTGCTTCTTTTTTGTGTACTTGCAGGCTATTAATCAAATCGGAAAACACATTGTCATAATTTTTTACATCGACTGTAACTGATAGCCAATCAATCATGGGTATCATTTTTTCACCCCCTTTCTATGGCGTTATCGCACCCCCTATTAGTAAGGGTGGGGTGCTGGGTGTTCGCCAGTCTTTACATGGAGCCTCTGGCGCCATGTGCCGCAGGTAGGGGCAGGGCCGGAACCTGCGGCCTGTCCTGCCGGCAAAAAAGCCTTACATGGCGCCTTCTCCATGTAAAGACCAAGCCGCATTTGCTAAAGCAAATTCGGTGGCTCGTCATTTTTTATAGTAATAGCTTCGGATTTAACTTACTGCTTCAGTAATTCTTCAGATTTACTGATTAAATTTATTGCCTTTAATTCGCTTGTTAGTAATCTCCATTTTATGGCGGCCGTCCTGGGGTCCCCCGTGCCCCCTCTGCCGGCCTGCCATTAATTTGAGTCCTACTCCTCCACCTCACCTGCATCTGAATTGATTATTACATCAGTTCCGTCTTTCAACTTTTTTACAATTCGTTTTTTATTATCAGATATTTGGTTTCCGTATTCGTTGTTTCCATAAGGATTTAACCCAAGCTGTGATTCAAATTCCATCATCAAAAGGTTAACTGCTTCCCTTACAAATTCTGTTTTTTTCATCCCAAGTCTTTTTAACAATACCTCTAACCGTTTGTTATCCGAATAATCCAGAGTTACTGAAAACCTAACTGTATCTGCTTCCATCATTTCACCATACCTTTTCATTTGCAAATAATTACTTACATACCTGCTTAACCTATCACCTTTGTTGTCAGACATAACAGAACCTCCTAATGAACCATTTTGGAACCATTGTTTGCACCAATTATAACACCATTTTTAAGAATGTCAATAGATTACAACTTGTAATCAATCAGTTATTTGTTTACTAAATATCCTTTTACAATTCAGAGGGCTTTTTGGTAGTATTGGAATTAGGGGGAATAATAATAGTTTTTTCGAAAATAGTCGAGTCAAGACAACATCAGGCTTCGCTTATGATTTAGACGAGGTGATTACCATGAAAATGAGTAAGACAAAAATATTTTGTCTATGGTTACGTAATCTCAAGAATTGGTTGTTAGAGCCAAAGACAGTATATAGTGTAGTATTAATAATAATATCAGGAATACTATTATCATTTGCTATACCCCGTTTTTTAGGTTCATATAAGATGCCATATGTCAAATCCTTAAATGCAAGTTTTTTACTCCAAATTATGGGGACATTCTGTGTTGGTTGGGAAATTTTTAAAAGAGCCGGTTTGTTTAGCCAGCAGAGATATTTATATAAAATCATAAGCTGGGTTAAGAGTTTCCCTCTTCTTAAACAACCGATTCAACATGATGTGATTATTAATGCAAAAGTTGGCATTGCTAGCAGTTGTGGTGGTTCTGTAACAGTCACAGCTAAATCAGACACAACGCTGGATGAAAGGGTAGAAATCTTAGAAAATAAATTAAATCAGCAAGCCAAACTAATAGATGAGTTCAAGAATACAACAAAGCTTAAATTTGATGCTATGCAAGACCTTATAGACAAAAATAAAACGGAATTTGATTCAAATATAAAATCTATAAGGGATCAAATGAAAGAATTAGCTGTTGGCGATATTAAACTTGAAATAATAGGTTTCATGTGGTTAATAATAGGCTTATTGTTAGCATAAACCACATATAGAATATTTCTTTCCGTTCAGATTACTACATCAACCTATACATCAATAGCATTAAATCCGCCTAATAACTGCCCATAATTAGCAGTTACTTATAGCCATGTTTTCACAGACAAATCGAGTATTTCTGTTTTTAATCATAACCATATGAATGATCAATTTTAAACTGGGGGTCAAGAGGTCGCAGGTTCAAATCCTGTCGCTCCGACCAGTAGAAACCCCGGAAAGTCAATGATGACAAGGCTTCCCGGGGTTTTCTGTTTTTCCGTAGAATTGGCGTAAGTAGGGGATAATTGCTCTATATAACTAACACATAACTACCGCCCACCATGACGAAGACGAATTCACCGAAGAAGAACTGGAAAACATTGAGATATTTCCTCCAGGAAGGGGGAATGAATCATGGTTGCAGGGAGAACAAGTAGTTATGCGCGTTGATCTGCCCCCGCAGCCCTCCAATGGCTTTGCCGTTGACAGTCAGCTCAACCCCCTGGGGATTTCCGAGCCGGATCCAGATCTTTTCTCTTCCTTCGGCATACAGTTTTTGCCCCTGCCGGTATGTTTGCTGATAAATTTCACGGTCATCGCTGAACAGCTGTACCCAGCAGCTGCCGGTAAAGTTCAGGTTTATTTCTAGTTTTTCTGTTTTGGAAACCAGGTAGGCCGTCTCGCCCGAATCCGATCGATCGGGATCAACAATTATTTCCAGAGCAGGCGCTCCCCCCGGAATCTCTTCACCACCGGGTTCTTCACCGGAGGGCCCACCGGGCTCATCGGAAGGCAGTTCTTCTGCGGGCGGGGTAACCACGGGCGGATAGGGCCCCCGGTTGCGAAGAGCCGCAAACCAGATCGTAGCTCCCAATAAAATTATGGCCAGCAATACAATCGGCCAGTTGATTGACAGGGATTTCCGGCGGAGATTCGCAGAAGAACGGGCCTTCCGGGTTCCCTCGGCAGGGACCGCCTGTTCCTCCTGTGCGGCGGGGTCCTGCCGAACTTGCTTGGGCTGTTCTTCTTCTTTTGGCGTGAGATCCGGCCGAACCTGCTGTTCCGGCTTTTCCGGCAATTGAGGCTCCGGCAAAGGTTCCCGTTTTTGCGGATCGAGCTGTGACAGCAGCTGCTCCGGGTCCAACCCCACTACCTGAGCAAAATTTCGCAGCGCGCCTTTAAAATAAACTTCGCCGGCAAAGGGTGATGAATCGCCCCTTTCCAGTGCCTCCAGGTAACGAATTTGAATTTTGGTTTGACTGTGTACATCCTCCAGAGTCAGGTTTTTCTCCTGGCGGGCCCGGCGCAGTTGTTCTCCCAGATCCTGCATTCTCCATGCCTCCCGGTATTGTTGTTTAGAAATCGGCCTTTTGCTTTAACTCTTCATACAATCGGGCTGCCTCTTCGGGAGTTATGATAACCTCCCGGGGCTTGCTCCCTTCAAACTGCCCCACCACGCCCCGTCTTTCAAGATCATCTATCAGACGGGCCGCCCTGGTATAACCGATTCTGAATCTCCGCTGAAACAATGAAATGGAGGCCTGTCCGCTGC
The DNA here is from genome assembly GCA_964585925.1 of uncultured Syntrophomonadaceae bacterium. Taxonomy (GTDB): domain Bacteria; phylum Bacillota; class Dethiobacteria; order DTU022; family DTU022; genus JAAZLS01. Next base: position 54,809 of record CAZPFS010000011.1, on the reverse strand, counting down.
GGACTACCAGTTCCACCGCCTCCGGAAAAAGTTCGTCCAGTTCCTCCAGACTGTCATCGATTTCCAGGGGGGCGGAATGATCCTCCTGTTCAAACTCCCCCTGTCCCCTGATATGGGCCGCCACCTCCCCGATTTCTTTTTCGCTGATATAGGCTCCCTGTACCCTAAATGGTTTTACGGAACCTACCGGATAAAACAGCATGTCTCCCCGACCCAGCAGTTTTTCCGCCCCGGCCATATCGAGAATAGTCCGCGAATCAACCTGCGAGGAAACTGTAAACGCAATCCGGGAGGTAATATTTGCCTTGATTATGCCGGTCAGTACATCCACCGAGGGCCTCTGGGTGGCTATTACCAGATGGATCCCCGCTGCCCGTGACATCTGGGCCAGCCGGGCAATGGCATCTTCAACGTCCCCGGGAGACACCAGCATCAGATCTGCCAGCTCATCGATCACAATTACCACAAAGGGCATAAATTCTTCCATTTCGCCCCGGTTCAGGCATAATTCGTTGTATGCAAAAATATCACGAACCCCCTCCCGGGCAAATATTTCATACCGTTTCCCCATTTCCCGGACCATGTTTTTTAAAGCCAGCGCGGCCTTCTTAGGTTCGGTAATTACCGGGGATACCAACTGGGGAATTCCATTGTAAGCGCTAAGCTCCACCACCTTGGGATCGATCATTAAAAAACGGACCTGTTCCGGGTTGGATTTGTATAATATGCTGACAATAATTGTGTTCAGGCAGACACTTTTTCCGGAACCGGTAGCCCCGGCAATCAACAGGTGGGGCATTTTGGTCAGATCGGCCATTACCGGCACCCCGGTAATATCTTTCCCCAGGCCGATAGTCAGCAATGACTGCTGGCTTTGAAAGTGCTCACTTTCAAGAACTTCCCTCAGGTAAACCATGGATACTATCTTGTTGGGCACCTCTATCCCCAACGCTGCCTTGCCGGGAATGGGAGCTTCGATCCTGACCAGGGGCGCCGCCAAATTTAGGGCCAGATCATCGGACAGGCTGATTATCCGGCTTACTTTTACCCCCGCTTCCGGTTGAACCTCGAACCTGGTGACCGTAGGCCCGGTCTGGGCGTTAATTACCCGGGCTTTAACTCCAAAACTTTGCAGGGTAGCTTCCAGCAGCCTGGCCCGGTCCTTTATGCTTTTTAGCTGCTGTCCTTCGGCCGGGCGGCTTGATTTTGAGAGCAGATCCAGCGGTGGGCAGCGGTATTCACTGGTAACAGCCGCAAATACCGTTGTTTTCAGATCCCTTTTGGGCTCACCCGATTTGAGCTCCGGTTCCACCAAGGTCAGCCGGCGTTCTGCCTGGCCGGGCGAAACAGCCTCCGCCGGTGCAGCCGGCCCCCGGATTGACTCTTCAATCACTTTGATTTTGGGGATGACAGGTTCCGGTGACGGGTCAACTTCCGGACGGTTATCCGCCCTAGTTATTTCAATTTTTTTTTGGGGCGTTTCTTCTTCTTCCTCCGACATCAAGATGTGATAGGTTTCCAGAAAAAAGCGGCCCACTCGCACAATAAATTTCCCTGCCAGCAAGAAGGCCTGTTTTAGGCATGAACCAATCTGAGTCAGCGAAACATTGGTGATCAATAATACGGATATTATGGCCAGAGTGCCCAAAATGATTTTACTGCCTATATCACGAAAAAAGAAAAACAGGGCCATGGCCATAACCGCCCCCGCCACACCGCCTCCTTCATGCTCCAGGCCGGAGTTGAAGCTGGCCCGGTAAAAATCCTGGCCGGATAGAGAACCGATTTGTTTCATCATCACCTGCAAGTGAGCGCTGATCATGAACAACAACAGCAATATCAGCACTCCGGACATCCTTCTTTTAAGGTGCCATGTTTTCTGGGGAAGCATCTCCCGAAGAGCATAAAATCCTATTAAAAAGGGGATTACCACCGCCGTCTCCCCGGCCAGGGTCCTCAAAACATTATGGACAAAAAGTCCAATTTCCCCGGTCTGGTCGGTCTGGCGCAGGCCGGCATAACAAAATACCGCCACTGCCAGTAGCAACAGCCCCTTGATCTGGGTCCAAATCTCATCTTTTATTTTTGGCTTGGAGCGCCTGCCCATAATTCACCTCTGGAAAAGATTGTACTCAAAGACGTATCGCATCCTAATTATTTTAACAAACCTAACAATTATTGGCAATAAACAAGCTGCCAATTGCCTGTTGTCCCGCCGCTTCCGACCCCTTTATCATGCTCTTTGGCCTATTTTAACCGGGATAAAATAATGGTCAGTACTCCCATCCCCCAGCAGTAGTAGGCGAAATAATGAAATTTTTTTTCTTTCAGCAAGTTGATGAATATTTTTATAGCCAGAACCCCCGAAAAGAAGGCCACCGCCCCGCTGATGGCATAGCTCAGCAGCATTTCATTTCCCATACCGGCAAAGGAGAAGCCTCGCAATTCCCACAAAGCCGCTCCGGCAATGGCCGGAGCGGAGAGCATGAATGAATAACGGATCGCCGATCCCGGTTCCAGCCCCCTGAACACTGCTCCGGCAATAGTCGATCCGGAACGTGAAATCCCCGGGATAATGGCGATTCCCTGGGCCAGCCCGATAAACAGGGCATCGACAGGGCTCATTTCTTCCAATCTTTTTTTGCCGATCGGCAAGATCGTGAGCAGTTTCAGCAGGGTCCCCGTTATCAACAGCATACACCCCACCACCAGTGTGGACCGAAACAAACTTTCAGCATAGTCCGACAACAGCAGCCCCAATAAGGCGGCGGGTATGGATCCCAGAATCAACCTAAACAAAAATTTCCTTTGTTCCCTGTCCCTGTAAAACTGGCCCAGCCTGACAAAATCTTTCCTGAATACCAACAACACTGCCAGCAATGTGCTCACGTGCAACCATATTTCCAGGGTAATTCCCGGCTGCTCCAAACCCAGCAGGTCTTTAAATATTACCAGATGCCCGGAACTGCTTACCGGCAAAAATTCGGTCAGCCCCTGAACCAGGCCCATCAGGGCCGATTTCAGATAATTCATGAAAACCTCCTGATACTTTATTGGATACTTTATTTAATGAAGGTGTTCTTTGTGGGCGGCGCTTATCCTTCCCCGGTTATATACCTTCCTTATCTCTGATCATTTTGAACGCCACCTGAGTGCCCGGCTGGTTTTCCGCAGCCAAATAATCGGCGGGCCGGGGGCTGATCAGACGGACGATTCTACCCTGATCGGGCGAAATCATTTCCACCACCAGCTTTCCACCCCGGTAATCAAGCTCCAGGTATTGCGGTTCAAATGAATCCGATCCCGAAAGAACCCATTCCAGCGGGAAAGGAGTATAGATAATCAATGCCGTTCCCGCTCCTCTCCATTTTTTTTCAGGCGAATCATCTCTTTCAAGTGTTTCACCGCCTGCCCCAGGCCTCCCACCTGATCAATCAAACCCACTTCCACCGCGTCTTTCCCCACCAGCAGAGTGCCGATATCTCTTGCTATCTGACCGGTGTTGAACATCAATTCCCGGTACTTTTCTTCGGTAATGGCTGAATGGCCGCATACAAACCGGATCACCCGGTCCTGCATCTTATCCAGATACTCATAAGTCTGTGGTATCCCCCAAATATTTCCGGTCAGCCGCAGCGGATGGACAGTCATAGTGGCTGTTTCGGAGATAAAGGAGTGGTCGGCACTGACCGCCACCGGCACTCCAATACTGTGCCCTCCTCCCAAAACCAGGGAAACTGCCGGCTTGGACAAGGTATCGATCATTTCGGCAATAGCCAGGCCCGCCTCCACATCCCCCCCCACCGTATTCAAAACAATCAGCAGCCCTTCGATGCTTGGACTCTGTTCTATGGCTACCAACTGTGGAATCACGTGTTCGTACTTGGTGGTTTTATTCTGGGGAGGCAAAATCATATGCCCCTCTATCTGCCCGATAACTGTAAGGGCATATATATTGCTTTCCGGTGCAGGTAACTGCAACTGGCCCAGTTGCTCGATATTTTTTGAGGCCGATGCCGATTCCGACGGGGCCTGTGCAGGCGGGACCGGCTGGGTATTATACCCCTTCATGGGGCCTTGGCGGTAACCGCTAAAAGACAATTTTTCACATCCCTGCAGATTGATAAACGCACCAATAGTGTGCAGCAGTTGGCCGGCAGTTATACGAGGTTGCGATCAGGTATTCCAGGGACGGCTCTCAAAGCACACGCCCCAGCCAGATCACTTCCCCCAGGGCCAGCACGATCACCAGGAAAGCAGGCCAAAGCAGGGGACGCAGCATGCGGCCAAAACCCACTTTGAAATATTCTTTAGTTAGCACCAGGCAGGGATGCATCGGAGTAAACAAATGCCCCAAGGTAGAGCTGAAGTAGATAAAAGACAACTGTGACAGGTAGCCGGGAGCGCCCGGATCCAGAAAAGGAGCAAAGAGCGGCATCACGATGGCAATGGAAGGCGAATTGTCTCCGGTGATCATTCCCATGGAAAAAGGAATAACAAACATCAAAATAACCGCCGGGGCTCCCATTCTCAACAGGTATTCCGCCATGGAACCGACCACTGCGGTGTAGTCGAGGATATACTTGAAAAACATTATGGCCAAAATAATCAAGGCGGTCTTGAACTTGAATCCCGGCAGTACTTTTTCGGTAAAACTTTCTTTCAGGGCGGCCCCCAAGTTGTCTCTTTCGGGTAGATAGCTGCAAAAAGCCACCACGATCCCCGCCAGAATGGCCAATGGAAAGAGAACCTGAAAGAAAACCACCAGAAACAGGGTGAGCAGTAAGGGAGCTCCGTTAAAAGCAAGCTGTTTCAGAAAGGATCGAATCTTTTTTTTCCCCTTGCCGGAACCCAGGCGGGTGGGCAGGCCGCGAGCCTGCTTAAAAATGGTATAGAAGGCCAGGGCCGCACCGGCTAGGGTTAAAGGCCAGTTATACATGGTAAATACGGTGACCTTCACCCCGGCCAGTTCGGCCGCTAAAATCATGCTCGGAAACAGGGGCAATGAAAAATAAAGTATATGGCGGAACCAAAAGTTGGCCGCGGCCTGCCCGGCGAGGCCGAAGCCGGTCTTGCGTCCCGCTTCTTCGATCATCGGTGCGGAAATGATCGCTCCCCCGGGAACGGTCATCAGGCCGATCACCGCCGCCAGAGCGGCCATCAACAGGCGCCAGTCCCCCAACAGGCCGCCCAGACTGTCGATCATGTTCTGCATGGCCCCGGTCTCTTTCAGCAGGTGCCCCAGCAGTTGCAGTAAAATTATACTGAAAAACAGGATCAGGGTAACCCGGCTGGTGATGGTCAAATAGATCAGGTGTAAAACCTCGGCTATGGTAAGCCGGTAAAGAAGGACCATCAGCAGGCTGTTCACCAGCATGATCAGGCCGATGTTTACCTTAAAAAATACCCCTCCGATCAATATCAAAAGCACCAGCGCCAGCGGCAGCGACCAGCTCATACCTGTTCACGCGGCCCTATTTGGCCCGATCCGGCACTGCGGGAGGCCCGATAATCCAGAATTTCGCCGGCCAGTCGGGCAAAGATGATCGCCAGCAGCAACCTGAACAGCGGCAAAACCAGCGGATTGGCGCCCATCGCTGAAAGCAAAGCGGTATCTTCAATCATGCTGTGATTGAGACTCAAAAATATGGCCAGTATAGTGACATCCCGGGGCGTAAGGTAGCCCTCCCGGATATAATCGATAATCAAAGCCGCTCCGTAAACCAGGCCCACAAAGATTCCGATCAGAAGGGGGAAAGCGGCCCGGGGAGGCAGTTTTACCACCTTCATCAACCCCCCAATCCTGGCCTGTAGAAGGTCAAGCAGTTTGTAGTGGCCGGCCAATTCCATCAAAGTGATCAAGGGCACAACGATCAAGGCTATTTTTCCCATTGTAATCGCACCCTGCAGCAAACCGCCGGCCGCGGCCTTCATAAAATATTCCAAATCAACACCCCATCCACGAATATATTCGGTACAAAATGAAGCCGCCAATCAGCGATACTGCCAGCCGAAAGAGAAAAGATTTCACAAAGCTCCAGCCGATCAGTTTACAGATCGCAGATTCCGAAAACAGATCATGGGCCAGAGAAATCATCACTCCCAGCACGGTCACATCCCGCCCCGGGAGAGACAGGGTGGCAATTGCCCCCAGGGAAGCATAGTAGCTGACAAAATAGCCCAGAGTCAACACCAGGGAACCCTCCCCGGGCAATCCAATTATCTTTAACACCGGGGAAAAAGCCGAGGTAATAATATCCAGTATGGAGTAGGCGTCAAACAGGCTGATCAGGCAGGTAACAGGTATTAGTATTTTCGCGATCAGCAGCAAAGTCCGGACAGATTTCAACAGGCCGGATTTTATTGCTGCCACAGGCCCTGGAAAAGATTTTTCCATCACTGGCTCCAGTTCATATTATATCAAGCCATATTAAAGCCCCAATCCTAATCATTATTCAACCTCCCGCTGCTTACTTCCTGCTTTTTTCCCAGATCACTGGCAACATATTTAATAAACCGGGGAGAAGGTTTTACCCGCCAAACACCATTTTGTAGAACCATGGACCAATGATCATCCTCCAACCGTTTTTCTTCTCCGCCCGTCATGATTACCAGGTCCAGGGAGACCTCCCACTCCTCTCCGGTCTGTTCCAGGGATTTGATCTCGAAACGGTCCAACTTGCCCTTGATGCCGTTTAACCATTCCCGGTACTCATCCCCACCCAACCGCGGAGAGGTGATCTGCAAGGAATAGGCCTCCCGCCAGTCTTTGTGCTTGACGGCCTGCAGGTAACACTCCAGGGCATTTTCCGCAGTCCGGTTGAGGGCATCCCAGTCCCGGGCCTCTTTATTCTCCCGCACCCTGGCCTCCCGGCGCTCCGCTTCCTCAACAGTATAAAAAGCTCCTGCAGGATAAACATTGGAGGGGTCCCAGATCATGTATTCATCGATGCCCAGATTCAACGCGGCGTCAATCTGCAGGCGCACCTCGCGGGCCCCGTAGGGGATATGACCTGTTACCCAGTCGGCGGTAAAAGCCTGGAGCCAAGGGCGGATTATGGCCGGATTTTCCAGAGGAGCATTCCTTTTCAGAGCGTCGGTCATGGCCCGGGTAATCGTCCCTTCCGGATTGGCATCCGGAACCGGGAAACCAAAATAGCCGGGCCCGTAATGGCTGGGATAGGGCATCGGGCACTGATAATCCACCTCCGGAGCAAAGGTTTCCCAGATCTGGCCGATCTGATCCGAGTCCCCCCAGGAGGTGGCGATCACCCCGAACACATCGCAGGCAAAATGGACATTGTAATCCGCCAGTTGCTCTTTGGCCCGCTTCAGAAACCCTTTTACCGCGTCATCTTTAATCCGCCCATTCTGACCGGGATAATAGGCCTCTCGGTCCACCCGGGCGGCATTTTCCGGGAAACGGATATAATCAAACTGGATCTCCCGGAAACCCAACAGCGCGGCTTCCTTGGCAATGGCGATATTATAGTCCCAGACCTCTTCCTGGAAGGGGTTGATCCAGGCCACTCCCTTTTCCGTCCATAAACCTCCTGAATTGGCCTGGATGGCCCATTCGCTCTTGGCCCGGGCCAGATAGGGATCCTTGAACACCACGATCCGGGCGATGGGATAAATGTTTTTTGATTTGAGCTCGGCCAGTACGGCTTTGATATCGTCGATCGGCACAGGCCGGTAATAGGAATCCACCTCGTTGATAATGGCGATATCGCTCTGGTAGCTCATTTTGCCGTTATCATCCTTGACGTCGATCACCACGGCGTTTAATTCCGTGTCCTCGATCAATTTCAAATCTTGAAGGTACCTTTCCTTGTAGCCCACGGTGTGGCCGGTAAGATATAGAGCTTTAACTTTCACCCGGGGGTTTTCCACCTGTTCCAGGGGGGGCAGGGGAACATAAAACTTGCCCTGTTCCAGCTTTAGCTCCTCGTTGCGGCGCTCCCATTCCTCCTGACGGAGACGAGCCTCCTCATCGGGATCTGCCGGCAGGGGATCTTCCGGATTTTCCCCCGGATCGGAAATTGCCGGGCTTGTCCATTGACACCCCGGGCCAACCAACATCAGCAAGATCATCATGATGAGCATGTACTTTAGAATAATTTGTATTTTGTTCATTGGCGCGGCCCCCCTGGTGTAATTAAAAACTGCCAAACATCTACTTAAATTAGACATGATACAACATGTTTCCTGTCAATTTTTAGGCGCCCAAAAAATACCTTTCCCGGATATGCAGGAAGCCACAATACAGGGAATAAATGATTCAAAAAAAGCCCCGGGAGGGGCGATTTTTTAGTGCGGGCGGACAGGGTCGTCCGCCCCTGCAACTGCAATTGTGAGGTGCCGGTTATCCGGCCGATCCGTTACCCTATTTGCGGACCCTGAACCTGCTGTCCAGCCGATCCAGTATTTCCACTATTCCTCCGTATTCCAGTTCCGAATAAGGAAGCATGGCCGCCCCTGAAAAACCCTGTTGCCGAATCTCCATGGATTTTCGGGACACTTTTTTTCTGATGTAGCTCCAGTACGGATGATCAAAACAGTCTACCGGTTCGGTCAATTTGCCGTTGCGGACACAAAAGCCGGCGGCGCTCACTACCGGAGGCCCATCAAAAAAGGAAATGGTGGAATTCAATTTCACCGGCATCAGGGGCCCAACGTGGCTCCCCCTCATAAAACCGGCTACATAATGGCCGATGGAATAGGGGGAAAGTATCTCCCCGGTAGCCGGAAAGTCCCCCTGAACCCGAATCAGCATCACCGGATCATCCTTGCCGGTGTATTTGCCGGCAATGTTATGCAGCCTGGTGGTGCTTGCAGAAACGGCCTGCCCCCCGCTGTGACGCGAAAATATTTCCGCGACCACGAACCGCTCATTATCGCGAAGCAGGGCCGCCAGATCATACAGGTCCTCCGGAGTAATCAGTTCAATGATCCGATCATTTTCCGTATGAGCTACATCCATGATCACAAATTTAAACCCTTTGCCGATCTTCGGCGACAGGATCAGGCCCGAGCAATGCATGGGATCGGCAAACCCGAGATAAAGGGGAAGATTATACGCCCCGGGATCGGTCTTATCGGCGGCAAACATCACAAAGGGCTCGTTTTCTCTCTCTTCAAATTCCAGTTCGGCCACCGCCGGCCCCATGCCCTTGACGTTGCCGGAAAAAGAATCCACCAGCAGATCCTGCCCCGCTCCGTAAAGACCCTGTTCCCTGGCCCGTTCGGTCCCGGAAATAAAAGCATCCCAGGCCAGCTTATGTACCTGCTCGTTTCCCACGCCTCCCTGGTGGGTAAGCAAAATAGCCACATCGTCGCCGGTATGGCTGATATTGTAATCAATAATCAGTCCACCCACCTCTTGGGCAATATGCTCCCTTACCGCCTCCAGTAAAGAACAGCTGGGTTTCAGATGGCCGGCAACGCTGCCCACATCGGCTTTAATTACACTTACGGTGATCTCCACAGTCTCTCCCTCCATTGTTCTCTAAGTAAATGTTTTTCGCCAGCCTCCGGGCCGGCCAGAACCTATACCTTAATGTGGTACTATTATATTAATTCTACTACGCTAATATAAGATCCTGCTGCAAATATTGTAACATATTAAAACCACCGGGGAATAATGTACACGTTCAATTAAACCGTCCGATGAGGTTTTAGGAAGAATTTATGACGGGGCTGATGTTCGCTCAGGAGGTTTCCATAATTACCGGTAAAATCATCGGCCGGCGTCCGGTCTGATTGTAAAAAAATGTCCCTGCGGTATCTCGCACCCGGCATTTGACAGTGTTCCAATCGGCCAACTGCTCCGGCTCTAGTTTGGCCAGGCATTTCAGCAATGATCCCCGGGCCTGCTCCAGCAGGTGTTCCGATTCCTTGACATAGATAAAACCTCTGGTAATGATCTCGGGTCCGGCTACTATGGCTTTCTGCTCCGGATCAATTACCAGCACCACTACTACAATCCCTTCCTCGGACAGAAGACGGCGATCTCTTAAAACTACCTTGCCCACATCGCCCACCCCCAGGCCGTCCACCAGTACTTTCCCGGCAGCAACCTCTCCGCTGATCCGGCTCTGGCCGCTGCGGAATTCCAGCACCGTTCCCGGTTCCACCAGAAATATATTATCGCGGTGCAGGCCCACTTTCTCGGCGATTCTGGCCTGGTAAACCAGATGACGGTATTCCCCGTGGACAGGGATCAAATATTCGGGGCGCAACAGGTTCAGCATCAGCTTGATCTCTTCTTCACTGCCGTGACCGGAAGCATGCACTTCAAACAGCGGCTGGCAGATCACATCGGCCCCCCGTCGGAACAGGTTGTTCACCGTTCGGGCCACCAATTTTTCGTTCCCGGGAATCGGGGAGGCTGAAATAATTACCGTATCACCGTCGATCAGCTCCACCCAGCGGTGACCGGAAACCGAAATTCTGGTCAGGGCCGACATGGGTTCGCCCTGGCTGCCGGTGGTGATCACCGCCAGTTTTTGGGGAGACTGCTTTCCGATCTGATCCTGATCGATGATCATTCCCGGCGGAATGTCCAGATAGCCCAGTTCGGAAGCAATTTCCACCGAGCGCTCGATACTCCGCCCGACCACACATATTTTCCGCTGGTGCAAATAAGCAGCGTTGATCACCTGCTGAATGCGGTGTATGTTGGAGGCAAAGGTGGCAAAAATGATCCGGCTCTTGGAAAGACGGAAAATATCGTCGATGGTTTCACCCACCTCTTTCTCGGAGGGAGTAAATCCCGGACGATCAGAGTTGGTGCTGTCGGACAGAGCCACCAACACCCCTTCTTTGCCCAGCCGGGCCAGTTTATAAAAATCAGTGATCTCCCCGTCTACCGGGGTTTGATCAAATTTGTAGTCGCTGGTATAGACCACCGTACCTACCGGGTTGTAGATCACCACTCCTACCGAGCCGGGAATGCTATGGTTTGTCCGGAAAAATTCCAGCTCAAAACTTGAAGATATTTTGAGTCTTTGATCCGGTGTTATTTCATGGCATTCCAGCTGCTCCAACAGCTCAAACTCCTCCATTTTGGCCCGAAGAAGGCCGAGGGTCAGCCTGGTTCCATAAACCGGCACTCTCAGTTCAGAATTGATATAGGGAATAGCCCCAATATGATCCTCATGACCGTGGGTTAAAATAATACCTTTAACCTGGGAACGGTTTTCCACCAGAAAAGATACGTCGGGAATCACCACATCGATCCCCAACATATCTTCTTCCGGAAATTTCAAACCGGCATCCAAAACCAGTATTTCCTGACCGTACTTCAAGGCAAACATATTTTTTCCGATTTCCCCCACCCCGCCCAGGGGAATCACCTGCAAACAATCATGATTAGAATTGATAACAACCCTTCCTCCTTTGTTACTTCTTACATTAAATTAAATCAGTTCCATATCCGTAAGTAAAGCCCCGAGATCCGGCTTGAATTTTTCTGCCAACGGCAACAGCGGAAGGCGCGGATCACCGACATCAATGCCCAAAAGATTCAGGGCAGCCTTGATCGGGATTGGGTTGGATACCACAAACAAACCTTTGAACAGCGGCAACAGCCGGGTATGAATTTCCCGGGCCTGAAGAGAGCGCCCCTGCTTGAAGTGGTTGATCATTTCCAAGATCTGCGGGCCCACCAGGTGGGAGGCCACGCTGACTACCCCTTTTGCCCCCAGGCTCAACATGGGCAGGGTCATGGAATCGTCACCCGAATACAAGGCAAAACCATCCGGAGCCCGGCCGCAAATAGAGGCCGCCTGTTCCATATCGCCGCTTGCTTCTTTTACAGCCACAATGTTGTTTATTTCCGCCAGCCTTAACGTGGTGGCAGAGGTCATGTTTATTCCGGTCCTTCCGGGTACATTATACAGCATAACCGGCAAATCGGTAGCCAGAGCCACTGATTTGAAATGTTCATATAGGCCCTCCTGGGTAGGTTTATTATAATAAGGTGTAACCAGAAGTATTCCGTGAACACCTGTATTGGCGGCATCTTTGGTTAATTCTATAGTCGCGGCGGTTGAATTGCATCCCGTTCCGGCAATTACTTTTATATCCCGGCCCACCTCCTCAACCACCCGGCGGAACAGCTCCAGTTTTTCCGACCTGGTAAGGGTCGGTGATTCACCGGTGGTTCCGGACAATACAACCGCCTCGGAACCGTTTACACTCAGGCGTCGGGCCAACTTTACCGCGGCTTTATAATTGACCCTTCCTGCGGCATCAAATGGGGTTACCATGGCGGTAATTACCGCTCCCAGGGAACTATCCAATAATAGCACCTCCCTACCTTTGTTAAAGCAGGTTATAACAAAACCTACCAGTGGGCCACGAAATACTAATTCGCTTTTATATACCCGCTTTCCTTCCAGATCAACACCGGCTGTTTTTGTTTTCCCTGCAGAGCCTCCAACATGGTGGGGATTATCTCATCTTCCCTGAACACCAGGGAATTTGGCTTTTGACGGGGATCATCCTGGCCAAAAGGCACCAGGTATACATGCCTGGTGTTCAGCAGCACAGCCAGATTTTTGGCATTCAGCCCCAGGCCGTCATTGGTGGATATGGCGATTACCACCGGCCGGAAATTTCGAAGTTGAGCTTTGGCGGCCATGAGCACCACACTGTCCGTCACTCCGTTGGCCAATTTGGCCATGGTATTGCCGGTACAGGGAGCAATAAGCAGCAGATCCAAAAGCCTCCGGGGGCCAATGGGCTCCACTTCCACTATGCTGCTCCAGGGTTGCCGGCCCGTAAGTTTGCTTATTCTCTCCAGCCACTTTTCAGCGGTTCCAAACCGGGTATCGGTGGTTTGAACCGACAGCGACATGATCGGGTAAATCTCTGCTCCCGACTGAATCATCTTCTCTACCTGAGGAAAGATATTTTCCAAAGTACAGTGGGATCCGGTCAGGGCCAACCCGATGGTTTTTCCGGTAAGGGTTGACATTCATCTTCCTCCCGTTACTTTTTTCTACCGGTAACGATCAATAATTGTTTGGTAGACTTCCGCCAGAAATCTACCGGAGCTTTTAGGTGCAACCCGCCCCGGAAGTCCCGGCAATAAAAGAGCTGTTATCCCCAATCCGGCAGCAGCCTGGAAGTCCGTTCCCCCGGGAGAAGAGGCCAGATCAAAAATGAGCGTATCTTTATTCAACTTTTCAAGGATGGGTGAAGTTAATAGCAGCGCGGGAACGGTATTGAATATAAAATCCACACCGGCAGCAGCTTCGGGCAGTTGCTTTACAAACGCCGCCTTGAATCCCAACTCTTCGGCCAGGGCAACCGATTCCCGCCTCCTGACCAGCACGGTAACGCATGCCTCCAATCCCTGCAGCGCCTTGGCCAGGGCGGTCCCGCATCTGCCCAGCCCCATTACCAGCGCCCGGCTGCCGTTAATAGTAATTTCCGACATTTCCATTGCTTTCTGTATGGCGCCTTCTGCAGTCGGTATGGCATTGAGTACGGCCAGCTCTTGATCCGCGGCGGTATTTACAATTTTCCCGTGCCCGGCCAGCAACCGGACAATCGGGGGAGCAACTGCACCGGAGAGTATCAGGGTCTCCGGGCCAATGTTTCCGATCATGGATCTGATTTGTATGGGATTTTCGGCATATAAACCGGTCACCGTGCCGTCTTCTTTGATTCCTGATAAAGGAAATATCAGCACCGAAGCCTTGCCTATATCCCCAATCCCCGCTTTTGCCGCCGGGTCGATCAGGGAAGAGAGCTCAAATCCAAACATTTTAATTTTTTTCCCGGAGCAGCTCCATAGGCGGTACAATTCTATTTCCCGCCGATCTCCGCCGATGATCACCGCCTCCCAGTTTCGATCCCGTTCCACCTGGTCATCCTCCCGGTTTTTATCTATTATATGTAGAAGCCTTCCGGTTGGTTAACCAAAACACTGCTCTAAAGCAATTGTCGGCAATGCCCAAAGGCCTGCCGACAATCCAGTCGATACTGTTTTACCTGTCGTTAAATTCCTTTTTTAATGCCCGCTGTCCTGGCCATGGGTTTCCACATTGTGAGCCCCGTGATCCCTCAATATTGAGGCCGCCTGATCCACCTTTTCGGAAGATGATTTAAGGGTGACCAAAATTGAGCCCTGGCGAACCTGCTCCTCATAAAAGTCTCCCCGTTCCTGGGGGATACCAAAATCAATCAGCCCCCCGGCCACACCTCCGGTAACCACCCCCGTGAGCCCGGCGGCTAGGGGCCCCGCGGCAATTATTGGGCCTATCCCTGGTATCAAAAGCGCCCCGGCACCCATTAAAAGCCCGGCCAGACCTCCCAGCGCCCCTCCGGTCATGCCTCCGGTGGTCAGATCGTGGCCTCCCATTCCACCGCCTGTTCCGCCTTCCTGTCCACCGCCTTCATCATCCCGGGCCACCATTGAAATTTCTTTCTCAAAACCCCGTGATTTCAGATCGTGGATCGCATTTTCGGCACTGTCCTGATCCTGAAATACACCGATCACTATTTTGCTCATTTTGTATCCTCCTCGGTCTGATCCTACGGAATAATATCTCCTCATAACTGTTTTTTATACAGATATCCGGGGAGGGCGGGGCGGCATCAAATTCACCGCCACCACCGTCAAAATTGAGACGGGACAAAATAATTACCCGGCACTGCCCGCGGTTGAGGTTCCTTTTTGGAAATCAAAGGAATTTCATTGTTTGCAAATCCCCCCCGGCCCCCCTTTTCCAAAGGGGGGGGGAGGAGCCGGGCAAATCCGCCGGAACAGAGTGAAAAGGAGCCTCCGCCCCCCTACCGCTCGCTTGAAACTGGAAGCAAGAAGTCGGAACAATCCGCAGGGGGGGGAGGAGCTGGGCTAATCCGCAGGATCAGAGTGAAAAGGAGCCTCCGCCCCCTACCGCTCGCTGGAAACTGGAAGCAAGAAGTCGCGGAACAATCCGCAGGGGGGGGAGGAGCCGGGTAAATCTGCCGGAACAGAGTGAAAAGGAGCCTCCGCCCCTATTTTTTGGGAGGAAGATCGATGATGATGGCATCCTTGCCGATCTTTATTACCGCTTGCCAGGGGATAGATATATCTTCACTGTAGCCCAGGCCAAAAAAACCGACATTTCCCGGGAGCAACAGAGAATGAATTTTCCCGTTGCTCTCATCAATAACCAGATCCGCCTTTCCGGCAGGGCCCCAAAAGCTGCCCTCATTCAGATCCACCAGTTCTTTGCGCCAGAGCTCGCTTAGACGCAACCGACAGCCCCCCTAATCTGTTCCGGTGTGACCGAATCCCCCCTGCCCTCTGCCGGTAGGAGGCAGTTCCGGCACTTCCTGCCAGCAGGTTGGAAACACCGGGCATAGAACAATCTGGGCAATACGATCCCCCCGATCAATCAAAAAAGGTTCCGCCCCCATATTGATTACAATCACCTTTATTTCGCCTCGGTAATCGGAATCGATGGTCCCCGGGGAATTCAACACCCCTATCCCCTGGCCGGCGGCCAGGCCGCTGCGGGGGCGGATTTGAAATTCATATCCCTCCGGAACCGCCACCGCCAGACCGGTAGGAACAACCTCCACCTTTCCCGGAGGAATAATGATCGTCTCGGTAACCGCTGCCGGCAGATCCATCCCCGCCGCCCCTTTGGTCATGTAGCCTGGTAAGGGCAGATCCCGGGCATGTTCCATTATTTTAACCGGTACTGTAATGTTTTTCATTGCTTCACTCCCCCAAACTCTGCATTAATATTTCAACCTCGATCCGGCCGCCCCAGCAGGCCGTTTTGATCATCACCACCCGATCCCGGTTGTTCTGAAATTTGAAATCCAGATAATCTGATACAGTGGCGTCCCGCCCCGGCGGGACGTACCCCACCGGTTGGCTGTGGGGGTAGCGTTCCACCACCTCCAGCTCCGCTTCCAGCACGGCGTTGTAAAGAGTGGACGAAACCTGGCAGATCCCTCCCCCCAGACCCGGAACCACCGAACTGCCCACGATAATGGGGGCCAGCTCATAGCCTCTCTCCATGGTCCTGGGGCCCACCGCTTTGTTAAATGAAAATATTTCTCCGGGAAATAACAGGTAGTTGTTTATAGCCGCGGCAGCAAGTTCGATATTGGTATTCCTCCCTCCGCCGCTGCCGTAAACGGTATGGTAGGAGCTCACCGGTCGGGTGATCTGCGCGAACAGTCCGGCCGTAATTTCCGGATCCAATTCCACCAGATCCAACAACACCCTGCTCCCGGCAGGGGCCTTCATTACCCTTTGCACGGTAGACGATTCGTCAACCTGAATCCCGTATACCTCGGAGACCACCTGATCGGTCCAGGGATCCAGGTAGGCATTGCGGGGACGCCTGAATACATTCTCTGACAGCCTGCCTATTATGGTCTCAATTTCGGGTTTGGAAAGCCCTTCTACAAAAACCCCTTCCACGCTCACTCCGGGGGCGGCCTTTCCCTGCAGGCGCATCAGATGATCGACCACTCCCGCCTGCCAGCATAAAAGGCAAATAATTATTACCAGCAATGGCCAGGCCCAAAATTTCAGGACTGCTTTATGTTCAGTCCTCAAAACCATAGAATACCTCCGGGCTCAGCAGCTCGTTCATGGCCACCACTTTCAACCCCTGCTGTTTTATCAACGGCAGGGTTTGTGCCAAAAACACCGCGGTGTTTTCGGTGGGGTGCATTAAAATAATCGCCCCCGGCGAAAGTCCGTTCATGATCCTGGTTTTCATCGCTTCCACCCCCGGCTTCATCCAGTCCACCGTATCCAGCGTCCATAACAGGGTGCGCATGCCGTGCCGCGATACCACCTCCAGGGTCAGGGGATTGTACTCCCCTTTATGAGGGGTGAAATAACGGGGGTATTGGCCGGTAACCTCATAGATTATTTCGCTGGTTTTTCTTAGAGATACCGCCATCTCTTCGGCGCTCAAATCCGGAAAAACCTCCGCGTCGGAATATCCGTGACTGGCCAGCTCATGCCCTTCGGCAAAGATTCTGTGGATCAGGTCATAATTTTTCTCGGCCCAGCGCCCGGTGACAAAAAATGTTCCCCCCGCCTTTTCGGTTTGGAGAACCTCCAGAATGGATTGCAGGGAATCCTCCAGATTCCAGGCCACGTTGATCATCAATCCCACCGCCGGCTTGCCTGGATTTCCTTTGCAGATCACCAGTGAAGGATAATCATCCAGACGAAGGGCCGGCTCCACCTGCCGGTATTCAGGCTTTACAGTGGTTTCCCGGGGGGCGGACATGATCCGGTCCACCGTCAGCGGCTGGTTCAGCTCTATTCCGTTCAGCTCCGGGATAACCGCCCCGGTTTCCGGTTCGATTACGGCATTTACCGGTTCTCTTCCTTCCCCCCGGGCTGCCTCGGCTACCACCAGGGCCACCTCCTCCCTCAGGAGTCGGCTCATATTTTCTCCTTGAAAATGCACCCCTGCCTTTGCCCCGTTGAAACTCCGGTATAGGGGATCATAATAGTGGTAACCAAGCACCGCTGCCAACACCGCCAGCCCTGTGATCAACAGGAACCGGCGGCGGCGATTTGGGCAGCCCATAGCTCTCGCCCCCCTCCTTCAATTATACAATTCGCTCCCGTCAAGGCAAAAGTCTGGATACGGTTACCAGTTCATAGCCCTCATTTCGAAGGGAGGCGATAATTTCCGGCAGCGCCCCCGCCAGCGCCGGCACTCCCACCCGGAAAGATATTATGGCCCCGCCCCGCGCCTTTTCCAATACCCTCCGGGAGAGTTCGGCACAATCCTCGCTCAGCCAATCATAGGATTCCACGGTCCATAGGACCAGAGAACAGTTTTCCTGCCGGGCTACCCGCTGCACAAGCCCGCTGTACTCTCCCTGGGGCGGTCTGAACAGACGGGGCCGGTACTCCAGCATCTGCCGGGACAGATGGTTAAAATCGCTGATTTCCCGGACCAGCGAATTTTCATCAAGATAAAGCAGGGGCCTGTTGGAAACAGTGCGATTTCCTATTTCATGGCCGGCCAGCAGTATTTTTTGGGCCTCCTCCGGGTTAAGCCGGAGCCAGGTTCCGGAAACAAAAAAAGTAGCCTTGACTCCTTCCTGCCCGAGCACCTCCAGAATCTGCGTCAGCCCCCGGCTGCTCCAAAGGGTGTCAAAAGTAAACGCCACCTGGCCGGGTCTGTTTTCAACATAATAGATTCCCCGTTCGGTTTCAAAAACGCGGCCGGCTGTCAACACCGGACACAGCACTGCCAGCACGGTGATCAACGCCCACCGGGGCAGTTTTCCCGGCTTTCTGAAAAAAATCATGACTCAACATCCTTGAATTCGTTTATACCATATTTATGCCGGACTGAAACCGCTTATTCAAAGCAGGAAATTCAAAAACAAGGCATAAAAAAACCCCAGTTGCCCAGGGTTCCTTTCAGTCTAGAATTTCCGTTTCCGGTAAGGCGGCCGTTGCCGGTCACTTTCATTGAAGTCCGGCGGTTTTTCCAGGGCTTCCTTGCGGGAAAGGTTGATCCGTCCCTTGTCATCAATATCCAGCACTTTAACCGGAATCATGTCGCCAACATTTGCCACATCTTCGGTTTTCCCTACCCGTTGGTAATCCAGATGGGAGATGTGCACCAGGCCTTCTTTTCCCGGAAGAACCTCAACAAAAGCCCCGTATTTTTCCACCCTGGTCACCCGGCCCTGATAAATTTTTCCGGGTTCCACATCCTTGACCAGTGTTTCGATGATTCCCTGCGCCTTTTTGCCGGCTTCGAGATCGATAGCTGCAATGAATATTCTTCCGTCATCCTCGATGTCGATTTCCACCCCGGTTTCGGCAATGATCTTGTTGATCATCTTTCCGCCGGGACCAATTACCTCCCTGATTTTGTCAATATCGATCTGCATGGTAATCATCCGGGGAGCAAAGGGAGAAAGCTCCGCCCGCGGTCGGCTCAGGGTGTCATTCATGATGTTCAAAATGTAGCGGTATCCCCGACAAGCCTGCTGCAGGGCCGCCGCCAGTATCTCGGAAGAGATCCCTTTTATTTTGATATCAAGCTGCAAAGCGTTTATCCCTTCCATGGTACCGGCCACCTTGAAATCCATATCGCCAAGAAAGTCTTCCATGCCCTGAATATCGGAGAGAATAACCACATCTTCCCCTTCTTTGATCAATCCCATGGCAATTCCCGCCACCTGTTTGGCAGTGGGCACCCCGGCATCCATCAAAGACAGTGAGCCGGCGCATACGCTGGCCATGGAGGTGGAGCCGTTGGATTCCAGGACCTCCGATACCAGGCGAATGGTGTATGGAAAATCATCGTTTTGGGGGACCACTTTTTCCAGGGAACGCTCGGCCAGTGCGCCGTGTCCGATTTCACGGCGGCCGGGACCCCTCATGAATCCGGTTTCACCCACGCTGTAGGGTGGAAAATTATAGTGGTGCATAAACCGCTTGGAATCCTCTATCCCCAGGCCATCCAGGATCTGCATATCCCTTAGCGCTCCCAGGGTGCACACATTTAAAACCTGGGTCTGACCGCGTGTAAACAACGCCGACCCGTGAGTACGGGGCAGCACGGAAACCCGGCAGCTGATTTTTCTTATCTCCTCCGGCTGCCGCCCGTCGGGTCTGATTTTTTCCCCTACGATCATGGAGCGCATGGTTTCTTTTAGCACCTGTTCGTAAATGAAAGCCAGATCCCGTTCATTTTCAGGATATTGCTCCAGGTATTCTTCCATCAGATCATGTTTGATCTGCTTCAGATCCTCTTCGCGTTTGAGTTTATCCGGGCTGCCCATGGTGAGGCGGATCTTTTCCCGCATGACCGGAATAATCAGGCCGGCAATTTCAGGATCAGGTTCAAAAGAAGGAACCTCAATTTTTGCGGCTCCCTCCCGGGCCACCATTTCTTCCTGCAAGCCGACGATACGGGCAATTTCCTGCTTGCCGGCTTCCATACACTCGATGATCTCCTCGGGGCCGACCTCTTTGGCCTCGGCCTCCACCATCATCACCGCATCTTTTGTTCCGGCCAGTACCAGATGCAGCCGGCTCAGCGGCCGTTGTTCCGAGGTGGGGTTTACAACCGGCTTTCCATCTATCAACCCCACCACCACTGCTCCCAGCGGCCCCGCGAACGGAATCTTGGAAATAGAAAGAGACGCCGAGGCGCCGATGATGGACAATATTTCCGGAGGACAATCCTGGTCTACCGACAACACTGTGGACACAATGTGGACCGAATTCCGAAGCCCCTTAGGAAATAACGGGCGCAAAGGACGGTCGGTCAAACGAGCGCTCAATATGGCTTTTTCAGTGGGGCGCCCTTCCCGCTTGATAAATCCGCCGGGAATCTTTCCCACGGCGTAAAGCCGTTCTTCATAGTCCACGGTCAGCGGAAAAAAATCTATCCCTTCCCGGGGTTCATCCGAAATGGTGGCTGCAACCAGAACCACCGTATCCCCATATTTTACCAGGGTTGCGCCGCTGGCTTGCTGGGCCAGCTCCCCTGTTTCCAAGGTCAATGTTCTTCCTTGCAGCGGTAATTCATATTTTCCCAAAAAAATAAATACCTCCTTCCAGATATGGCCAAATCATGACCAAAAAAGGGCTTTACGCCCCCGGTTACTTTCTCAAACCTAGTTTTTCCACAATCTGCTGGTAGCGTTCCGGAGAATTTTTGAGCAGATAATTTAATAAACCCCGTCTTCTCCCGACCATTCTCAGCAGCCCCCGTTGAGAATGATAATCACTTTTGTGCGTTTTCAAATGTTCGGTAAGCTGGTTAATGCGTTCCGTGAGCAGGGCAATCTGTACCTCCGGCGAGCCGGTATCTGCCTCGTGCAGGCGGTGGGTGGAAATCAGTTCCTGTTTTTTTTCTTGATTCAGCATCTCGTTGAGACCTCCGTTAACTGATAATCGCCGCTTCTTTCCAGTAAAAAGTACCGGATATGCGGTTCATTTACTTGAAAAATTCTATCACAGCCAAAATCAATTGTAAATCAATTTACGTTTTCAGGGTGTTTTTTCCAGTAAACCCCGGCAAAATGGTCTGAAACCGGCATTCGCCATTCTTTCGGCCTGATGGATATCTCTGCCTATCTGGTCTTTCAACTCTTCCGGAGTGCCAAAAGGGACAATTCCCCGGAGTTTTTCCAGAAAATAAAGCTTGATCGTTTTTTGATACAGATCGCCTTGAAAACTCAGGATATAGGTCTCCACGGACAACGCCTCCTGATCAAAGGTAGGGGCCCCTCCGACGTTGGTTACCCCGAAATGTATTTCCCCGCCGGCCTGTTCCACCGCCGTAAAGTATACTCCCCGGTCGGGCAAAATAAGATCGGGTGAAATGTGCAGGTTAGCCGTGGGATAGAGCAACCGGTTCCCTCTACCGGCCCCTCGGATCACCTTTCCGTAACGAAAAAAATAATAGTTCAACATCCCCGATGCTTCTGAAACCTCACCGGCGCCGATAAGGTTCCTGATTTGCGAACTGCTGACCGGATTGCCCTTCCACTTTAGAAGCGGGCAGGTTTCTACCCTAAAGCCGTACTCCCGGCCGAGCCGCTCCAGGGTAAGGGGCGTACCTTGGCCTTCCCAGCCAAAGGAATAGTCCTCTCCGACAACTATCCGCTTTGCCTTTAGTTTTTCCCATAAATAATGGTTTACAAACATTTCGGGAGAAGTGGAGGCCAGTTGCAAATCAAACTGCAACACGATAA
Source organism: uncultured Syntrophomonadaceae bacterium (assembly GCA_964585925.1). Taxonomy (GTDB): domain Bacteria; phylum Bacillota; class Dethiobacteria; order DTU022; family DTU022; genus JAAZLS01. The sequence goes on along the minus strand of CAZPFS010000011.1, from coordinate 33,092 downwards.
AATAATCCACCCCCAGCGCGGAAATTATTTCGGCCTTGATTTGTAAATCGGTCAGCATGGGGAAAGGGGATGCAGGCGTGAACATGGCCTGCGGATGGGGGTTGAGCACCAATACCGCCGAAACGCCGCCTTCCTGCCGGGCCAGATCTACCGTTTGGTTGATGATCAACTGGTGGCCGCGATGAACACCATCAAAGTTGCCCAAGGCCAAATACAAGGGCCGGCCGGGGTCGGCCCACTGTTTCAATCCCTGCACCAAAAGCATTGTTTTCTCCTTAGAATTCTAAAAATTAATCACCGGTTTCAGCAGTTTCTCCCCGGCAACCTCATTTACCACCGCCAAAGTCGTGAATAGGCCCACAGGGTTATAAACCCGGAGATATTTTCCTTGCCGCCGCCCTTCCGCCGCCCCTTCAGGGTCCTCGTTTAAGGCCACCGTTTGCCCCTGCTGCAGTTGCCTGATACCAACATCATCCAAAGTCACCGCCGGCAGATGCTGCAAGGCGCGATCAGCCGGAATTATCATCTCTTTTAGTTCCGCCAGTCCGGCCAGCCTTTGAATATAATCCAGATCGACTGACTGTTTGAGTGTAAACGGGCCCACAAACAGCCGCTGCAGGGAGCGGACAAAAGCGCCTGTTCCCAATTTTTCACCGATCTGTTCCGCCAGGACCCGGATATAGGTCCCCCGGGAACACTCGGTTTCAATCACCAGTTGGGGCCGTTCGGGGTACCTGAAATCGATCATTTCCAGCCGGTAAATATGAACTGTCCGCGGGGACAGCTCTACCTCTATCCCTTGCCGGGTCCAGTAATACATGGGTTTTCCGCGGTACTTGATCGCCGAGTAGCGGGGAGGCACCTGCTGCTGCGTTCCGGTCAGGTCGATCAACGCCTGTTCCACCATATCCCGAGTCAGGGGCGGCAGTGGGAACCGGTTTATTATCTCTCCCTGGGCATCTCCGGTTTCAGTAGTGGCTCCAAATTCCAGCTCGGCCCGGTACCCCTTGGGAAGATCCATCAGGTATTCTACGATCCGGGTGGCTTTTCCCAGACAAAGGGGCAAAACCCCGGTAGCCAAAGGATCAAGGGTTCCGGCATGGCCAACCTTAGTTTCCGGGATCAGACGCCGGATCTCCTGCACAACCCGGTGAGAGGTGAGCCCCGAAGGCTTATTGATCACGATCAGGCCGTTCATGATCTCCCTCCAGTAATCCGCACTGTCCGAGCAGCGCCTCCGCTTCTTTGAGAATCCGGGCTTTGATCTCGCCATAGGAGCCCGAAACCCGGCAACCTGCTGCTCTGGCATGCCCTCCCCCGTTAAATTTGGCAGCCAGCCGGCTTACATCCACCTGTGATGAGCGAAACCCGACTTTTACCTCTCCTTTTCCCCCCATGTAAAACAACAGCCCCAGCTCCACACCTTCGATATTGCGGGAATAGTTGATTATCCCATCCATATCCTCCTCTTTCGCTCCGCACCGATCCAGCATATCCCGGCCGGCGGTCAGCACTGCCACCCGCTGTTCACAATATAGCTCAAGAGTGGAGAGAACTTCCTTCAGCAGAAGGAAATACGGCAGGGGGTGAAGATCAAACACCCGCCGGGATATCTCCCCCGGGTTGCAGCCGCGATCGATCAAGGCCGCACATATGAGATGAGTTCGGGAGGTGGTGTTGTCAAACTTGAAGGAACCGGTATCGGTAGCCAGGGCTACATACAAGGAGGAAGCTATGGAAGGGGTAATGGTTGCTTTCATCTCCGATAACAACCTGAAAACAATTTCCCCGGTAGCGGAAGCGGCGGTGTCCACCAGGTTTACCGTTCCAAACCGCTGGTTGCTGACATGATGATCAATATTGATCACCAGCGGCGCATTTTCTATTTCCGGCCGGAACCTGTCTACCCGGCCCAGATCGCTGCAATCCAGCGCCACTACCGTAGAAAAACCATCAAACTGGAAGTCACCGGCAACCTCCCGGCTTCCTGTCAAAAATTGATATTTATAAGGAATTGTCCCCGGAACAGCCATTTTGACCTTCTTTCCCAGTTGCTGCAACGCTTCCCCCAGTGCCAGCAGCGAGCCCACGCTGTCACCGTCAGGAAGCATGTGCGATACCAGGTAAAAGCTGTTTCCCCGGGTTAGAAATTCTTTAACCTGTTCAAAGCCCTCAAGCATTGTCTTCTTTCTGATCGCTGATTGATTTTAGCACCTGTTCTATATGATTCCCGTACTCCAGTGAACGATCCAGGTGAAAAGTAAGTTCGGGAGCATAGCGCAGGCGGATCCGCTTGCCGATCTCGCTGCGGAAAAACCCTGCCGCCCGGGTCAATACCTGATAAGTCTGTTGCTGCTGTTCAGGCTCGCCGTAAATACTGATATAGATCCGGGCATAACGTAAATCCCGGGTCACCACTACCTCGGTAACACTGGTTATAGCCGCCACCCGGGGATCCTTAAGCTCTTCCCTGATGATCTGGCTAACCTCTTTTTTGATCTGATCCGCTACCCGTCGGGCTCTGGTTTCCGACATGTCACAACCTCCACACAAACCGGCAGGGTTTGTTATTTCTTCACTTCTTCAATCGCAAAAGCCTCAATAACGTCCTCCTCATGCAGGTCGTGAAATCCCTCCAGCAAAATACCACATTCAAAACCGTTCATAACCTCCCGGGCGTCATCTTTGAATCGCTTCAGAGAGGCCAACTTTCCCTCAAAAATTGACTCCCCGTTCCTGATTACCCTTATCCGGGCGTTGCGGGTAATCTTGCCATCGGTAACCATGGAGCCGGCTATCGTCCCCAGTCTGGATACTTTGAACAACTGCCGAACCTGGGCATGTCCCAGAATTATCTCCTCCAGCTTGGGAGCCAACATTCCCGACACTGCATTTTGTATATCCTCGATCGCTTCGTAGATCACGTTATACAACCGCATATCTACATTTTCCAATTCGGCCAGCTTTCTTGCACCCGGTTCGGGGCGCACATTGAAACCGATCACGATGGCATTGGAGGCCGAGGCCAGCATGATGTCGGATTCGGAGATTGATCCCACCGCGGTATGGATTATTTTTGTCTTAACCTGTTCCAGGCTCAATTTAAGCAGCGCTTCCTGAAGCGCCTCCACCGACCCGTGGACATCGCCTTTGAGGATTAAATTCAGCTCTTTTACCTCTCCCTCCTGAATCTGTTTAAACAGATCCTCCAGGGAGATCCGCCGTGTCCGGTGAGCGGCTTCCTTTAGCTTGGTGGAGCGTTTCTCCGCCACCTGGCGCGCCGTTCGATCGGCTCCCACTACCTGGAAGCTGTCTCCGGCCTGGGGAACGTCGGCCAGACCCAGCACCTCCACCGGGGTGGAGGGGCCCGCCGTCTTGACCCGTTTTCCCTGTTCATCGATCATCGCCCGCACTTTACCGGAAATGTAACCACAGATCACCGGATCGCCTACCCTGAGGGTCCCATCCTGAACAAGCACCGTGGCTACCGGCCCTCGGCCCCGATCCAGCTTGGCTTCGATCACTGTTCCCCTGGCCAAAAGATCAGGGCTGGCTTTAAGCTCACATACTTCCGCCACCAGCAGAATCATCTCCAGCAGTTCGTTCAGGCCTTCCCCTTTTTTGGCGCTGACTGAAACTACAATTGTTTCCCCGCCCCATTCTTCCGAAACAAGTTTGCGCTCGGCAAGCTGTTGCTTGACTCTTTCTACGTCGGCCGAGGGCTTGTCGATTTTATTTATGGCCACGATGATCGGGACTTCCGCCGCCTGCGCATGGTTTATGGCCTCGATGGTCTGGGGCATTACCCCGTCATCCGCGCCGACCACCAGCACCGCGATATCTGTTACCTGGGCTCCCCTGGCCCGCATGGCCGTAAAGGCCTCATGGCCGGGAGTATCCAGAAAAACTACCTTTTTCCCCTTGACATTCACCCCATAGGCCCCTATATGCTGGGTAATCCCGCCCGCTTCACCGGCGGTAACATTTGCTTTGCGAATTGCATCCAGCAGGGAGGTTTTACCATGATCCACATGGCCCAGCACGGTAACCACCGGCACCCTGGGCTGCATACCCTTCCCTGTGGCGTGGATTTCCGCCAATTTTTGTTCCACCGGATCTGCGGTATAATCAATATCTACATCATAGCCGTCAGCCACCAGTTCGATGGCTTCCCGCGAAATATCCTGATTTATACTGGCCACTACTCCCAACTGCAGCAAATTCCCGATCAGCTCGGTGGCCGGGATTTCAAGATAGGAAGCCAGCTCCCTCACCGTAACCCGCCCCTCCAACTTTATCCGGCGGCGGGGCATCTTTTTACGGGCTGCCGCCGAGGCCTGCCGGTCCAAAAAAGCCCTGGTCTTCTTTCCCGGGGAAGGGGTTTCTTCCTCTGCCTTTTCCGGATCCGGTGCCGGTTTAGTCTCGGGCTTTGGCGTTTTATCCTCTATTTTGGGGGCGGAAATATCTTCGGTTTCGGCTTTTTGTTCAGCCTGGCCGGTGATGATGGCAATTATGCTTTCCGCCTGATCTTTTTCCAATGTGCTCATATGGTTCTTAACTGATATATTCATGCTTTCCATGACTTCAATCAGTTTTCGGCTGTTTGTTCCCAGTTCCCTGGCCAGCTCATACACCCGAACTTTTCCCACTTACCACACCTCCATTTAATGACCCTCCTCGAATTCCCAGTGTTTCTTAGAAACTCATGATATTGTCAGGTTTCCCCCTCCGGGAGCGCCATCATTTTTTTTAGTCGGTCAATTATTTCCGGAGAAATAGGAACCTGCAGGTTTTTCTCCAGTCGCTTGCCCTTAACCGCTTTTTGAAGGCAGTCGTTTTTGGGGCAAATATAAGCGCCACGGCCTGACTGCTTGCCGGTCAGATCGACGGCCACCTCCCCGGCAGGAGTGCGCACGATTCTGATCAGCTCCCGTTTGGATTTTTTCTCCTGGCAACCAACACAGATTCGCAGCGGTAATTTACGTATTTTGCTCAAAATTACCTTTCTCCTCCTTGTTTTCCGGGCCAAACCCCAGAGACGACAGCCGTTGCTGGGCGATCTGTGTCTCGCTGGAGATGTCGATCTTCCACCCGCTGATCTTTGCCGCCAGACGGGCATTTTGCCCTTCTTTGCCGATGGCCAGTGATAGTTGATCGTCGTGAACAATTACCGTGGCGATCCGCTGTTCGGAGTTTAATTCCACATTCACCACAGAGGCCGGGCTGAGAGCGTTGGCAATAAACGTCTCCGGTTCGTCATCCCACTTGATAATATCTATTTTTTCGCCCCTCAACTCATAGCTTACGGCCTGTACCCGGCTTCCCCGGGTCCCTACACAGGCTCCCACCGGATCAACATCCTGATTGTTGGACCAGACCGCAATCTTGGAACGAAACCCCGCCTCTCTGGCCACAGCCTTGATCTCCACCACCCCGTCAAATATTTCCGGAACCTCCAGTTCAAACAGTCGTTTCAGCAGGCCGGGATGGGATCTGGAGACTATGATCTGGGGCCCCTTGGTGGTTTTTCTAACATCCACAATATAGGTCTTGATCCGTTCGCCCTGTTTGTATCTTTCCAGGCGGATCTGCTCCTCCAGCGGCAGCACGGCCTCCGCACGCCCCAGATCAATGATCATGTTGCGCTGATCAAACCGCTGAATCAATCCGGTAATAATATCTTCTTTTCGATCTACGAATTCTTCATATATCAATTCCCGTTCAGCTTCCCTGATCCTTTGGATGACCACCTGTTTGGCCGTTTGGGCGGCAATGCGCCCAAATTCCGTGGGGGTTACCTCTACTTCTACCGAATCGTCTATCAGGCAATGGGGATCGTAAACCCGCGCTTCGGCCAGGGATATCTCCTGCTGAGGAGTTTCAACTTTGTCTACAACAGTCAGCTGTGAAAATACCCTTATTTTGCCTGTTTGCCGATCTATATCCACCCTCACATTGGGGGAAGAATTGAAATTGCGTTTATAGGCCGAGATCAAAGCCACCTCTATCGCCTCAAACAGGGTTTCTTTGCTGATCCCCTTTTCTTTCTCAATGGACTCTACCGCTGATAGAAAGTCCGTATTCATTTTTTCACCCCCTTTTATTTTTTGTTCCTCTAGCCGGTCTATACCAAAGGTGAGCCCGGGCAATCTGATCGTACCTGAACTCCATAGAATCACCGTTTTCCAAGGTCAACCCGATCCCCTCATCTCCGGCCGCGGTCAACACCCCGGCAAATATACTGCCGCCTTCAAGCGGCAGGCTGGTGTATATCTTGACCGCCTCTCCGGTAAAACGGTGAAAATCTTCCTTTTTGCGCAGGGGCCGTTCCACCCCCGGCGTGGATACCTCCAGCACATACTGGTAAGGGATCGGATCGTAAATGTCCAGCAGATCGGAGATTTCGCGGCTGATTGCCTCACAGTCCCCGATGGTCGCTCCCCCGGGTTTGTCTATGTAAATGCACAGATATCCTTTTCTCCCGGCCCGGTATTCCAGATCCACCATCTCCAGGGAATTGCTCTGCAATACCGGCTCTACCAAAGAGATTAATTTCGATTCGATCTCCTCTTGATTCACCAAAATCCCTCGCTTAAAATGGTTATTAACAACGAAGAGTGGGAAAACCCACCCTTCGCATCAGAAACAACCGTTCACGGTTAATAATTTATCATATCATTATAAAAATTGCAAGAAAGGGAAAAACAAACCTGTCTTCCCGGGACCGGACGAAGCCTGCCCGGCACAGCGCGGAATGAAAAACACCATCCAGCCATGTTTCAGGGCGGGATTACCTGAAGTGCAAGCTGACCTTGGTCGCATATTTTAAGATTTCCCAGTACATTTGCAATCGGGCCAGGAAACCCTTCCAGAGACCGAATTTTTCCTCTTTCAATACATGGGACAGATCAGAAAGATAAACCTCAATCGTGGGAATGCCATGTTCCTCCACATAGCGATGCAGCATCACCTCTATCCCGAAACGGGAAATATCCAAATAAGCTACACTTTCCAGCAGGCTCCGGGTAAGCGCCCGCTGTCCGGATAAAAAGGGCGCCATCTTTTGCGCCAGATCGGTAACTATCCTTCCCCGGTTAAAAACCCCCACCGTCATGGAGATCCCCTGTTCAAGCACCGGGGTCAATAAGAAGTCAATATGGGCGGGGGTCAATCCAATTAAATCCGCGTCCAGTAACAAAAGCACCTCGGCTTGAGTTCTCTTGAGGCCGGCCATTATGGCGCCGCCCTTTCCAATATTCCTGGACAGTTCCATGACCTCCACCCCTTTAAAGGAGCGGGCAATTCTGACCGTATGGTCCGTGGAGCCATCGCTTACAACAATGACTTGATTTACCTGGGGGCATTTCTTTAATACCGGCAATATTGCCCCAATTGTCCGGGCCTCATTGTAAGCCGGGATAATTGCTGCTACTCTCACCAACAATACCCTCCAATTTGTGATCTTTTTAACAAATCCGGTTCAGTTCCCTTTGCAGCACTTTGATTATGTCGTCCCGGTGAACCTTGGCCACTATTTCCCCCCGCCGAAATATGTAGCCGTACTCTTTGGAGGCGCTGACGCCCAGATCCGCTTGCCGGGCCTCGCCCGGCCCGTTAACCGGACAACCCATAACCGCTACCGTCAGCGGGGTTTTTATGCCTTCCAACAACTTCTTCACCTGCTCCACCAACGGCAGCAGATCTACGGTGCACCGTCCGCAAGTGGGGCAGGAAATGATCTCGGGACCGAATTTTCTGAGCCGGAGATCCTGCAATATCTGACGGGCTACCCGCACCTCCTCTACCGGGTCGGCCGTCAGAGAAATCCGCAGGGTGTCTCCAATCCCTTCCGCCAGCAGGGGACCAATCCCCAGGCAAGATTTTATAATCCCCGTATCCGCCGGGCCGGCTTCGGTTACCCCCAGATGCAGCGGGTAAGGTATCCGGGGAGCAATCAGCCTGTAGGCCCCGATCGTGGTCAGAACGTCGGAGGCCTTTAAAGATACCACAACATTTTGAAAACCTTCATCCTCCGCTATTTCCAGGTAGCTCAGCGCCGATTCCACCAAGGCGTCGGGTGTGGCCGCCCCGTACCTGGACCGGGTGAGCCTGTCCAGCGACCCGGCATTGACCCCCAACCTCAGCGCTGCCCCTTTGTGCAAAGCCCCCCTGATCACTTCCCGGAACCTGCTCTGGCCGCCAATATTGCCGGGATTGATCCTCACCTTGGGAATTCCCATCTCGAGAGCCTGCAATGCCAGGCGGTAATCAAAATGAATGTCCGCGATCAACGGCAGGGGGCTGCCGGCCATAAGTTCCGGCAGGGCTTGCAGCGCTTTTTGATCCGGTACGGCCACCCTTATCAGCTCACATCCCGCCAGGGCCAGCTGTTTTATCTGAGCCAGGGTTGGCTCTGTCCGGGAGGTGTCTGTGGTGGTCATACTCTGGATCAGCACCGGCGCCTCTCCGCCGATCGTGAGGTGGCCCACTTTTACCTCCCGGCACTTTCTCCGGGCGATGGCCAATATGCTTCCTCCAGTCCTGTCCGTTTTTCCGGCCGGCAATCGTTTACTTGGGAAGAAGGTCCCACCGGATCAGATCGTGATAGGTCACAAATAATATCAACAATATCAAAACGGCGAAACCGATAAAATGAATAAACCCTTCTTTCTCCGGGTCCACCGGTTTCCCCCGAATCCCCTCAATAATCAAAAACAGCAGCCGTCCCCCGTCCAGCGCCGGTACCGGAAGCAGGTTGATGATCCCCAGGCTGATGCTGATCAGCGCCGCCAGCCAAAGCAGGTTGACGAACCCGGTGGCGGCCACCTCTCCCACAATAATGATTATTCCTACCGGACCGGCTACATCCAGAGGCGCTTTCCCGGAAATCACCTGTCCTACAGACGTGATGATCATCGCAAACCGGGAGAAACTGGCTTTAAGGGAGCCCCCCAAGTAGTATTTAATAACCGGGGGAGAGATGCCGATTATGGCCTTTCCGGTCTCGGGAACCGGCTCCGGAACGGCAGTCAGGGTTGAGAGCCCCTGATTGCGCCTGACCACAATGGTCAGCTCTTCTCCCGCCCGGTGTTCAATATTGGCCACCACATCGTCCCAGTTTCCGACCGCCTGCCCTTCAATGGATACGATCTCATCCCCGGGCTTCAATCCGGCTTTTTCGGCCGGCGAATCGGGCGAGACTGCTCCCAACCGGGTAACATCCGTCAATGGCGTTCCTACCAGGAAATAAAATATAACAAAAAACAGAGCCAGGGCCAATATCAGGTTCATGAGCGCTCCCGCCAGCAGGACCAGACCTCTTTTGGGAATGGATTTTTGGGTAAAACTGTTCGGAGAGGGCTCATCATCGGGGTTTTCCCCCAGCATGCGGCAGAATCCCCCCAGGGGGAAAACCCGCAAAGAATACCTGGTGTCATTTATTTTGCGGCTTACCAACCGGGGGCCGAAGCCCAGGGCCAACTCCAGCACCTTGATTCCGGTGGCCCGGCAGGCAAAAAAGTGGCCCAGCTCGTGAGCCAGGATCAGCAGTCCGAATACAAATACCGATGCCACAAAGGTTTGCATCTTATTACATACCCCCATATGTTGACGCCATTATTTCTTCCGCTGTACAGCGGGCCCAGCGATTCGCCTCCACCAGATCCTCAACGGCCGGGCGATGGATAACCGTATGCCGTTCCAGCACCCGTTCAATCAGCTCCGGGATACAGGTGAATTTGAGATTACCCAACAGGAACTGCTCTACCGCCAGCTCATTGGCTGCATTCAGGCAGGCCGGCAGGGTTCCGCCGATCTCCCCCACCCGGTAGGCCAGTTCAAGACATGGAAATTTTTGCAGGTCGGGCTCATAAAAAGACCAGTTTTGTCCGCAAATCTGTAATTTTTGCCATGGGCCGGCCACCCGTTCCGGAAAAGTCAGCGCATATTGAATCGGCAGCCGCATGTCAGGGGATCCCAGTTGAGCCAGAAACGAACCGTCCTCCAGTTCAATCATCGAATGGATAATACTCTGGGGATGAATCACCACCCCGATCCGGGACAGATCCAGTCCGAACAGCCAGCGAGCTTCCAGGACCTCAAATCCCTTGTTCATCAAGGTTGCCGAATCTACGGTTATTTTGGGACCCATCTTCCAGTTGGGATGGTTCAGGGCTTGCCCGGCGGTAACGTTCTCCAGCTGCCCCCGGTCCCGATTCAGGAAAGGACCGCCGGAAGCGGTAAGCCATATCTTTGTGATATGTTTCCGGCTAACCCCCTGCATACATTGCCAGATGGCTGAATGTTCGCTGTCAATGGGGATAATCCGGTCCAGCAACTGCCTGCCGCCGAGATTTTCCGCGATCAGTTCGCCGCCCACAACCAGCGATTCTTTGTTGGCCAGGGCCACCTTCTTGCCGGCCCGGATCGCCTCCCAAGCGGGCTGAAAGCCACTAAACCCGACCAGAGCGATGATTACCAGATCCGCTGCCGGCCAGGCTGCGGCCAAAAGTTGCCCCTCCGGGCCCGCCGCCACTTCACAGTCTTTTCCCGGGAATGATTTCAGGGCCTCTGCGGCCCGCCGATCAGAGAGAACCACCAGCTCGGGTTTAAATTTCCCGGCTTGTGCCATGAGCAGCTCCGCCTGACGGTGGGCCGTTAAAGCCACAACCCGGTAAGACGAGCCCAGGTGCTCGACAACCTCCAACACCTGACGACCGATGGAGCCGGTGGAACCTAAAATAGCAATATTTTTCGGCAAGCCGCTTTCCTTCCCCCGGGGAAATCGTGCTTTTCCCTGGGTTTCATTGATCGGGCGCATCTCTATCTGTATATATGTAAAAAGAAATAGTAAGCAAAAGGAGCCGCCAGCCAGAGGCTGTCAAAACGATCCAGTATTCCCCCGTGGCCCGGGATCAGTCCCCCCGAATCCTTGACCGACCCCTGTCGTTTCAATGCCGATTCCAGCAGATCCCCCAACTGGGAAAACAGGGCCACTCCCAACCCCAGCAGCGCCCCCAGCCAGGGGGAGAGCGGCGCCAGCAGATGTGGAAACCGTGCCGCGGCGGCGGTGGAAAAGGCCGTCGCCGCCAGGGCGCCTGCCAGGGCCCCCTCTATTGATTTCTGGGGGCTTATTTTGGGAGCCAGCTTGTGGCGCCCCCATTTTATACCGGCAAAATAGGCGCATATATCATAGATCCACACGTTTAAAAGCAGCATCCCGGTGGCCGTAATACCCCGGGGAAGAAACCGGATCAGAATCAGGTGCCCTCCCAGGCCGCCCAGGTAAATTATACCCCATAAAGTGAGCGCCGATTCCAGCGTTGCCCCCTTTTGGGAGCCCGCCAGCAGCCCTATCCCCAACGCGATAAAGATGAGAATAACTGCCGGATAGATCAGTTCTATTCTGCCCGAAAAGGCTATCCCCAACAGTACGCTCACGCCCAGGTAAGCGCTGATAACTGCAGGGTTGTACCCGTCTAATTTATAAATGCTAAAATATTCACGCAACCCCAGAATGGCCAACAGCCATACCAGCAGCGCATACCAGACTCCTCCCGCATAGACCGCCCCCAGGATGAGGGGTATTCCCAGAACAGCAGATACAACCCTGTATTTCAGCATTGACCGTCCCCGTTAATGAATTTTGCCATATCGTCGATCACGGTGCTGGTAATCTAAAATGGCTTCCAGCAAATGCCGGCCCTTGAAATCGGGCCAGTAAGTGGGGGTAAACCAGAGCTCGCTGTAGGCGGCCTGCCAGAGTAAAAAATTGCTCAGTCGATATTCGCCTCCGGTACGAATTACCAGATCAGGGTCAGCCACCCCCGTGGTATAGAGGTAAGAGGAAAACACCCGCTCATCAACCGGAGAAGATACCTTGCCGCTCAAGATATCTTTGGTAAGAGACCGGATCGCCCTCACGATTTCCTGCCGGGAACCATAATTAAGCGCAAAATTCAACAACATGCCGCGGCTATGAGCCGTTTTTTGGATAGCGCCCGTGATGGCCTGTTTGGCCGACCCGGGAAGCTGTTGAAGATCTCCGATCATGTTGATCCTCACATCATTATTTATCAGTTCGGGCAACTCTGATTCCAGGTACTGCTCCGGCAAGCCCATCAAATATTTGACCTCCCAGGGAGGCCGGCGCCAGTTTTCGGTGGAGAATGCAAACAGAGTTAAGCAGCCGATCCCCAAACGATTGGCGAAACGCACCATTTCCCGCAAAGTCTCCATCCCTTGCTTGTGACCCTCCGCGCGGGGAAGCCCTTTTTCCCTGGCCCAGCGGCCATTGCCGTCCATGATAATGGCAATATGAGAAGGCAGCCGGTCCATATCAACAGCCTGCCGAAGCGTTTTTTCAGTGAGCGTGGTCATAGTCCCTCCCGGCAGTAATGACGCCCGAGCCGTGCTTTTCTACAGCTCCATGATTTCCTTCTCTTTGAGTTGTATGATATTGTCGATTTCTTTAATTTTACGGTCGGTTAATTCCTGGATCTGTTCCTGAGAACGGTGCCTCTCATCTTCCGACACCTGGCTGTCTTTTTCCAATTCCCGGATCTCATCATTGGCCTCCCGGCGGATATTGCGTATCCCCACCTTTGCTTCTTCGCTCTTTTTGCGGATAACCTTGACCAGTTCCTTCCGCCTTTCCCCGGTAAGCTGCGGGATGGTAAGCCTGATCACCTGCCCGTCATTGCTGGGGGTAAGTCCCAGATCGGATTTTAGTATTGCTTTTTCTATCTCCGGAATGCTTTGTTTGTCCCAGGGCTGAATCACCAGCAGGCGTGTTTCGGGCGCCGAGATACCGGCCATCTGATTCAGCGGGGTCATGGTATCATAGTAGTTGACTTCAATCCGGTCCAGCAGCGATGGAGTTGCCCTGCCGGCCCGCAAGGTGGCAAGTTCCCGCTGTAAGGCAACAATTACCTTATCCATCCGTTTTCCGGTGCTGCCGTAAATCTCCGAAATCATATTCCCCCCCCCTTAATAATGGTCCCTATATTTTCACCCATAATGGCCTTTTTGATATTTCCCGGATTCAGACCAAACACAATCAGCTTGATCCGGTTGTCCATACATAGCGAGACGGCGGTACTGTCCATGACACCCAGGCCCCGCTTGATAACCTCCAGGTAACTGATCTCTGAAAACCGGCTGGCTTCAGGATTCTGCAGGGGGTCGGCGTCGTAAACCGCATCCACCTTCCCCTTGGCCAGCAAGATCACTTCCGCCTCGATCTCCGCCGCCCTCAGGGCGGCAGTGGTATCGGTGGAAAAGTAGGGGTTGCCGGTCCCCCCGGCAAATATTACTACCCTTCCTTTTTCCAGATGCCGCAAGGCCCGGCGGCGGATGTACGGCTCGGCCACCTGCCGCATCTCCAGGGCCGATTGAACCCGGGTATCAACAGAATGGCGCTCCAGCGCATCCTGAAGAGCCATGGCGTTGATCACCGTGGCCAGCATGCCCATATAATCGGCGGTAGCCCGATCCATTCCCTTCTGGTGGGCCTGGGCGCCCCTCCAGATATTTCCCCCGCCGACCACCACCGCGATCTCTACCCCGTGGCTTTTTACCCCTTTTATTTCCAGGGAAATAGCCTGCAATATATCCTGATCAATGCCGAAGCCGCCGTTACCGGCCAGGGCCTCGCCGCTCAATTTTAAGACCACCCGTTTATAGGCAGGTACATCCACTATTATGAGCCTCCTGATAGTTATTCTACACCAAAAACTGCCATCCCTTTAACAAACAGAAAAAAAGAACACCTAAGTGTTCTTTAAAGAAAGGCTATTCTCCCGACGCCGGGGTGGGGGTTTCGACACCCTCCCCCATAACAAAGCGCGCGTATCGCCTGATTACTATATTCTCACCGATCTTTGAGATTAGCGCGGAAAGCAGTTGCTGTATGGTTATTTCCGGATCTTTTATAAAAACCTGCTCTAAAAGGCATTGTTCCCGGTAGAATTTTTCTATTCGGCCTTCAACTATTTTCTCCACGATTTTTTCCGGCTTGCCTTCGTTCAGCGCCTGGGTGCGCAGAATGGATTTTTCCTGCACCAGCACACTTTCCGGAACCTGTTCCCGGCCCAGATACTGGGGATTGGAGGCAGCCACCTGGAGGCAGATATCCCTGACAAAACTGCGAAATTCATCTGTTTTGGCTACGAAATCGGTCTCACAGTTGACCTCCACCAGCACCCCTACCTTGCCGCCCATATGAATGTAGGATTCCACTATTCCCTGGGCCGCGGTACGGCTTGCTTTTTTGGCGGCAGCAGCCAGACCCTGTTCCCTGAGGATTAGGATCGCTTTCTCCTGGTCGCCACCGGCCTTGACCAGCGCCCTTTTGCAATCCATCATCCCGGCGCCGGTTTTTTCACGAAGATCTTTAACCGTTTTGGCGTCAACCGACATTTTTTTCCTCCTTTGTCCATATACCCGCAAATTTTGCAGGCCGGCCTCTATTTGATCTATTCTTCAGCTTTGCCCTCTGCATCTTCCTTTTCTTCAGCTTCGAGCTCTGCCCCGGTTTCGTGCCCGGTCTTGGCTTCTACTTCTACTTCCTCCCTAACTGCTGATTCTCCTACAACTTCGGTTTCACTTTTTTCTTCAATTTTAGTTTCGGCTTCCGGTTGAACTTCAATATCTGCCTTGGCCGGCACAGCGTCTTCCCTGTGTTCTCCTTCCGTAATCGCGGTTTCAGACGGCTCCGGCGCCTCCACTGTCTTTTCAGCAGCAGATGATTCCTGTTCCTTTAATTCCCCAAGGGATACCCCTTCTTTTTCCTCTTGGAGAGAATCCTCTTCCTTTGAAAAGCCTTCCCTTTCAAGATCCTGATCATAACTGGAGCCGCCCATATCTTCTTCGGCCCACTGGGTAGCCTCCAGCATTTGCCGGCCCTCGATCACCGCATCGGCCAACCGGGAGGTGATCAGCTTTACCGCCCTGATGGCGTCGTCGTTGCCGGGGATAATGTAATCGATCTCGTCGGGATCGCAGTTTGTGTCTACTATGGCCACCACCGGTATGCCCAGTTTCCGGGCTTCGGCAATGGCGATTCTTTCCTTGCGGGGATCAACGATATAGATGGCGTCGGGAAGCTGCTCCATATAGCGGATACCGCCCAGGAATTTCAGCAATTTTTGCTGTTCATGGCGGAGGTTTAAAACTTCTTTTTTGGTTAAGCGATCGAAGTAGCCTTCCTCTTCCTGTTTTTCAATCTGGTTCAGCCGTTCCACCCGCAGCCTGATTGTTTTGAAATTGGTGAGCATTCCCCCCAGCCAGCGCTGGTTAACATAGGGCATGCCGCATCTTTCACTTTCCACCTGAATCGACTCCTGAGCCTGCTTCTTGGTTCCCACAAACAATACCTTTCCGCCCCGGGAGGCGATATCCCGGACATAATTGTAGGTGACCTCCATCAACTTTACTGTTTTCTGAAGATCGATGATGTAAATACCGTTTCTTTCGGTAAAAATATAAGTTTTCATCTTGGGGTTCCAGCGGCGGGTCTGGTGCCCGAAATGAACCCCTGCCTCCAAAAGCTGCTTCATCGTTACTACGCTCAATCCAATTCCTCCTTTATTGGTTTGCGCCGCCGCCCGGTCTCCGCCTTCCCTAAACCTTGCGGCCAACCAGGAAGTATTTTACCGGGCGTGAGTGCTTAAAAATTCCATCACGTACTATAGCATACTACACTGTTAATATCAATTTCCTCACTCCCTTTTTTGTAATGACAAAGCCATGATCCGCCAGAATTATCCATATAGTTTCCATTTAATCAATTCCCCTCATAATTTGCTGACAAAATAAAAGGACTTTTCAAAAAACCATCCAATATATTTTACAATAGCAGGAGGAGGCGTATTAAAAGATGTCGCTTCAGTTGGCAATCATACTGGGCTATTTTCTGGTCGTAACCCCTATCGGCTTGATCACCATGAGGCTGAACAGATCGGCAGACGATTTTATGCTGGCCGGAAGAAATATGGGAGTGCTGCTCTGTTCCGCCGCCATCGCCGGGGAATGGATCGGCGGAACGGCCACCATAGGCACCGCCGAAGGCGGATACCTGTACGGTATTTCGGCCGGATGGTTTACTCTGGCTAATGCCATGGGAACCGTGGTGCTTGCTTTTACGCTGGCCAAATTATATCGCCGGGCCGGAAGCTTTACCGTCACCGGTTTCATGAAACACTACTTTGGCCACCGCTGCTGCACCGTGGCCGCCGCCATACTGACTCTGGTCATGATTCTGGTCACCTCGGTGCAAATAGTGGCCGGAGCTGCATTGATCAATACCATGACCGGACTGGATCCGAAATGGGCAATGATCATTACCGGTTTCGTATTTCTGGCCTATACCCTGCTGGGAGGATTGTGGGCCATAGGCATCACCAATTCCATTCACCTGGTAGTCATGTACGTGGGGGTTTTTGTGGGTCTGGCCATGGTCTGGAAAAATGCGGGCGGCTTTCCGGCATTGACCTCAACTTTGCCTTTCACTCCCTACTTTCATCCCCTGGGAGGAGGGGTCAGCCAGGTCCTCGCCTGGATCATTGCCTCCATCCTGGCGGCCCTGGTCGCCCAGGCGGCGGTACAGCCGGTTATGGCCGCCCGCGACGAAGAAACAGCCAAAAAAGGTGCGCTTCTGGCGGTAATCTACATAGTGCCGGTGGGGATTATTACTGCCCTGTTGGGCATGTTTGCCCGGGTGCTATACCCTGACATCCCGGCCCGGGTGGCCCTGCCCACCCTGCTGCTGGGTCTGCCCGCCTGGGCCGGCGGCCTGGTGCTGGCCGGTATTCTGGCCGCGATCCTTTCCACGGTGGCGCCCTGTATACTGGCTGCAGGCACATTACTGGCCAAAGATCTGTACGCGGTGGTGATAAATCCCCGGGCTGGCGACCGGGAGGTCAACCGTTTTTCCAAGCTGGCCACCCTGGCTTCCGGGATTCTGGCCATCGCCCTCGCCATGTATTCCACCGATACCATTCTGAGCCAGATCTACTTTGCGTACACCCTCCGGGCATCGCTGGCCATTTTGCTGGTGTTGGGAGTTTACTGGTCCCGGGCCAGAAAAGGACCGGCCTTACTGGCCATAGTGGCTACCACTATCGTGGCTATCGGTTGGGAAGTATACAAGGGCGTTACCGGCGCTTATCCCGCCGGCGTGCACCCCATGTATATAGCCCTGCTGGTTACTTTCGGGGTAATGGTGGCCGGATCATATAGGTCGGGGGACAGGCCTGCAAGATAGGGCTGTCCCCTTCGGAGGTCTGGGGACAGGCCTGCAAGATAGGACTGTCCCCTTCGGAGGTCCGGGGACAGACCTGCAAGATAGAACCCTCCCCCTCACCCTGGCCCTCTCCCCTGGGGGGAGAGGGGACTCGGAGGCCTGGGCACAGACCTGAGGTCCTAAGCCCTCCCCCTTCGAAGGGGGAGGGTTAGGGTGGGGGTGGGCGTTCCCTTACCGACCCTCTTCCGCCGGGGGAGAGGGGGACTCGGAGGTCCGGTGACAGGCCTGCAAAATAGAACTGATCTTAATCAAGGTCCGGGGACAGTTCTGCAGGATAGAACTGTCCCCTAGAAGGAATCCTCGGCCCCGGGTAGAATATTAATTTGGTTAAAGGATAGTCCGGGGACAGGCCGCGAGATAGCGCACTCCCCCTCACCCTGGCCCTCTCCCCCCAGGGGAGAGGGAATTTGGAGGTAGGGGGACAGTTCTGCAAGATAGAACTGATCTAATCAAGGTAGGGGGACAGACCTGCGGGATAGGTCTGTCCCCTAGGGGTTATTGGAAGGAGCATTCTCGATGCAAAATATACTGATCAAAACCGAGGGACTTACCAAAAAGTACGGATCTTTTACCGCAGTGGACAATTTAAACCTGGAGATCAGCGGCGGGGAAATTTATGGTTTTCTCGGCCCCAACGGCGCCGGCAAGACTACCACCATTCGCATGCTTTCGGGGCTTCTGGAACCCACTGCCGGACAGGCCTTCATTTCAGGCCACAATATTAAAACCGAATCCACCCGGGCCAAAGCGCTGATGGCCCTGGTTCCCGATCAGCCCAAACTGTACGGCAAACTCACCGCCCGCGAATTTCTAAAATTAATTGCCGCCCTGTACCGGATACCGCCCGAAGCATCCGCTGAACGGACCGGCCAGTTGCTGGCCCTGTTCGAACTGACCGAGAGAGCCGATGAACTTTTGGAGGGATATTCTCACGGCATGCGCCAGAAGGTGGTGCTGGCGGGAGCCTTGATTCATCAGCCCCGGGTCCTGCTGATGGACGAGCCCACGGTGGGTCTTGATCCCCGCAGCGCCCGCCTGCTGAAAAATGTGCTTCAGGAACTGGCCCGGCTGGGAGCATCGATATTGATCTCCACCCATATTCTGGAGATCGCCGAACGCCTGTGCCACCGGGTGGGAATATTAAAGGAGGGGCGTTTAATTGCCCAGGGCAGCCCGGAGGAACTCCGGCAGCAGGTAGGTCATGCCGGGGAAAGCCTGGAAGATATTTTCCTGGATCTGACCGCCGGCGCTGATGATGCCGAACTGATCCGCAGCCTGGAGGGGGGGAACAACAGTTGAAATTCCAACTGCCCTTGCCCCTGACGGAAGCCCCGCCGCCGGGGACTTCCTGGGAAAGCTTCAGTCTGCTGCTGGGTGTGCAGTGGAAGGTTTTCTGGAACAAGATCCGCCACTGGCCAAAGATCAGCCTGATTGTAATGGCATTCGCTGTTCTGGGTGTGCTGTCCTTCCTCATTTCCATGGGTGTTCTGGCCTGGGGCGCCCTGGCTTCCATGCCGCCCCAGATCGGGCAAGGGTTTTTATCGCTGATCTTCATGGCGGGTTTTGCCGCGTTGATATTTTTTGGAGTTACCTCCGCCTTTGCCACCCTTTACATGTCCGATGACCTGGAAATGCTGTTCATGTCTCCGGTCCCCACCCGGGTGGTATTTGCGGCCAAGCTGCTCACTGTGGCCGGAGCTAACTTTTTTACGGCAGCCCTGTTTATTTTTATACCGGGTATATTCTACGGGCTGCTGCTCCGGGCCGGGCCGTTATTTTACCTGTTTGCGGTGATGACCGGGCTGGGCCTGTGGGCTGCCGGCACCGCTTTGGCCGGGCTATTGAACCTGGCAATCATGAGGATCGTTCCCCCCCATCGCAGCAAAGAGGCGGTAGGTGTGCTGGGAGCGCTGGCGGGAATTATAATCGCC
The DNA here is from genome assembly GCA_964585925.1 of uncultured Syntrophomonadaceae bacterium. Lineage (GTDB taxonomy): Bacteria > Bacillota > Dethiobacteria > DTU022 > DTU022 > JAAZLS01. The sequence continues at coordinate 13,859 of CAZPFS010000011.1, read as the reverse complement.
CTTTTCTTCCAGATTCCAAATCTTATTACCTCCGGCGGCGGGCGGTTTGATCTGGCCGGCCTGCTTTCCGGCCGGCAGGCGCTTTTTACGGCCATGGACTATTTTCCCTGGGGCTGGGGCTCTCTGGCCCTTTCGGGAAGCGCCGCCGGCAATCATCTGGCCGGGCTGGCCTGGAGCCTGCTGCTGTTGCTGCTGGGAACGGGGATCTTGATGCTCTCCTTTCTGCTGGTGGAGCGGGGTTTCAGGCATGGCTGGATTTCGCTCAGCCAGGGCGAAGCGGGGAAACTGAAAAAAAGGATCCATAAAAACGCCGGCGGAGTTCGGGCACCTTTAAATAAAGCGGTCTTTGCCCCCGGTGAATCATTATTGCCGGCGGCATCGCCCTGGCTGGGGATGTGGGCCCTAGCCAAAAAAGATCTGCTCTACCTGCGGCGGGACACCCGGGAATGGTTTGGATTGATCACCCCCCTTATTCTGATGGCTTTTTTCATATTCCAGTTCCGGATGTTCCCCGGAGATTCCTCCCGCACCACCCTGGTCATGGTATTGATCATGTATACCATCATGTTCAGCGGCAACCTGGCCCTGCAATCCTTTGGCCGGGAGGGGGAATCGGACTGGTTATTGAACAGTGTTCCCCTGTCCGGCTGGCCGGTAGTCTGGGGAAAGCTCTGGGCGGTGGTTCTTCCTACCCTGGCGCTGATGGAGGCAATGCTGGCCGGAACCGCTGTCGCTACCGGACTCTCATTGCCGGCGGTGCTGGGCCTGGCGACCGGTGCGCTCTTTATCACCTTGAGCGCCAGTGCCATCGGCCTCTCTTTTTCCATCCGCCACTGCCGCTACAACCCCGATACCCCCAGGGGGCGGATCGCCTCCGGGGCGGCCTGGTCGATGTACCTGCTGAATGTGGTTTTTATGGCCCTGATTGCCCTGGGGCTGGCCTACCTCTTCCCGCCGGCAGAGATAGTGGCTCTGTTGAAAGATGCGCCGCCCGTTACCTTCGATCGGGGCTTTTGGAGCCAGGTGGCAAAAACCCTCTTTCAGCTCACCCGGCCCCTGCTGTGGCCGGCCCTTCCCCGGATAGCCACCGGCCTGGCCGTCAGCGGCGGGGTATGGGCGGCCGTATTCTTCGGATTTCTCTCCGCTACCGTCCGCCAAAGCCGGAAGGGGTTCAGGGTGGAGGTGGTAACCGGCGGGAAAAAAACAAGGTTGGGCAAGTGATCACAGCAATAGTATCAAATGATAAACGACAATCAGAATATATATCCCCAGGCAGATCCGGATGGCCACGCGGGCCAGCCTCCAATTTTGATGGAACACCAGGAATGCCATGGGGATAGCGGTCAGGGCAATTTTAATACCGAGAAAGCAATAAATCCCGCCCCGGGCAATTACCAGGCCCATGAGAGGATTTGCCTCCATAATCCGCCCGGCCCGGATCTGCGCGCCGGTCATGATTCCGTCGGCTAAAGACAAAATCAGCACCGACATGATTTCCAGCCGGATTCCCCGGCTGTAATAATCAACATAGCCGATGCCGTCATTTTTGCGCCTGCCGGTACTCCTCCTGCGGCGATGCCTCGAGAAAAGAGCCTGCAGGAATTTATGTTGACGCCGATCTTTTATTATGCGCCTTTCTTCACCGGCTTCGGTCATGCCAAAAACCTCGTCCCATTCTGGACACATTCATCCCGGCCAAAGTCACCGTCTCCGTAGCGGAGGCTTGTTCCTCGAGCAGGTAGCCGCTCCTGCTTTTATCGAGCGGCTGGAAATCGCCTTTGAAATTGAAAGCCACCTGCCCGGCATCGGGATTGAGTGCCCTTTATCTCATTTTCCGATAATGCCTTTTTCAAGCAGGGAAATGAAACCCACATATCCAATTTATTAAAAGTACCATTAACCGGAAAGAAGGGATCCAGTGATCGGTACAGCCTCCCTCCTGGCCATGCTTTTTAGTTTATCGATCAGTTTTTTGCTGCCAATCGCCCTGTCAATCTATTTTTACCGCAGGCACAAAATCTTCCCGGCGGCCATTTTGGTGGGCGCTCTTTCTTTTGCGGTTAGCCAGCTTTTCACCCGCCTACCGCTACTGCAATGGGCTGCCGTCCAAACCTGGTATGCTGCCCTGAGCCGGCATACAGTGCTCCTGGCGATCACCCTGAGCTTTTCGGCAGGGCTATTTGAAGAGACCGGAAGATTACTTGGTTTCAGATTCCTTTTGAAAAGGAAACTGGAATGGAAAAACGGGATAGCTTTCGGTATAGGGCACGGCGGACTTGAAGCCATAGTGCTGGTGGGAATTACCTATATTAACAACCTAATTTTCAGTCTGGCCATAAACTCGGGCAAAATAGATTCCTTGGCTGCAGTCCTGCCCCCGGAAATCCTGGCCCAGATCACCGCCGGACTGACCGGAACCCCGCCCATACTCTTCGCAGTGGCCGGATTGGAAAGAGTTATGGCCATTGGGATCCAGATAGCCCTGTCCCTGGTGGTGCTTTATGGGGTAAAAAACAAAAGATATATCTTCTGGCTTTATGCGATTTTGCTGCACGGTCTGGTCAATATGCCCGCCCTCCTCTTCCTCCAGGGACATAGCTACCTGCTGGTCGAAGGGATCATATTCATAATTTTTGCGGCAGCGCTGGTGTTCATTGCAAAGTCGAAGGATTGGCTGTTTAAGGCCGGGTTTCCCTCCCCCTGATCTTCGAACCCTTGGCCTCCCCGGATGCCACTAGCTTCGTCACCGTGTCCTGCATCTGGGTCACGCCAGTTCCAGACCCGCTGCTCCGCGGCGCAGGGTAACGGTGGTTTTTTCGCCGGTCTGGCCGGAAACAATGCGCCTGGACAGCGGAGTTTCCACCGCACTCTGAATGGCCCGCTTCAGAGGACGGGCGCCAAAAGCAGGGTCGTAACCCTGTTCGGCCAGATATTCCACCACTTCCTCGTCCCATTTGAGGGCAATACCCGCTCCCTTCTCCACCCTGTCCGCCAGGCGGTGCAGCAGCAGATCAGTGATTTTGGCGATCTGCTCCTTCTCCAGTGCCCGAAAAACGATGATTTCGTCCACCCGGTTTAAAAATTCAGGGCGAAAATGCTGCCGGAGCAGGGTGAGCACCGTTTCTTTCATTTTCTCATATTCGCCCTTCCGTTCCTGAAACTCCAAAATTTCCCGGCCCCCGATATTGGAGGTCATGATGACGATTGTATTTTGAAAGTTGACCGTGCGCCCCTGCCCGTCGGTGAGACGCCCGTCGTCCAGAATCTGCAACAGCACGTTGAACACATCCGGATGGGCTTTTTCGATCTCGTCCAGCAGAACCACGGTGTACGGCCGGCGCCGCACCGCTTCGGTAAGCTGCCCCCCCTCGTCATAGCCCACATAGCCGGGAGGCGCCCCGATCAGACGGGCCACCGTATGTTTTTCCATGTACTCCGACATATCCAGGCGGATCATGTTGCGCTCATCGTCAAAGAGCGCCTCCGCCAGGGCGCGGCTCAGCTCGGTCTTGCCCACTCCTGTCGGCCCGAGAAAGATAAAGCTGCCCACGGGACGGTGAGGATCTTTTATACCGCTGCGGGCTCTCAGCACGGCGTCGGCTACAGCCTGGACGGCATCATTTTGACCCACCACCCGCCGGTGCAGGATCTCTTCCAGGTGAAGCAGCTTTTCCATCTCGCCTTCGCGCAGACGGATCACCGGAATCCCGGTCCAGCGGCTGACCACCTGGGCGATCTCCTCCTCGCCCACCTCTTCGTGCAAAAGCATGGTCTGTTTCTGCTTGCCCGCCAACAGCTCTTCTTCCGCCTTCAATCGCCGTTCCAGCTCGTTCAGGCGGCCATATTTCAGCTCGGCGGCCCGGTTCAGATCATATTCCCTCTCCGCCCGTTCGATCTCGGTGCGCACCTCCTCGATCTCCTTTTTCACGGCGCGCACCTGGCCGATCGAATCTTTCTCGGCCTGCCACTGAGCCTGCATCCCGCCGGCCTCCTCCCGCAGGTCAGTCAGCTCCTGCTGCAGGCGGGTCAGCCGCTCCGCCGAGGCGGGATCGCGCTCTTTCTTTAACGCGGCCTCTTCGATCTCTAGCTGCATCACCCGCCGGTTGATCTCGTCCAGGGCGGCGGGAAGGCTGTCGATCTGCGTGCGCAGCCGGGCCGCGGCCTCATCCATCAGGTCGATCGCCTTGTCGGGGAGAAAACGGTCGCTGATATAGCGATCCGACAATACAGCCGCTGCGATCAGCGCCGCGTCCTGTATGCGCACCCCGTGGTGCACCTCGTAGCGTTCCTTGAGGCCCCGCAAAATGGAGATCGTGTCCTCCACCGAGGGAGGCTGCACCAAAATGGGCTGAAAGCGTCTCTCCAGGGCGGCGTCCTTCTCAATATGTTTGCGGTATTCATCCAGAGTGGTGGCCCCCACGGCTCTCAGCTCGCCCCGGGCCAGCATCGGCTTGAGCAGGTTGCCGGCATCCATCGCCCCCTCGGCCGCCCCGGCGCCGATTACCGTATGCAGCTCGTCAATAAACAGGATAATTGCCCCTCCGGCCTCCTGCACCTCTTTCAGAACCGCCTTCAAACGCTCCTCAAATTCGCCCCGGTACTTGGCCCCGGCCACCAGGGAGCCCATGTCGAGGGTGATCACGCTCTTCTCTTTCAATCCCTCGGGAACGTCCCGGGCCACAATGCGCCGGGCCAGGCCTTCCACAATGGCCGTTTTGCCTACTCCCGGCTCGCCGATCAGCACCGGGTTGTTCTTGGTGCGCCGAGACAAAATCTCGATTACCCGGCGGATCTCTTCGTCTCGCCCGATTACCGGGTCCAGCTTCCCCTCCCGGGCGAGCGCGGTAAGATCGCGCCCGTAGCGCAGAAGCGCCTCATAGGTTCCCTCCGGGTTATCGCTGGTGATGCGCTGGCTGCCGCGCACCTTGCGGAAGGATTGCAGCAGGGTTTCCCGGGTAAGCCCGGCCCGGCGGAATATTTCCCGCAACTCCTCCTCGCCCTCTTCCAGCAGGGCCAGCAAGAGGTGCTCCGCACTGATATAATCATCCTTGAGCTGTTCAGCCTCTTTTTCCGCCCGGGAAAGGACCCGGGCCAGGGTGAAATCGATCTGGGGCTGGCTTTGGTAGCCGGTGACCCGGGGAATCTGATCGATCAGGTTATCCAGATCCCGCCGAAATGCCGCCATATCAATCCCGGCCTGCTGCAGGAAACGGGAGGTAATTCCGCCTTCCTGATCCAGCAGAGCGGCCAGAAGGTGTTTGGAACCGATCAGCTGATGATTCCTCCCGGCGGCGGCCTGCCCGGCCGCAAACAGCGCCTCCCGTGCTTTCTGAGTAAAACGATTGGGATCCATCAATCCCTCACCCGGCCTTTCTTCAGGGTTCTGATTTCATCTTCCATATTCTCAATCCGCTCCAGAAGCTCCATAATTACCGCCGCCCCCGTCAGGTTCACCCCCAGCGAGCGGCGCAGGCGAAGGGCCTTGCGCAGACGCCGCAGATCATCGGCGCTGATCCGGTCTCCTTCCAGTTTGATCATCCCCAGCGCCTGAAAGCGTTCGATCTCGGCGGGACCCCATTCCAGGGTGCGGATGCAGATCCTTTCCTCCCCGGTATAATCCTCGTAGCAGACCCGGATCAGTTTCATCTCCGGTCACCGCCCTCCCGCAATCCTTTCAGCCTCTCGTAAAGCTCCTTTTCTGCTCCGGTCAGGGGAGCCGGAATATCGATCACCACCCGCACATACTGATCGCCCCGAGCCTTGCCGCTTAAGGGAAATCCCTTTCCCTTCAGGCGAAGCTTGCGGCCGCAACCGCTTTCAGGAGGAACCGTCATCTCCACCGGACCGTCCAGGGTGGGAATGGTGATCCTGGTTCCCAGGGCGGCCTGGTCGGGGCGCAGACGGACTTCGCTTTCTATATCGCGCCCCTGCAGCTGAAAGTGGGGGTGAGAGAGCAGCCGCACCTTCAGAAACAGATCTCCGGCGGGTCCGCCGCCCAAACCCTCGCCCCCCTGCCCTTTCAGGCGGATCCGGCTTCCCTCCCTGACGCCGGGTGGAATTTTTACTTCCAGGGTTTTTTCCCTGGACACCTCCCCGGTCCCGCCGCAGCGGGGGCAAAAACCCTGGGCGCTTCTTCCGATCCCTCCGCACTCGGGACAGACCGCACCTCCGGCAAGGCGCAGCAACCGGGTTACACCCCGGTAAGCTTCCTCCAGGGTCAGTTCAATTTCACTTTCCGCATCCGGACCGCGTACCTGGGCGGTGCGGAAGCCACCTCCGGCGGTCCTCCCTCCGGGGCGGCCCCTGCCGAAGAGCATTTCAAAGAAATCGCTGAAACCTTCCTCGAAATCCCCGGAGGCGGTGTAGGTGCGGAAACCGCCCATATCAGGCGGAGGCTGATAATCCTGGCCATGCTGCCAGTCCTTCCCCAACTGATCGTAGCGGGCTCTTTTCTCGGGATCTTTTAAAACCTCATAGGCCTCGTTCACCCGCTTGAACTGTTCCGCCGCTTCCTTTTTTTCGCTTTCCGGACGCAAATCGGGATGCCATTTTCGAGCCAGACGTCGGTAGGCCGACTTGATCTCTTTCTCGGTGGCGTCTCGTTTTAATCCCAACAGCTCGTAATAATCCTGGAACTTGACCGCCATCTATCGCCGCACCTCCCTTTAACTGTAAAAAGTATAGCAAGACCCGTTGCGGAATGTCAATCAAAGTCACATCGTCCCCTCTCCCCTGGCGGGAGAGGGTTAGGGTGAGGGGGATGCTGCTCTGCTTATACCGCCTATTCCAGCCGCCCCTGAACCACGAAGCGCGTAAAGGGCCTTTTGGCGCCGTGGCAGGTGATCAGGGTGATCAGCCTTTCATCTTCGGAAGATTCCAGGACCTCCGTCTCCTCCGGCTGGACAATACGGGCCTCAAATACCCGGTAGGTAAAGACCTCTTCGGGGTTTTCAAATTCGATCAGATCCCCTTTTTTCACCTCGTGGAGGCGGTTGAAATGGCGGCCGTAGGTCAGTTGGCGGTGCCCGGCGATGCAGAAGTTGCCGGTTTCTCCCGGGCCGGCCGAACCGGACACATGAGCCGCGGATATATCCAGATCCGCCGCGCTGTCTTTTTTAAGCACCGGCAGCTCCAGATCTATCGCCGGGATCCGCAAAACCCCGATCATGTTGTTCAGTATATATTCCTGCCGCGCCGGGTCCGGCTGATCCTCCTGCGGGGCTTCGGAAACCTCCTCCGGTCCCTCTCCGGAGGGCAGCCCCTCCGCTTGCATTTCGGCCCAGGCTTTGAGAAGCTGCTGCCGGCGATAGTCAAAGTAGTATCCCCGGGCTTTGGGATAGGCTAGCAGGCCAAGCCCCGCCAGTATAAGAATCACCGCCAGAAACCGGCGCATTAAACATCCATCCTTTCCCATGGCCTGGATCGAACCGGCGTTGTTGGGGACGGTCCTATCCTGCAGGGCTGTCCCCTGACCTCTTCACCCCCTCTCCCCTGGCGGGAGAGGGTCAGGGTGAGGGGGATGCCATCCTGCAAGACCGTCTCCTGACCTCTTTTAGGGGGATTTCAAATTCCCGGTATCATCAAATCCCAAAATCCCCCCCGGCCCCCCTTTTTCAAAGGGGGGGCATAAAGGGGATGCCACCTTGCAGGTCTGACCCCGGCCCCTCCCCCTTCAAGGGGAACATCCGACAGTCCCCCTTTCCTAAAGGGGGATTTAGGGGGATTTAGGGGGATTTCAAATTCCCGGTATCATTAAATCCCAAAATCCCCCCCGGCCCCCCTTTTCCAAAGGGGGGCATAAAGGGATGCCACCTTGCAGGTCTGACCCCGGCCCCTCCCCTTCAAGGGGAAAATCCAACAGTCCCCCTTTCCTAAAGGGGGATTTGGGGGAATTTCAAATTCCCGGTATCGTCAAATTCCCAAATCCCCCCCGGCCCCCCTTTTCCAAAAGGGGGGGCAGGGTA
>CAZPFS010000011.1:0-5795 GCA_964585925.1 uncultured Syntrophomonadaceae bacterium | reverse complement strand
CGTCAAATTCCCAAATCCCCCCCGGCCCCCCTTTTCCAAAAGGGGGGGCAGGGTAAAGGGATGCTACCTCGCGGGTCTGACCCCGGCCCCTCCCCCTTCAAGGGGGACACCCAGCAGTCCCCTCTCCCCTGGCGGGAGAGGGTAAGGGTGAGGGGGTGTGGGGACACCCTATCTGTCTCTGCGATCTACTATAACAGCAGAACCTCCCACCGGAAAGAAGGCAGCCCATAAAAGATGGGGCGGCCCGAAGGATAGGACCACCCCCATAAAATAGAAAGGGGGAATTTCCCGTCATCCCCCTGTAAAGTCCATTACTCTAATGGCGGCGCTTGGTTTTGCGGAACAATAATGTTCCGGACAGCAGCGCCAGGCCTCCAAACAAGTAGTAGGGATACGGTACCGCCACGCCGGTTTTAGGCATTACGCCGGGCCGCTCCGGTTCGATCACCAGCTCTTGTTCTCCTTCAGGCGCCCCACCCGGAGGTTCCGGCTCATAGTAATAATAATCGCCGCCTCCACCGCCACCGCCACCGCCGCTGGCCTGAGCGGTAAATATCCAGTTTACCCTTGCGGTTGTTCCCTGATATTCATTTCCCGTCTCCGGGCCGGGAAGGTGCACCGCAGCGGTCAGTTCCCCACCCTGGCCGGGCTGAAAACGGCCCAGATGCAGCTTATTAGCGGAGGAGGGGAAACCCTCAGCCGATCCCTCATATATAGTTTCGTCCCCCAGTTTTGCCGTCAGAACTAATTGGGCCAGCAAGCCGGGTTCCGGATTTTCAACAATTTCAGCATGCATCCACAGATCGTAGTAGCGATTATAGCTGTTATTGATGGTAAGCTTTGCCGTGCGGGTATCCCCCGGGACCATGTTCTGCAGATCGAACAGCTTCCCTCCCGGCGGCAGCAGCACCAGCCCCGACGCATCTCCTCTGAGCTCCATATCGGTAGTGGAAGCCCCCGCCGGCATGGCGATTAGGGATGCCAGCAAAACCGGCGCTAGAACAGCTCTCATCCATTTTAATATTTTCAAACCGCTACCCTCCTTTCTCTAGGGGGTAGAAATATTCCCCACCACGGGCCTCCTCCTGCGGGGGACGACTGCCCAGCCCCCCGCAGGGCGGAGATTACCCGGTTTAAGTTAATAGGTACTTGGCACTTAAATGGCACCAATGTATTACATGGTTAATCCTACTCTACTAGTTGTAATGAGCATAGACGGTAATGTTGCCAGTTACGGGAGTCGATGTTGTAAACACCACGCCTCCCGTTGTACGCCACTCTGCAAATGGATGGTTCCCTGGTCTTGATGCTGTGGGTAAGGGATTCACTGTACCCCCTTTAGGCACGGTTACTTGATATACACCTTTATGGTCACCCATGGAATCATGAACTTGACCATTTTCGTGATCAGGATCAAAACTGACGGTGCAGTATGTTATTACCTCCGCCTCAAACAGCGCTTTCACGGTTACATTGGCCGCCGGCATGGTAAATGTATAGGGATTGTTTGATCCTGCTGGAGCTCCATCTACTTCCCACCCTACAAAAGTGTATCCCTCATTGGCGGTCGCGTTTAAGGTTACCTCTTCTCCCACCTCATATTCCCCGCCACCGGTAACTGATCCGCCGTTCGGGTCGTCAACTGTAACCGTCACCATATAAGTTTGGGGTTCCGGCTCACCCTGCTCCTGGCCGCAGCACTCGGGCCAATCGCCGGCGGTGAAATCTGCAAAATATTCATCTGGCTGGTTACCGGCTTCCCAATTTTCTCCCCATTCAGCCAGCGGGGCGCCGTTGGTGGTCTGGATAGCCTCAAAATCCCCAGACAGGGCAAAAGTAGCACCTTGGAAATCATTGCCCATCCCCAGACCTTCAAAGGCTACGACCAGGACCAATGTTACCGTATCCTCCGGCTCTATACGGCCATCGTTCCCTACATAATAAACCTCGAATCCATCTTCCGTGGGAACTATTTTCCAGTCATCCTGGTAATTGGGGCAGATCGCGATGTGGGCGGGGTCATTCAGTTCACCCAAAGCAAAATTCCATCCCCTGCTCGCCACCAGGCGGAGGGCCATGCCCTTTGAACCCGTGTTCGTGATCTCCCAGCCGACACAGTATTTGTCGCCGGGGTTTACATTGGTAAATTCAGTCTCTCCAAGTGAGGCCTTTTGATCCGCCTCAAGATCCACTGTTCCCGCCGCAAAGCTGATCCCCTCGATAGCAGCGCTGTTGGTAAACCAGGCCATGATCCCGCCGCCGATGAGAGCCGCCGCCAGGGCTATCACTAAAACGCTGATCACCATTTTGCCCTTTAATTTCATTTGATTCCCTCCGTTTTATTCCTTTGATCTTTTTTATTGGATACCGGTACCACTCCGGCGGCCAGGCTGCCATTCTATTTTTAGAAAGGCCCTGTGGCTTTGCGCCCCCGCCTCTCAGCGGGTTTGCCTTTATCGGACCATGTTGCCCTCAACAGTTAAATAGTTTTGTAATCCCGCGGATCAACTCCTTTCATGGCATATCCCCGCCTGCCTATTTGCTAATGGTTTCTTTGCTGTGCAGGCCTCTATTCTTTTCATTTATTTCCGCCGCATATATAAACAGGTTACGCACCTCATGGAAGAGGATCAGCGCCACCGGCAGAAACACCAGGCTAATCATGCCTTTTTTGGTGCGGACAAACTCAACCAGGTAGCCGAAATAAGGGATACTGAACAGCACTTTTCCGGTAACGTTCCCCGCGGAAACGGGTAAGGGATCATCAACATTGTTGGCGTCACCCCTGGTGGTGAAACTAAGCCCGCCCTCCCTATTAACATTTACAATCCGGTGGGTAGTGGGGTACTCGCTCGATTCATTATTTTTAAAAGTGATCACATCGCCTATGGCCAGGGTTTCCGGATCAACCGGCTGAACGGCAATCACGCTTCCCGTCTCAAAAGCGGGGGTCATGCTGCCGCTGAGAACCACGTACAACTGCCGCCCCAACACCGACGGGGTTTTACTATTAATCCTGCTTTGGAGAAGGAAAAATACCAAAGTGATCATTACCAGCAGGAAAGAGGCAAAGACAACATTGCCCAGTATGGAAAATATTTTTTTCCAAAGGCCCCTCCGCCCGGCGGTACTTTTCCTGCAGGAAACATCGGCCGGTGATTTATTTTCGATTGGGCATATGTTGCTATTTCCGTTCATAACATAACTCCTCGCTTTGGCTTCCTGATTCGCTTCCGCCGGCAGTGCCTGCCGCGGAAGGGTTCATTGGTTTTCCCGGAATCTCAGGTCGTTCTCTTCGCTATTGATCGAAAAGCAGGTTATCCGCCGGATCGACGCTTTCCAAAAAACTATCGGGTTGATCGTCGGGCTCATAGCCGTTCTGGTTGAAAATGATCACCATCAGCTCACCGCTTTGCCCCGACCCGTCATTGGCTGTGGCCACAACCGCTACCTCTCCGTCGTGGAGGGCGGTCAACACACCTGTGTCACTGATTGCCGCCGCCTCCATCCCTTCCGGGCCGTCACCAATGCTCAGGGTTACCACGGACCAGGTTACCGATTTGTCGGTTGCCTCATCCGGTTCCACCAGGGCTGACATTTGCAACTCTCCGCCGGGAGAATCGATAATTTGGAGGCCGCCTGCTCCCGTAACCACAATTGAAGTTACCGGAACTGTTTCATTGCCGGGCCCCTCCTCCTCATTTGCTTTGCCGGTGATTTCCCCGCCGCTTTCCAAGGCGGTCCTTATCACCTCGGGGCTTTCTTGGCCTTCTTCTGAATTTACGGTAAAATCAAATTCTTTTATACTCTGCCGGTAGGTAAAAAAAGAGCGGGTTGGGCTGAAATCCTTAATCAAGAACAAGAAGCTAAAAACCGCCAGTGTCAACAATATACCCTTGTAATACTTCCTTTGAAACATCCAAAATCTGCTCCCTTCCATGATATTGGGCCGGTATAATTCTATGCCCATACGGAGCGCCCGTCTGAAAGCTAGGGCACCTTTTTTTCCCGGTCGGCCTCGCCGAAATCCTCCCATGTTTGGAACGTATACTCGCCCTGTGGACAGGCTGTCTCCTCCATGCACTGATTCAACAGCATAGTCAGCTCCAGGAAACTGCGAAAGCGCCTTTTCTTATCGGTGTTCAACCAATGCACCTCGCCCTGCCAGCTGGCATTCTGCCGGAAAACGATCCGCACCAGGAAATCAGCCCCGCCTACTTTTTCTATGCTTTGTGCTGCTTTCCGATTGAGCAGAACTAATTCCTCCCTTCAACCGTCCCGGTACGAGCTTTAACCACAAAATGATAATAGCACGGCGGAGGAAAATTTCGGTTAATAACCGGTAACGGCGCGGTTACATGGGAAAATTTATAATTTGGGGATGTTTAAGGGCAAATGAACAGTAGTTTATTAGGAAAAAAGTCGGAGGTGGAAGAAAAAAGAGGGGCGCGATTTGGCTCCTTAGGAAAGCAGGGGTTGTATTTTACACCTCAACACCAGATCCGGGGATTTGGTTTCGGTGCGAAATCGGGTCTCAATGCGCTCGAGAACCTTGGCGCTTAGCTCCTGGGACAGCCCCGGAAAGAGAACCATGAACTGGGCCTCGTTTCGCTGGGTAAATATATCGCCGGCGCGCATGTTGCCCGATATGGCCTGTTTAAGCCGGGCGGAGGCTCCGGCCAGGATACCGGCCGGGGGCAGGCTGTTGTTGGGGCGGGTAATGGTTAAAAGCCCCAGGAAAACGGGCCGGTTTTCCCTTTCCAGCTTCCTTTTTTCCAGCCTGCAAAAGAGGGTGAAATGGTCGGGCGGGCAAAAAAAAGCGCCCTCCGTTTTTTCCCTTTCCGCCATCATCTCCCGTATAGCCCCCAGATCCAGCTCTATCCCTTCCTGTTTGGAAGTTATGCGCTGATAAATCTCTTTCAGTTCATCCGAGGGTTTAACACCCATCTCCAGGTAATAAAACGAAGTTATGTATTCATAATGGGACTGGGCTTCCCTCATTTTACCGGCGCCGATCAGCGCCTGCAGGTAGCGGATGTGAAGCTCCTCCTCCAGAGGCGAGGCCCGCAGGGCCTGCTCGCAAATCCTGATCGCATCTTCGTGCAAGGAAGCCTCGCAGTAGAGATCGCTCAGCTCCAAAACGCTTTTTAAGAAAATGCGCCGGTAGTGATTGCGGGCGGGCAAAGCCCAGGCTCCGGTTATCTCGGGCAGATAGTCTCCCTGATACAGCTCGATAACCCGCTGATAGGCCTTCATGGCCTTTTCGGGGTTGTCTGCAAACAGATCGACTGCCCTGTTGAATTGCTCCTCCAGCTCATTGGTGTCAATCCAGCAGCCCTCTCCGGCGTCCAGACGATAACAACCCTGTGAAAAATTAATAGACAGATCGTCTCCGGAACCGGAAACGCTTCCCATCAATTTTTTAATCCGGTAGACTTGAACCTTGAAGGCGGAACGGGCGTCTTCATACTCTTTGTCCGGCCAAAGGGTTTCCATGGCAGTATCTGCGGGCAGGCGAACCCCCCGCTGAGTCAACAGGTACTTGAACAGTTCCCACAGCTTTCCGGAACGCCCGGCTTTCTCCGACAACACAACGGGCCCGCGCCTGACCAAGAATTGCCCCAATGTTCTGATTTCGAGAGAACCTTGTTTCACTTTTTCCATACATGCACACCCTGATGATAATGATTTTGGGAACGGTCTTCGCCGCTAATCAAACAACATTATACCACAGATGCAAATATTAGCCGCCACTGTTTGGTATTTCTTTATATTCCACATAATGTATAACAGGT
>CAZPFS010000010.1:0-61394 GCA_964585925.1 uncultured Syntrophomonadaceae bacterium | reverse complement strand
TTATCACCTGGTCTCCTGCCGCCGGGCTTACCTGCTCCTCATGCAGGGGGGTGATCTTTGTTTGCGCCAGGCCAAATTCCACGGCATTACTCTTTTTTTTCCCCGCCGACACGTGGATTCGGCCGGCGCGAGCGTTGGCCGGGATCATGACCAGGGCGGTATCTTCAAAGATATCCGAGAGGATGATCTCTTCATCGTTATAAAAGGCTTTTAAATTCTCTACCTCTGAGATATCTTTCTCGAATTTAAGGGCAACCAAGGAACCCGGAACCCCTGATCGGGGGAAATGGTCCTCGATGGAAAGGTTAGGGCCGCGGGTTAATAAGACCACCAGGAGAATAAGGACCGCCGCTGCAGGGGCAAGGAGCCACAGAAGCCTTTTGCGGCCTCCCGGTGATTTGCTGGATTTCATAACCGCCTTAAGCTGCGGTATATGGCGAACCTTTGTCCAATTATTCAAGCTTTGGTTCCACAGCAGATCCTCCGGCCCAATCCTGCCGCTACACAAATAATCTATCGTCTCTTCCCAGGTATAAGGACCATACTGTTCATTATCCCGTTTTAAAAACCATTGCCCGGGCATCTTCCACTCCCCCGACCATCATATTGTCAACCCATTGTAACCGTAAAAACGAAATAATTCTATCACCCTTTAAGGGTGATAGACGGAATACCTCCAAAACTCTATAATTTTTTTTTAATGCCGCTAATTCCCACTCCCATAGACATCAATAATGCTCCAACAAGCCCAACAAATATATAATCTCATCCATTTTCTATACCCCTCCTCTTTTGCCCTATTTTAATTTTCTCCTAAGTGTTCTTCCCCACAATCTGCTGCAAATCTCTTCTTTAATTGGAAGCACAGAAAAATAACCCTTTTCCCAGTTATTTAGCACAGCCACCATATTCTAACGATCTCCTGCCTGGAAGTGCAGCCAGCCGCAACTATAAATAATCAGCAGTTATCCGGAAAACAAGTTTTTATAAAACCGGCCATTTTTTTATAGTGAGAGCCCTTCCAGTAAATACGGTGGCAGACCGGGCAGCGATTGTACTCCGAGATACGCTCAAAAACCCGGGGCGGCACTTTCCCCCTAACTTCCTCCACTGAAACCGGTTCCAGCAGCCCGTTGCAACGCATGCAGCGCCGGAACGGTTCAATCGAATTATAAAGATCAAAGCGGTGAAGCACTTCTCTCAACTGTTCCCGCGGGTTATTGGACCGAACCAGGTAACCGTGGGTCACAGCGGAACGTTTAAGCAACCCCCGATCCCGGGTGAGCAAGATCCGATGTTCTCCGGCCGATATTTCAGCTAAAATATTATCATTATAATCATTTTGGTAAAGCAGATCAAAACCCAGCATGCGCAGGAATCCAGCCAGTTTTCCCAAGTGAACATCAAGAACAAAGCCCGTCTGGCGAAGGGGCTTCGGGCGTACCTTTAGAATTTGTGAAATATCGAAGGTCTCGAATACAGGGTAAACACTAATCATATCACCGTCTTTTACCCGGTGGTAAAAGCCGGCAGAATTTCCGCCAACCAGGATTAGATCAACCTCCGTATGGGGTACGCCCAGGGATTCGATCAGATCTTTGACCGGAGGTTGCCCGAAAAAGGAGTGGGAAAAGGGGACCTGCCGCTTTTCGGGTGATATAAAATCATTCAGCTCGGCATAAAACCGCATATAAACAGTAGCAGACATAGAACAATCCCCTTATAGACTTCTTTGGAAGTGATCCATCCAGCCTCCACCTGTTTTTTGAAATCTGGCATGCACTACCGCCTCAACAGAAGAAGCGTTCCAATCGTAGTATCCCGCGAAAATGTTCCCTCAAGTATATATAATTGTAACAGCAGGCGGGAGGCAACTGAGTTGCCTCCCGCCTTGCTTCCAGTTAAGTGTTTTATACGCTTTTAATCTTCATACAGGTTATAGAAAAAGATCACGCGGGGATAGCACTGGTTGAGCGGCTCTCCCTTGACCGAGGCCCGCATTGGCAGTATATCTGATGGATCATACAGGAAGATACCCACCGCATTATCGATCAGGAGTTTTTGAGCCTCAAAATAAAGTTCGCGGGATCTCTCCATATCCAACGCACACAGGCTATACGCCTCTTCAATGAGCGAATCATAGGTTTCATTTGCCCAGTATGACAGATTCCAGAAGGCATACATATCGGTAGTAAAAAGGCTGCTCAGGTTGTCATAACCGTCGGCATAGGTCGGCCACCACAACAACAGGAAGATTTCCTGGGCTTCGGTGGGATCTGTTTCCTTAGCAAAAGCCCACTGCTGTGTGAACAAAATCGGCCTTACTTCCAAATCAATCCCTATTTCCTCCAATCCTTCTTTGATCAGCGGAGAAAAGCGTTCCTGGGCCGGATTTTCCGATGCATAGGTCAACACCATTTTTGCCCCGCCCAGGGTGCCGTCTGCATAACCGGCTTCAACCAGCAGCTCTTTTGCTTTGGCAATGTCATAATTGTATTTGGGAAGATCCTTGTGCCATGGCCACATCCCCGCCGGAACCGGACCCTGGCTCTGGGTAGCCAGGCCGCTGACGGCGATTTCAATAATGTCCTCATAGGGAATAGCATATGAAATAGCCTGGCGCACCTTGACATTGTCCAGCGGCGCTTTTGCGGTGTTCAGGTAGCCAAAATAGTTGTAAAAACTGGGACAACGTTCAATTCTAAAATCTGGATTTTCCTCCATGATGGGAATGGCTTCCACCGGAACAACACTGGCAATCTGCACGTCCCCCGCCTCAAGCAACTGGCGTTGCACCACTGCATCCGAAACAATCTTGATCACAATTTTAGTATACTGATTGTCCCTCCAACCACCCCAGTAGTCGTCAAATTTTACCAGAATCAGTTCCTCCCCCGGGGTATACGATTCAAGCATGTACGGCCCGGTACCGGCGGCTCTTCCTTCTTCAAACCATGCCGGCTCCTCCTCCGCGGCCAGCGGGCTCATTATCCAGGCGGCGTTGGATGAACTGATGATACGATCCAGGGGAACAGCCGTATTAAGAATAAACTTGATCTCATAAGTATCGACTATCTCTATTGAATCCACGGGATACCAGATATAGGCTGCTCCTTCGTCGATTTCGATAGTTCGCTCTATGGATTTTTTAACGGCTTCTGCGTCAAATGTAGAACCATCATGGAAAGTAACACCTTCACGCAAATAGAAAGTCCATTCAAGGCCGTCATCAGAAACAATCCAATCTGTGGCCAGCACGGGTGTAAAGGCTTCGCTGCTTCCTTCCGGATTGGATCTGATCAATGTTTCGTAAATGTTGCCCATGTAAGTAACTTCGGTGGAAAAAGATGAACTGGGATCCCAGGTCGTTATTTCAGCGGTGTGGGAAACTCCGAGAATTCTATCCCCCGGTTCCCCCGCTCCCTCCTGAGCACAGCCGCCAACCAACAACATCGCCGCCAGCACGATCAGGCCAACCAGATAAATTCTGTTTTTAATCATTTTTTAATTTCATCCCCCTACTTTTATAGATTTCACGGGATCAGCACATTTGGGAACAATTCACTTGGCTTAACCAATCTCCAGGGGAAATAATTACTGATAAACGCCCCCTTTGAAATAAATTTGGTGCCCATGAGCAAAAATGCATGGTTGGTATATAGGCAGCTATGAGGATTTTTTTGATTGTTCGGAACCAATAACCTGGTCTGGATCCCCCCAACCTTCCAGCGTTTTTACCAGGACTTGAAAAATACTTTTCTTTCATCAAGATAATTGTATAGCTCTTTTGATTGTGATATAAGGTCCAACCGCGCCGTGGCCATCATCAATCCCTCTTCTTGGGCCAGATCGGCCACTATTTCCCCAAATGGATTGGCCAGACAACTTCCGCCACAAAATGTAAAGAACCGATTCTGGCCTGTACGGTTGCAATAAGCCACAAATTGGTGATTTTCGATGGCCCGAGCCTGGGTAAACAGGCGGTGAAACAACCCGTACGGCTCCATGTTGGCGCTTGGTACCAGTAACACCTGGGCACCGCCCTCAGCCAAGGTGCGGGCTATTTCGGGAAATTCCAGGTCATAACATATCAACAAACCGTAACGTATCCCCCCATCCTCCACTACGGTCAAGCTGTTGCCGGCAGAAACATAATTTTTTTCCCGGTTAAATAGTTGAATCTTGCGATATTTCCCCAGCAGCTTCCCGCCGCGATTGATGTAAAAGCAGGTGTTGAAGCTGGTTTTGGAGTTTTCATCCCATTCCGGCATACTCCCGGCTACAGCAATGCCGTTTTTAACGGCGCTTTCCTGCAACTTGAGCATACTATCCCCGGGCATTGTTTCAGCCAGCTGAGCCATCGGTATTTCAACTGGAAATCCGGTTAAAAACATCTCCGGCAAAATGACGATGTCCGCACCCTCAGCAGCGGCACGTACCATGTAATGCAGCGCTTTATTTAAGTTGTCCTTTTTTTCCCCGTCGATAAAACCAAACTGGGCAACAGCTATGTTTAAACTGTCTCCTGCCAATAAAAACGCCTCCTACCTTTTAATTTCCCGTTCTTATACATTCCAACATGCTATTTGACGATCTTTACTCACGGCCCTGAAAGGCGGCGCCATTTCGGAACACCTGGGCATTCTGTCGGGACAACGCGGATGAAAACGGCAGCCCGGGGGAAGATCGACCGGGCTGGGAATACCGCCCTCCAGAAGACCATCATAGCAAAGTTTGTCGCCTGGTACCGGCGAAGGAACTGATCGCAAAAGAAGCCGTGTATACGGATGAAGCGGTCTTTCGAACACCTCTTTGATCGGCCCCATCTCCACAATAATCCCCAGGTACATAACAAACAGGCGGTCGGCCACGCACTTGGCCACACTAAGATTATGGGTCACGAAAATATAGGTCAGACCCAAGCTCTTCTGCAACTCACCCAAAAGCCGCAGGATGAGAGCCTGAACCGATACATCCAGCGAGGCGGTCGGCTCATCAAGGATCAGCAGGCTTGGGTTCAGGGCAATCGCCCTGGCAATGGCAATTCGCTGGCACTGGCCGCCGCTGAATTCATGCGGTCTGCGCCAAAGGTGATCCGGGGCAAGCCCCACCAACTCCAGGAGCTCCTTCACCCTTTCCTGAAGGGCTCTGCCTTTCAAATCGCTATGGGCGGTGAGCGGTTCGGCAAGAATACTGTATACCGCCATTGAAGGGTCCAGCGAGGACAGCGGATCCTGAAATACGATCTGCATGTTGCGTCTCAGCTTGTTGAGGCGACGCCCCTTTAAATTGGTCGTTTCTTGATTCATAAAATATATGCTGCCGGTCGTAGGATCGATGAGCCGCAGTAGCAGACGCATCAGGGTGGTTTTACCGCAACCCGATTCGCCAACCATGGCTACCGTCTCCCCCTCGGCAACAGTGAATGTAACATCATCCACTGCCCGGATCACCGCCTGTTTGCGCTGCCCGACAAAGCTTTTTGCCTGCAGCGTAAAATGTTTGGAAACACTACGCGCTTCCAGTAAATTGGAGGTCATTGCCGCTTCCCCCTTCAAGTAAAAAACACATGCTTTGCCGGTCCCCACCCAGATTGTAAAGAGGCGGTTTTTCCCTGCTGCATCGATCCTGACGGTATGCACAGCGGGGATGGAAAGGGCATCCTGTCAGCAACTTGCTCAAATCCGGAACCGAGCCGCGAATAGTAGCCAGATCAAATACATTGTTGGCCCGATAAGGCAAACAACCCATCAACCCCGCGGTATAGGGATGTCTCGGATCGGCCAGTATCTGTTCGGCAGGGCCAACTTCGACCAGATATCCTCCATACATGACGATGATCCGGTCGCAGGTCTGCGCAGCCACACCCACGTCGTGGGTGATCAGGATAATCGCCACTTGAAACATCTTGCGCATTTCCAGCATCAGTTTTAAAATCTGGGCCTGGATAGTCACATCCAGTGCCGTGGTCGGCTCGTCGGCAATCAACAATGATGCGCGACAGGAAAGAGCCATGCCGATGATGATCCGTTGTTTCATTCCACCGCTCAACTGGTGAGGATAGGAGGCCAGGATCTGCTCCGGGTAGGGCAAACCAACCAAATCAAATATCTCCAGTGCTTCTTTCCGGGCTTTTTTGGCATTCAGGCCGCGATGAAGGCTGATTATCCGTGTGATCTGTTCCCCGATAGTAAATACAGGGTTGAGCGAGGTCCCCGGATTCTGGAAGATCATCGAAATTTCCCGGCCCCTGATCCGATTCATTTCACTCCGCTTCCGGGCCAAAATATCTGTGCCCCGGTAGAAGACCGCCCCTTCAATTGCCGCCGGCGGTTCATTCAACAGGCGGGTCAGCGCCAGGGAAGAAACCGTTTTGCCACAACCCGATTCTCCCACAAGGCCAAGTATTTCGCCTTCATTCAGCTTAAAACTTATTCCGTTAACAGCTTTAACCAGTCCCCTGT
Organism: uncultured Syntrophomonadaceae bacterium; assembly: GCA_964585925.1. GTDB lineage: Bacteria > Bacillota > Dethiobacteria > DTU022 > DTU022 > JAAZLS01. Next base: position 54,930 of record CAZPFS010000010.1, on the reverse strand, counting down.
ATATGGAGAAGGTAACACTCAGATTTTCCACCTCTAACAGCGCCATCTCATCACCTCTTCATTCGCGGGTCGAACATATCCCGCAGGCCATCGCCGACCAGGTTAAAGGAGAGAACGACCATGAATATAATAAGCCCCGGGAAAGTTGCATACCACCATTGTTCCAGTACATAATCCCGCCCCTCGCTGATCAACAATCCCAATTCCGGCTGGGGGGGTTGTGCCCCCAGGCCGATAAAACTAAGCGAAGCAGCAGCAAGAATCACACTGCCGATGTCAAGCGTAGCCTGAATGATTACCGGGCTCAGGCAATTGGGAATTATGTGGCGCATGATTATGCGAAGGTTAGAAATGCCGATGGAACGCGCCCCTTCCACGAACGCCCATTCTTTGAGTGAGGCGGTCACACCCCTCACCAGCCGGGTATACCATGGCCACCACGAAATGATGATGGCAATGATCGCGTTTTGCAATCCGTAACCGATCGAACTGACAATGATAATCGCCAGCAGAAGAGCGGGAAACGATAAAAACAGATCTGTAATGCGCATTATGGTTTCATCGATCACGCCCCCATAATACCCGGCTATGGCCCCAAGAGGAACCCCGATCAAAATGGCCACGATGGTTGCACCAAAGGATACAATCAATGAGAGACGCAATCCGAAAATTACCCTGCTTAAAATATCACGCCCTTGCCGGTCCGTTCCGAACCAGTGCTCGCGGCTGGGCGCCAACAACCTTGAACTCATATCGGATTTACCCTCGCCCTGTTCGGGATAAGGCGCCAGTACCGGAGCCAATATGGCCACAATGACAAAGACAATAATCAGGGATAAACCGATCAGGGCCAACTTGTCTTTGCTGAAAATGTGCGCGTTCAGACGGAAATTTTCTACAGCGGGACCGTAACGGTTATTCCATTTTAGAAACAAGCGACCGAAATTCCCCCGGATTATCATTTTTTCTTCCATTATTACACTCCTTAATTGATCGCTATACGCGGGTCCATAAAGGAATGAAGCAAATCGGTCAACAGATTGATTGCCACATAAAAGAAGGCAATTACCAGGCAGGTCCCGAGAATCGCCGGATAATCCATACTCATGATCGCTTTCACCGCATAGGTGCCTATACCGGGCCAGGTGAAAATAACCTCCACAAAAAAGGCTCCAATTAGGGCATAGGCAAACGTTAAACCGATTACGGTCAGTGTGGGCCCGATAGCATTTTTCAAGGCATACAGGAAAATAACGCGGCCTTCCTTGATCCCGAAAGCCCTGGAAGTGCGGATATAATCATTTCCCAGCACCTCGATCATGGTTGAACGGGTCATCCGGGTAAACATTCCAATCGGGTAAGCAGCCAGCGTGATTACCGGCATTATGGTATGAATAAGCATATCCTTGAAGGCCACCAGGTTTCCAGTCAACAGAGCGTCAACAAACATGAACCCCGTAAGTTTCGTAACCGGGGACATTATACTCACCCCCATTGACAAGCGGCTCCCCACGGGTAACAATCCCAGGTTCCTCACAAATAATATTTGTAGAAGCAGGGCCAGCCAGAATGAGGGCAGTGAAACCCCGGCGATGGAAAGCAGCCGAGAAAAATGATCGACAAAATGATCCTTTTTCTTTGCCACCAAGGCCCCCAACGGCACTCCCAGCAGTATGGATATCAATATGGAGATAGCAATAAGTTCCAGGGAATTGGGTAAAAACTGGATAATATCATCCAGCACGGGCCGTCGGGTACGCAGGGAGATACCCCAGTCACCTCGGACCAAGTCTACCAGGTAACGGCCGTACTGAATCGGCAGCGGCAAATCCAGCCCCAGCTTGACCGTGGCTGCCTCTATCTGTTCGGGGCGAGCTCTGGGTCCCACATACAAAGCAGCAGGATCACTAGGCACGATACGAGTTAAAAAGAAAATAATTACACTGATACCTAGTAAAACCAATACCATCAGTGCAATTCTTCTCAGGGCGTATTTCAATAAACCCACGAATAACCCCCCTTTTAGTATCAGGTAGGAAAAATGATCAAAGCCAACAGTCTCCGCCTGTCTGCCGATCAATTATGTTTATCCACTGTTGCCTTGATAAAATTAGGTTGTAGTTAAGGTTATCGGGGGATAGGATTGATGGGTGCTTTCCCCTCCTTTGGTATCGCCGGTATCATTGCCTGTGCCCGGCATGATAATTCCAATAACTGATATCGGAAGCAAAAACCGGCCCAATTTTTAGGGGTTGTTTTGGCACTGTTTTTATTGATCCCATATTACTGTTTGTTTAGCCTAGTGTCAAGATAGGCAAAGGTGCAAGTTGCCTGAATGTACTTTCCCCTTATTTTTGGATACTGCATGTCGTACCTCCCTAGTATTAAATGTCAGGTAATTGAAGGGAAATGAATACCGGCGAAGAATAACTAATCACAGTAATTTTTGTCCTTTTTTGGAGGTTGGTGGCAATAATGCAACAGGCAAAGTTCGCCGGGTAATTTCAGGGGAGGATACCGCGTTGATCGAAACAGGCTTTGCAAAAAACCATCTTCATCATTTCCTGATTACCACCTTTATTCTGGTAATGCTGGCTTCCGGTTTTAATCTTGTACTTTATTCACAGGCCTCCGAGAGCTTCAGCCAACTGAAAAAAGAACAATCAAACTATCAGCAGCTTTGCCAGGACCTTGATCGGCTGAACAGCAAATACGGTGAACTTGAAGACAGATACAAGCTGCTTCTGGAGGAAAAAGAAAAACTGGAGGGAGAGCTTGAAAAACAAAATACTTCAGGGGGCAGTATCTCCACAGCCTATCTGACCATAGATGACGGTCCGTACCTGTATACACCCCAGATATTGCAGACACTGTCCGAATATAAGGTGCCGGCAACTTTTTTTGTTACCGGGGACAACAAATCCGGGGATGACGACATCTACAAAATCATTCTGGAACAGGGACACGCCCTGGGCAACCACACTCGGACCCATAATTTAAATCGAATTTACCGCTCAAAAGATGCCTTTATGGAAGATCTGCTGAGCATGGAAGATCTGCTGGCTGAAAAAACCGGGGTCAGACCCGACATCATCCGGTTTCCGGGGGGATCCAGCACCACCGGCATGTCTACCGCCACATTCAAGGCAATTGTTGTAGAACTCGAAAAACGCGGTTATGACTATTTTGACTGGAACGTTTCCACCGGGGACTGCAACGCCAATCTGACTGCGGCCCAAATGGCGGCAAATGTGATCAAACAAGCCGAGCGGCAGCCGGGACAGGATCTGGTGATCCTGATGCACAGTTTTAACCCCGCTTCCCTGGAGGCGCTGCCAAAAATCATCGAAGAACTGAAATCGCGGGGCTACATTTTCGCCTCCCTCAAAAAAGGGGCGGTCAACGTAAAACACCGCTAGGTCGCGGCCAAGTCGGGTGAAGGGCTTGTCCCTGGCGTCGCATCTTTTCCGGTGGGTCCGATAATTTGGAATGTCTTGATAAATATATTCTACAAGTGGAAAATCGCCGCAATTACGATTATTATTCTCCCAAAGGCTGCCCTTTTGCGTCTTTATCGATAGAACCGGTAAGAATGAGAATGCCTTCTATAAAGCCCCAGATGGCGCCAATGCCAAATGTAAAGATGGTCACCAAAATCTGGCAATCCCTATACCCACATACCCCAGGTAGAACCGGTGAACCCCAATCCCCCCCAGGAAAATACCAAGTTAGCCTGCAGCCAGTTTTGATTTGGCGCCCTCCGCCAACCCGGCGGATAACTGAACGCCACAGTTTATACAAACCGCCGCATTGGGGTTTGTATCAGCACCACAATTCTGGCACACCTTGTTCCCGCTTCTAGGCGGGCAACCGCAAGCTATGCACACCACTGCCTGATCCGCCAACTGGGCTCCACAGTGTCTGCAGAACATGCCTTTCCCCCTGTCTTACATTAAGATTAAGATAATATACGAATGCTTTGAATTTATAATAGCATCTGCCTTTTCTGGAAGTCAATCTGATCACCCGGATATTACCCTAAGCGGCTGATTTGGAGGTGGGAAGAACGACGGTTATGCGGGTGCCTATATCAAGGCGGCTCAGAACCTCAAAGTGGCCGCCATGCCTTTCCACAATCCAGCGGGCGATGGCCAGACCCAGGCCGGATCCGCCGGTCTTGCGGGCCCGGGATTCGTCTGAGCGATAGAAGCGTTCAAAGATATTTGGCAGATCCTGGGCTGCGATCCCGATCCCCTGATCCTGAACGCTGATCCGGATCGCCCCTTCATCGGGCCCGGAACGGATAATGATTTCTTCCCCGCCGGGGCTGTATTTTATGCTGTTATCGACCAGTATCCGCATCGCCTGCTTGAAAAGTTGTTTATCGGCGCTGATCGGGCAGGGCCGGTGAAGATCCAGTGCAAAATTATGATCGGGATCGATCATTTTCGCTTCGGCCACCGTCTCCTCGATTATCTCAGAGGCGTCAAATTCCTGTCTATGAAGCTGCAGGGTTTCATTGTCCCCGCGGGCCAGAAAAAGAAGCTGTTCCACCAGATCTTTCATGCTTTCGGTCTCGCTCTTGATGGCCTCTATGGATTCCTGAAGGGTTTTTTCGTCCTTTTTGCCCCAGCGATCCAGTAAATTTGCATATCCCTGGATCACCGAAATCGGTGTGCGCAACTCATGGGAGGCGTCGGAGACAAAGCGCAACTGGGACTGGTAGGCGGATCCAATCCGGTTCAGCATGCCGTTGATAGCCTCGGCCAGGTCTCCCAACTCGTTCGGCGATTCACCCACCGCCAGGCGCTGATCCAGGCGGCTGGCATCGATATCGCTGATCACCCCGGCCAGATCCCGGATCTGGGCATTGCCCTCTCTGGAGCCCCGGTAATAGAGCTCATTATTGAGCTGCCTGGCCTGCTCCGCCATCTCCGAAAGGGGCCTCAGGGTATTTTGGATCGATCTGGAGCCCCTGCGCACATTTTTGATCAAGGCCAGAATTTCAAAAATGAGGACCAAGATCAACAGCTTTGTCAGCAGTTTCAGGTGGGCGCCCAAACTGTAAACAATTTTGTATGATCTGCCCTGCGCCGGGAAAGTCAGGTTATAGGTGATCGCATCAATCTTGCCCCACAAGCCCACCCTTTCTTGAAATTTGGGAAGGGCGATCCCCCTTCTGATCTGCTTCGCTCCGGCCGGCAGGTATTTTTCCACTGCCGGAGGCAAAGCCAGGCCGCCGGGCGGCTCTGCAGCGGGAAGGACCTGAAAATTTCTGTCGGCAAGGTTTATGGATACCAGGTCCCCGGGAGCCTGGTTGACGGCCGCCATTATATCCTGGGCTTTTTGTTCGGCCTGCCATAGAATCACGGTCAGGGTGATGATTATCAACAAAAAGTTCAGCGACAAAAAACCGGAAACCAGTCTTCCGGTCAGGCGCAGATTGAGCTTTATCACCAGGGATGAGGGAACCCGATCGGCTTTTGCAGGCTTTCCATTTTCATTCATCTTTAATCACATACCCCACTCCGCGAATGGTGTGGATCAGTTTTAGCCCAAAAGGCTCCTCCAGCTTGGCCCGCAAATACCTGATGTAAACATCTACCGCGTTGCTGCCGCCGGAAAAACTGTATCCCCAGATGCGCTCCAGCATGGTTTCCCGGTCGATCACGATATTCCTGTTTTCCAGCAGGTACTGCAATATATCAAATTCCCGCTTGGTCAGTTCTACCGGAATATCCCCCACCAGGACCTCCCTTTTCAGTGGATCCAGACTCAGCTCGCCGGCTATCAGAAGAGCCGGCTGCTCCGTTTCATCGCCGGCGGCCCTGTTGCGCAGGGCTGCCCTGATCCTGGCCAGAAGCTCCTCAATGGCAAAGGGCTTGGTAATATAATCATCGGCGCCCATATCCAGCCCGGCCACCTTGTCCACCACCGCGTCCCGGGCGGTCAGTAAAATCACCGGCACCCGGGAGTCCTGCCGGATTCTTCTTAAAACCTCGATCCCGTTTAAGCCCGGCAGCATTATATCCAGCAATACCAGATCAAAGCAGCGGCTTTTAACCATTTCCAGCCCGCTTCTGCCGTCAAGTGCCTTTTCCACCTGATAACCTTCATAGCCGAGTTCCAGTTCCACAAAGCGGGCTATTTTTTCCTCATCCTCAATGATCAGGATCTTCATTGTTTGGTTTTTCATGGCCGCCTTTGACTTCTTTCTTTAAATCCTCCGCCGCCTTGGCCGCGGAATCAAAAGCCCTGTTCACCGCTTCTCTGCCCAGATCAGGACCGGTAAACCGGTAACGGTATCCGAAGAAAAGTCCCAAAATGATCAGGGGAACAACGATCCAAAACATGAACAAAAGAAGCAGTGCCAGCACCGTCACCGGCAGGCTGATCACTTTGCAGCCGTCTTTTTTGACCTCAAGGCTGTTGCGGTTCCCTTTATCGATCAGCCGGCCGCACCAGCGGAAAAATCTGCCCGCCAGCTCGGCAAAAGTGGCGCTGCCATCCTGCCAGGTCTCTTCCCGAGAACCCTGCTCTTGGCGGCAGCCAAAGTTCTTCTGCCCCGGGGCTCTATACGGTCCCTGTGAGCTGTAAAAACCGCCGCCCTCGGGTTCGGAAATCCGCTTTTCCTTTTCCAGGTTGATGATCGCTTCCAGGATATCCCCCTTGGTTTTCTCCAGCGCTTCCTTGGCCTCATTGTAGGAGACATTGGTTTTTTCACGAAGTCTTTCGACCTGTTCCAAAGTAACCACAATATAACCCTCCTCAGTGTTTATTGTGGCTTGATTTTAGCAACTGCAGCTTCAAGGCCCATTTAAAAAAGATTAAAATTGGATTAGAATTGCTGCAATCCAATCGGGGCCCGTCGATCTAGATCAGGGCCGTGCTGAAATAACGCTCCGCCCGGTCGGCCAACACGGTGGCTACTGCTTTATTTTGGCCGTGTTTTCCCGCCATTTTTACCGCAGCCCACACGTTGGCCCCGGAGGAGGTGCCCACCAGCAGCCCCTGCTTTTTGGCCAGATCCCTTGCCGTTTGGATGGCATCTTCGTCCGTGACCTCCACCACTTCGTCCACCAGGGAGGTGTCCAGGACAGGTGGGATAAAGCCGTCACCGATACCTTGAATCTTGTGCAGTCCCGGTTCATGCCCGAGAAGGGCTGAAACATTTTTTGGCTCCACAGCCACTACAACAACCTCCGGATTCTTTTCCTTCAAATACCGGCCCACTCCGCACAGTGTGCCGCCGCTGCCGAGACCCGAAACAAATATATCGACCCGCCCGCCCATTTGATCCCAGATTTCCCTGGCAGTGGTCAGATAATGAATTTTGGGATTGTTTGGGTTTTCAAATTGCTGGGGCACAAAAACCGAAGAATCTGCCCCGGCCCTTTTCTTAACTTCCTCCACCGTGCCGGCAATGCTTTTATCGGCGGGCGTCAGAACCAGTTCCGCCCCCAAAGCAGCCACCAGTTTTTTTCTTTCTTCACTCATATTCTCAGGCATGACGATTACCACCCTGTACCCTTTTTGCACTCCCACCAGGGCCAGCCCTATACCGGTGTTGCCTGACGTGGGCTCCATTATGGTCATCCCCGGCTTTAGCCTGCCCTGTTTTTCGGCTTCCTCGATCATGAACATGGCCACCCGGTCTTTTATGCTGCCCCCGGGGTTTAAAAATTCCGTCTTGGCATAGATATTTAAACCCGTCATTTTTTTGAGACTGATCATGGGTGTATGGCCGATCAAGTCAAATACCGATTCAGTTATTTTCATTGGTTTTTTAATCCCCCTTACATAATAAAACAATAACAAAATATCAAAGACGCACGTAATTTTGTTTCTGCTTTAAATTATACTTATATCCGCTCCGGGGTGCAATCTCAGAAGGTGATGCCAGCTACCGGCCAAGAAGAATCAGCAGACCCGATCTGACAAAATAGATTGAAAAACCCAATAAAAATATCCCCAGTCCAAAGACAATCCCCCGGTAGATGCGATCGGTAAGCCATCTTTTCCCTGAAATCAGCGCCGCGGCCAGAAAAGAGAGCCACAAAAAGTCAGCCAGAATATGCCCGCCGAAAAAGAACAAAACACCCGGTAAACCGCTGCCCCGGGAAAGAGCAACGTAGCCCGCACCGACAGTAGCCCACCATAGAAACCAGTACGGGTTACAGGCGGTGGCGATCAATCCGCTGCAGAAGGCAGAGCCTGCCCTGCACCCACTGTTGGTGGAGGTGTTCAGCGAAACATCACCCCGGACTGCACCCCCGATCATGTTCCAGCCCGTCCAGACCAGCACCAGCCCGCCGACCAATCCGATGATTCCGGCCACGCAAGACTGGGCAAGGTAATTTCCCAGGCCCATAAGCAACAAAACAACCATCGCCACTTCCAGCAGAGCGTGGCCCAAGGTAACCAGGGGAGCCGCGATGTAACCGCGGTCAAAGGCGTGTTCCACTATTACCGCCGTAAGCGGCCCCGGCATCAGTGCTCCCGAAAGTCCGACCAGCATGGCCGTGACAAAAATAAGGATCAGTGCAGACATGGCTGAATGAAACCGTTCCTTTCCAGAATAATGATCCGCTTCTTCTAATTCCGCACTAACGGGAATTTTACCTTCCCGTGTGGTCAGTTCTGATTACAGAAACAGACACCCATTCGCCGGCCTTGATCAATTGCCTGATACAGGGGAAATAGTTTTGATCAGATTATTCCCCCGCTACACGGCGTTGCCTGCTCTGTGTTATGATAAATCAACGGTGGAGGTGAAATGTATGTGGTCAAACAATGTCGGCTTCGCTTTTTTACTTACCCTTTTTGCCGGGTTGTCGACGGGAATAGGGGGACTCATTGTTCTGCTGAGTAAAAAAACAAATACCCGTTTCCTGGCAGGAGCGCTTGGTTTCTCTGCCGGGGTGATGATCTATGTCTCTTTTGTAGAAATCTTGCCCAAGGGACAGAGCGCCCTGGTAGAGGCCCGAGGCACTTCAGCGGGCTCCTGGCTGGCGGCCGGTGCTTTTTTTGCCGGCATAATTTTTATCGGTCTGATCGATTTTGCCATACCGAAAGAAGCAAACCCACACCATAACATGGGCTGCCCCGAGAATATTGAATGCCCGGAACAGCCTTTGCCGAAACAGCGCAGCCTGGCCCGTATGGGCCTGATGGCTGCCTTGGCTATCGCCATTCATAATTTCCCGGAAGGGCTGGCCACCTTTGCCTCAGCACTGAAAGATCCCAAATTGGGCATAGCGATTGCGGTAGCCATCGCCATACACAACATACCGGAGGGTATTGCGGTGGCGGTGCCCCTATTTTATGATACGGGCAACAAAAAGAAGGCCTTCTGGTACGCATTGCTTTCGGGCCTTTCGGAACCGATTGGCGCCCTGGCAGGGTACGCTCTTCTGGCCCCTTTTTTTGACGATACGGTTTTGGGCCTGCTGTTTGCCTTTGTGGCCGGGATCATGGTTTTCATTTCCCTGGACGAACTGTTGCCCGCCGCGCAGGAATATGGTGAAGAACACATTGAAATTTTTGGCCTGGTAGCGGGTATGGCCGTGATGGCCGTCAGCCTGCTGTTATTTATTTGATGACCGTCACTTGAAAAAACCCGTGGAGAGCCGATGTTTGTTTCTCTCCACGGGTTTAACTTGCTTGTTTCTGTTCCGGCAGGCAGACAATGATTCATTCCCGCATCATCCCGCGCCGGGTATTGCCCGGCCGGCCGGAGTCTGTCTGCTACCTTCCCATAAAAAGATCAATATCTGAATCAACCGTACCGATGCCGCCAATGCCGAATTTTTCGACCAGAACCTGGGCCACATTGGGAGACAGGAACCCCGGCAGCGTAGGCCCAAGGTGAATGTTTTTTACACCCAGATAAAGCAGCGCCAGGAGCACAATAACCGCCTTCTGCTCATACCAGGCGATATTGAAAGCAATGGGCAGTTTGTTGATATCGTCCAGATCGAATACTTCTTTGAGCTTGAGCGCGATCACCGCCAGAGAATAGCAGTCATTGCACTGCCCGGCATCCAGCACCCTGGGAATGCCGCCGATATCACCCAACTTAAGCTTGTTGTAGCGATATTTTGCACAACCTGCAGTAAGAATAACGGTATCCTTGGGTAGTTTTTGGGCAAACTCGGTGTAGTATTCCCTTGATTTCATCCGCCCGTCGCAGCCGGCCATGACCAAGAATTTTTTGATGGCGCCGGATTTAACCGCCTCCACGACCCTGTCTGCCAGAACCATGACCTGGTTATGGGCAAAACCGCCAACGATACTGCCGGTTTCAATTTCACCGGGGGCGGGAAGGGTTTTCGCCAGGGCAATGATCTCCGAAAAATCCTTTTTACCATGTTCGTCAGCTTCAATATGCCTGCAGCCGGGATAACCGGTGGAACCAGTGGTGAAAATTCTTCTCCTGACTTCCTCCCTCCGGGGAGGAACAATGCAATTGGTGGTAAACAAAATGGGGCCATGAAAGGATACAAATTCATCAATCTGTTTCCACCAGGCGTTGCCATAGTTTCCTGCAAAATGATCATATTTTTTGAACGCCGGGTAATAATGAGCGGGCAGCATTTCCCCGTGGGTATAAACATCCACCCCGGTGCCTCTGGTCTGATCCAAAAGTTGCTCCAGATCGGTTAGATCGTGGCCGGAGATCAATATTGCCGGATTGTTTCTGACCCCGATATTGACCTCCGTAATCTCGGGATTGCCAAATCTTGTGGTATGGGCCTCATCCAAAAGTGCCATCACCTTAACCCCGTACTCTCCGGTTTTCAAAGTCAACGCCACCAGCTCATCGGCAGATAAAGAGTCGTCCAGCATTGCGGCCAGCGCTTCGTAAATAAACCCATTTATCTCCAAATTTTCCTTCCCCATGTTTTTGGCATGCTCGGCATAGGCTGCCATCCCCTTGAGGCCGTAAATGATCATCTCCCGAAGCGAGCGTATGTCTTCATTTTCAGTAGCCAGCACACCCACCGTGGCGGCTTTTTCCAGCATGGAATCCCTCAAGCTGACCGTAAATGTGGCGGCATCGTGCAAATCCTCCAAATTTACTGAACACCGAAGCCCGTCTCTGATGGCTATCATCTTCTTGATCTGTTTTTCAAGAGAGCTGTCGTCAAAATTTGCATTGGTAATAGTCATGAAGAGGCTGCCGAGCACTTCATAGTTTTCGCGGTCGAGTTTGCCGGCATCAATTTTTCCCCGGACCACGATTTGGGCTATGCCTTTTAGAGTATATATGAGAAGATCCTGAAGCCCGGCCACTTCCTCATTTTTCCCGCAAACACCGCGCACCGTGCAACCCGTTCCCTTTGAAGTTTCCTGGCACTGGCAGCAAAACATACCCACCTTGGTTTCCTCCTTTGCTTATTTTTCTGAAGTATTATTAATCCCTAACCTGCCGGAGCAGGCGCCTTTACCACAATCAATTCCAGTATTTCGGGATGAAGGTTTCGGACATTCATCCTGGTTTGAAAAGGAATCTTCAGCAGGGTTCCCCCGCCGTATTCGTGAATTTCCTGTTCTCCCAGTCCTATGGAAAGCCTGCCGCGGATAATGGTCATGTATACGTTGGAATTGGAAAAGTGCTCCGGCAGCCCCTCATCTTTATTAAATATCATGTGGATATAATGGATATTCTCATCAAAGAGCACCTTCTCCACAATTTTTTTATCGCCGCCGGACAGTTTGAACACCCGTTCAACCATAAACAACACCTCCCTCGATAAATGATTATAACATTTATCCTACTTGAAACAAGGTCGAGTATGCCCTGCCTCCACCCTGCTGGCGTGGCCTACTCGACCCCGATTTCGCTTCCTGAATCTAACAGGTTCTCGGATTTGGCAAACCGGCAATACGGCGGGCAGTACGCTTGATTCCGCCCGGGAAAAGGCTTTCAATGTCAAGCATGCTCAAACCGGTGCCCTTAGTAAGTTGCCGGTTCAAGGGCGCCCTTCCGTGGTAACTGTAAAAATCCCGCATGAATTGTATTACTTTCCAATGATTTTCGGCAAGATCAAAACCGCACTCCAGGGACATGGCTTCGGCGATTTCTTCCTTCCAGTCACCAAATCGCCAAAAATAGCCTTCGTCGTCAAAAACAATGCTGTGGCCGGCGACAATTCGGTAACCGCGGGAGCCGGGCTCACCCGGCCCCCCCTTATTTTTTGTCTGATCCACACTCATTTAGACCGTGTTCCGGCCAGCGCCGCTTTAATTTTCTCCGGCGTAGCCGGCAGATCACAAACCCATATCCCCGCCGCATCCTTGATCCCGCTGATGATCGCCGGCGCGGTGGGAAGCAGGGTCAGCTCGCCAATCCCGGTAGAGCCCTTCACGCCCCGTTCCCGCGGGGTCTCCCGGATGATCGATTCCATCACAAAGGAATTTTCAATTTTCGGGAACTTGAATGTAACCCAGTCCCTGGAGTAACCTGCAATGTACTCTTCGCGCAAGGCGTAGCCGGCGCCCATATCCGCACCGCCTTCCAACTGCCCCTCAAAATTGTGGGGATTGATGACCGGCCCGGCGTCAACGGCAGTGGTCATTTTCAAAATTTTAACCTCTCCCGTTTCCGTGTTAACCTCCAGCTCTGCCATCTGCAAAGCCATCACCTGCGATTCAAAGGACGCGCCCTGACCTGTTTCCGGATCCATCGCCTCATCGGCCGGGACCTCTTGCAGGGTGGTTTTTTTACCCATAAAACGGGTGGGGTAACCGGCTTCTTTAAGCCCCTGGTGGGTATTTGCGCCAGATTTTTTCATGGCCTCCTTGAGCTGATCAATGGCATTTAGAAGTGCTCCGCCGGCCATGTAAGTCATCCGGCTGCCTGCGGCAAAACCGGTGGCAGGGGTCAGATCCGTATTCCGGGTTTGGAGTCGGACTTTGTCCAAAGACAGGTTCAGCCCGTCTGCAGCCAACTGGGTAAGCATGGAATCATTGCCCTCGCCGGGATCAGCCACGCCCGCATAGATGGTAACGCCGCCATCGGGATCAATTTCCAGCGCCACCAAAGCCTCATCCGCCGGATCGCCGATCCCAAACGCTCCCGCCGCCAACCCCACGCCTCGTTTGACCACCCCCTCCCGGTGTTCCCGGGCCTCGCGGCAAGCCCGCTCAAAATGCGGCCTGAGAGCATCACACAGCTCGGGAAAAGGCCACTGGCTGATTTTGATACCGGTTGAGGTCAGCTGGCCCGGCTGCAGGGAATTTTGCCGGCGGAACTGGAGCGGATCGATACCCATCCGTTCGGCCAGCATATTTACCGCACACTCCACCGCAAAATTGGACTGGGGCGGCCCGGCGCCCCTCGCCGCGGAACCCCAGGGATTGTTGGTGTAAACCAGCCGGCTGTTGGCCTGAATATTGGGAATGTGGTAGGCGCTGGTCAGCATCAGTAAAGACCGGCGGACAATATCGTCCCCGATTGAGTAGTAAGCACCATTGTCCACCACCATATCCATTTCCAGGGCATTCAGACGACCTTCTTTATCGGCGCCGAGTTTGACCTGCATATCGTAAGGGTGCCTCTTGGGGGTCATCAGCATGGATTCACTTAAACTGGGAATATAACGGACCGGCCGCCTGAATTTAAGTGCTGCCGCACCGGCCAGATCTTCAGAGGTAATCTCCAACTTTATCCCGAATTGCCCTCCCGCCTGGGCTTCCTCATAGCGCATGTTTTCCCAGCCCAGGGCTTCCTGAAGCATGTGCAGGTGATAGTGAATATCGATGCTGCGGCCGATAATTACCAACTGCGCATCTTCGCCTTCCCCCTCCAGATAGGCCGCACTGGCCTCTGTTTCCAGGGGAGCCTGATGATTGATCTGGGTTGAGAAATGGCTTTCAACCGCTGCCGCCGCTTCGCCGAAGGCTTTCCCGGCATCACCTCTGATCAGGGGTTTGGTATAGCAAAGATTGGGCCATCGGTCATGTAACTGTACCGCACCCTCCGCCAGCGCACTCTGCGGCGAGTCCAGAACCGGCAACAGTTCGTACTCCACCTTCACCGCCCGGGCGGCCTCCAGGGCCTGTTCTCTGGTTTCCGCCACCACCGCCGCGACCGGGTCGCCGATAAAGCGCACTTTATCCTCGCAGAGGACCGGCCGATCGTCAATGGTCATCAGCAGACGGTTCGTACCCTTTATATCTTTCGCGGTGATCACCCCAGCCACGCCCGGCATTTTTTCCGCTTCCAAATAATTTATATTTTTGATCAGTGCGTGGGGATGCGGGCTGCGCACAGCGGCCAACTCCAGAGCCCCGGGAATAATGATATCAGCTGTGTACTTGGCCTCCCCGCAGGCTACGGCCCAGGCTGTGGGACGGGGATGAGACACTCCAATCTTGGGGCCGTCCGGATCAGGGCGCACATCTTCCGGACGGATCTCGCCGCGCAGAAAACGCCCGGCAAGTTTAATGGCATCAATGATCTTAACGTATCCTGTACAGCGGCACAGATTATGGCGCAGGGCTTTCTTGATTTCTTCAGTGCTGGGATTGTTGTTCTGATCGAGCAAAGCCTTGGCAGACATGATCATTCCTGCAGTACAGTAACCGCACTGGATAGCACCGGCCAGAACAAATGCCTCCTGAATCAGGTGCGGATTTTCAATAGTGCCCAACCCTTCCACGGTGATAATATCGGCGCCATTCAGTTTGGCTGCTTTGAGCAGACAGGATCTAACCGCTTTGCCATCCACAATCACTGTGCAGGCCCCGCATTGTCCAGTTTTATCGCATGACTGTTTGGCCCCGGTCAGATGCAGCTGATCTCGAAGCAGATCAAGCAATGTCAGCTCGGAATTGACTACCGCCTGGTGCAACACACCGTTAACCTTGAATTTAATTTGGTTCAATTTCTTCCCTCCAGTCTTTTTGGGCAAATTACCTTGATTTGCCTAGGCTGAAATAAAAAATTATAAACCCCTCCTTGCAATCATCTTTCTCATGATATATATCCTGATCAGGTGAATAGGAATAACATTATTACTATATTTGCACCCTCAATATGACAAACGTTTGTAGACGGGTCCGATAAAGGGTGAAAATCACCGGTAAAGCCATGCCGGCAGTAAAAAACAAAAACTTGTCAATATTGGGTAGAATGGTCACAGTAATCATACAATATCAAATTGTACTTATCAAGCCAAGTGTCTGCTTTAACCGTATTTTGATTCAGCAAAATTTGTGAATGCTCTCTGATAATTGCAAATTACCCACTATTCATCAATTATTATCCGTTCCGAATATTCTACCCCTCCAGTTTCTTGACAATATCTGTTATAGTGTCTCTGAAGGGATTGGTTGGAAAACATGATGGAAGCCGGCAATTTATGATTACTGCCCGATCAAAAAAAATAATGGTGTATATCCTTATGACCGGCCTGAGCCTTACTTGGGGATTGGATTATGTGGCCGCCAAAAAATGCCTTGGGGTAATAGATGTGCTTGTATTGCTGTTTTTCCGTTACTGCCTGGCTCTGTGCGCAGTATTTGTGATCAAAATGATCAGCGATCGGAAATTCTATCTTCACAAGCGTCATATACCCCTGCTGATTCTGAGCGCGCTCACCGGAGAGATCGGCTATTTTTCCCTGGAGTATACCGCCATCGGCTACCTGCCCCTGTCCATAATTACCCTTTGCCTGGCCTGCGTACCCATCGTGTCCATTTTGATCGAAAAAATTTTTTACAGCCGTCCCATTACGGGATTGATGCTGCTAGGCGGGATCGGCTCACTTCTGGGTGTGGGCATAATCATCGGCGCCGATTTTAAGGAACTTTTCCAGGGAAGACTCACCGGTTACCTGCTGATTTTCGGGGCGGTGTTGTGTTGGAACGCCTACAATTTCCTGACTGAAAAAATTCATTCCCATTATTCCGATGTTTCGTTGTCTTTTTTCCAGATTGCCTGCACCGCTTTGTTTTTGGCCCCCTATGCCCTTCGAAACCTTCCGCATTCCGGTCTGTTGACCAGAGAAATGGTTGCCTGGATTGTTTTTCTGGGGATTTTCAGTTCCGGAATCGGCTTTGTGATCTATGTTCGTTCCCTGGATATCCTGGGAGTGACCCCTACCGCCCTTTTTTCAAATTTTTTACCCATAACCACAACCTTTTTTGGCTGGGTTTTTTTCCGGGAAATGATTTTGCCCATTCAGGCTATCGGGGGGGTAATCGTGATTGCGGCCGCTTGCATGGTGATTTATGAAAAGGGAAAGTTGGACAGCATCGTCACGGTAAAAGCCGGGAAACCTCCCCTTGCCATCCTGAAAGGAAAATAGCTTTTCCTTTTTCCGCTCCCACTTCACCGGAAGGGTTTGCTTATTATTTCCGGTTTAGATATATTAGATATTGGCTTCCGAAAAGTAAGTGTAAAAGCAGGGGATGAAGTTTTGCGGGCCATTATTATCAAACTGTTGCTGAATACAGGCGGATTTTACCTTGCCTCCATTTTTTTCCCTAGAATTACCTTTAGCAGCCCGGCGCTGTTGCTCTGGAGCGGGCTGGTACTGGGCCTGGTAAACATCCTGGTCAGGCCGGTTCTGCTCTTGTTGACCCTCCCTGTAAATTTGCTTACTTTCGGGATTTTCACGCTGGTGATCAATACCCTGATGGTCATGCTAACCGGTACCCTGGTCCGTAACCTGCATATTCCGGGTTTTTGGCATGCCCTGGCAATTGCGGTCATTATATCCGGGTTGAATATGTTGTTGTTTGATTAAATATAACCGAAAAAAATAGAGGTGCAATGGTGAAAAAACAATCCCCCGGGCATCACCCCACCCGTTTTAAGGAACAGTTCACCTGGAGGGCAGTTTTGTTCGGTGCTCTGGGTTCGGTGGTTATCAGCACCAGTTCCATGTACGTGGCCCTGAGAATGGGCGCCCTGCCCTGGCCCACCATTTTTGTGGCAATCCTTTCGCTAACCCTGTTGAAAACTCTGGGCAAAACCAATATCAATGAAATCAACGTGACTCATACCGCCATGTCGGCCGGCGGAATGGTGGCCGGCGGTTTGGCGTTTACCATCCCCGGCATCTGGATGCTGGATAAAACAGCCCGGATCGATATCCTGCCGCTGCTGGTGGTTACTTTGTCCGGGGTCATCCTGGGGGTAATTTTCGTGGCCGTACTCAGACCTCATTTTATCGAAGCAGAAAAACTGCCCTTTCCAGTAGGGGTCGCCGCCGCAGAAACCGTGCTGGCCGGCGATGAAGGCGGCGGAAAAGCCCGTTGGCTGTTCGGTTCCCTGGGAGTTTCGGCGGTTTTTACCGCCTTGCGTGATAAATGGAGCCTGATTCCCGGTGCCTGGGCCCCCCCCGGGCTGTGGGCCCGCCACATTCAGTTCGGAGTGTGGCTGTCGCCCATGGCGGTAGGTATCGGTTACATAATAGGCCCCCTGTTTACGGGCACCTGGTTTTTGGGAGCAGCACTTAGTTATTTTCTGTTTATCCCGATCGCGGTTAACCGCGGCTTTTTAACCCTGGAAGCAGCTTCTGCGATCAGAGAGAGTTTTGGCATCGGGATGATCGTGGGCTCCGGAGCCGGCGTCCTGCTGAAAGGGGTGTTGCCCAAAGCAAGGGAAATTTTCAGCCCGCTCTTTGGCGGCACGGGAGATATTAACCTGAAAAAAATGCCGTTACTGCTGATAGTTGTTGTGCTGGCTTTATCGACTTTGGCCGATCTGGGCTTTGTGCCAACCCTGATCACCGTGGTTGGAGTCTGGCTGACTACCGCCATGGCTGCCACTTTGTCCGGACAGACCGGCATCGATCCTATGGAGACTTTCGGCATTATAGTGCTCCTGGCAGTAAAACTGGTTTCTGCTCCGGCCCCTCAGACTGCTTTTTTCATAGCAGCGGTAGTGGCGGTGGCCTGCGGACTGGCCGGCGACAACCTGCAGGATTTCAAAGCCGGTTACATCTTGAAGACCGCCCCCAAGGCCCAGATCTATGCGGAACTGATCGGAGGTATAGTCGGAGCAGCGGTCTCGGTAGGAGTGCTGTTTGTCTTACATCAGGCTTACGGCGCCATGGGTTCAGGGACAGAATTTCCGGCCCCGCAGGCTTCAGCCGTAGCGGCCATGGTGAGCGGGCTCTTCAATACCCCGGCATTCCTGACCGGACTGGTGCTGGGTATCCTCCTTTACTGGTTCAATATCCCCGGAATGACCATCGGCATCGGCATTTACCTGCCCATGGTTATCTCCTCTGCTGCCGGCCTGGGCGGCCTGCTGAGAGTGATCACAAATCACAAATGGCCTGATTTTAACCCCAGGGCACAGCTTATATCCTCGGGTTTTCTGGGGGGAGAGGGCGTTACCGGTGTGCTGCTGGCCATAATTCAGGTCATCGCCCGGACCTAAGAAAGCCTCCCCTGAAAAAGGAAGGGCGGCAAGCCGAATACTTGACGGAAGATTGGAGGGTTCTTTATGTTCAATGCCATCACCGATGTGGCCGGTATAAAGGTGGGCCAGGCCGGCGATCAAAAAGCCCTGACGGGCTGCACGGTAATTATCTGCTCGCAGGGCGCCGTAGCAGGGGTAGATGTGCGGGGCAGCGCTCCCGGCACCCGGGAAACGGATGCCCTACACCCCTTGAACCTGGTGGACAGGGCTCATGCCGTAGTCCTTACCGGAGGAAGCGCGTTCGGGCTGGACGCTGCCTGCGGGGCCATGAAATATTTGGAAGAACAAAACTGCGGTCTTGATGTGGGGGTGACCAAAGTGCCCATAGTAGCTGCCGCGGTGCTGTTTGATCTGGGAATCGGCGATTTTCGGGTGCGCCCGGACGCCGCCATGGGCTACCGGGCGGCGGCAGCAGCCGGGGAAGGCCCGGTGGAGGAAGGCAACGTGGGCGCGGGTACCGGAGCTACCGTGGGCAAGATCCTGGGACACCCGGGAGCGATGAAAAGCGGCTTGGGCACGGCCAGCCTGAAAGTGGGGGATCTGATCGTGGGGGCGCTGGTAGCGGTAAACGCCTGGGGCGACGTAGCCGATCCGTCTACCGGGCAGATTGTGGCCGGAGCCCTGAACGGGGACAAAACCTTCCTGGATACGGAGAGGTATTTACGGGAAAATCTCTCCCTACCCCCCCAAAGCCAGGAGAACACCGGGCCTGGAAATACCACTATCGGGGTGGTGGCCACCAACGCCTGCCTGAATAAATCCCAGGCCACAAAAATTGCCCAACAGGCCCATGACGGCTATGCCCGGGCCATCCGTCCGGTGCACACCATGCTGGACGGTGATACTGTTTTCTGTATGGCCACCGGTAAAATACCGGCCGATATCAACCAGGTAGGCAGCCTATCCGCCTGGGTGATGTCTCGGGCTATCGTCAGGGCGGTCAGCCGGGCCAAGGGAGCCGGGGGTCTGCCGGCGGCCTGCGATTTGAAATGAACATTCAAATGAATTTCCCGTTTTTTTGGACTTCCTCCCCGTCCAGGCGGATCGTCCCCCCGGAGCGCAGATCCTTGATCATATCCCAGTGGATCGCCGATATATTTTTTCCGCCGGATTCGGGGTAAGCGCTTCCAAGAGCCAGGTGAACCGTGCCCCCGATCTTTTCATCGAACAAAATGTCTTTGGTAAACCGGGTGATCCCATAATTTACCCCAATTCCGAATTCACCGATATACCTGGCCCCGGGATCGGTATCCAGAACTTTTTCCAGGAAAGACTGGTTTTTTTCTGCAGAGGCTTTTACCACCCGTCCCTTTGAAAATTCCAGGTAAACCCCGTCCACCTCCTTGCCATAATATATCGCCGGAAAATCATAGGTAATATACCCCTCCGCAGAGTCCTCCACCGGGGCATAAAACACTTCCCCATCCGGCATATTTCGGTGCCCGTCACATTTTATGCCTTCACGCCCGGCAATGCTGAATTCCAGATCGGTCCCCGGCCCGGCGATCCTCACCCGGGAACCGGCGTCAAATATTTTTTTGATGCGGTCTTGAAAACGCGATTGTTCCGGCCAGTCTATATTGGTAGCCCCGAAAAGAAATTTTTCATATTCCAACAGGGACATCTCCGCCTCCTGAGCCAGCGCCTGGGTCGGATAATGACATAATACCCAGCGCAACTTGTCGGCGATGATCAACTCCTTGATCGGCTGCATCGCTCTGGCCCGGCGGGTCAGCCGCTCCGGATCGACCGTGCTTAAATCCTTTACATTGCCGGGCGCATCAATATTGATCAAAACCCCGGCATGTTTATAGATCAATTCTTCGATTTCCAGCAATTTGTCCAACTGTTCCTCCGCAGCATGTTGATAATACAACGGGGCCAGGGTGGAAAAATTAATCTTAAGAACAGGATGAGCCCCTTTGATCAATACCTCTTTGTAGACCGCCTCCACCAGTGGACGGGCCAGCTCGTTTGAACAGATCAGCACCGTTTCCCCGGACTGCACATCCACCGAATGGCCCACCAGAATACCGGCCAAATGTTCGATTCTCGGATCCTGCAATGCCATACCCCCAATTTGTTGCTGTTGCCAGTTTACTGGAATAGTGCCCGGATGGCAAGGGACAGCACCCCCACGAAAAGACAACTGCAACTCACTTGTAAGTAATGTGATATAATTTAATGGATATATATTGCGACGATTCGCAATTAATATCACCTGGGTGTCTGTTCGCCGATTCCTGGTATCGGAAACACTGGAACAGCCGGATCGTATTTATGGGTGTGCCAAACAAAGATGAAAGGGGTATTAATAGATGGTTAAACAATCCAATGCAGATCTCTGCTTTACCCCGGCGGTGGAGCTGGTAAGAATGATCCGTAACCGAAAAATATCCCCGGTGGAACTAACCACCATATTCCTGCAGCAAATAGAAAAAATAAATCCCCTGGTAAATGCCTATTGCACCGTTGCCCATGACTATGCCCTGGAAAGTGCCAGGAAGGCCGAATCAACCATTATGGCCGGCGGTGAAACCGGACCCCTTCACGGCATACCGGTATCCATAAAAGATGTTACCTACACCAAGGGGATACGCACTACTTTCGCTTCCAAGATGTTTGAAAACTATGTGCCCGGAGTTGATTCTGCGGTGGTGTCCCGGCTTAAAAAAGCCGGAGCAATAATTTTGGGGAAAACCAATACACCGGAATTTGCCGCCGGCGGATCGACATACAACAAACTGTTCGGGGTAACCCGGAATCCCTGGGATCTGACCTGCAACAGCGGGGGCTCCAGCGGGGGAGCGGCGGCGGCGGTAGCTGCGGGGATAGGACCTTTGGCACAGGGCAATGACGTAGGCGGAAGCCTTAGAATACCGGCCAGCTTTTGTGGAGTGGCAGGCTTGAGGCCTTCCCCGGGAAGAGTGCCCACCCATCCCAATTACCTATACTGGGACAGCGTGGCGGTGGAAGGCCCCATCGCCCGCACAGTGAAGGATCTGGCCCTGATGTTGAGCGTGCTCAGCGGGCCCGATCAGCGGAGCCCTATTGCCATTTATAACGAACGGGCCGATTTTTTGGCGGAACCGGGAAATATAGATATCAAAGACCTGCGGGTAGCCTGGAGCGATAATCTTAATTTAATTCCGGTGGATGATGAAATCTTGAGTATATGCAGATCTTCGATAAAATCCTTCGAGTACCTGGGCTGCCGGGTGGAAGAAGACAGCCCGGATCTGACTGGAATCAGAGAAACAGCCCTGACCCTGAGGGGGATTCGCTATGCCGGCTTATATCAACACCTGATTGAGGACGAAAAATTTCTTTCCGCGGTGGATCCCAGTATTATCAACAATACCCGGCAGGGGATGGAACTTACCGGAAGCAGGGTAGCCGCGGCCGAACGGAATCGCTCACAGTTATGGAGAACAGCAGTCCGGTTCTTCAAAAACTACGATCTTTTACTTACCCCAACCCTGCCTATTCCGCCATTTCCGGCAGAAACCCGCTACCCCACAGAGATAAACGGAAAAGAAATGGGTAATTATATCGATTGGATAATGCTGACTTATGCGTTTTCCATTTTGGGGCTGCCGGCGATCACCGTGCCCTGCGGATGGACCGCTCTGGGAATGCCGGTTGGCCTGCAAATTGTGGGCCGGGCTTATAGCGAGGAAACCGTATTGCAGGCTGCAGCTTGTTTTGAAGCATCCCATCCCTGGGCGGATAAACGGCCCAAATTAAAGTAGGGGACAGACCTGCAAGATAGGTCTGATCAGTCAAGGTAAGGGGACAGACCTGCAAGATAGGTCTGTCCCCAAATAATGTCACCTGTGAGTTGTTCGCCGGCAGAGGTTTATGGGAAAATACCCCTCACCTTTTGGGCGGTGACCAGCCTGTTCATGGCCACAACATAAGCGGCATCCCGCATGGGAATATTCTTGTCCTGGGCCGTGTGGTACACTTCGTTAAAGCTGTTAACCATGATCCGTTCCAAATTGGTATTTACCTTTTCGATATCCCAGGACATATGCTGCATATTCTGAACCCATTCAAAATAGGATACCACCACTCCCCCGCAGTTGGTTAAAATATCGGGAACAGCGGTAATGCCCCTTTTCACCAGAGCCTTATTGCCGTCAAAGGTGGTCGGACCGTTGGCGCCCTCTATCACTATCTTGGCCTGAACCTTTTCCCCCACCTCCTTGGTGATCTGATTTTCAAGAGCCGCCAGCACAAGAAAATCAACCTTGGTGGTAAGCAAACCGAAGTTGTCAATTTCTTTCAGCCCATCCTGCTTGAATCCCTTGATCAGATGAAGATGGCTGGTTTGTACATACTCTAACATTCTGGGAATATCTATCCCCGATTCACAGAAATATGCTCCCGAAACATCGCTGACCGCTACTATCTTGCATCCGAACTGATGCAGAAAATCTGCGGAAGCGCTGCCCACGTTTCCAAAACCCTGAACGGCCACCGTGGCCCCTTTCAGATCCATCCCTTTTTTCCGGGCTATTTCCCGGGTAATAATCGCCGTTCCTCGCCCGGTAGCCTCTTTCCGCCCTAGTGATCCTCCGGCCTCGATCGGCTTTCCGGTAACCACCCCAGGGGCGTCATATCCTTTTAACCTGCTGTAAGTATCCACGATCCAGCCCATGATCTGGGCGTTGGTGTTAACATCCGGCGCGGGGATGTCCACTTCGGGCCCGATAAAATCAGCGAGTTCGGCGGTATACCTTCTGGTAAGTCTTTCAATCTCCCCCGCGGACAGTTCTGTCGGGTCGCAGGTGATCCCGCCCTTGGCCCCGCCATAAGGTATATTGGCCACCGCACACTTGAAAGTCATCCATCCCGATAGAGCGCGTACCTCGTCCATATCGACATCGGGATGGTAGCGCAGTCCGCCTTTAAAAGGCCCCCTGATGCTGCAGTGCTGGACCCGGTAACCGGTAAACATCTTCACCCGACCATCATCCATTTTGACTGGAAAATTTACCGTGATTTCCCTTTCCGGGTAGCGGAGAAAAACATAATCGTCCAGCTTTAAACCCGCGGCTTCTGCTGCTTCATCCAGTTGACTCAATAGTGATTGATACGGGCTGTGTTTCTTGGTTTCCACATTATCACTCCTGCCTAATATTATAGTAATTAGTCACAGTGCCCGGTAACCAATTCTACTATAACCTCAAAAGGAAAAATGGTCAACATTTACTGTTTTGCGAAGAGTTGGTGATTATCGGCCAATTACAAACATTCGTTCCGCAGGCAGCTGAACGGAGCATGTTTTTCCAACAGTTACAAATGGAGCTGCCTGCTTGGGGCTTTCGGCCTCCAAATAGAATTCTTGATCCAGCCCGTTTTCTACCTTTATCCGGTAGGTATAGGAAACAACCCCATCCACTGCCTCGATCACCTTCGCCTGCAAACAGTTGTCGGCGGAAAGACCCTGCAAGCAAATATATTCGGGCCTGATTCCCACCGTAACCTTTTGCTTTTGGTAATAGCCGTCCGGGCGGGGCAGGTTTATCCGAATATTTTGGCCCCATCCCGCCACAAACACCGTGGCCACAGAGTTTTCCATGTTTTCAATAATCCCTTCCGCCAGGTTGCAGGCGCCCGTTAATCTGGCCACAGTCTCATTGATCGGGGCATTGATCAGATCTTTTTTGGGGCCTAACTGCAGAATCTTCCCGCTATCGTATACTGCGATCTGTGAGCTCAAACGGTAAGCCTCGTCGAGATTGTGGGAGACAAATATTATATTCCCCCGATAGAACTGATGCAGGGCCAAAAGTTCCCTCTCCAGCGTGCACCTCACCTGAGTATCCAGCGCTGAAAATGGCTCGTCCAGCAGCAATATATCCGGTTCCGGCGCCAGCGCTCGGGCCAGAGCCACCCGTTGTTGCTGTCCCCCCGAAAGTTTGCGGGGAAACCGGTTTTTGAAATCACCCAAGTGCATCTTTTCCAGCATGTAGGAAACCCGTGAGTCAATTTTCTTCCGGCCGAGAGAAGAAATGCCAAAAGCAACATTTTCATAAACCGTCAGGTGGGGAAAAAGGGCATAGTTTTGGAATACATAACCAATTTTGCGCTTTTGGGGACAGATGTTAATACCGGCCTGGGAATCAAACAACACCCGGCCGTTGACATTGATATAGCCGTGATCCGGGTTCATCAGTCCCGAAATACACTGCAGGGTCAAACTCTTTCCACTACCGGAAGGCCCCACCAGCGATAATATCTCCTGGTCTATGGAAAAGGAGACCTGCAGATTGAATCCCGGAAGCGTTTTGTTGATCCTTACTTCAAACACGACCATTACCTCCTGAGGCGGTGCTTGCATCAGATCTGCAAATTATTTTTCTTCCAAAAGTTGAGTGAGAATATTGAAATCATAGATATAACCAATATTATAGCTACCCAGACCAGAGCCTTGGTGTTGTTCCCGGCCGCTACTGCAAAGTATATGGCCAAGGGGATGGTCTGCGTTTTGCCGGGAATATTGCCGGCTAGCATCAAGGTGGCCCCGAACTCGCCCAGAGAGCGGGCAAAAGAAAGTATAATCCCAGCCAATATACCCGGCCAGGCCAGGGGAACGGTAACCCGCCAGAAAATATTCCACTCCGAGGCGCCCAGAGTGCGGGCGGCATTTTCAACATTGGGTTCAATCTGTTCAAATGCCCCCCGGGTGGTCCGATACATCAGCGGAAAAGCAACCACCATGGAGGCGATAACCGTGGCCCACCAGGAAAATATTACGGTAGTGCCCATCTTCAACAGTAATTTTCCCAAGGGGCCGTGTTTGCCAAACAACAGAAGGAGCCCAAATCCCAACACTGTAGGTGGCAACACCAAAGGGAGGGTAAACAGGCCGTCAATAAATCCCCTGCCTTTTCCCCGGTAGTATGCCATCCAGCGAGCGGCGGCACATCCCAGGAAAAAAGTAATCACTGTAGAAATAGATGCGGTTTTTAGCGAAATCCATACCGGCACAAGATCAATATCGGGCATATATTATTTCTACTTTCCTGTTATTTATGATTTATGGTTACCCGGTACATATCAAAACCATAAATAGTTTTCAGGGGCCAGACTGCATGCTGACCCCTGAAATACCTCCGAAATTTAATTTAAAATTTTAAACCCGTAACTCTCAAACACTGTCCCGGCCTGTTTTCCGGTCAGGAATTCAACCAACTCCGTTGCTTCTTCCGGGTGCGTACTGTCTTTGATCACCGCCACGGGATAAATCACCGGAGAATGAGACCCTTCGGGAGCAGCGGCTGCTACTTCAACCTTGTCCGATATCATGGCATCTGTGCGGTACACCAGCCCTACATTCACTTCCTCGGATTCTACATAGGCCAGCACCTGGCGGACATCTTTGGCCAGCATCAGCTTCGATTCCACCACATCCCAAATACCGAGAGACTTAAATGATTCCTGGGCGTACTTTCCTGCCGGCACAGAATCCGGATCGCCGATGGCAATGAGCTCAATATCATCCTGGGCCAGATCAACAAATTCGAGATCCTTTGAATCAGCCTTAAAAACAACCAGCACCAATTCGTTTTGCAACAGATCGATTCTGGTGCCATCGAGCAACAAATCTTTATCCTGAAGCTCATTCATCTGCTTGGAGGCTGCCGACATAAAAATATCAGTGGGAGCCCCCTGTTCGATTTGTTGCTGCAGGGCTCCCGAAGCCCCAAAATTAAATTCGAATTTAATATGGGGGTTTTCTTCGGTGTAAAGCCGCTCTATTTCCTGCATGGCATCGGTCAGGCTGGCGGCCACCGACAAATTCAAAGTAACCTGTTCTACTTCATCCCCTGTCCCTTCCTGCCCCGAACAGCCGCCCAGGGTAAGTGCCAAAGCAGAGACTATACTTATAACTGCTAATAACCTGAGAAATTGTTTTCTATTCATTTGACTTTCTCCTTAAGTAAATTTTGACACCCTCGCAAGTAAATAAAAATTAAGGTTTCGACAATCATCTGCTTATCGAAACCCATTGGCTAGAGTACAATTTTGGCAATTACCTCCTTTCCAATACCGCGGGAGGGCAAACTGTTTCCGGTTTGCCCCAACCATCATTAAGATGGACGGCTGCATTCCCATAAACATCATGCTAAAGCTTGCTTTCGCCAAGATGTTCTTCAGGGAAAACAGCTCGGAGATAAATACGGATTTTATCTGGGTATATTATAATTCATCTGATATGCCTTGACAAGCTTCCGCGATCGTAAATGGGAGTGCGCTGACAAATGCAAAATAAACGCTCATTAGCAATTTGTCACGACGGGCAGGAATCGCCCAGGCGCTCTTAAATGAATGAGAAATTGCTTGTAAACGGCACAACGAAAAATTGGTTGCCCCTATCGAAGGCAAGTCCGGCCCCCATCCTTACATTTTAAAACCGGGTTCACGGGCCAAAAACCGCCCGTGCCCTTCCGGCCCCACGTATAGCCCCTGGTCTACAATCAGCTGCCCGCGGCAAAAAACGCTTTCGGGAAGCCCCCGCCCCTCAAAGCCTTCAAAGGGATTATAATCTACATTTTGATACTGAAGCTCCTTGGTGATCACAAACGGGGAGTCGGGATCAAAGATAACCAGGTCGGCGTCACTTCCCGGAGCAATGGTGCCTTTACGCGGGAACAGTCCGAACAGTTTTGCGGGGGCGGTACTGGTCAGTTCCACCATCCGGTTGGGGCTGATCAAGCCCCGGTCAACCCCGCCGGCGTAGATCAATTTGAGTCTGGTTTCCACCCCCGGGGCCCCATTGGGAATCCGGGTAAAGTCTTCCCGCCCCAGTTCCTTTTGCCCCCTGAAATTGAAAGAACAATGATCGGAGGCCACCACCTGCAGCGTGCCGCCCTTTAACCCCTGCCAGAGAAACTTTTCATTTCCTTTCGGCCTCAAAGGCGGCGACATGACATATTTGGCCCCTTCAAAGTTGGGCTCTTCGTAACGATCCATGGACAAAAAAAGATACTGGGGGCAGGTTTCGGCAAACACCGGGCGGCCTTCGGCCCGGGCTTTCGCTACCTCGGCCAGCGCCCCGGCTGTGCTCAGGTGAACCACATAGGCCGGAGCATCTGCAATCCGGGCCAGGGTTAGAAATCGGTTAACGGCCTCTTCTTCAGCCAGGGACGGACGGCTCAGAGCATGATAAAGGGGCGCTGTCTGACCCCGCGCCAGATACTCCTCGGCCAGACCCTGGATAATGTCTCCATTTTCGGCATGAGCCAGAACCATTCCCCCGTAGCGGGCGGTCAGACGCAGTATTTTCAAAAGGGAAAGATCATCTATCTGGAATACCCCTTTGTAGGCCATAAATATTTTAAAAGAAGGATATCCGGCGGCAATAAGCCCGGGGATTTCCTCCAGAACCTCCGGGTTTGGATCGGTCACCGCCAGGTGGAAGCCATAATCCACGGCACATTTTCCCGCAGCTTTCCGGTGCCAGGTTTCCACCGCCTGGGTGAGGGCGCCCCCGGAGGGTTGGATGGCATAATCAATTATGCACGTGGTTCCCCCCACTGCCGCGGCAGTGGTTCCGGTCTTGAAGTCGTCTGCGGTAACAGTGCCCCCGAAGGGCATGTCGAAATGGGTATGGACATCGATTCCACCGGGAAACACCAGTTTGCCCGCAGCCTCAATTACCTGCTCCACTCCGGTCTCCGCAATATCGCCGCCCACTGCTTTTATTTTTTCCCCTTCAACAAGTATATCCGCCCGGTAGCTATCTGCAGCGGTGGTGACCATTCCTCCCTTGATCAGAATCCTCATGGTTCAGGCCTCCTCACCAGTGTTGATTTGGGACTGAAACCCTGCTCGACTAAACGGCCATCGTCGGTGAAAATTTTTTTAACCGGCTACCCCGGCCAGTTCACAAACCAAAGCAGCGTTGCCGGCCAAACCCTTGATCAGCATATCTATGGAAGCTCTGTCCAGGGGTGTATGGGCATATTCCTCCTGCATGGGAGAATAACCGATGGTGGGTATGCCCCTGACGCCTGTTACCCAACTGGCATCGGTGCCAAAATCCCATTTGCCAATCGACGGGGTTTGACCAACTCGGATCAGGGCCTCCAGTGACCGCTTGACCAGGGGATGGTCCGGCGCCAGAGCCCAGGCCGGCATAAATTTCTCCACCTCTTCCGAATAGCCGGTATAAGAGGTTTCTTTTGCCCGGCGCACCTGGACCCGGCCCTTGAAATTGGGATCCAGAGAAGACTGCTCCTCCAAAATCAGATTGATCTGGTTCAAAACTTGGTCAAGTGTTTCACCGGGCACCAACCGCCGATCAAGGGATACCGTGCAGCGGTCGGGAATAATACTCAACCGCCCGGGGCTGCAGCTGATATTGGTGAGGGCGATGCTGGCCTTGCCCAGAAAATCATGTCCCGGGAGATCCGCCTCCAGGGCCTGCACCTGTTCAACAACCTTCAGCATTTTATAGACCGCGTTGATCCCCCTCCAGGGAGCGCTGCCGTGGCTGGTACGCCCATCGGTGATCACCTCCAGCTCCACCCTCCCCCGGTGCCCGATAAATACGTTCAGTGAGGTCGCCTCCGAGCTGATCATCAGATCGATGGGAATATTTTGTTTGGTCAGGGTATTGTCCATCAGATACTTCATCCCGAACATCTCCGCCGGTTCCTCCTGAACCACCCCGGTGAAGATCAGCCTGCCCCGCAGCTTGATCCCCGCCCGCCGGAGCAGCTCCGCAGTGTAGATCTGAACGGCCATTCCCGTCTTGACATCGCTGGCGGCCCTCCCGTGGATAAATCCGTCGGCGATAACCCCGCCATAAGGATCATACTCCCAGTTATGGATATCACCGGGATCCACATGATCCAGGTGCGAGTTGAACATGATCCCCATACCCTCTCCGGTGCCCTCCACAATACCCACTACATTCCCGATCTCGTCACGGAAGACCCGATCATAAGACAGGCCCCTCATTTTTCCCAGGCACAGCTCGGCCACCTGCTTCTCTTCGCCGCTGGTGCTGGGGGTTTTGATCAACTCCACCGCAAACTGAACCACCTCTTCCTTCATTTCGGCGGCAATCCGGTTGAGCAAATCATGCATATTCCCAAGCCCTCGCTTTCCTGTATTTTTATGTCTTCCGAAAACTGACCCGTCGGCCGGATCGGCACAATAGCCCCCAGATTATGGATTTTTTGGATGCACCTATACACCATTCCCCAAGCAATTTCATATCTTTAAAGACTATTCTATATCTTCTGCCATAAACCTGTGCGGTGGGAAATGTTTTTTGCCTGGATTTGGCATTTTCATTCAGAAGAGAGAGTTCACGGGATCCATTTTTCCAGAATATCGGATAAGGTGGGGGAACCGATTTCCTGCAGTTCATAACGCACCCGGAGACAGGGTTTTGTGATTTTAACAACCCGGCGCAGATCAATCGGGGTGGCGATGATCACCAGGTCGACCGGTGTGCGGTTGATGGTTTCCTCCAGATCGCGGATCTGCTTTTCCCCATAACCCATAGCCGGCAGCAGCGTTCCGATATAGGGATATTTTTCATAGGTGGCCTTTATGGTCCCTACGGCATAGGGCCTAGCGTCAACCAGTTCCGCCGCGCCGTGCTTCTGGGCGGCAATTATTCCTGCCCCGTAAACCATTTCCCCGTGGGTCAGGGTCGGTCCGTCTTCGATAACCAGCACCTTTTTGCCGGTTATCGCCTCGCCGCCTTCCACAAAAATAGGGGAAGCGGCTTCCACAATCTTGGCCCGGGGATTCACTTGGGCTGTGTTTTCCCTTACCCTGGCGATACCCTCCCGATCGGCGGTGTCCACCTTGTTGATAATCACCACATCGGCCAGGCGGAGATTGGTTTCCCCGGGATAATAGCCCAGCTCATGGCCCGGGCGGTGGGGATCAACCAAGGTAATATAGAGATCGGGATGGTAAAACGAAAAATCATTGTTCCCTCCGTCCCAGACAATAATGTCCGCCTCTTTTTCCGCCGCCCTTAAAATTTGCTCATAGTCCACCCCCGCATATACCACAATCCCCCGATCGATATGGGGTTCGTACTCTTCCCGCTCCTCTATGGTGCACTTGTGCAGTTCAAGATCGCTGTAATCGGCAAATCTCTGGCAGGTCTGCTCAGCCAGGTTCCCGTAAGGCATCGGGTGGCGAACCGCCACCACCTTGAACCCCCGCCGGACCAGGATGTCACATACCTTGCGGGTAGCCTGGCTTTTTCCCACCCCGGTGCGAACAGCGGTTACCGCGATTAAAGGCTTTTCGGATTTCAGCATGGTGTGCTTGAGACCCATCAGTGTAAAGTCCGCCCCGGCCGCCAGCACCTGCGAAGCCTTGGACATAACATAGCGGTAAGGCAGGTCGCTGTAGGCAAATACCACCTGGTCAACATTGAAATCCCTGATCAACTGTTTCAGGTCTTCTTCGGCATGGATGGGAATTCCCTGAGGATACAACCGGCCGGCCAGAACGGCCGGGTAGACTCTCCCCTCGATGTCGGGGATCTGAGTGGCGGTAAAGGCCACCACCTGGAAGGCTTCATTGTCCCGGAAATAGACATTAAAATTGTGAAAATCCCGGCCCGCCGCCCCCATGATAATTACTCTGGTTTTTGCCATTTTTAAAACCTCCGCAACTTAAATTATGTTAAATCTGGGTACAGGGGGAAGTCCCCGTAATTCACGATCCCTATATCACCAGCGATAACAGCGCTTTTTGGAGATGAAGGCGGTTTTCAGCCTGATCAAATACGATCGAGTGCGGCCCGTCCATCACCTCATCGGTAATCTCTTCCCCCCGGTGAGCCGGCAAACAGTGCATTACCAGTACATCCGGCCGGGCTCTGGCCAGCAGATCCCGATTAACCTGATAGCGACTGAAGGTTTCTTTGTCAAGGAGTTGTCCCTCCTGGCCCATGCTGGTCCAGGTATCGGTATAAATCAGCCGGGCCCTCTTCAGCACCGGGCCGGGATCGGTACACACCTTTATTTCCGCCCCGGTAGCCAACGCATCTTTCCGGGCCTGGCGAACAATTTCATTATTTGGTTCCCGCCCTTCGGGAGTGCAGATCGTAATATTGAGTCCCGTTTTGGCCCCTCCAAACATGAGCGAATGGGCCACGTTGTTCCCGTCACCCATATAAAGCAGCGAAACTCCGCCCAGGCTGCCCAATTTTTCTTTGATGGTCAACAGATCGGAAAGCACCTGACAGGGATGCAGTAGATCGGTAAGACCGTTGATCACCGGGATGGCAGCGCAGGCGGCCAGTTCAGCCACTTCCTGTTGAGAATAGGTGCGTATGACCACCCCGTCTACAAATCGGCTTAAAACCCGGGCGGTATCGGCAACAGTTTCCCCCCGTTTCAACTGCAGGTCGCCGGCATTCAAATATAGAGCATAACCTCCCAGTTGCCACATAGCCACCTCAAAAGATATCCGGGTGCGGGTTGAGCTCTTCTGAAAAATCATACCCAGCGTTTTCCCGGGCAGCAACTGAACCTTTTCCCCCAGCAGATGCCTTCTTTTTATGGACTCTGCTGTATCCAATATATGCCGGACCTCTTCTCCGGACAGATCGTGTATGGACAGAATGTGCTTGCCCTTCATTTGTACTGTCATCTCCAGCTTCCCCCTGCAAAAATATTTTCTCTCTGCATTCTTTGGATTATACTGATCCGAACCGCAGGCCTGTCCCCGTGGCATCCGGAAACTATCAGGTTAAATTTAGACAAAATCCCAGATATTCCTCTCATGCTGGAATGATTAGTTCAGCAGTTTTAAAAAAAAGACCGCAAATGTAAACTTGCTAACACGGGCACCCTTTCAGACAACATCATCTACCGCTGGATCGGTCATCCATAACTTCGGCTCAATCCCTTCAGAACTTTGGCCAGAGCCTCCAGGAAACGCCGGTTCTGCTCCTCGGTGCCCACGGTTACCCGAATAAAGGTGGGAAAGCCGAATATATCTCCGCTGCGAATTATAACCCCAAGCCTCAACAACCCCTCAAAAACTTTTCGAGAATCAACTTTAACATCCACAAATAAAAAATTGGCCTGTGTGGGCACCGGAGCGAAGCCCATCTCCCCCAGCCCCCGGACAAGCTGCTGTTTTCCCGCCTGTACCAGGCTCCGGCTGCTTTGCAGGTGCTGTTTATCATTGAGTGCCGCCAGCGCTGCCGCCTGGGCCAACAAATTCACATTGAACGGCTCCCGAATCCGGTTCAGATCGGAGGCGATTTTTTCCGGAGCGATGGCATAACCGATCCTGAGCCCGGCCAGCCCATATATTTTGGAGAAGGTCCGCAATACAATCACCGGCAGTTGCCGGCGTATAAAATCAAGACTGCCTTCGTGGTCCGGATCGTCGGCATATTCTATGTAAGCCTCATCCAGCACTGCCAGAAGGCGGGGCGGCAGATGCTCCACAAATCTCAACATCTTCTGCCGACCCACAACCGTGCCGGTGGGATTGTTGGGGCTGCAGATAAACACCAGACGGGTTCGATCCGTCAACCGGGAAAGAATCGTTTCCAAATTGTACTCAAAGGTTTCCTTTTCCAGTGGAATGTGTTTCACGGCCCCCCCGGCTTTGCGCACTGCAAATTCATATTCGGAAAAGGTGGGATAAACCGCTATCGCTTCCTCACCCGGATTCAGGTAAGCTTGCGCCAAAAGGCTCAACAGTTCGTCGGAACCATTGCCGAGAACTACTTGTTCTTTTTCGACCCCCAGCTTGTTCGCCAGGGCCTGTTTCAAATAATGGCCGCTGCCGTCGGGATAGTAGTGGATACCATGAATATGGCGCTGCATGGATTCAAGAGCAAGAGGTGACGCCCCCAGAGGATTTTCATTGGATGCCAGTTTGATCGCTCCGGTTATCCCCAGCTCCCGTTCCACCTCTTCCACCGGTTTCCCCGGTATATATGGCTTTATCTGCTGCAAACACAATCTCAACTCGGGGTACTGGTACCCATCAGGCATGTTAAACACCGACTTTCCCGGCAATAATTTACTTTTTAGGCCGATTCCCTATTTATTCCAATTCTTTTACCGACTTTTGTTCATTATTATATCTCAAGTTGAATATATGTTAAACAGGGCTGTAATTTGCCGACAGGGGGGAGCCGGTTGTTTGTAACGATTCTTTTAAATCGCCGAAAATTCATCTATCTGCTTTTACTGGGGCTGGCACTGGCCCTGCTGGTATTGACCCCCCTCCTGAAACTGCCACAGAGGCTGATCGGCGCCATGGCCCAAGCCAGGCGCCTGGTGCCGATCTATTATGTGGATACACCGGAAAAACAAGTGGCCTTTTCTTTTGATGCCAGCTGGGGAGCGGAAAGGACTGAACTCATACTTGATATACTGGATCAACACTCCATAAAAACCACCTTTTTTTTAACCGGTTTTTGGGTGGAGGAGTATCCTCAATATGTGAAACTTATTGCAGAAAGAGGCCATGAAATAGGCAATCATACTTTCAGTCATCCCCACCTGGGAAGCATGGCCGAGGAACAGATCAAAGACGAACTATTAAAAATCGAGCAGATGATCGAGCAGATTACCGGTGAGCGCCCTACCTTGTTCCGGGCCCCGTTCGGGGAGTACAGCAACCAGGTAATTACCGCTGCCGAGGAACTCGGCTACAGCACCATCCAATGGAGCATCGATTCCTTGGACTGGCAGAACCTGACCCGGGAAGAAATAACACAGCGGGTCAACCAGCGGGCGCACAAAGGAGCCATAATCCTGTTTCACAATAACGGTCTTTATACCGCCGATGCCTTGCCGGATATTATCAGCTTTTATCAGAAACACGGTTACTCAATAGTTCCCATTTCCAAGTTAATCTATCATCAGGACTTTACAATTGATCCCCATAGCGGGGCGCAAATCCCTAACCCTAAACCCAAATCCAACCCCGCCCCCAAACCAGGGTATCAGCCTCAGGAATAACCTCTTTCCCCATGGGCCAACCGACCGCATAAGGGCCAGTGAATGCTTGCGCCGGCTGAATAATTCTGCTAAGATTAATTTGAAAATAATTCAAGCAGGCGAACTGTCATGACCTTTAAAAAAATTATCCCCTGCCTGGATTTGAAAGACGGCCGGCTGGTAAAAGGGGTAAAGTTTCTCAATCTCAAAAACGCAGGAAATGCCGTTGAAAAGGCAGTCCGGTACGCCGGGGACGGCGCGGACGCGTTGGTGATGCTCAATATATCCACCTCCCCGGAAGGCTGCCGGGCGACCCTGGAGGTTATCCGGGAAATAGTCAGACAGGTAAATGTACCGGTCATCTCCGGAGGGGGGATCCGTTCCCTGGAATCGATGCACGCGTTCTTCCAGCAAGGGGTAGACAAAGTAGCCGTTAACACTGCCGCCCTGGAAAACCCCCAGCTGATCGATTCCGCGGCCAAACGTTTTGGAGGCCGGCGGATAGTAGCCGCGGTAGATGCCCTGCGATCCCCTTCTTCCAATAGGGCTCCCACCTGGGAGGTATATGTTGGAAGCGGAAGCCGGCCTACCGGGCGGGATGCAGTATCATGGTGTGTTGAGGCGGTACAAAGGGGAGCAGGCGAAATTCTGCTGACCTCCATAGATTCCGATGGAACCCAAAGCGGCTATGATCTGGAATTGCTGGCAGCGGTTGCCGATGCGGTGCCTGTACCGGTGATTGCTTCCGGCGGGGCAGGTTCCCCGGAGCATCTGGCGGAGGCACTGACCACCGGCAAGGCACAGGCAGTTCTGGTCGCTTCCCTGCTTCATTACGGGGACTATACCGTGGCAAGTCTCAAGCGCTACCTGGCAGAACAGGGCCTGCCGGTGAGCCTTTAGGCAAGGTTTGATGGTTGCATATTTCATATATCCTGGTATTTAGTACATATCCTACAAGGAGGCAGGTTTGTCGATGAAGAAAAAAAACAGTGTATGCGGTAAATCAGGGCCGTCCTGGCTGTTCAAAGGCGGCGTGATTATGGATGTAACCACTCCGGACCAGGCCAAAATAGCTGAAGCCTCCGGGGCGGTAGCGGTAATGGCCCTGGAAAGGGTTCCGGCCGACATCAGGGCTGCCGGGGGAGTAGCCCGGATGGCTGATCCGGAAATAATCCTGAAGATTATCGATTCCGTGTCCATCCCGGTCATGGCCAAAGTGCGGATCGGCCATTTTGTAGAAGCCCAGGTGATTCAGGAACTGGGTGTTGATTATGTGGACGAAAGCGAGGTCCTCACCCCGGCGGACGAGCAGTACCATATAAACAAACATCTGTTCACGGTACCCTTTGTGTGCGGGGCCCGGGACCTGGGGGAAGCCCTGCGCCGGGTATCGGAAGGAGCGGCCATGATCCGCACCAAGGGCGAGCCGGGCACCGGCAACGTGGTGGAAGCGGTACGTCACATGCGCCGGGTGATGGAACAGATCCGACTGGCGGTAAACACCCCCGATGAAGAACTTTCGGTGCTGGCCCGGGAACTGAAGGCGCCGCTGGAATTGTTGAAGCAGGTCAAAGCCGAAGGACGCTTGCCCGTGCCCAATCTGGCGGCAGGCGGTATCGCCACCCCGGCCGATGCGGCGCTGATGATGCAACTCGGTTCCGACGGCATCTTTGTGGGCTCGGGCATCTTCAAGTCCGCCGATCCCCGACCACGGGCGGAGGCGATTGTAAAAGCCGCCCGCCACTATGATGATCCCGGAGTTTTGGCCGAGGTCTCCCGCGGGCTGGGTGAAGCGATGAAAGGGCTGGAAATGTCCACCCTGGGGGAAGAGGATCGGATGCAGGAAAGAGGATTTTAGTAAAAATCCTGTAGCCGGTTTAGTTCTTTGAAAACAGTTTAATTATGGTAACACTGTTTTGAAAACTGGTTGTTGGTGCTGAGAGCTTTTGGAGGTAAAACCATGAACTACTCCAAATCCAGCCGGTTTATCTGGTTGCCCAGGGCTTTGGCAGCAGCCTATATAATTTTTTTAGCTTTATTTGCGTTGGACGCAGTCGAGGTTGAAAAGCCGCTACTGGAAAAAGTGCTGGGTTTTGTAATACATCTCATTCCAAATTTTTTATTAATTATTGTGTTGGTGCTTTCATGGAAAAGGCCGGCCATAAACGGTGTTATATTTATAGTTATAAGCATAGTGTTTGCCCTGTTTTTTCGCCGGCCTGTTACCTTGATTATCCTATCACTGCCTTTGGCCCTTATCGGGATACTGTTCATCATCGCCGGTAAAAACACCAAAAGTTCATGGTTAAAAAACTATGGACAATCTGTTCCGGGTTACATTATCTGCCCCCAGTTCAATTAAAACTACCATCCCAGAGCGGCATATTTTCAATGTACCGTTCTTCCACCGCCGGCACATAGTAGGCGCCGAAGGTTTTGCGCCCCCCATTCGCCATCTCGGGGAGTTCCACGTAGAAACGATAATAGGGAAGCAGGGTGGCTTCCCAGCCGCGGCGGTAGATCAACTCCACCCGACGCACATATTTCAAACCCGGAAAATCGTCGGGGACCGTGGTCAGAAAGTGACCCCCCCCTAAAAGATCCTCGGCCTCGGCAACAGTGATCAGCGGGTAATCCCCCAACTTGTGAGCCTGGAGATCGGCAGAGATACCGGCTATGAAAAGTTCACCATTGTCATCGCAGCAAAAATATGCCGGACAGAAATTATAGCTCACGATCTGCTCTTCCAAGCTCCCCGCGCCCTCGTAAAATTCAATTCTGTGGTTCTGCCGATCGTAGATGTCGTAATCGCCGCCACAGATATTAATCACCGGCTCTTTCATCCCCAGCAGGCCGCGGTACCGCTCCAGGAGGTATTTTGCTGCGGCCTTTGTATCCTCGTAGTTTGCATGGTGGGTAAAGTTGTATTCAGCGGGCAAAGGAATTGCCGGATCGAAGAAGATCCGGGCCTCAAAGCGGGCGTCCACGGTAAGTTTGATCCCGCCCCCCCTAAGAACTACCTCGGTCGGCTCGAAAAAACTTTCAGGAGGCGGCTCTTCTCCTATCGCCGCATACTTTTCAGCGATCGCCGCCATCTCCTCCTCGGTGGGGCGGTTATCACTGACTGTAAGTTCATTTTCTCCAAGGCCCAACCGGCCGGCCAGCTCCAGGGCCCAAGCCTGCATCGCCTCCAGATCAATTTCGGTTTTCCGGCCGGAATCAGCCCAGTAGCCCGGGCCTTCGTAAACCGGCAGAGCAGTCGGCGCCATCTCCTCACGCCAGGGATTATTATTCACCAGATCGGTTATATGGTAAGCCATGTAGCCCTCAAAGCCCATGCCGCCCACCTCAAAATCCAGTT
Organism: uncultured Syntrophomonadaceae bacterium; assembly: GCA_964585925.1. GTDB lineage: Bacteria > Bacillota > Dethiobacteria > DTU022 > DTU022 > JAAZLS01. Next base: position 17,162 of record CAZPFS010000010.1, on the reverse strand, counting down.
GCAGCAGAGGCAGATCAAGGTCTGCTGGAAGGGAGGTTTCCCGGGAAGCCCTGTCAAGGGTGAATAAGGCGCCTGCAACTAAAATCAGGGAGGCGGCGATGGGCAGGATGCGCCTCCAGGGCCAGCCTTTGCGGAAAAACCATGCCTCCTTGATGTGCTCGTCATCGATCTCTCCAAAAGCCTTCAGCAAATTCTCTGTTTTCATAGGGCAACACCTTCCTCCTCCAGATGGATTTTCAGCCGGTTTCTGAGGCGGTACAAAAGAGATTTGATCTTGCTCTCGCTGTAACCTGTTAGCCGGGCCAGGTCGCGGATTGAATTGGCATACCAGTACCTGCGCACAAACAGGACCCGTTCTTCCCTGCCCAGTCCCTCCAGAAATTTATTGATGGTTGCGGCAACCAAGGATAGTTCGCTTAAACCCTCCACTGTATGGAGCGCTGGAACACAGCCCTCCAGCTCGCTTAAAAGCAGCTCCACCTCGCCCCCTCCTCGTTTCTGGGCCCTGCGCTCATGATAACGGTTCAGAGATAGGTTGCGGGCAATTTTGCCGATATAGGCCCGAAAATTTGAAGGCCTATCCTCAGGGATGGCGTTCCAGACCTTAAGACAGGTGTCGCTGAGACACTCTTCACTATCCTCCCGATTTGCCAGAATATTATACGCAATGGTGTTAAGATAGCGGCCGTACTTTAAACGGGTTTGGGTAACCGCCTCTTCATCACGATTCCAATATAGGGATATAATCCGCAAATCATTCAATGTGGCGCCCTCCTACCTATATAGACCGGAAAAAATACCGTGGGTTGCACTTTTCATCTTACCATGGTTTGGTGAAGAGGCTCTTTTCCGGATCCACCTCATATCAGTAGTTTTGGGCTAGTAGGCCACATTGATAATCTTCAGCCCTTTTTTCCGGGCATATCTGATGGTCTGGGAGGTTCTGCCGGCCGGGCAAAAATAGGCACAGATACAATAAGCCGAACGGTCAATCATGTAATGCTTTTGTTTTTTAATGCAGTCATCCCGATATTCTTGAGAAACGTATATAACTTCGTCCGCTTCGGGCAATAATTTATGGTAAAATTCTTTTTGCTCGGGACCCCAAAAATCATCCTGATTCTTGCAGGGCAATACAAATAATAACCGGATTTTCCCTCCCATTTCTTTTTTAGCAACAATTAACGAGGCGGCTATTTGATCAAATCCCGACCTTCCGCCGGAAATAAATGTGGTTACGCCTTGTTCGATAAGTTTCTCCACCCCATGGTTTAGGCGTATCAAGATACACTCAATGTCTTTTGCAGGTAATTCCCAGTGTCCAGTAAAACAGCAGGTTGATGTTTTGTCCATTTAAAGTGTTCCCCCATAAAATATTATACACTAACAGTTAGTGCATATTTGACAGTGTATCACAGCTTACACTTATTATGGACATAAAATAAGTGTATTTCTTGCCACAAAGGAGATTGGGTTGAAGAAAAGAAACAAACATATAAGTATTAGAATTGACGAGGAACTGTTGCAAAAGTTCCACTATGTGGCAAAGTATGAAGATCGATCTGCCAGCGGGCAGATCATGTTTCTTATTAATAGTTGTGTCAGGGAATTTGAAGAAAAATATGGCATAGTTGATCTGACTAAGAAAGATAAAAAATAGGTACACGGCGGTGCCCAAAACAGCTACAAAACCACCCGATTCCACAACAACCCCCTCCAGTTAAACTAGACGAGAGTCGGCTGGTTTTGCTGTCATTAACCTGCCCCCAAGGCCGCATCCTATTTTCGATGTGAAATAAGGGGTAAGCATTCTTGCATATACTGTCTGAAATAGAATCTTCACAAAATTAATGATGCAACAATTGCTATTAAAGTACTTAACAGTGTTCCCAGCAGATAGTATTCGGAAAACTCCGGGTCCTTCGTAATCCTTTCGTATCTGGCAATCGATTTGGCTGTTAACACCAGCCCTATAGCCGCATATTGATCTGCCGATATTAGGATAACCATAACTATTCTCTCAAGGCTGCCAATAAATCTGCCTGCATTTTTATCCCTGGTGTTATTGCCGGTTTCTACGCCGGGTTTGTATATAGTAAGTAATTTTGAAATTACGATGTTCGCCGGTTTATGTACAATCAATATCACCAATGCCCACCGCAGTGCCAATTGAGGCGAGATATTCAATGCCTCGAAAAAACTCGCCACATTGCCGTAACCGTAAATACCCAGCGTGCTGCCCCGTACCGCAAGTATATAGGCAACAATCATCAAACTCGCCAGATGTACCGCCTGATCTACAAAGAAGATATTTCTGATCGATTCCGGCGCAGTGGGCTTTTTGTGATTCATATAAAGATATTTTATGGAATCAATCACCAGATGCGCCCCGGCAACCCAAAATGCATATATCAGAGTCTGCCTTGAAAGCAGACCCAAAAAAATCACCGATAACACCGCCCAGTAATAGAAACAATGCACCAAAATCCAGATGTACTTATTTCCCTTTTTTCGGGCCATACATTCTGTCTGCAAATAAAAATCACCTACAATATGCGCAAACAACAGGATAAGCAAATATTCCTTAAACATCGGCCCTCCTTATTTCACCCAATACTTTTCCCAAAATATCCATTGCCCCTCTATATGTGTAAAAGTGACTGCCGGATAAGCTCTTCTGGACCGTTGATTGCTGCACCCCTAACCTTTTAGCCACATTTACCTGGCTCTCCGGTTCTTCAAGCATCGCCCATATCGTCTGCCGCTGCCGGCCTGTCCAGGAGCGTTCGAGCGCCGACATCAACGACAGTATCGTGTTCACCAAATCGGCAGAATCCTGCCTTCTTCCAAAAACCTCCAGCCTGATATCCGCTACCGCCGATTGCTTCTTCTTTTCGCTTTGCTTCAAGTACTCAACCGCTCTTCTCGCCTCGTAATAACTGGATCCATCGGCCCCGATCGCCAGATCATGATTTATTTGAGTGGATATTTCCCCCACCCCTATGCCAAACCTCATTTTTACCGGATGCAGCCTGTTTTCTATTTCAGTAATTATTTTAATCACATTCGTCCCACTGCTGAGCAACCCTTGAAATTCATCCCCCAGTGTTATGGTGAATTTGGAAACTATGTCCCCTCCATACTTCTGATTTATACCTTTTAGTATTGCCTCCAGTTTTTTTTGCGTTTCTTTTCTGTCTTTAATCAGCCTGGAACCCCTTATATCACCAATCAGCGATATATAAGGATCGTAATCGAAGGAAAAGTACATATCTCAACACCTGCGCTATTTTTGCTTGTTAGATATTATATAGCCCTGCAAAGGAATAATCAATGTTTATTCCATTACAGGGCTATAATAGAAAATCATATCCCGAGTATTGTCTTTAAAAGATAGTGCTTCTTTATTTTTGCTACGGCTTCAAATTGTACCTAAACAATGTCGAATACTTCGCGCTGTTCTCACGAATGTAAACGGAACAGTTATCAACACCCCACAGGTTATCATACAACAGGGCAGACAATCCGATTCGTTTACCATAGGAGACACCATCCCTGCGATTGAAGCTGGTGGGTTTATTTTTAATCTTTTTTGGATAGGTTCTTGCCATATTTCTCTCCCAAATTCTCTGATCCAGTTATTGATAGAAACATGATTTGACTACTGGCGAAGCTGATTTCAATTTCTACCCGCCAATGCCTCTGACCCCATAGTAGGTGACTGCCCTTTGATTTCTACCGGCTTAAGTCACCGTCCCCGGGGTAGGTGCGAAGCAGGCTGCCGCCTTTTTTAAGATCTCTCATTCTCCCCATACAGATCCCTGTTTTCCCGCTCCGGCTTTCTTAGCCGTTCATCCTCAGGGCTTAATTTCCCACTTCTGGGGCACTTTTAGATTAGCATAAACAAAAGCTTAACCCAGCCATGCATCGTATTCTCATTTACCTAGTAGATCCCTGACCACCTGTGATACAGTTTCCTTGGTTCTTTCAATCCTTCGTTATGGCTTCCATTTAATTTAAAAAAATCATACTGCTTGGCCATTATGTTTTCCCCTTTCTAATGTTCAGTTTACCCCGACGTTTCTACTGCCCATCAAATAGGGTACGGGCAACTACTATGAAATTTTCTATTCTTTAAGCTTCTTCTGCTTCCCTTTTCATTTTCGTTTCTTCGGGAAAATATATTTCTTCTTGAATTTCAGGTACCTCAAAAATCATTGGTGTTGTTGACCGAAACGCTTTTCCTGTGGCAATTGCAGTTCTAAATTTCAAAGACGATAAAACTCCAATCAAATCAGAACCAAGATAATTTGACAAAAAATCGCTGCTGGTTTTATCAAATGATTGGAAGGCAATGATGGTATTGCACTGTGTAAGTACTGTTTTAGAAACATTTGCAGTGCGTTGCGCAATTACAATAAAACCAATGTTGTATTTCCGGCCCTGTAAGGCAATCTGCGCTATACTATTCACTGTTGCTCGAGAAGCATAATCAGAAACACCCATTGCATTGGTTTCAGGGATTATAGTATGTGCTTCTTCTAAAACAACACACACTCGCTTGCCAAAATTTTGTTTTATTTTTGCTGTCTGAAACAAAACCCAAAAAAACCATTTTGTATATTCAAGAATATCCGCATTATTTGATATGTCCGGTATCTCAAATATTGATTGTTTTTCGCCGCTTTCTAAAAATGTTTTAATTGACGTATAAAAAGCCTCCTTTATATTTTTTTCTTTGTTGTCGATAATACTCTTGTCCTGCTGATTTGCAAATTTTGCTTTCTCTTTTGCAATAATTTCAATGGCCTCAAATGTTTTGTTTGCATTTTCCGCATCTACGATAGGAACAATTCCCTCAAAACGTATTTGATACTCCCCTGTTAGGTCAACAATAATCACTCTCGTTTCATCACAAGCAATTTGTCTTATAAGATTTCGAACAAATACAGATTTTCCACACCCTGTAACCCCCAAGACAGCCATATGATGGGTAATCGCATTATCTTTATTCAAAATAGCAGGATAATTAGTACTTGGTATATTGCCTATAATATATTCATCAACACCCACAGCTGGAGAAGATATTGTAGATGCAATAAAGATTGGTGTATTGATACTTGGCACCCAGCCAAATAGCTCAAATCGAGCTTCATTATCATTCCATGATCCCAATTGAATTGCTTCGCCCTCAATAAAACCTGTTTCATTTTTGCTCTCTAAATTCTCAACCTTGGTGATACCTTGTACAATTTGGTAAAGAACCTTTTGGTTATTGACATGCAATTCAACAAGTTGCCCTTCATAGATTTTTAAACGCGAATTATAGACAAACTTTATTTTATTGATGGTAGAATTTTCTGCCACAATGCCGACAAATCGCTTGAGAAAATCTGTGTTATTGGGTAAAAACCGTTTATAGACAACATCTGGAATGCATTTATCATACTTATCTTCACATATCGAATCAATTTCTCTTGTACATAGAATTTTAATCCATTGCTCTTGGTTCAAGAGGTAAACATCAACAATTAATCCCTTCCTCCTTTTTTTATCTATAGAATACTCAAATTCTACAAAATCGAATACGCTAGTATTACTCTTTCGTTCTGGTAACAATTTTACCAAGAATGTGTTTTTTGATTGCACACCAAATATCTCACCAATTGCATTGCCTTGCGTATCATCCTTCGGTCTAGTAAAAAGATTTTCAACACTACTTGCTAAAGAAGGAACATTGAGAACCATGAATACGATCCAATACCACAGTAACGCATTAAAACCTGTTGAGTTTGTTCCAAATTGTTTTATTCCACCCCACAAAAAAAATGCAGAAAAGATTACTTCCGGTTTACCTAATTGGCGATTCAAACGAGAAACGAATTGTACTATCGCTCTTTCTTCTGATAGTTTTGACTTTCTTATCCACATAAGCGCATAGCTACTTACTGCAAGGTAAATAACAAAGATAGTAAACATCCAAAACAATCCATCCCTAATAACAATGACAATGCTGCTGTTACTGCATTAACAAATATATTTGAATCCTTTGAAAAAAATGGTTGATCAATAAGTGAAAGAAGTATTAACAACAGTAAGCCTGATGCAAACCAAAAATCACTATATAAAAATGAAAGGCTTCCTGTAATAACTCGTCCTATCACATGCAATGCTACCGTAGATATGCTCAAAAGTGCCAAGCGATATTTTTGCCCCATAAACTTCCTCCCAACCTTACGAAGCAAGAAAGGCATTTTTCACTACACTTCATGCCACCATCGCGTTCCGATTTATCCCCTCAATCACAGCCCGCAAATTCTTAAACACTGCCACATCATCAAATAGATCGCTGATGCTTCCCTGGTCTATAAAGGGGCTTTCCTGCAAAACCGACAAATCTTTCATCATGCCGTTCTTCACGATGTAATTTACGATTTGCCTCACAAAGTACATCTGCCTGCTATCCAGCATTGTGTCGCTTAAGAACTGAGAGAAAGCGTCATGCGCCGCCTTGTGGTCCAAGCCTACAATAGAACGCACCAGTTCGCCCAGCGGTGTTTTTCCATATTGAGCAGCGTACTGTTCTTGGGTACCCAGCTCATTCCAAAGGATATGTTCCAAGAATTTTATATCTTCCGGTGTCAATGGTCTGTTACCTTTTAACTTTGCAATCGCCGGAATGTCCTGATGTTGCAGGATATAATAATTCACCTTTTTCTTATACTGAGCCAGATCATCATTGTTTAGTTGGGATTCTCTTACTTTCATACTGAGAATGTCATCTTTAAAATCGGTGTCGTAACGATAGCGGTCTTTTTCCGGTATATATTTGATCAGGTCACGCAGTTTGATGCGCATATCCTCATAATCCATAATGCCCGCTCTTTCCAGATAATCATTGAGCACGATCTGCTCCAGCAAGTCCTTTTGCCGGGCAATTGCCGGGATGGTGCCATATTTGGTGAGCTCATTCGCCTTGCTTACCACATCATTCTTTGCTTGCTTAAAATTTTTCTCCATCAGCATGGCCAGTTCAATCTGGTAAATAAGCTGATCAAAACGCGTGGCAGAAGCATCCTCGTATGAAGGTAAAATTAATGGGGCGATGTGTTCAGCAATCTGCAAGGTGTTCTCATATGTTAAGGCCGCAAAATCCTCTTCACTTTGATATTGATCAATATAGCGAAGGTGCTGCTTAACGGCGAAATTATCTCGAGGAAGTGCCTTAACCTGGGCCAACAGATCCTGTACAAGATCCTTTCGGTAGCTTTGCAACACTTCTGTTTGGAAAGTAAGATCCTGTAATTTGTAAATTAGCTCCACCTCAGTGTTAAAAATACTCTCCTGCAAGGTAGATACCACTCCGGCTTCCCGTCCTTTGGCGTGCAAACGGAAGAATTCAAAGTTGCCGCAGAGATCAAAGATATAGAATTGTTCTTTATCCTTCCCATCAATCAATCCCTCACAAAGACGGGTACCCCGGCCGATCATCTGCCAGAACTTTGCCCGGCTCATTACTTTCTTGAAAAACACCAAATTAAGGATTTCCGGCACATCGATACCAGTATCCAGCATATCCACAGAAATGGCGATCTGGGGCATCTTATTCTTTACGGAGAAATCATCGATCAAACTTTGGGCATAGTTGGTATAATTATCGATCACCCGAGCGTAATGAGCATTGTAATCAGGGTGTTCCTGATTCCATACCTCGAGTATCTTTTCCGCATGGTTATGGTTCTTGGCAAAGATGATAGTCTTGCCGATTTTCTCGCCAAATTCTACTCTCTGGCCATGAGTCATCAGGGTATTTAATGCCTTTCTGATGGTATCGCTGTTAAATATCCATTGGTTTAGAGCACTCGAATCAATAGCCACAGGTAAATTGCCATCTTCATCGGTAAAAGTATTTTCATACTCTTCTTGCTCTTCCGGTGACAGTTCATCATAGGTAATACCTTCTGTCATGAATTTCAAGGTGGTTTCAATGGAAATAAAGTCTACCAGGTAGCCATCTTGCACTGCCTGGGCAAGCTCATACCCGTAGGTAGGAACACCGCTTTCCAGGTCAAAGATGCTGTATGTATTTTTATCAATATCATCTTTGGGAGTAGCAGTGAGTCCAACCAGCAGGGCGTCAAAATAGGTAAAAATGTCTTTGTATTTATTGTAGATGCTGCGATGGGCCTCATCGATGACAATAAGGTCAAAATACCCCGGCGTAAAAAGACGATCGCCTTTATCATCCCGCGTGGCATCAATGCAGTTTATCATTGTCTGATAGGTAGAAAATACGGCGCGGGCATTGGCCTCTTCTTTGTCTTCGGTAAGATTGCAAAGGGAGAGGTTGGGCATCAGATTATGAAATGCTCGTTTGGCCTGAGTCACAAGAGCATTGCGGTCGGCCAAAAACAGCAGGTTCTTCACCCAGCCATGGCGGATCAGCCCATCGGCCAAGGAAATAATTGTCCTGGTCTTACCGCTGCCGGTGGCCATAACAAGCAAGGCTTTACGTCGGTTGCGTTCACCAATAGCGTCACATATAGCCTGGATAGCTTCTTTTTGATAATAGCGATCAGATATTTCATCACTGATGCGGACCCCCTTCAGTGGAGCACGATCCTTGATAATATTAAAATACTTTTCCAAATCTCGTTTGGAATAGATGCCCGATACTTGTCGCTCCGGATAATGTCTGTCATCCCAAAAACGTGTTTCATAGCCATTGGCCATGAAGATAATTGGCCGCTGCCTGAATTTATTTTCCAAAAGATCAGCATAAAGCACAGCCTGTTGGCGGCCTTTTTCCACATTTACACTGGTGCGTTTGGCCTCGATGATCGCCAAAGGCAAGCCATTGTCTCCCAGCAGCACATAGTCGGCATAACCAAAACCTGACCTGTTGGGCATCTCATCGATTGGGTATTCATTCATCCAATTGGCACCCCGCTGCCAGCCGGCATCCTGGAGCATAGTGTCAATGTAAGCCTTGCGAGTCTGTGCCTCCGTCATATCCATGGGTTTAACGGTATAGCCCTGCTTAAGCTGTTCTTGCCGCTTGGCAGTTAATTCTTCGCGGTGGGGCTTATTTTCATCAAACAAGTCCTGAAGATCCACTTCTTCAGCTGCCGGTATAAGGGGTACAGCCGCTATCTCCGACCTTTGTTCCAGTAAAGCCTCGTTAAAGGATGTCTCTTCATAATCAGTGCTGTAACAGTAGGCAACAAAATCCAGAAAACTATGCAGATTTTGCAATGCCAGTGCCGCTTGATCACGATTGATACTTTTAGGTTTATGGGCGGCATTATTACCGACCCTGCGCAAATAGTCGAGTTTAGCTATCATTCCAATGGGGAGCAAATCCTTGAAGTCTTCTCCGCTAATAAGGGTGGCCAGCTTATCATCATAGGGCATGGTCAGGTGATTATCTGCGCTGTACATCCATTTCACGGCAATTCCCAAAGCTGTGCGGCTGGCAGTTGCCGATAGGGCAGGTGAAATGGACATAACGCGCTCAGCCGAGACGGCTGCCTCGGCAAAAGGTTCAAATTGGGGATCCTTCTTTAGAAAATCAAAGTTGGTGCGCATGGTTGGTCGCCTCACTTTAAATAGTCAAAATATTTCTCCCCGGAAGCACTTTTGCATGAGAGATTTATAGTTAAGCTCAAGTTTGGCGAGCGATTGTTGAAGCAGAGACTTTCGAGCTTCAACCTGTTGGACAAAATCTGCAAACTGGTTTTGTAGATCAATTGGCGTCATGGGGATTTGAATGCTTTGCAGCTCTTGTGCATTTATATTTGCTTGGCCGATGATAGCCTTACACATATCCTGCAACGTTTGTTTCCCATAACCTGAATTTAGAAATCCCGAAATATATTCAGGATTTGATCGCCTATTTGCACGAATACGAATAATATATCCAGCAATAATCATAGGAGTATCCTCTTTGAAAACTGCTGTTTTTCCTACTAATTCCTTGCTATTAGTTCGATTAAAAAGTATATCACCTTTGCGGACGACATATTTTTTTATTTCTCTATCATCAATATCAATATATTTGAGGTCAGTATAATCCATCAAACCACTATAAGTGATATTGTTCATGCGCAGATAGATATATTTGCCATTATCAACAGCGGGTTTGCTAGTTCCATATTTGACTTCCGATACCAAATCACGAATAGTCCCAATTTCCCACCCTCTCGGATTAGACACCGGATCACCAAACATCTCAATAAACTGTGACTTCACCAGTAAATCCAGCTTGTCTATCTGCACCTTGCGTTTTTCGATAAGGGCACTGGCGCGATCAAGCACATCGGCAATTTGTCGCTGAATATCCAAGGGGGGGAAGGGGATTCTCAGGTCATCAATGTGCTCGTTACGCAAGTTATTAATATTCGCACCTGCCGAAAGCCCCGATATTACATACCTGTATCTTGGGGAAGAGAAATAGTGTTTCAAATATGCTGCATTGATTCCGTTTTTTGGGCGCACAACCTTACAAAAAGCCCCAAATGCTACATTCATATTTTCAGTAGCTTGTGCTGCTTTTCCTACAAGGTCTTTACTTCCACTCGAAGCACAAACAACGATGTCACCGTTTTTTAGGAGTTGATAATCTTTTATTTTGTCCTTGCTGACAAATACTAAATTATTTGCATTTAATCTTCCTGCTTGAATATTATGAGCGCGTAATAAAGGCAAATGTCTACCATCTTCAACATCTGATGTATCCTCCGGCTTATAGGACACACCTCTTATTTGCTTTATATGCCCCCCTAGCCGTACCATCTCCCATTTACCCACGCAGCACCGCCTCCAGTTCTGCCAAGCCGGCGGTTATTTCTATCTCCAGTTCGTTTATTTCGGCCATAATCTCCAGGGGATGGGGGTATTCCACTTCCTCGTAGATAATCTCTTTATATCTATTGATAGAGAGATCATAATCATTTTCCACGATCTCATCTTTGGGCACTAAAAAGCTTTGTTCTGTTCTTTCCCGGCTTTCCTCTGCATCCAACGCGTGAAAACGGGCAACGATATCGGGAATATCGCTATTTTCTAATGGAGTACGTTTATCATCAAGGCTATAACCATCATTTTGCATATCGTAGAACCAGACCTTATCGGTACCGCCTGCACCGGTCTTGGTAAAGATGATCACAGCGGTACTCACTCCGGCATAGGGTTTGAATACCCCGGAGGGCATGGAGATAATGCCCTCCAAGCGGTGATTTTCGATGATCTCTTTGCGAATTGCCTTATGAGCCCTGGAGGAGCCGAACAGCACACCGTCCGGCACGATAGAGGCGCAGCGGCCGCCATTTTTCAGCATTCGCAAAAATAATGCCAGAAACAACAGCTCGGTCTTTTTGGTTTTAGTCACCTTCAAAAGATCGGTAGAGACAATATCATAATCAAGGCTGCCCTTGAAGGGGGGATTGGCCAGTACCTTGGTGTATTTACCTGTGTCAATGTTTTGATCGGACAGACTGTCCTTGTAAACAATATGCGGATTTTGGATGCCGTGAGTCATCATGTTCATGGCACCGATGCGGAGCATGGTCCTGTCCATGTCATAACCGGTAAACATTTTATTGTCGTAGTGTGCTTTTGTTTCCTTGTTATAAAAAATCTCCTCAAGATAATGTTCCTTCAAATATTCGCCGGCGGATACCAAGAATCCACTTGTTCCACAGGCCGGATCGCAGATGGTGTCTCCGGGCTGCAGATCAAGAAGCCTTACCATCATACGGATAATATGGCGGGGAGTACGAAATTGCCCGTTAGTACCGGCTGTGGAAAGCTTGGAGAGCATGTATTCGTATAGGTCGCCCCGTGCGTCCTGCTTGTCCGGCAACCCATCAATATAAACATACATATCGTCTAATGAAGTAATTATTTTTTCCAAGAGCTGAGGGGTAGGCACCTTGAAAATGGCATCGGCCATATATTTTGCATAGGAGCCACTATTACCGTTCAGTGTTTTGATAAAAGAAAAAACTTCTGTCAACATTATCTGGTACATGGCCTCGGCTGGCTTGTCCCTGAGTACAGACCATTTAAGATGATCATTGTCAATAAATATACTTCTATAGGGAATCCCCAGCATGATGCTTTCTTTTTGTTTTGTGTTGTCTGTTTGATCAAGATCACGAATAAACATCAGATATGTAATTTGCTCAATTACATCCAGGGGGTTGGTTAGCCCTCCGGTCAGAACATTTCCCAGAGCTTATCTATTTTATTTTTCAACTCTCCAGTAATCATGGTTACCCTTCCTCATTCTTGTTTTTCTTTTTACTGCGTCTATCCTCAGGTTTTTTGCATCTACAGGAATTACCCAGGCATGACTGAAACGGATTGCTCCGGGTACGCGTCCCTGGGCGCATAAAAGCTGAATTTGGCGGGGTGTTATGCCCCACTGATCAGCAGTATCTTTTGTAGTCATGCCATCCAAATTTTTACAAACCCTAATAGTAAATACTGAATTGGTTTAATTGTATCGCAGTAGTGAGATTTGGACAATCATCTGCACTTGAAACCAACGTGATTGTCAGAAATGAATCCAGTCAACTGTATAACAAATACCGAAAACGCTCCTGTTATCAAACTATTATCTAAGCAAAAAAAATCCCGGAAACCTTTGATTTTGGCGAGTTTCCAGGATGATGTTGGTTATTCCCACTCTATGGTTCCCGGCGGTTTGGGCGTTATATCGTAGACCACCCGGGTTACCGAAGGAATTTCGGCTGTCAGACGGCTGGAGATCCGCTCCAACAGATCGTGGGACAGGTGAGCCCAATTGGCGGTCATGCCATCGCCGGAGAGTACCGCCCGCACCGCCACCACCGGCCCGTAAACCCGCCGGCCGGCCTTGACCCCCACCGAATTCACCCCGGTGAGCAGGGCAAAATATTGCCAGACCTCCGGCGTAACCCGGACCCGCCCGATTTCCTCCCGGACAATGGCATCGGCTTCCTGGAGCAGTTTCACTTTTTCTACTGTAACCTCACCCAAAATCCGCACGGCCAGACCCGGGCCGGGGAAGGGCTGGCGCTCGATCATTTCCGCCGGAAGCCCCAGTTCCCCACCCACCAGGCGCACCTGATCCTTGTACAGATCTCTGATGGGCTCGATGAGTCTGAACCCCACCTCTTCCGGCAGCCCTCCCACATTGTGGTGAGATTTGATTGCCGGCGTTATCCCTTCTCCGCTCTCCACCACATCCGAGCGGATCGTCCCCTGGGCCAAAAACCCGATGTTGCTTCTGGCCAGGGCCTGCTCTTTGAACACGGCGATAAATTCATCTCCGATGATCCGTCGTTTCTGTTCGGGATCCACTATCCCCTGCAGCCGCTTCAAGAACCGATCCCGGGCATCTACAGCCACAAACTCCCCACACAGGTATTGCTTAAAGGTCTTCGCAATTTCCCCGGCCTCTCCTTTGCGCAGCAGGCCGTGATCAACAAAAATTGAAATTAGTCCTTTGCCAATAGCCCGATCAAGCAATGCCGCGACCACGGAAGAGTCCACGCCGCCGCTTACCGCGCAAACGACCTTTTCTTTTCCCACCTGTTGTCTTATCCTCTGTAAAGAGTCATTCACAAATTTTGATGCATCGAATGGATTCCCGCCCGCACCGAAATCATAGGTTGCTTCCAAATCTTTTGCCCCCAATGCCACATGATCATAATGATTATTCCATGATCAGCTTATCATACCCCGCCCCGTACTTGAATCCCCTCTCCAGGCGATTATATTTTGATTCATTCCAGACCATTAAGTGCCTGCTTACATATTATAAAGTAAAGATTCCGCAGTATTGACTAGGAGGCATTAACGTTGCCCAGGGGAAAATTAAAAAAGGTTTTTCCGGGATCCAACTCCGCCTATGGATTTTATTCATTCTATGATCAGATCATTGAAGACGACGCGGCCAGGATTTTTGTAATCAAAGGCGGGCCGGGTGTTGGAAAATCAACTCTGATGACCAATATCGGCCGGGAAGTGATGAAGAGGGGATTTGATGTAGAGCATCATTGCTGTTCATCAGACAACGGATCCCTAGATGGAATAGTAATTCCCGAATTGAATATCGCCTTGATCGACGGCAACGCTCCCCACGTGGTCGACCCCAAAAATCCGGGAGCGGTGGATGAAATCATTCACCTGGGGGAATTTTGCAATGTGGAGGAGATGGCTCCCTACAGAGAGGAAATCCTCAGGGCAAACCGGGAAAACTCCCGCCTGTACCGCCGGGCCTACCGCTATCTGGCGGCAGCCAAATTATTCCTGGATGAGGTGGAGGATTATTACCGGGAAAACAACTGCCTGGATCACATCGGCCTGGATCAGAAAGCCTTGGAGCTGATAAACGAAATTTTCGAAAACAATACAAACGATTACCGCCGCAAAAAAAGGGAAAGACACCTTTTCGCCACCGCGATCACCCCCGATGGACCGGTCAGCCACTTGGAGACGATAATTGCGGCCATATCCAGATTATATATAATATCGGGAGACGACGGCACCGGTAAAAATGAGCTCATCGCCCGCATAAAGGACGCCGCAGTGATGAGAGGCTACCTGGTGGAGGTCTATCATTGCGCCCTGGATCCAAAAAAGATCGATCACGTAATCATTCCCGAGCTCAAAACAGCCGTCTTGAACAGTGTCCCTCCCCATTTGCTGGAGCCGTACGGCAGCGACCGGTTGATAGAAACCGGCTCCTTTGTGCAGGATCTGGGGTCTGATCTCAAGCAGGAACGCGTTATTGCCCGCAGTTACTATCAGCAATCCTTTGATACCGCTATTGGGTATCTGCTGCGAGCAAGGGATATGCACAAAGAGCTGGAGGCATACTATATTCCCCATATGCGGTTCAATGAAATCAACGATCTAAGTCGTTCCGTCCTTCAAAAAATTCTTGCATTTAAGCGTAAGCGGCTCTGATCCGCTCCGTCTATTTATTCCAGTCAGCGGGCCGGGAGCGATAATGCAGGGCGCCACCGATAAATTCCCTGAACAGGGGGTGGGGTCGGTGAAACCTGGATTTGAACTCCGGGTGAAATTGCACCGCTACAAACCAGGGGTGATCTGTAAGTTCAATAATTTCCACCAAATCCTCCTGTTCATCGATCCCGCTGAAAACCATCCCTTGCTTTTCCAGTTCACTGCGGTAGCAATTATTGAATTTATACAGGTGGCGGTGCCTTTCCGAAACCCGGTTGGCGCGGTAAGCTTGGCTGGCTAAGGTATTTTCCCGAATAGTACACAGTTTGGCGCCCAGGCGACCACTGGCGGTAATTTCCGCTTCCCCGGGAGGGGTTAACAGATCGATCACCGGTTGGGCGGTGCCGGGGTTGAATTCAGTGCTGTGGGCTTCGGTCAACCCGGCCACATTGCGGGCAAATTCAATTACCGCACACTGCATCCCCAGGCAGATCCCCAGAAAAGGAATTTTTTCCCGGCGGGCCACCCGTACGGCGTTTATTTTTCCCTCTATGCCCCGTTCACCGAAACCGCCCGGGACCAAAATGGCATCCACCCCCTCCAGCAAATGCTCCGCCCGGCTGCTCTCCAAATCCTCAGCCGGGACAAATTTGATCTTTACTTCTGTATCCCAGAACAGACCGGCATGATAAAGTGATTCAATGATGCTCAGATAGGCATCCTTCAGGGCCATATATTTGCCCACCAGCGCCACCTCTACCTGCCCGGATAAACTCCTGCTCCGCTCAACGGCTTCCTTCCAGGCAGACATATCCCCCCGCGGGCAATCCAGCCCCAGTTTTTCCACCACCAGATCGTCAAAACCCTGCTTTTGCATCATTAACGGTACCTCATAGATGCTCTTTGCGCTGAGGCTTTCTATTACCTCCTGGGTTTTGATATCGCAAAACAGGGCAATTTTATCTTTCAGATGGCCGGGCAAAGGGTGTTCGGTTCGGCAGACAATGAGATCCGGTTGAATCCCAATGCTGCGCAGCTCCTTGACACTGTGCTGGGTGGGCTTGGTCTTGAGTTCGCCGGACATAGGCAGGTAGGGCACCAGGGTCACATGGACATAGATTACATTTTCCTTCCCCAGATCCGCCCGCATCTGACGGATGGCCTCCAAAAAGGGAAGGCTTTCAATATCGCCCACCGTGCCCCCGATCTCTGTGATCACCACATCAATGTCGCCGGCCTTGCGGGCCAGCAACTGCACTCTGGATTTGATTTCATCCGTAATATGGGGGATAACCTGCACCGTTTTTCCCCCGAAGGCACCCTCTCGCTCACCCTGGATAACCGACCAGTAGACCTTGCCGGTGGTCACATTATTGTCCCTGGTCAAATGTTGATCGATAAATCTCTCATAATGTCCCAGATCGAGATCCGTTTCCGCCCCGTCTTCAGTAACAAATATTTCTCCGTGTTGATTGGGGCTCATGGTTCCCGGATCATAATTTATATAGGGATCGAATTTCTGAATAGTAAGTTTTAACCCCCTGTGTTTGAGCAGACAACCTAAAGAGGCGGCAGTGATCCCCTTCCCCAGTGAGGAGACCACCCCGCCCGTGACGAATACATACCTGGTCATTGTAATCCTCCGTTTCGGACTCGTGGGAGCGGTTAATTGGCTGATTCAGTTATTGATTCTACACCGGGTGGCCTTTACCTGCAAGGGAAATTCATCACACAGTATCAATACTTTGTAGGTAATATTTCCCATCCTAGAAAACAATCTTTGGAATCACTATTTACACACCAATTACAAATTGGCCAATGGTAAATTTACCCTCCTTAAACAATTGATTTGATATTTCCCTCCTGCCATAAGATAATTATCCCTTTTTAAGCCGATATTCGTAAGCGTAAAAGGGGGCATCACCTAAGGGGGTGAAAAGGGAAATTATTTTTGGGCCTTACTTTTCCTCCCAAACATATTCCACGGGATTTTCATTGACTTTTTGGGGGGTAAATATGGTCTCAGGTAGGGCCGGGCTGTTGGGTAGAAGATCCCCAACAGCTGATACATAACCTCGTTTTCCAAGATTGGGGGCATTTGTAAAAACCCAGGCCAGGTATTCGTAGGGATTTAACCCGTTTTCCTTGGCACTGACAATTAGGCTGTAATAGATTGCACTAGACCTTGCGCCATTTGGGGTATT
>CAZPFS010000009.1:0-62140 GCA_964585925.1 uncultured Syntrophomonadaceae bacterium | reverse complement strand
GTCTGGCTGGAGGAAAACTGCACCCAGTGCAACCAGTGCTCTTTTGTCTGCCCCCATGCCGCTATCCGGCCCTATCTGGCCCGTCCTGAGGATTTGGAAAACGCGCCGGAGACCTTCCGAACGCTGGAAGCTACCGGAAAGGGAATGAAGGGATGGCGTTACCGCATACAGGTTTCTCCCCTTGATTGCACCGGTTGCAATAACTGCGCAGACATCTGCCCGGCCCGCACCAACGCCCTTGAAATGAAACCGCTGGACCAAGTGCTGACCCCGGAGGAGGCAAATTTCCGGTTTGCGGAAACCCTTCCCGGGCCCAAACTGGATATTTCTACAGCCACTGTTCGGGGCAGCCAGTTTTGCCGCCCGTTATTTGAATACTCCGGAGCCTGCGCGGGATGCGGCGAAACCCCCTATATAAAACTGATCACCCAATTATTTGGGGAACGAATGCTGATCGCCAACGCTACCGGATGTTCCTCCATTTATGGCAGCAACCATCCCACATCACCGTACGCGGTCAATTCCAAAGGCAGGGGACCGGCCTATGCCAGTTCTCTGTTTGAGGACAATGCCGAATTTGGGTACGGCTATTATCTGGGTGTGCTCCAACAGCGGAAAAAACTTTTGGAGTACGTTCAACAGGTACTCTCCCTGCTCGATCCCGGTTCACAATTGGCGGAAGCCTTGAAACACTGGCAAGAGATAAAAGACGAAGGCCCGGCCTCACTGGAAGCCGCCGACGTTATCAAATTGCTGTTGCCGGAGACAATCAAATCTGCCGCCGGACCACTAAAAGAAGCGCTTTGCCAAATCGAAAAGGCTTCCGATCTTTTGGCCAAACGCTCTATTTGGATCATAGGCGGGGACGGATGGGCCTATGATATCGGCTATGGAGGATTAGATCACGTAGTATCAACCGGTGCCGATGTCAACCTGTTGGTCTTGGATACGGAGGTCTATTCAAATACCGGCGGCCAATCATCCAAGTCCACCCCCACCGGGGCCATCGCCAAATTTGCCGCCTCCGGAAAAGAAACCCGGAAAAAGGAACTGGGAATCATGGTCTCCTCCTACGGCTATGTTTATGTGGCTTCGGTATGTATGGGAGCCAGCAAAACACAGCTGCTCAAGGCACTGATAGAGGCGGAAAGTTATCCGGGGCCTGCCCTGATCATCGCCTACTCACCGTGCATCAATCACGGAATCAATATGAACCGGAGCCAGCGAGAAGGGAAACTGGCGGTTGAATCGGGCTACTGGCCCCTTTACCGTTACAATCCGCTGCTGGCCAGGGAAGGCAAGAATCCCTTTATCATGGATTCCAAGGATCCTTCGGAAAAGCTGCAAACTTTTATGATGAATGAGGTCCGGTTCCGGGCACTGAAAAGCGAATTTCCGGAAAGAGCGGAACTGCTGATGGCCCAGGCCGAGCGGGATGTACAGGAACGGCTGGCATTTTATAAAAAATTGGCACAGATTGATTAGTTGCCGCCCTGTACGGCCTTTAATTTTCAACCGGCTGCCCGGATTCAGGCAGCCGGTTGATTTTAAAAATCGATCTTAAGCAAACGACATACGTTTTCAATTCGGTTGCAGATGGTAACCCGATCGGAGCCGGCAAAGAGCAAACCCACCGCTTTATTCTCCCGATCCACCACCAGAGATCCGCTGTCCCCCGGCTGAGAAATTGCGGATATAATTACCTGATCGGTGAAAAATGCCTGCTCAAACGGCGTGATCTGGACATACAGGCTGACATCGGTTGCTATAACCCGGCCTTCCCCATATCCACTGGTGCGCCCGCTAAACCTCACCTCCTGACCCAGAGCGATGCTGCTCTGTCCGGATATTGTTCCGATATCCAAAACCTGATCCAAAAGATCCTCTTCTTTCAGCGGCCTGGCTACGGCAGCATCTACCAGATTCCCCCGGCCATCCTTGCGCTGCAACCAAACTGAATACCGGGGGAAAAATATTGAAAGCATCCGGTTGGCCAACCCTTCCCAGTAATTGGCTACCTGGCATTCCGAATGTCCCTGAGTCCGATATAATGGAATAAATCTCTCGAGTTCCCCAAGCACATCCTCCGGATATTTACCGCCGTCAAAACTTCCCGGCTGCAGCACCGGATCCCCGACAGCAGCCCGCCCATCTTCTCCGGTAGTGGAATTGGCCAGCACATGGTTATTTGACAGCATCAGCCGGGTTTTGCTGATGCTGTCCACTACCGCCACCCCCAGGGTGCCGGCGGTAACCCGCCGGTGGCCCACACTGACCCCGCCCGGGGCCGGACGCAGCCGCGCCAGGCGATTGGCCGGCCGGACACTGCCATCTTCGTCTTCGATTTCCGAAAGCAGCTTCACTTCGCCGATCTCTACCACATCCACAATGGATCCCTGGATCGAACGGGGGACGAGATCACTCGACGGAAGATCAACCCTGGGTACTTTGCGGGTCACAAACACCTGCATGGCCGGCTCGCGGGTTTGCTGATCGCTTTTGATCCGGTAACCCAACCCTACTCCCACCACATTTGCCTTTTTAAACATGGCCGGCGCTACCCTTGGCAATATTTTTCTTCTCTTTTTCACCCCAGTTCCCTTCCCTTACGATCAGTAGTACCACCATATGTAAACGGGGTGAAAGGTGTTCATTGATCCCAATGAAAAACTGACCCGCCGGAAGCAGCCCCGCATCTTTTTCCTGATCGGTCCTCGAAACCGGGGCAATAATTAGATTGCGCCCATGCTGGGCGCACGTAAAAAGCCGGGCGCCAGAGGCGCCCGGCATGGGCTAGAATTCCACTATGGTCTGCACGGATCTGGAAACCAATTGTCCCTTGACCGCCCTCACAATTTCCCCGCCGCCGGTAATAAACATATTTTCATCAACAACACTGTTCATGACTGTCTCCACCTCTATCGGCTCCAGGTCCAACCTGGCATCGGCAATGGAAATAGTGACATTCCGCCCTTCCTCATTTTGAAAGATCATTTGCAGCGTTTGGGTCATTTTATCCCTCCTTTCCCAAAGACAATCTTATATCCGAATTCTAATCGGATTCCAATTCTACTTCGTCCACCCGGCGGATCGCTTCCAGGTAGTGCTCCTGCAGTCCGGCCAGCGCCTGACCCAACTGGTAAAGCCCCTCACTATCTGCACCGGGCTTGAGGTTGGCAAAACTTCTGGTCCCGAATTTGGGATTGCCCTGGCTGTCAATCCCCACCTGCAGCCTGAGCTGAAGCCGGGTTTGCACGGGAATTATCGTTACCGCCATCTCTTCACCTCCTTTGAGAATAAAGGGTGAGTTCATTATAAAAACGGGCGGCATTTCTTGCAAAATGCCGCCCGCCATAAACCGACGCCGGTTTCATGCTTGCTCAACATCCCTTCCGTCGGCAGTGGGACGCAAAACAACCGGTTTTAAAGTATTTAATCCTGCCCGCCCGAGGCAAGTAAATCAAGGGAAAAGTCAGGGGAGCGACCCGACACGCGGGCAGACAGGGTTGTCCCCTAGCACTTAGTGTGGGCAAACCCGGGTTGCAGATCTGTCCCCTTACCTCAGGCTGAGATGACCGTCTCCTCATGCAAGGCTGTTCCCTACCTAGGCAGGAGGCTCTCTTTCCGGTTTACTGTCACCTGGCGTCGGGCCAGTTCTTCCAGAAACCTCTCCGGATCAACCGCCCCTTCCGCTTCCGGGCCAAACACCCCGCAGCGCTTGATCTCTCCCCCGCCCAGCAGGCAGGCTCCGATGCTCAGGGGAATCCCGGTTAAGCGGCGCATGTGATCCACCGCGGTATAACTGATCAGCATGTTTTCCCCTCCCCTTCTGCCGGTAATATCTACCCTGATTCCGGACAGGGATCGCTTCTTATCTGAAGGGAAAAAAGGCATTAACATTTTCATCAGCCGCCCCATTCCTTGCTTTTTGGCCCGAGTATCGGTCAGCTTCAGGGCGCCGATCAGTCTTGCCAGATGGCTCAAATAACTTTCTGTCAAGCCGCCTTTTAAAAACACATCGGTTAATCCCGGCAAATATCGGGGAATGGTCACCGGTTCGGGATGCCCGACCTGGAAGGTATGAACCCTGCCCAAAGGATAAGGAAAATCCACCGTTTCCCGGCCGGACCCGGCCTGCACCTCAATGTGCCTGCCTTTCTGAAAAGAGACTGCTTTCCCCTGAAATATATGAATGGTGTGCTGTATGACCGCAAATCCCGCAGAGTCGGCTGCGCTGCCGGCCCAGTAAATTCTGATAGAGGTGGCATCATCCAGTTCCTGGTAACCCTTTCGGGCCAGCAAATTGCTCAACCCCGGGGTCCACCCCAGCCCTGTCAGTATTTTGCGGCCCTGATCTCTGGCTTTCCCATCAAACGACAGTATAGATTCCACTGCGTCGTAATCATCACAGATACTGACGTAATCCACCCCTGCCTGCAGAGCCGCTTCCACCACTGGTTTTTCAAAACGATAGAATGGACCCAGCGCTCCTGCGGCTACGGTGTGCCCGGCCAGCACTCTCGCCAGATCCCCGGGAGAGTCGGCGTCAACTCTTTGTACTTTTACCTTTATCCTGTGTTTCTGCGGCAGAGAGAAAATCAGCTTCGAAGCAGCATCTGTATTCAGATCAGCGATAGTAATTTCATCCACCTGCGGGCAGTTCGATAGATCCCGGACCGCCTCCGAACCCATATCCCCGGCCCCACCTAAAACCACCACTTTCATCATTCCGGCCCCCCTCCGGTTGGTTTAAACTCTGTGCCTGTCACGGATCTCGGCGGCCTCGATTTTGCTCATATAACAGCCGCAGGCCTTCCAGGGTTAACCGCGGGTTAACCTGTTTTATGGTTTCGGATTCCGCAGATATATATTCGGCAAAGCCCCCTGTCGCCACCACGAAAGGCTCCGCAGGGAGCTCCCTGGACATGCGGCGAACAATTCCATCTACCTGGCCGGCAAAACCGTAGATAAACCCGGATTGTAATCCGGTTATGGTATCTTTGCCGATTACCTGGCGGGGCCTTGCCAGTTCTACCAGCGGCAGCTTGGCCGCTCTGGCAAACAAGGCCTGAGTAGAAATTCCAATTCCCGGAGTGATCGCCCCTCCCAGGTAATCGCCGTTGCCGGAAATGGCACAAAAGGTGGTGGCGGTGCCAAAATCCACAATGATCAGCGGGCCGCCATAGAAATGGTAACCTGCTACTGCATTAACTATACGATCGGCTCCCACCTCCCGGGGATTGTCCACCAGGATGTTCAGACCCGTTTTGATCCCGGGTCCCACGATCAATGGTTCCACCAAAAAATATTTACGGGACATCTTGTTCAGAGAAAGCAGCAAGGGAGGTACCACACTGGAGGCGGAAATAGCAGTGATATTTTTTTCCGACAGACTGCTTTCCCGGAGCAAACTTTTTACCGTAATTCCAAATTCATCCGAGGTGCTGTCGGGGTGGGTGGAAATATACCAATCGGCAACAATCCGGTCCTGATCAAATACCCCCAACGTGATATTTGAATTACCCACATCTATAGCCAGCAACATGGCTTTTCTCCAGCCCCTTCTGGCACATAATACGGTTCGGGGTGCCTAAAATACTATATCAGACCGACCCTTCTTTGAAAAGCCGAAAAATACCTATACCGGACCTGCAGCAGGAAATATGTGAATAATATCGAAGTTTAAAGTTTATGTCTGTAAAAACAAAGGTTGTCACTACCCAGAGGAGGCCGGCAGATGCTGCTTGAAAAAATTACTGGATCGAATTACCTGGTTAAACTGATGCTGCTGCTGGCGGCAACATTTGTTCTGGTATTGGCTGTGTTTTTGCTGGTAACCTCTTTCCCGGAAGCCCTGGGCACCCCGCCTCCTTCCTGGCAGATCATAAAAAGTTACAAATTTGAACCCTGGTCCTTTTCGTTCCACGGCCTGTATATAACTTACCCGGAAGGAGGCACCATTGTTCCCATTTACGAGCAGGAAAAACAGAAAGCAGCCATCATACTGGGCCGGGGAGTATACGTTAATCAAAACAGTTCGGCAACCATGAAGACACCCGGCATAGAGAGAAATTCCAACGCTTCGGGAGATCCCGAACACCCGCCTGGCAACCTCGAAGCGGAACCTGCGGCCGGAATTTACCTAATAATTTCCGAAGAAGAGTTGGAAGATATCAAAGGAGATATTATTTTTATCCCGATGGAGGAACCGGCCGCCCATGTGGCAATCAATGCTCTCTTGGCCCGGCAACTGGGATTGCCGGTAATCTGGTCGGGCAAAATTCCGTTTGTCTATCCCCCTTCCAGACCTGAAGGATATTATTATTTTATCGATCGCCGGGGAAATCCTGTACTGCCGCCGGTTCTTACCCAAGCGAGCGGAAACGTGTACATTTCCGGACTGTTGAATATAATGTTCTGCCTTATTATCTGCCTGGCCGTGCTGATCCTTTCTCTGGATTATCCCAGTTCCAGATGCCGGAAGGAGGGGCAAAACACCGTCTCCGGCCGGTGGGAAACGGCAGCAATATTCTTGGCCGGAGCAATGGCGTTTGGGGGGGAGATCCTTCCCGGATCGGCTTGTCTTCCGGAACCGATGCTTGCCGTCGGTTACGGAGCGGCAATTTTATTGCTGTTCGCCTTGTTCTGGACCGGCAAAACCGATTTTCCCGAACTGGGAGTAAACCGGGATACTTTCGGGCGTGGATATTTTATGGCGATTGTAGCTGCTGTTTTGCTGTTAACCACTATCCTTAAACTGCCCCAGGGAATCCGGGTTCAGGGCTGGCAACCACTTGTTATACTGATGATCTCTTTTTTCTGTATGGGATTGCCCCGCGAAATCATCTGGAGGGGTTTTATTCAAAATGCCCTGGGGAAAAGGATTGGTTTAACGGGAGGGCTTTTGGCCACGATTTTGCTGGCCGGGGTGATCCGGGGAGGGGTTTATCTTATAACCGCCCGCTGGATGCTGTTTTATCCGTTTACCTGGGTGGAGATTGCCGTATTGGAACCGGGATTGGCAGCCATACTGGGATTTCTGAACATCCGCACCGAAAATGTCCTGTCCTGCGCACTGCTCCATACCCTGGTAATAGTTTTGCCCCAGTTACTGGTGTTTTGAAAGCGAGGTAACCGCAATGGTTGATCGGGAGAAAATTGTCCAAGCCATAGGGATGATCTTGGAAGCCATCGGGGAAGATCCGCAAAGAGAGGGTTTGCGAGGCACCCCACAGCGTGTAGCCAAGATGTACACCGAGCTGTTTTCCGGAATGGGTCAGGATCCGGGAGACCCCCTGAAAACGTGTTTTCAAGCCGACGGGCATGATGAGATAGTCCTGGTCAAAGATATTCCCTTCAGCTCCATCTGTGAACATCACCTGCTTCCATTTTACGGGAAGGCTCATGTGGCCTATATCCCTGCCCGGGGACGGATAGTAGGCCTCAGCAAATTAATCCGGGTAATAGACATTGTTTCCCGGCGGCCCCAGCTGCAGGAGCGTCTAACCACCACGGTGGCCGATACTGTTAATAGCCGGCTGGCTCCGAAAGGGGTAGTGGTAGTGATAGAAGCGGAACACCTGTGCATGAATATCCGGGGGGTCAACAAACCGGGGGCGCTCACAGTTACTTCCGCCGTCCGGGGCGTGTTCCGCAGCAACGCCAGTTCCCGTGAAGAAATTATGAGCCTGATCAAAGGAAAACGGTAAGGACACCGATAAATGGAAAGAATAAACAGGATCATCAATAACCCCGCCTTTAAGCTTTACCTGCGTTATAACCGGGAGCTTGAACAAAAACGGATCTTTTGCACCCATGATTTTGATCACCTGCTGGCGGTAGCCCGCCTGACCTACCTGTTGCTGCTGGAACTGGGAGCACAGCCAATTATAAAAGAGTCTGCCTATGCAGCTGCTCTATTGCATGATATAGGGCGCTGGCGTGAACATACGGAAAATATTGATCATGCCCTGGCCGGAGCCGAGTTGGCCCGCCCCATACTGGAAATATCGGGCTTTAAATTATCGGAAATTGAACCGGTATTGTCTGCTATCCGGGAACACAGACACAATATCCGGCCCGGAGTCGAAAGGGATCTCCTGAGCCGGTCGTTGTACAACGCCGATCAGTTTTCAAGGCTCTGTTTTAAATGCAAAACTGCTGATAGTTGTCGGAAATACCGGGATATGCCGCATAATGCAAACCTTCAGTACTGAGTTCGGACGAGCAGCAGCGGCGATCAATCAGAACAATTTCGATTGCAAGGAGTTGAACCATCGTTGAAAAAGAGCTGTTCCGATCTGCTGCCGGGCACTTTGATCAAGCCGGTTGAGCAAACATGCTTTCGCAGATCGAGGAAACTGCGGTTGGGCGGCCATTGCCTAGCCACGGGAAGCAAAACCCTGATCATGGGTATTTTAAACCTGACGCCGGACTCGTTTACCGATGGCGGCGAATTCAACACCCTGGAAAGAGCCGTGCCACGCGCCAAACAGCTGGCTGCCGAGGGGGCGGACATCATCGATGTGGGCGGAGAATCATCCCGGCCGGGTTTCCAGTCCGTGCCCCTGAAGGAAGAGCTCCGGCGGGTTATGCCGGTCATCATGGCCTTGAAAAAGGATCCTCAGTTTAATATCCCCCTGTCAATCGATACCTGCAAAGCCGGGGTGGCCGAGAAGGCGTTGCTGGCCGGTGTGGAAATGGTCAATGACATCTGGGGCTTAAAAAAAGATCCCCTGATGGCAAAAGTGGTATCTGATTTTGGGGTGCCGGTTTGCCTGATGCATAACCGCACACATACCAATTACCGGGATCTTATTGCCGAAATAGTATCAGAACTGCAAGACTCAATAAATCTGGCCCTGGCAGCCGGAGTATCTCCGGAAAATGTAATTGTCGATCCCGGCATCGGTTTCGGGAAAGATCTGGCCCAGAATCTGACTGTGATGCGTAATTTGCCTGCCTTATTTGAACTTGGCTACCCCGTGCTCCTCGGAACTTCACGAAAATCCATGATCGGCAAAACTCTGAATTTGCCGGAAGGCGATCGCCTGGAGGGAACCGCCGCTACCGTGGCCTGGGGGGTGGCCTCGGGAGCAGATATTATCAGGGTGCACGATGTACGGCAAATGTCCCGGGTAATAGCCATGACGGAAGCAATCATGCGGGGGTGAAACAGGTATGGACCGGATAATTATTAACAATATCAGGGTATTTGGTTATCACGGAGTCCTGTCCTCGGAACGTGAATTGGGTCAGGAATTTCAGGTCAGCCTTGTCCTGGGGATTGTTCCCGCGGATCCGGCGGATGATTGCCTTGAAAACACCTTGGATTACCGGCTGGCGATAGACACGGTCCGGGAAATCGTCCGGGGAGACTGCTGCCTGCTGCTGGAAACCCTGGCCCGGCGAATAGCGGCAAGGCTTTTATCCTTGCCCGGGTTGAAAGAGGTAACCGTCAAGGTGGGCAAACCCCATCCCCCCCTGCCCGATGTGCGGGGAGGGGTATTTGTAGAAGTGTCCCGCCGGCAAGGAGAGATATAGCGTTGTCCGCCACGGCCTATATCGGACTGGGCTCCAACAGCGGTGATCGCCTGTTTTTTTTAAGGCAGTCCCTGAAGTTGCTGACCCAAGACCCCGGCATTGCCTTGCTGGCCTGCTCCCGGATCTACGAGACGGCACCGGTGGGAGGTCCGCCGCAGGGGCCGTTCTTAAACGCCGCCTGTTCTTTGAGAACCTCATTGACACCGGTTCTCCTGTTACGCCGCCTGCTGGCGGTCGAGCAGGATCTGGGACGGGAACGCCGGAAACGCTGGGGGCCGCGCACCCTGGATCTGGACCTTCTGATCTATGACCGGGTAATTATGCACACCCCGGCACTGATTCTGCCCCACCCCCGGATGCTTGTCAGAGGCTTTGTCTTGATCCCCCTCAGGGACATCGCCTCGGAGGAAACAATCCCTGGAACCGGTCAAACAGTGAGGGAACTCTGCCGTAATTCGGAGGTGGATGAACCGCTGTTCCCCGCCGGCTTGAATTAATACAAAACCTGTCTGCACAGCCAGTATCAAAATAACCCTTTCACCCTGCCGGCATCCACATCTACATCCACTTTTTGAAATGCCGGGTTGGCGGCGGTCCCGGGCATTAAAGAGATCTGGCCGGCAACCGGCACTACGAAACCGGCCCCGCCGTAGGTCAAAACATCGCGCACAAACAAATTCCACCCCCGGGGCACACCTTTGACCAGAGGATCATCGGATAAGCTGAGGTGGGTTTTAACCATGCAGGTTCCCATGGTCCGGAATTTGGGATCCCCCTCCATCCGCTTGATCTTGTGCAGCGCTTCCGGTGAATATTCCACGCCTTCGGCGCCATATACCTCCCGAGCGACAAGCTCTACCCTTTCCCGGAGGGATGTCTCCAGATTATACAGGAATTTGAAATTGGCGGGCTCATGGCAGGCCTCGATCACCGCGTCCGCCAATTCCAGGGCTCCCTCGCCGCCATGTTGCCAGTGAGTGGAAACCGCCACCCTGGCCCCTGCAGCCTCAGCCAGGCGGCGAACCAGCCTGATTTCATTTTCCGTGTCGGTATGAAAAGCATTTATGCAGACCACAGGACTTATTCCCGCTTTCTGGATGGTGTTGATATGGTGGATCAGGTTCAGGCAGCCCTTCTCAACCCACCCTAAATTTTCCCGCGCGTAGGACGCATCCAGCGGTTTCCCGGGCAGGGGCAACGGCGCCCCGCCATGACACTTCAGGGCACGGACGGTAGCGACCACCACTGCACAGTTGGGTGCCAACCCAGATTCACGGCATTTGATATTCCAGAACTTTTCAAACCCGATATCTGCAGCAAAGCCCGACTCGGTAATTACGTAGTCCGCAAGTTTCAGGGCCACCCGGTCGGCAATAATGGACGACTGGCCCACCGCAATATTGGCAAAGGGGCCGGCATGGACAAATACGGGCTGCCCCTCCAGGGTCTGCATCAAATTGGGATTTATCGCTTCCAGCATCCAGGCAGTCATGGCCCCGGCCACCCCGAGATCTTCGGTGGTAATGGCGTTACCCTGCTTGTCATAGGCTACCACTATTCGGCCCATGCGCTCCCGCATATCCTTCAAATCCCTGGCCATGGCCAAAATGGCCATCACTTCGGAGGAAACGGCAATAGCAAATCCGGAGGCCATCATCAGCCCGTCTTTTTTTGTACCCAGGCCAATGATTATATTTCTCAGGGCCTGTGCACAAAAATCCATCACCCACTTCATCTCCACGTTTCTGGGATCGATATTCAAACGTTCAAGACCTCTGCGTTTTAAAAAAGCGTCGCTGGAATTGAATTCGTGCTGCAATCGGGAGGTAAGAGCCACCATGGCCAAGTTGTGGGCGTTCATGACCGCATTGATATCCCCGGTCAGCCCCAGGGAAAATGCGGTCAGGGGAATACATTGGGCATGCCCGCCTCCAGCGGCTGAACCCTTGATATTCATAGTCGGCCCTCCCGAAGGCTGGCGAAGAGTGGCAAACACATTTCGCCCCCGCTGCCCCATCCCCTGAGTCAAACCCATGGTAGTTGTAGATTTTCCCTCTCCCAGAGGGGTGGGAGTAATGGCAGTCACATTAATGTATTTTCCGTTAGGCCGTCCTTGCAGCCTGGCCAGTACTTTTCTGAAATCCACCTTGGCTACATAATGACCGTAAGGCAACAGCTCTTCTTTTTCCAGGCACAGCTCATCGGCCAACTGGTGAACCGTTTTCATACTGGCCTCGGCAGCTTCGGCGATCTCCCAATCCTGGTATTTGTTGGGATCCAGTTTTTTCCGCATCAAAAAACCTCCTTGAACATGATAAAAAAAAACTAACCCCCCCATTCCAGGGACGGTTAATTTCGCCGGTTCACGGTACAGCAACCATCAAATCATTCCCGTGTTTTATGATTCCTTTAGCAGATACTGTTGCCTCGCTGCCCCTATTGCATGATCGGGGATAGAAAAAGGGACCCCCCAAATTTTCTAGCCTTCCTCCGGAGAGGCGCCGTCATCGCCGGAACAAAACGAAACCCCCACATCAACACTCTTCCCAGGCAAGGCCCCTTGCTTCCCGGCCAGGGCCTTTTTGGTTGCCGTCGTTTCTTCCACATCCTCCTGCGGCCCCTGAACGGGAGATGCCATTTCCTCCGGTTCAGGCTTTTCCAATGGCTGACCCTCCATAAGGGCAGATATTTCTTCAGCATTAAGAGTCTCCTGTTCCAAAAGAGCCTGAGCAATCATCTCCAGCTTCTGCCGGTGACTGCTCATTACTTCATGGGCCCGCTTATAACAGCGGTCCACGGTATCCCGTATTTCCTGATCAATAGCCTTGGCCACTTCTTCGCTAAAATCCCGATCCCGCGCCAAATCCCGCCCCAGAAACACCTGGTCATGCTTTTTGCCAAAGGTAATCGGACCCAAAGCATCGCTCATACCATATTCCATGATCATCTGGCGAACTATGGAGGTGGCCCTTTCCAGATCGTTTTGAGCACCGGTGCTCACCTCATCGAGTACCAGCTGCTCGGCCACCCTCCCCGCCAGGAGGGTGCTTACCCTATCCAAGAGTTCCGATTTGGTCATATAATAACGATCTTCTTCCGGAAGCATGAGGGTATAGCCGCCGGCCCTCCCCCGGGGGATAATGGACACCTTATGCACCGGGTCCGAGTTGGGAAGCAGGTAACCTACCAAAGCATGACCCGCCTCATGATAAGCTACAATTTTCTTTTCAAATTCACTGATTACCCGGCTTCTTTTCTCTGTGCCGGCAATAACCCTGTCAATGGCCTCTTCCAGATCTTGCATGCCCAACTGCCTGCCGTTCCGGCGGGCAGTAAGGAGAGCCGCTTCATTCATTACGTTTTCAAGATCGGCTCCGGTAAATCCGGGGGTCCTGCGGGCCACTACCTTTAAATCAACCTCCGATTTTATGGGCTTGTTTCGGGAATGTATCTTTAATATTTCCTCACGTCCCTTGACATCGGGGAAATTAACCGTAATCTGCCGGTCAAAACGGCCCGGACGGAGCAGCGCCGGATCCAAAATATCCGGACGGTTAGTCGCCGCCAGAATAATGATCCCTTCATTCACATCAAAACCATCCATCTCCACTAATAGCTGGTTTAGGGTTTGTTCCCTTTCATCATGGCCTCCGCCCAACCCCGCTCCCCGCTGGCGCCCCACAGCATCTATTTCATCAATAAACACGATGCAGGGAGAATTTTTCTTAGCGTTTTCAAACAGATCCCTAACCCGGGAGGCACCGACACCCACAAACATTTCCACAAAATCCGAGCCGCTGATACTGAAAAAGGGCACTCCCGCCTCTCCGGCCACCGCCCGGGCCAGCAGAGTCTTCCCTGTCCCGGGAGGGCCTACCAGCAGGATTCCCTTGGGGATCCGTGCTCCCAGTTCAATAAATTTCTTGGGCTCCTTTAAAAAATCCACCACCTCCACCAGTTCGGCCTTTTCTTCGTCGGCGCCGGCCACATCCTCAAAAGTTACCTTGCGCCGGGTTCCTTCATTGTGAAGCCGTGCTCTGCTTTTACCAAAATTAAGCACCCTGTTGCCGCCGCCCTGGCTTTGCTGCATGAAAAAAAAGAATATCCCGAACAGCATGAGGAAAGGTATCAGGTAGGTAAAGGCGCTCTGCCACCACTTGGGCCCCTGCTTGGGAGGAGTTTTGAGAGGTATGTTTTTTTCCAGTAACAGCGGTGTGAGATCGTGATCAGGGGGGCGCACTGTCTTGACAGCCTGCCCGTCCTTCAATACCGCCACAATCTCCTCCCCGCCGTACATGGTAACCTCCCTCACCTGATTCCGATTAACCTGTTGAATGAAGGTGTTATATTCAATTTCCTCCGGGAGTTTTTCATTGTTGTTTAACAACGTGGAAAGGAGGATAATCGCTACCAGTATAATGACCAGATAAAATGTGATCTGCCTGAAAAAAGTATTCAAAGCATGCATCCTTCCTGTGGGCTGGATATACTATTTTAACATACACCCGTCTTATATACAATAAAGCAGACCTTTAAAAAAACTGTAAATAAGGCGGCAGTTTCCACCTCCCTGCTTTACCCCTGCACAGGTTCCCCGCTTTTCAGGATGCAAATATCGGGAAGGTGACGGTACCGCTCATTAAAATCCAAACCGTAACCGACTACAAAGTAATCGGGTATGGAAAACCCAAGGTAATCGGGGGTAAACTCAATTTTCCGGCGCTCCGGTTTGTCCAGCAGAGTCACTACCTTCAGTGACCGGGGCCGACGCTGTAAAATGTTTTTACAGAGATAATTGAGAGTCAAGCCCGTGTCTACAATATCCTCTACCAACAGGACATCCCTGTCCTCAATACTTTGATCCAGATCCTTTAAAATTCGAACTACTCCCGAGGAAAAATCAGACTGTCCGTAACTTGAAACAGCCATAAAATCTATTTCTACCGGCAGCCTCATCTTGCGCATGAGATCCCCTAAAAATATTACGGCCCCTTTTAAAATGCAGATCAAAACCAGCCTGTTGTTTGGGTGATCCTCCGTGATCTGCTCCGCCAGCTCGCCCACGCGGGCATCGATTTGATCCTTGGATAAAAGCAATTCCAGTGTCTCTCTCACCGCTTCTCCTCTCCTTTATCTTCATCGGCCTTGATTTAGGCGTGCTTACTTAATGGCTGCAACGGCTAAAATATTCTTTTGTTGATAGTACCAATTCCAAAACCGCCGCCTCGGTGGTTCCCGCCGTTATGCGGTAGAGATGGCCGATCCTTTTTCCCACCACCCACACAATATTATCTCCCGATGTCACCAGCGGCCAGCGATCCCTTAAGTGTCGGGGAACTTTCTGATCGATAAAAAAGTTTTTCAGCTTTTTACCCCCCGGTGAACCCTGGGGGTAAAACCGGGCTCCCGGCCAGCGGGTTCGGACCCAAAGGGTTTCGGGAAGCTGTTTTAGGTCCAAATAAGCTGCCCGCGGGGGGGGAGGCCACTCCAGTAATTTTGCAGGGATCAACCTGGCTACAATTTTTCCTTTTGCCCAGGGCAGCTCGGTCTCCCCGGGAATACTGAGCCGGACAGCCTTCACCACGGGAGGCTTGGCGGGAGCAACAGGAGTAAATATCAGACGGTTCCGGAAACGATAAACTCGCCCTCCGCCGGGAAGTTGAAGCTCCGCTGCCGGTGTGCAACTGCTACCGAGCGCGATCAACTGCTGAACCTGTTTCCAACCCACTTCTGCCGCCGGTGATACCTGAAGAAGCGCCAACCTGCTTACCCTTCCCTTCAATGCAGCCGGAAGCCCGTCCAGGGAGCAAGCATCCAGAATCAGCCTGTTCCCCTGGCGGCGTGATATTTTACGAAATTCCCTGGCTGCAGTTTGTTGCAGAAAATCCCGATCTGCTGCCGCCAGTTTGGACAACCGGATCAGAGCCTCCGACAGGCGGGGATTATAACAGTTTTCAAGGTGGGGAATCAGCTCCAGCCGTATTTTGTTTCGGGTATAGATCCCGCTTTGATTGCTGGGATCTGTAAACGGGCGCAAGCGGTGATCCCGGCAGTAAGCCTCGATCTGTTCACGGGTAATTTCCAACAGGGGACGGATCAGCAGGCGCTTCCCGAGCCTGCGCCCGGGCGCCATGCCGCATAAACCATCCACACCGGTTCCCCGTAAAAAATTAAACAACAGCGTCTCCACCTGATCATTTTGGTGGTGACCGAGGGCAATTTTGCCGGCCTCCCAATTACCGGCCGCAGACAGCAGGAACCGGTAGCGCATTTTTCTGGCAGCCGCCTGGGGAGAAATTCCCCATTTTGTTATTAGGGAAGGAACATCCACCGAAGCCCCAAAAAAAGGAAGCCCCCACCGCCTGGCCAGCCGGCCCACCGCCAGCATTTCCTGTCTCGATTCCGGCCGAAAACGATGATCCAGGCAAGCCACTGCCAGCTTGAAATGAAGCCTGATGGCCAGACTGTGCAAAATATGAAGCATTGCCAGCGAGTCGGGGCCACCGGACACCGCCGCCAACACCCGGTCCCCGGCGTCAAGCAAGCGGTGACGATTGATATACGCTTCCACCTCGGTGATCAGCAACCCAACACCTCCCCTGTTGATATTTTACCATATTATGTTCATATGCTCCGTGTTTCACCGGAATTTGAAGATCCGAGGGAGGATAATACTCCCGAAACCGGCCGTTCATGTTGATTGTTGGGTGTCCGCCGGGTTGCCCGGCAATACATCCCTAGCTTTACGGCCTCCATGGACAAAAAAAGCAACCTGTTTTGAGCAGGTTGCCGGAATTCAAAGGGCCGCCAATTTGGCCTCACGAATACAAGTTGTGTTCCCGATTAGGCACTGTTGCCGGTTAACCGAACCAACCGGGAAACAACTATCGTCAGATCGTCCCGCAGAAACCCGCCGCACCGGCGCAGCGTCTCCTCCAGGATGCGATCGGCGACCACCTGAGGGGGGCAGTTTTCCCATTTCCGGAGGAAAGGTTCAAGCCATATGCTTTCCCCATCGGGATCTGCCACCCCATCGGTTGTCAATACCAGCAGATCGGTGGGCTGGAGCCTGGTCAGGTGACGCTCGGCCTCAATGCTGGACAGTATTCCCAACGGAAGGGAGGAAGCCCCCAATTGAAGGATTTCTTTTTCCCTAACCAGAAATCCGGGGGCTGCTCCTATTTTAAGAAGTTCTGCCTCCCCTCTCCGGAGGTCGAGCAGGGCCATCTCCACGGCCACGAAACTTTCTCGGGAACGGAGCTGCAACAAAGAGTTGGCGGTGCGCAGGACTGTTTCAGTGGAAAGCCCTGCCTCCAGGAGCTTTTCCAACATGCCTACCGCAGTCCTGCTGTCCTCAG
The DNA here is from genome assembly GCA_964585925.1 of uncultured Syntrophomonadaceae bacterium. Lineage (GTDB taxonomy): Bacteria > Bacillota > Dethiobacteria > DTU022 > DTU022 > JAAZLS01. The sequence continues at coordinate 45,239 of CAZPFS010000009.1, read as the reverse complement.
CAGCCTGAGAACCGTTTCCCATGCCGTCGCCCAGAATGATCGCCTGCCGGCCCGTATCGAGCTCGATCAGGCTGTAATAGTCACCGCAGACCTGTTGGTTCCTGCCGGCTTTTTGAGCCAGTCCCAGTTCAAGATTAAAGCAGGGCGCCTGCTCGCCCCCTTCGGGCGAAAGTGGTTCTCGTTCTATTTCCCAAGTCAGTTCTTCCATGACCTGGGCCAGCCCTTCCAACTGGCTGGAAACCAGCTTTTTCCCCGCATTAACCTTTTGTTCCCAGTACCGGTTTAGCTGCCACACCTCCTGCAGGTTATTGATGGCTTTTACCAGAACTCCGGGTTGGTGGCATCTTTCCCGGAAGGCAGGCGGCAGATGAGCCTCCGTTACCTCCCCTTCTGTTTCTGCCCTAGCCAGGAGATCCAGTATCAGCCGATGGTGGCTGAAAAGATCCTTTTCCCAGCATCTTTTTTTATATAAACATGATCGGCAAACCCGATCCATCAGGTCCTCCAGCAAGGGATAGTGCTCATCTCCCCTGCAGCTTTCAAGATCCTCCCGCTGATTCAAGCCGGAGGAAAGCTCCCGGAACAGGCTGATCAGCCGCCCTATTCGCCCGGCCACTATCCGGCAGGGTTTCTCGCTCACCCCTGCATATCCGCCCAGACCCGCCTTCTGAAGTTGAAGCGACAACTTCTGAAGATAGCCGGAGGGAATGGCCAGGAATATGACCAGAGAGAGCAGGCCTTCTCTCCAGAAAACGCCGGGCAAATCCTCCGGGGCCAACAAATACAACAGGGGCACAGAGAAAAGAAATCCGGCCGCACAGCCCCACCGGCCGTACTGTTTCAGCAACCCTGCCCAAAAACCGCTAAAGGAGAGGGACCCTAGTATGGCATAAGTGCCAGGGTTTCCCAACCCCAAAATTGTCCCTGTTATTATTCCCATAGCGGATCCCCCGGCCGCCCCCGACAGATGGGCAATTATCAGGAGGCTCAGCAGGCAAACGGCAACCTCTACAGACAGGCTGCCGGCGGAAAGCCCCCTCAGCCCCGTCAGGAACAAGGCATAAAGAAACAAAATGGCAGCTGCTTCCTCCGGCAGGGGTCGTGCCGGTCGATCGCGGCTCCGGGGGAGGCAATACAGGTGTCGCATCCCCGGCGCCATAATTGCTGCTGCCAGGCAACCTGTTAATACCTCCAGAACCAAAAATAGCGATTCAATGGAATAGAGGGTTTTCAAACCCGTGAGGGCTCCCGCCCGGCTGACCACCATCAACACCACCGCTGAAATTACCAGGGGGCAACGGCGTTTAAACAGCCGCAGGGATAGTCCCTCCAACATCCACACCACACTCATTGCCGCCAGGAGATAAACCGCCGGCCAGATTCCGCCTGAATTGGCCCGGCCGGCTAGAACAGAAGCGGCTGCCAAGATGCTCAAGGGCGGCATTTCCCTCAATGCCGCCAGCCAGAAAGCGGCTCCAAATGGCGCTACTTCGCCCAACACCGAGGCCCTTCCCAGAGTGAATCCCGCCACCGCCAGCGGGATAACACTGGACGTTAGAGCCTGTCCCCACTGTAAAAGGGTTTTATGGCCGAGTAGACGCCCCATTCCGCCTTTCGATTTAAAGGCAGCCTCAGGGGCTAAACTTGTCCCCTCTGCTCTCATTACCGGGTCACCTCCTCTGGGCAGCCCTATTGTACAAGCCCGGTTCCAAAATGTATGTCATTTTTTGGAAACCCGGTAATTTTTTATTGCGACAAATTTAAACAGCCCTCACCGTTTACCGGTAAAGCCTGCTATTTTAGGAAACACGATCCGGTAAAAATTATTCGTTTTTAGTCTGCACGGGTAAAACAAAATCGAATTAATTAATTGCACGGGGTGCGGGATCACAACAAAAAAAACACCCCCTTGAGAGTGTTCAGCATAGACATATGGATGATTCATGGCACTTTAGGCTAGAATGCCTCCCTGAAAGTACCTCTGCCCCCCCGTTTGGATTCGGTGTTGCGTTTCAGGTCCTGAAGCCGCTCATCGCTCTCCTTCATAAACCTGGTCAGCTTATCTTCAAAGCTGCACCGATCTTCTTTCCTGGAATACCGGGATGATTCTTTGCGGGCTCGTCTGATTGAAAGGCCGATCTTGCCACTACTGTCAACCGAAAGGATCTTGACCTCCACTCGGTCATCTTTTTTCAGATAGTCATGGATATCCTTGACATAAGAATCGGCCACCTCGGAAATATGCACCAGCCCGGTGTCTCCGCCGGGGAGCAGTATAAACGCACCAAAATTAGTGATCCCGGTTACCACCCCCTCCACAATATTTCCTACTTTCACGGGCATGCCTGAAAATACTCCTCCTTAATTTAATAATCCCACCTAAAGCATAGCTAAATTATAGCCTCTGTAAAAGGCTTGTCAATCATTTAATTGAAAAACTATTTCCCCGGGTTTCACCAGGCCCAGGTATTTTCTGGCCAGCAATTCAATATATTCATTATCATTGAGCCTTTCTATCTCCTCCTGGATACATTGGCGGCGGGCTTCATATTGGTCAAGCCGGGCTTGGGAGGCAAGGATTTCCTGTTTGAGCCGGTAATACTGATCCGCCTGCACGATCATAATTGCCGCCAGAAATATTGCCAGCAAAAGCCCGCATGTTGCCACCAGTTTTTGTACTGTGAACTCAGCGCGTTTTTTGATCCGGGTTACCTTGGAACGGGTTTTCATGAAAGCCATTTTTTCTCCCGAGCCGCATTCGCAAATTTTATGCAAATCGTTATTTCTTTTTTCGGGAGATATGGCAAAAAATCCTTCTTACAGCAGGGATATTTCCGATTCTTTTTAATCCTGCCACTCCTGCCGAGAGCCGGCCGGCCGGATAGACCGCGATCGCGCTAGCCCGCCAGAGCGCCCGCCGGATTAATGTCCCTGCCTGTACCAAAACTGAAATGACCCTGAACCAAAACTTGAACAGGCAGGGGCTGAAACAGCAGAAATATACTGTGGCTCCTGCCGCCAGGCCCAGGTAGGTGAAGGTATAGATCTCGCCCCAACGATAATAAAAAATAAACCACATGCAATATATGGTGGCGGTGAACCAAAACAAACTATCCGTAACAAAAACCAGGGGCAGATTCCTGATCCGGCAACAAGCTCTTATGGCCCGGAAAATATCATAATAAATCCCCAGTAAAAGCCCCAGTGCCGTCGCTTCCACAAACAAAATAAACTGATCGGGCATTAATAGCCCCCCGCTATTTGAAAATCCGCTGCCAAACCCCTTTGCCTCTGCTGTGTCCTTTATCCTCGGCATATGCCAATTCCAGGACCAGCCCCTCAATCACCACTTCGCCCTGTTCCAGATTTAGATGTCTTATATGCAGATTCTCACCCCGTACCGCCAGCATTCCCAACTCCGTTTCCATAACCACCTCTTCCTCATCAAAACTATCCACATGCACTACCCCGAACACTTCGGTGCGTTCCCGGTTATCGATTACCAATCGATGTTGCCCGGTTCTAAAGGTGTATTTATCCTCCACCGGTTTCACCTCTTTATCAGGAGGGACAGTACCCTGCTTTTTTCGGGCTTTTGCTCATGCCCTGTCCATAAGAAATATATGAGCCGGCGATCTGAAATAGCCCACCGGTTCAAAAGTTTAATCCCACAGCTTCACCATCTCCACCCCTTTGAAAAAATAATTGATAATCTTTTCCGCGGGCCATCCCTCTTCGGCCAACGCCCGGGCGCCCCACTGGCACATCCCCACCCCATGTCCGTAACCTGTCCCGGACATGGCCAGGGTTTCACCGGAAATTTCGAGGGAATCAAGCATGGTAGAGCGCATTTCTGTGCTTCCCAAAGCCAGGCGCAGCGAGGCCGCGGGAACATCCGTCCCGTTGAAGGTAATCCTGGTAGCTCTCCCCGAAGGGCCGGTGGCGCTGACTTTTGCCCCCGTAATCGGCCCGGGATCTGTTCCGGTTACCTCGCCTACGGCTTCCTGTACCGTCGCAAGTGAAAAGGAAGCACTCCAGTTTCCCTCGGTTTCCGGAATTATTTTTCCCCCCGGGCTGGATACGATCTGAATATAAGGGGGATTCTTCCCCTCAAATTCCAGCCCTTCGTCGGCCAGGGCGGTCTTTGGCCCGGCATAGGCATGGAACCAGCCCCTGATAAAGCCCCCCCGGTAAACAAATACTTCTCCCCGGGTTTTCTCCACCGCCTGAAGTACCCTGTCGTTTATCCGGGTTGAATCATAGGCCTGGAATTCCTTGATATCTGTGGAGGCATGGGCACCATGTTCCGGCACCCCACCTTTTTCCTCGATTTTTTGCAGGGTAAAGCTGCGGGCCAGCATCGCCTGGGCCGCCAGAGCCTCCACCGGCCATCCGGGATCCATTTCCGCCGCCACTACCCCGGCAATATATTCTTCTAGAGGCACCTCTTTTATCTCCCCGGTTTTGTGTAAATACACCTTGAGTGTAGGTTCGGCTCCTTTCTTTACCCTGATTTCCTTGGGAATCTGCGGGCTCGACTGAAACCACCGGCATCCCCCCCCGGCCAGCAGTATCAGGGCAAACACAAACACCGCTATGGCGGCCATTCTTGTTCTCATGCCAGGATTCTCCTTTGATACTGTTTAAATTTATTCTCCGGTTTAATCCGAAACTTATACCGAGGATAGATATTATTTTTAAAAAGATCAGCACGGCAGGTTCCAAACGAGGGAAATCCGGAGAGAAGCATGACCGATTCCGGCGTATAGGTAGAATTTTTCCGGCGATATGACGGGCCTAACGAAATATGTCCAGGCGCTGAATGAATTTATGGCCCCATTTCGTTCGTGATAAAAAAATCCAGGTCCCTTAAACGGGGAGACCTGGATTTCAGATCCAACGTACGCGTACTTTAACGGTTTGAATGCTGCCTATCTTACTTTTTCTTTGAGGTTTTTGCCGGCTTTGAATACAGGCACTCTCAGCGCGGGGATCATTATTTTTCCACCGGTAGCCGGATTGCGTCCTTCTCTGGCTTCACGGTGGCGTGCCTCGAATGTGCCGAAACCGATCACCTGTACTTTATCCCCGTTTACCAGGCTGTCGGTTATACTGTCAAACACTGCGTTTACAACCTTCTCGGCCACCTTTTTGGTGACTTCTGCCTTTTCGGAAACAACCTCCACAAGTTCTGATTTATTCACTTAACAAATCCCTCCTGAATAGTAATTAATAGGCTACCAGCCGCTTACGAGATAGTTCGCTAAATTGTTGGGGTATCCTGCTAAATCAACTAATTTTCGCTATATTTCTTGGACTTTTCCCACCACTCATCCAGTTTTTCTAGGGAATAACTGGAAAATGGGCGGTGGGAACTCTCTACCTGCCGTCGGACATATTCAAATCTATTTACAAATTTTTTTATGGCTCTGTTCAGTACCAGTTCCGGGTTCATTTTTAAGAACCGGGATACGTTTACCGTGGCAAACATTAGATCCCCCAGTTCTTCCTCTATTTTTGCCCAATTTTCCCGGCGGCATGCATCTTCCAATTCTAGCATTTCTTCCCGCAGCTTGTCCATGGCGCCATCCATAGTCGGCCAATCAAAACCCACCCCGGCAGCCTTTTGCTGCACCTTGAGGGCTTTTAACAGTGACGGCAATCCTGAGCCTTCTTTTTTCAGATCCGGTCCCCTACCCCCTTTCTCCTGTAATTTGATCTGCTGCCATCGCTTGAGAACCCTCTCTTCCGTGACAATCGTTTCATCCCCGAACACATGGGGGTGACGGCGAATTAACTTTTTTACTACCCCCTCAATCACTTCATAGATGGTAAACTTACCCTTTTCCCTGGCAATTTGGCTGTGAAACACCACCTGCAACAGCAGGTCTCCCAGCTCCTCCCTGATGGCGGCCGGATCCTTCTGATCAATGGCCGCCACCACCTCATAGGCTTCCTCCACCAGATAGGGTCTCAGGCTGTGATGAGTCTGCCGGCGATCCCAGGGACAATCCCGGCGCAACCGGGCCATGACTGCCAACAAATCCCCCAACCGGTATCCACCCGCCGGAGGGAGGTATAACGCGGTGGAAGGGCCGAACCAGGGGCGGCAATCCAACCGGCACAGGGGAAGACACCGAATTTTTCCCCCGGGAAATTCCGCCTGTTCGATGATGGTTACCGGAAAATCAGCAGGATAAAGCTTCATCAGGGCCCGCCTGATCCCGGAGGCCGTCTTCTGGCTGTAAACCCGGGCCAGAATCAGATGTTGCTGGCAGGGTTCGCGCAATTGATGACCCAGATGCAATCCCTCAAGCACGGTTACCCCGCACAGGGGATCCAGGTGCAAAGCCTCCAGCAAGGGATCTACAAACCCCGGGACGGGTATTATGTGTACCCATATTCCCCTTTGCGAGGAAGCGGACAGCGATTGTATCACTGCCGTTTCCCCGGCCATTGGGTTTCCGGGAACCGCGTAATAAACTTCTCCGTACTTAAGCGCATCCCTGATCAATGTTCGAGCTATGTGCCGGTACACCTGCCTCAGGCCTTGCTTGAAACGAAAAAGACGATCAAAAGTTTTATAAGTTATACCCCGGCCGGTCAAATGCACGGCTATCGGGTGGCGGGAAGTTCGCAGATATAAAGGCCGGCCCTGCCGCAGCGCATTCCAGGCATCGTTTGTTAACCCCTGTCTACCGGGAGCCAAGCCGATAATATGTATGGTGCTCATCGGACACCCCTTTACTTTCGTAATAGATTATATTTTTCCGCAAATTTTATCAACGGCCTTCCCGCCCTGGGAATCAGGCTCAAATCTTCCCGGTTTACTCCCCCGGACAATAACAGGGACAGCCCGTAGCCGGCTACCCCCGCCGCAATGGCTCCCAACACCGCCACTCCGTTTGCCGCCCCCGGAGCAAACCGGAGGAGGCGCGACAGCCAGAACAACCCCCTGTACATAACATGAACCACCGCCGCCATCACCACTACAGATATTCCCGGCCACAGCACCAGATCCGGGGTCCTGAATCTCCATCCGGTCAGGCGGGCCAGATAATACAGGTTCGCTATGGCCGCCACAGCCAGCCCGATCAGCGATGCCGCCGCCGAGCCCATGACGTTCCAGGATGGGTTGGCGGTTAACATCCAGCACAGGGCACCTTTCACCAACCCCCCGTAAACCATATTCAGCACCGGAATTGCAGGGCGGCCCAGCCCCTGCATAATGTTGGTGCTGGTAATATACAGCGACAGGGCAATCACCGACCAGGATAAAACCGCCAGCGGGGCAGCCGCTTCGACAGCCTCGGCTGTAAACAGCAGCACGGTTATCGGTGTAGACAGTGTATACAGGCCCACTGCTGCCGGCAAAGAGAACAGTACGGTAATCTTGACTGCGAGTGATGTCCGGCCGGTGATGAGTTTGAAACTCTTTCGGGCCAAGGCTTCTGAAATTGCCGGAACCAGGCTTACCCCCAAAGCGATCACCACCACATTGGGGAAATAGATCACCGAGCCGGCCATACCGGTCAGCTGGCCGTATAAAGCAGTGGCTCTTTCCACAGAAAATCCCGCCGCCTGGAGACGGCGGGTGACCACCGCCAGATCGATCAGATTGAACAGCTGCATGATCAGACTGCCCAGGGTTATGGGCACCGCCAGCCGGAAAATTTGACTGACAATTTTCTTAAATCCCTCCCCCCCGGGCGAGGAGGAACCCAATTCGAGCTCTTTATATTTCGGCCTGTCCCCTAAAAACATAAACAGCAGGACCGTCAACCCGAGTATACTGCCGATGACCGCCCCGAATGAAGCCCCGGCAGCTGCAAATTCGAGCCCCCTGGGCAACAGGGTGATTACCAGATAAACAGAAGCGGCTACTCTGCCCAACTGTTCGACCAGTTGAGATATTGCTGTGGGGAGCATTTTTTGCCGCCCCTGGAAAAAACCCCTGAACACAGACATGACGGTCACAAAAAAAATGGCCGGGGAGATTGCCACCAGCGAATAATACGCCCGCGGCTGCTTGATAATCACCCGGGCAATAAACCCGGCCCCACCCAGCATGGCCGCCGTAATTACCAGCCCGCTGAAAGTGAGAATTACCAGAGCAAACCGGAACACCCGGAAAGCCTGTTTGTAATTTGACAGGGCCAGGTTTTCAGCAACAAGTTTTGATATGGCCACTGGAATCCCCGCTGTTGATACTGTCAGCAGGGTAGAGAATATGGGATAGGCCATCTGGTAGAGGCCGATCCCCTTATCCCCCAAAAAGACCGGCGAGGCCAGGACAATTCGAAGAGCAGCCCCCATCAGGCGAACCACTACCCCCGCCGCCGCCAGTATGGCTGCCCCTCTGACAAAAGTACTGTGGCTGGACAAAGCCCTTCCTTCCCCTCAAACCAAGATCTATACAATACTCTCCCCAGTTTACCATGACAAACCCCGACAGTATCAAGCATCGGCTTAATAATTATTGCTCCATCTGTTTGGCCAGGAACGAGGCTGCCGTTTCCACCATTTTCATTTCCAAATCAGTCATCTTAACCGCCGGATCCCGGCTGCCCATAATCACCGCTCCGATGGGGTCGCCTTCACAGACGATGGGCGCAATAACCTCGTTGGCAAAGCGCGGGCTTCCTCCTTCTTCCGCTTCCCGGTACAGATCATGTTCCCCGGTGCCGTTAATAAGTACCGCCTTCCGGTTCTCAATAACCTGTTCGACCGCGCTGCTCAGCGAGCGGTTGATAAATTCTTTTTTTGGCGCTCCGGAAACTGCAATTATGGCATCGCGGTCCGCAATACAGGCAATGTGGCCCAGCGATTCGTGAAGGGCGTCGGCATACTCCTGGGCAAATTCCCCCAATTCCCCGATGGGTGAATATTTTTTGAGGATTACTTCTCCGTCGCGATCGATAAAGATCTCCAAGGGATCACCCTCCCGAATTCTGAGAGTCCTTCTTATTTCCTTGGGGATCACTACCCGGCCCAGATCGTCGATCCGCCTTACTATCCCGGTGGCTTTCAAGTCCGTTTCCTCCTTTATTGGTTCGTAAAATCTGCCAAACTTTCCTTGTTAGTATTCATCCCGGGATATGGTTTTATACATTTCCAGCCCGACTTTGAACCTCCGGCCTACCCGTATCTGTTACTTGACCGTCGATAGCTCCTCCAGGCGACGAGAGAGAGCCTGCCAGTCTGTTAACCAGCCGATCAGGGCGTCAAGGACCGGCCGCCCCCGTTCGCATTTTATCCTGATCGTCACCTTTTTCCCGCTCTGAAGGGCAACCTTTCCGGCAGAACCCCGGACCATGGATAAAAGCAGGTGGTGATTGAGCTGGGTATTCGGATCAAAATGAATTACCACCCCTTCGGGCTCCTGTTGAATCAGCTCCACCCCGGTTTCCAAAGCCAATACCTTCAGCCGGGCCACCCCCAGCAGATTTGTAACCGAAAGCGGCAAAACCCCGTACCGGTCCTGAAGCTCTTCTTCCAGGGCCACCAGTTCCCGGGTGCTGCCGGAGGTATAAATCCGCTGGTAAAAATCAATTTTCTGATCCTGGCTGGCAATATAGGAACTGGGTATAAACGCGCTCAGTTTGAGATCAATTCGGGGGGAGAGCCGCGGCTCTTCCCTTTTTTCTTGCTTTAGATCGGCAATGGCCTGTTCCAGAAGCCGGCAATATAAATAAAAACCCACTGCGGCCATAAATCCGTGCTGTTCCGCGCCCAACATGTTGCCGGCGCCGCGAATCTCCAGATCCCGGAGCGCGATCTTGAAGCCCGAGCCCAACTCTGTAAATTCCTTGATTGCCTGCAGCCTCTTCCTCGACTCCTCGGTCAGGATCTTCTGTTTGCTATAGGTTAAAAAGGCATAGGCCAGGCGGTTGGAACGGCCCACCCGACCCCGGAGCTGATAGAGCTGAGCCAGGCCAAACCTGTCGGCCTCATAAATAATCATGGTGTTCACATTGGGGATATCCAACCCTGCCTCCACAATAGTGGTGCTTACCAGTACATCATATTTTTGTTCCAGAAAATCGTTCATCACCCGTTCCAGCCTGGTTTCCGGCATCTGCCCATGGCCAACCGCAATCCTGGCTTTCGGCACCAGTTCCTGCAAACGCTCCGCGAAAGCATTGATCCCCTGTACGCGGTTGAATACAAAGTAGACCTGACCCCGTCGGTTCAGCTCCCTTCGGATGGCCTCTGTTACCAACTGATCGGAGTATTCCAGCACAAAGGTTTGGACCGGATACCGGTTCTCAGGCGGAGTTTCAATGACACTCAGGTCCCTGACTCCGATTACCGAAAGATGCATCGTGCGGGGGATCGGGGTGGCGGTCATGGTCAGTACATCCACTTCCAGTCGCAGTTTCTTGATTTTTTCCTTGTGCCGAACCCCGAACCGCTGTTCCTCGTCTATGATCAACAATCCCAGATCATGAAATTTTACATCTCTGGACAAAAGGCGGTGGGTGCCAATGATAATGTCAACCTTTCCCTCCGCCAGCTGTTTCAAAATTTCCTTCTGCTGCTGGGGGGAAACAAAACGGCTTATCTGTGCCACCTTCAGGGGGAAATCATCCAGACGTTCCTCGAAGGTGCGAAAATGCTGTTGGGCCAAAATAGTGGTGGGAACGAGGAGCGCCACCTGCTTTCCTTCCACCGCAGCTTTGAACGCTGCTCTCAGGGCCACCTCGGTTTTTCCATAGCCCACATCGCCGCAGATCAATCGATCCATAGGCTGTGGTTTTTCCATATCCTGCTTTACATCGGCGATGGCCTGCAGCTGGTCGGGTGTTTCTTCATATGGAAACCGGCTTTCAAATTCCTGCTGCCAGAAATGATCCGGCCCAAAAGCATAGCCGGGGGAGGCCTGACGGCCGGCATATATGACCAGCAGCTCTTCAGCCATTTCCCGGATCGAGGCGTTCACCTTGTTTTTCAGCCTCTGCCATTCCCCTCCCCCCAAACTGTGCAAGGCCGGTTGTTTGCCCTGTTCTCCGATATACTTCTGGATCAATTGAATTTGTTCCACCGGAATATATAGCTTGTCTGCTCCCCGGTATTTCACCTGCAAATAATCCTTTTGCAATCCGCCGACTTCTAGCGTGCTCAGACCCAGGTATTTCCCAATCCCGTGCTGTTCATGAACTACATAATCACCCGGGGCGAGTTCCCGGTAATCCCGTAAGGCAATCCCCTGCCGGCGGGCGAGCATCTTTTTTCTGTGCTGCCTGGGGATCAGATTGCGCTCGGAGATTACCGCAAGCTGCAATGAAGGCAAAATAAAGCTCTCATCCAGTCCGGCCACCACCACCTGCAACCGGCCCCTGTCCGGCAGGGGAGGCAACCCCGGTTCTCCTCCTGACGCGGCAAGATCGAGATCCCTGAACTGTTCCAGCAGTGCGTCCCGGCGGGCCGCGCTGGCCGCCATTACCACCACCCGGTATCCCTCCTGCATCCATTTCCTCGTATCGCTTTCAAACAGTTCCCATTGGCCGTAGTAATGGGGAACCCCCTTTACTTCCAGGGTGTGTTCCTCACCCGGCGCAAACAAACACCCCGAGGAGAACAGAGAAAAGGAAATCGTTGCCCCGGGGACGCCTGCCAGGAGATCCCCTTCGTCAAATACCGGCGCCAGCTTGTCCGGTAAAAAATCACCCTGCAACAGGCAACTTCGCCAATGATCATCCAGTTCTTTTCGCAGGCGGTTTCCCTGTTCGGCAATCTGTTCGGGCTCATCCAGAATTACCAGGGAGCGCCGGTTTAAATAATGTAGTACCGAAGCCCCGGGGCCATAAAAATAGGAAAAATAGGCGGAAAGCAATTCCAAGCCTCCCGGTTCCGCCAGCCGGGTCAGATGCCGGTCAATTTTCCGGCCCAATTCCTTTGCCGCTTCCCCTTGTTTGTTCAGGACCAGTCTGGCCGCCGCCTGTTCACCTTCCCGGCGCAAGCTGCCTTCATGTTCACGATATTTATCCGGCGTCAGGATCAGTTCATGAGCCGGATTTATGCTGATCCCGGGCAAAACACCGGTGGAACGCTGGGTCAGGTGATCAAAAATGCGCAGGGAAGCCACGGTGTCTTCAAACATCTCCACCCTCACCGGCCGTTCCTGTTCCGGTGGAAATATGTCTATTATTTCTCCCCTGGCACTGATCTGTCCCTTGCCCTCAATCAGGGGAACTCGTTGATAGCCGATCTCGATCAGGCGCCCCAACAGGTGATCACGATCCATCCGGCAGCCCGGGCGCAGTTCCAGGGCCAGGCTGCGCCAATATTCGGGGGGTACTGCCCGGCTCAGGATCGCCCCCAGGGGGGCCACATATATTCCCCTGTTTCCGGAATTTGCCCAGTTCAGAAAATGCAGGCGCTGGCTGGACTGTTCGGTACTCCTGGTCAACAGATCCCCCGTAACAAAAAGCTCCCGGGAAAGTAAAAGATGAACCTCGGACCCGGGGAAAAAGGCAACCAAATCCTCATATATTTTTTCCGCCCGGGCGGCATCGGCAGTGATTACCAGCGTGGGCAGGCCGCCCTGTTCGGCCAGGCCGGCAATCATAAAGCCGCCGGCCCGGTGATCCACCCCCCGCACCGAAGCGCGGTACCCCGGTGTGGAGCGAATCCCAGAAAGCAGATCATCAAACAGGCGGCTGTTGGCCCAAAGTTTTAACCAGTGTTGTAAAGGCATGCTTTTCCTCCCGGAGGGGCGGGTTCGGAATGTTTCCACAATTAAAACTGTCACCCGATTTCCTTACCGGGAATCGGGTGGCATTGAAACCGTAACATGGCACGCACAAAATTCGCACAGGGAATAGATGAATATATCCCCGCCAGCGTTCTTTATTATATCTTCCTTCTTTTCCGCCGTCAATGAATCCAGATCCAATTGATCTTGTTCGATTTTGGCCAGGTTGAGACTGCCAATCAACGCGCCACAACCCTGGCAGATAAAGGTAACCTTCAAACTTTTTTCTCCGTGATTATGGTCAGTGACTACCTGTTAGGCTAGCCTGAAATCTTCCGATTATCCGGGCCCGGTCAAAAAACAACTCCTCCTTGGGTATTGGCGCTAGGTCTCTTTAAAGCGGGGGTAGGAACCCAGTATTTTCAACCAGCTCGATTCCCGGCGCAATTCAAGCCACAGTTCGGCCAATCCCCCCCGGGAACGGTGCCCCTGGCAATCAATAAAAAAAAGATATTCCCCCAACCGGCTTCGGGCCGGCCGGGACTCGATCCGGGTCAGGTTAATATGATATCGGGCAAAATAACTCAAAATATGATGGAGGCTCCCGGGGCCGTCAGGCACCGCGATCACCACCGAAGTTTTGTCATCCCCCGTAGGGGGGTGATCTGCCCCGGCCAGCACCACAAACCGGGTGCAATTCAGGTTGTTATCCTGTATGTCCTCCGCCAGCAAATTCAGGCCATAAAGATCTGCCGCCCGCCGGGGTGCTATAGCCGCCACCCCTTCCTCCCGGGAGGCCTTCAATGCCGCGGAGGCAGTACTTTCAACCGGGAATAGCGACGTTCCGGCCAGCCGGCAGGCAAGAAACCGGCGGCACTGCCCCAAAGCCTGATAATGGGAAGCTACCAATTTTAAATTATGGAGCGTCGTATCGGGCCGAGCCAGCAGGCAGTGTTTGACCGGATAGATCAATTCCCGGTATATTTGCAAGCCATCCCTGGAAGCCAGCAGATCCAGGGTAACCGCAACCCCTCCCTCCAGTGAATTTTCCAGAGGGACCAACCCTTCTTTCAGTTCTCCGGTGGCAACAGCCTCCGCTATTTCTGGAATAGTCGGGTATTCCACCAGACACCGCCGGCAGTTCCGAGTATAAATCAAGGCAGCCTCTTCGGAGAATGTTCCCGGCGGCCCCAGATAACCCAATTTGGCGCTCACTTTACCGCCCCCTGCCCAAAATCCCCCCCCGGTCTGCAAGCCAGGTGACGCCCTACCGCCGGGGCAATCCCGGCTACCGAATTCATCAACTGCCGGAAATTGTCGGGGGTAAGTGATTGGGGGCCGTCACAAAGAGCCTCCTCCGGCTTGTGGTGCACCTCGATCAATAATCCATCAGCCCCTGCTGCTACCGCCGCCAGGCTCAACGGCGTGGCCAGCCGCCAGGATCCCCCGCTATGGCAGGGATCGGCGATCACCGGAAGGTGGCTCCATTGCTTTGCCAGAGGAATGGCACTGATATCAAGGGTGCTGCGGGTAGCGGTTTCAAAAGTTCTGATTCCCCGCTCACACAGGATAACCGAATTGTTCCCCTCGGCCAGAATATACTCGGCCGCCATCAGCCATTCCTCCACGGTAGCCGCCAGGCCCCTTTTTAACAGAACCGGCTTGCCGACCCGACCCAGTTCTTTCAGCAGGGAAAAATTTTGCATGTTCCGTGCGCCCACCTGCAGTATATCGCTATGAATGGCCACCAACTCCACATCCTCCGGAGTCAGCACCTCCGTGACCACCTTCAATCCGGTCTCTTCCCGGACCTGGGCCAGCAGGGTCAACCCTTTTTTTTCCAGCCCTTGAAAACTGTAGGGAGAGGTGCGCGGTTTGAATGCGCCCCCCCGCAGAATTCTGGCCCCGGCCGCCTTGACCTGGCGGGCAATGGTGATCAACTGGTCCTCATTTTCCACGGCACAGGGCCCGGCGGAAACCACCAGCTCCTTTCCACCTACAATCAGGTCCCCTACTGAGATCAAGGTATTCTCCCCCCTGGTCTCCCGGCTGACCAGCTTATAGGGCGCCATTACCGGCACCACCTTTTCCACTCCCGGAAGCATCTCCAGACCGGTGGGAAAAGCCACTTTTTTTTCACCTACCGCTCCGATAACAATTCTTTCCACCCCTTGGATAAGATGGGAATTAAATCCCATCTGCTTCAGGCGCTCCTCGACCTTCTCGATTTCCAGCTCGGTAGCGGCCAGTTTCATCACGATAATCATGCCTGTGGGCCCCCTTCATAAAAATATAAAAAAAACCGTCCCTTGACGGGACGGATTTTCTCCGCGGTACCACCCTGATTGGTTTGACACCCTCTTGACAGATACGGGCAACCGCTGTTCAGCTGCCGATACCTCCTTCCGCTAACGGGGAAGAACCGGTTGAGCCTACCCGCTCCGATTTCAATCGGAGTTTCAGCCCACGGCTCTGGAGGGAACTTCAACCGGATCTTTCCCGGGGGCTTTCAGCCTGCGGCCCGACCTCTCTGTGGGGTAAGGCTTACCGGTTTACTTTCCTCCATCATAGCCTTTGGATCCATATACTTAGCCCGAGCGGCAATCCCAATTGCCTGCCCGGCAATTTCCAAATCATCCCGGGACGCCCGTAACTAGTTAAACCTGTTCATGGCCGCCACCGGGCCCTCCCTGACCAGCAGCTTAACCGCCTCCACCGCAGTCTGCACGGTGGACCTCACCTGTTCCTGTTCCGGGGCGGTGAAGGGCTTCAGCACATAGGCAGCCGCTTCTTCTGTCAATGGCGGTCGTCCTATTCCGAATCTCAGCCGCAGAAAGGAGGCGTTCCCCAAACTTTCTATAACCGACTGCACACCCTGATGACCGGCACTGCTTCCCCCCGATTTAATACGTATCGATCCCAGGGGAAGATCCAGTTCATCGTGTACCAGCAACAAATTTTCCGGAAACAGCCGGTATTGACGAAAAAGTTCGACAACCGCCCGGCCGCTTAAATTCATATAAGTAACCGGCTGCACCAACACCAATTTCTTTCCGGCAAAACCGGCCGTGGCGCACACAGATTTTGAAAGACGGAACGGGCGATCGGCGGCAAGCGCTCCGGCGAGCTCCTCCGTGACCCGATAGCCGACATTATGCCTGGTCTCCTCATATTCCCGGCCCGGATTCCCCAGGCCAACGATAGCAAACAACTGCCGGCTCCCCCTGTTGCAAAATGTCGAGCCAGAGCACCGGCCGGCCCGCTTTTCCCGGTAAAGATGCAGACCCTTATTCGCCCTGCTCTGCCGCTCCTTCTTCCGGAAGTCCTGTCGCTCCCTCTTCCGTTTCCGATTCCTCTTCCGGCGCTTCTTCTTCCTCTTTTTCAAGGATCACTGAAACCTGGACCAGCAGTTCATCAATGTCGGTTACCAGCTCCAGGCTTTCGTCTAGGAGCAGCCCACCGGCATTGACGCTGTCGCCAATTTTAAGATCCGATACGTCAACCGGAATATATTCGGGGATCTCCGCCGGCAAGCATTTTATGGTAATTTCGCGCAACAGGATTTCCAGCACCCCACCATCGTCTTTGACTCCCACCGGAGTACCGGTAAAGGTCAGGGGCACTTCCACTTCAATTTGATCGGTCATCGAAATACGAATAAAATCTACATGCAATATTTGTTCTCCCAAAATGGGATCCCGCTGAATATCTTTGAACATTACCGTTTCCGTACCCGCGGAATCAAGCTGCAGATCCAGTAAAACGTTGCTGCCCTCCGAGACCAGTATCTGGTTAAGCCTGCGGCCGTCTACCTGCAGGCTCTGATTATCCCTTCCCCGGCCGTAGATCACCGCCGGGACCTGTCCTTCACGGCGAAGCTGTTTCAACCCGCCCTTGTTCATGGGCCGCCGGAACTCGGCCTGTAGAGCTATATTTTCCATTTGCCGCCTCCATATATTTACTGCTTATGAATGATTATTATATCTTAACCCGCAACCCCTTGTCAAATTAATCGAACAACTCGCTTACCGAACGCTCCTCGTGGATCCGCACTATGGCCTCACCGATCAGGGGAGCCACCGAAAGGGCTTTGAATTTCGGGCCCTCAAGTTCCGGAAGCTCCAGCTGAACCGGAATGGTGTTTGTATACACCACCTGTTTTAGGGGCGAGTTGCAAAGCCTGTCCAGGGCGGGCCCGGAAAACACCGGGTGGGTGCAGCAGGCATATACCTCCTCCACCCCCTGGTGGATCAATTCCTCCGCTCCCTGCACAATAGTGCCGGCGGTATCGATAATATCATCCACCAAAATGGCCGTCTTATTGCGAACCAGACCAATAACATTCATGATCTCCGCTTTATTCGGAGCCACCCGTTTCTTGTCAATAACCGCAATCGGCAAGGCCAGCCTGTCCGCCAGCTGCCGGGCTCGGGTAAGGCCCCCCAGGTCCGGAGAAACCACTATCCCGCTGTTGATGTTTATGGAATTGAAGTAACCGGCCAAAATGGGGATGGCCGTGAGATGATCGAAAGGAATGTTGAAAAATCCCTGAATTTGCCCCGCGTGAAGATCCATGGCTACAATCCGGCTGGCCCCGGCAGCAGTAATCAAATCGGCGACCAGTTTGGCGGTAATCGGATCCCGGGCCCTGGTTTTCCGGTCCTGACGGGCATAGCCATAATAGGGAATAACCACGTTTACCGATTTGGATGATGCCCTCTTCAGGGCATCGATCAATATCAACAGCTCCATCATGTTTTCGTTAACCGGTGTACATATGGGTTGAATAAGATATACATTGGAACCCCGCACACTTTCTTTGATGTTTATTGAAATCTCCCCGTCACTGAACCTGATTACCTCCGATTGGCCCAAAGGCACACCGATACAGGCGGCTATCTCTTCTGATAACCGGCGGTTGGCACTGCCGCTAAAGATTTTAAGTTTGCTGTTAATTGGCACCTTTCTCCAGCCCCTTGTGAGTATTTATAGTGACTTTCAGGTATCCCGATGCGACCCGTTGTCTTCCTGGGAGGTTCCTTTCCGGGCGATCAGCCTGGAGGCCCGGCCTGGATAAATTTTTTGTTCCGCCCGGGCCAAAGCCAGTGATCCGGCGGGAACGTCCTTGACAATAGTGGAACCGGCGCCGATAAAGGCCCCTTCGCCAATGGTCAAAGGCGAGATGAGATTGCTGTTGCAGCCCACGAAGGCCCCCGGTTCAATCCGGCACCGATGTTTGCGCCGGCCATCGTAATTGACTACAATAACCCCGGCTCCGAGGTTTGCCCCCTCCCCGATGTCCGCATCCCCCACATAACTCAGATGGGGCACCTTGGTGCCCTCCCCTAGGTTGGAATTCTTGACTTCTACAAAATCTCCTATTTTTACCTGCCGCCCCAAGTTGCACCCCGGGCGGATATTGGCAAAGGGCCCCAGCACGGCCCCGGTTTCGATCCGGCTCTGCTCCACCACCGTGTACCTGATGGTGATCTCATCTCCAAGTACCGCTTGCTTCAGATAGACACCCGGCCCGATCCGGCAATGGGAGCCGATCGTGCACGAGCCTTCAATTATGGTCTGAGGCCAGATCACTGTTTCCGGTCCGATTTCAACCCCGTAATCAATATATGTAGTCTGGGGATCGATGATGGTAACCCCTTTTAACATATGTTCCCTGTTAATTCGCTCCCGCCATATGGCCGCCGCTTCCGCCAATTGACAGCGATCGTTGACTCCGATCCCCACCCGGTAATCGGGAAGCAGGTAAGCCTGTACAGGATGGCTATGCTTTTTAAATAGGGAGATTACATCGGTCAGATAATACTCCTGCTGGGCGTTGTCCCTTTCCAGCTCTGACAAGAAGCCGGCCAGGAGCTTTAAATCAAAACAATACGTACCGGTATTTATTTCCTTGATCGCCTTCTGCCCGAAGTCAGCCTCGCTTTCCTCAACTATGGCTGTCACCTGGTCCCGGGAATCGCGGATGATCCGGCCGTACCCCGAAGGATCCGGCACCCGGGCAGTCATCACCGTGGCGCCTCCTGAAATGTGAGTTTCCAGCATCGCCTGCAAATGATGGCTCGTAAGCAGCGGAGTATCCCCGCATAAAACCAGCAGATTGCCATATTCCGGTAATTCAGACAGGGCCTGTGCCACAGCATGCCCGGTCCCCAGCTGTTTTTCCTGAAACACATACCTCCAGGAGGAGCCCAGGGCTTCCTGAACCAGGGAGGCGCCATGCCCGACAACAATAAATATACAGTCGGTGAGGGCGGATACACTCTCCAATATATAGCCAAGCATGGGGCGCCCGCAGATCGGGTGCAGAACCTTTGGATACCCCGAGTGCATCCGTTTGCCTTCACCCGCGGCCAGTACCACTACTGATAGTTTTTTCATCTTCGCCCCTCCGAATAATCCCCGGTAGAAAACGGTGTTTTGGCACGGCCTCTCTCGGGATAAAAACCGAACCGTCCGGCAAAATCACGATTCCCGCAAGGCTAATATACCCAAAGTTAAGTTCTTCGGCAACACCGTATTAAATCCTGCCGATTTCCACAAAATATTGGCATAAAAGTACGCCGGGAGCCGATATGCGTCCTTTAATTGCAGATTCATCTGTTTTCTTTGGAACCCCCGGTGAGCTCTCCGGTAACCACTTCCAAATCGCTGGGTTTGTCCACATCAGTAGCCAGCTCTGCAAACGGGCAGGGGACCGCCCTGGCGGTTAGCTGCAATACCCGTGAAAGGTATGTTTCAAGATCTCTAACCGACAACCGGCCAAAAACAAATTTTATGATGAACCGGAAAGGAAGTATCCGGAGCAGCTTGAGCGGGCGTTTGCGATAAGAAATAAATGTTTCCAGGCGGTCCCGGTAGCGGTTGAACCAGGAGGGTCTGATCAATGCCAGGTTGCCCCCGGTAAAAGTTCCTTCCTTCAACCGGACACAGGTTCTCCCGGTTTGAGGAAATCTTTGCCGGCAACTTTTTTCAGTCACAATGGGATAATAAAAATCAGCCTTGCGGGGAGCACATAACGCAAAAAATTCTTCCAGCATACCTCCATTGACCAGGGGAATATCAGCGGTGGTCAGAAGACAAAGGCTTTCCTGATCCACCTCCTTTAATCCTGCCCCAATGTTTTCCAGCATGGACCCCTGTTCCAGAACCTTCGTAAATAAATGTCCCCGGGCTCTCAGTTCATTTAAACCTTCCTCCGGGCCGACCACTACTATTTTCCCGATGGAGGGGCAATCAGCCAAAACCGCCAGAACATAATCCACCAGTGGCCGACCCTGAACGGGAATAAAGGCTTTGTTAAGGGCTCCACTCTGTACGGCCAACGGATCGCTTCTTTCTCCTCCGGCCAGCACCACCGCCTCAAGCATTGTACATTTCCCCTTTATGGTTTGATCAACACCGGCCAACCATGGTTTTCGAAATCGTCCAGCACAACGTCGCCCGGTACCCTTCCGCCTGCAGGGCCATCGCCGCCCGGTTGGACAGCAAATAACTGTCGGATAACGCAAATAAAGCAGGACCGCTTCCAGACATTACCGGGTGAAGGCCCAGCCCCTCCATTTTGTTCTTGAGCAATCGCAGGCTGGGGTGGCGGGCCAGCACGGCCGGTTGTAAACTGTTGACCGGCTCCATACATAACCAATTCAGTATGCCCTCCCGGTCACCGCTGGTTACGGCTTTCTGCAAAATACCCGGCGACGGTCCGAAAGGTATTTTTCCCCCCAAGGAAGCATATACGGAAGCGGTTGATAAACTTAACCGGGGAGGCAAGGCCAACACTACCCAAAAAAAGGGGAGTTGTGGCAGGGGATCTATTATTTCCCCCCTGCCGCGGGCCAGGGCAGTGCCTCCCTGCAGAAAAAAAGGAATATCGGAGCCCAGAATGGCTCCCAGGCCGGCCAGATCCCGAGTAGAAAGCCCCATCTTCCAAAACTTATTCAAACCTATCAGAGCGGCGGCGGCATCGCTGCTCCCGCCGCCTAGTCCCGAACCTATGGGAATATTCTTGAACAAGGTTATATTTACACCGGGCAATCTTTTTCCGGCGGCCCTTTCTACCATCTGCGCTGCCTGGCAGACCAGGTTGTCTCTTCCTCCCAGTCGAGGGTGGGAGCATTTGAAGCTCCAGCCGGGAGTTTCCGCGGGCTCAAAGATCAGATAATCGGATAAAGATATTTGCTGCAAAATTGACTCAATTTCATGATAGCCGTCCCGGCGGCGCCTCGATACCTTGAGTCCCAGATTGAGTTTAGCGGGGGCCCTGATTTTCATTCGCATTCCTTTTTGGGGGAAACATTCCCCGGGGCGAGATTCCTGCCCCAATTGCATCCCCAGTGTTTTCGGTATAATCGGGAACATAATACAAATAATAACACATAAATAAAATGAAAAAATAAGGTATGCCCCTTACGGGGCATACCGGCCACCATTATTGATGATTTTTACCAGGAAGTGACTGCTCGGCTCTCTCAATGGCTTTTCTAACAATATTGCCGCATTGCCGGGAGGCAACGCTGCCCCATCCCTCCCGCCGAACCAGGTCGAGCACGCCAAGGTCTTCGGCGATTTCCTGTTTTAATTCCTCAGACATAACCGGTCGCCGTCTGGCCATCAGCATCAACTCCTGCATTGTGATTTTTGGTGGCAGTATAGTTTAATTCTAATAGCCAAATTTAATCCCGAGGTTTCATGGCGGGCCTGTTAGGTTTTACAAAAAAAAGCCGGACAATCAAATTCCGGCAAGGTGAGCGCTTGTAGTTTTTACAGACTGGCCGAGCGGCGCCTTTTTCCCTCGCCAAATGTTAACTCCACAGTTTCCGTCAGAACATCGGCATAGGTAAAAGAAAGACGCTGAAAATAATGCGGCTCGTCTACCCTGACTACAAATATAGAAGGATATATGCTTTCCAGAACCCCTTCTTTTTCGTAGGTTTTACGGCGGCCTCGGTTGGCCTTGAGTTTGATTTTTTCACCAACATGGGGTTCCAGTTGACTGCGAATTTCCCGCAATACATCTTTCCCAGTCAAGTTTAAAACCACCTTTAGGTTCTTTTGTTTACTATAATCAACAAAATTTTAGCATAAATATAGGTAATTGTCAATACAAACCCCGCCTTCCGGGTCAGTGTGTGAACCGGTCGGCCACATTGGAGGCTCCATAGGAATCGGGTTTGATGCGGGCATTGTAACCGCTGCCGATAACCATGCCCACCACCTCTTTGATAATTTCCCGGGTATCTCCTTTTTCTCCCACATCCAGATGGATTTCCACGTTTAAGTCGCCATGTCCATTCCGGGCCAGCTTTTCTGTCAGGCGACTGGCTACCTCCAGGCTGAGGAAAGTCTCATAGTATATGCGCTGGCGCAAGCTGGCCATAAAGGGCTGTTTTTGCTTTTGAAAAAAAAAGCGCCCCCCTTTGCCCACGCGGTGGATAACAATCGCCGTAACGAATACCACGCTTTCCCCGAAGTAGGCATGAGAATCGGTGCCGATAATTAATTTGTAATTTGCTTCGGGCTGAGAACCGGTGTAATCTATCAAATCCTTAAATACATCTCTAAAGCTCATTCGGCCCCGGGAAGGGCTGTAAAAGTGCATTTAGTAGTCCCTTCTTTGAATTATCCGATGTTTTTATTATAAATCAACCGGCTCAGGTTTGCAAATTCACCCACCGATAGGGTTTCCGGACGTCGAACGGGATCTATTCCCGACGCTTGCAAGAGGCCCGCCG
Source organism: uncultured Syntrophomonadaceae bacterium (assembly GCA_964585925.1). GTDB lineage: Bacteria > Bacillota > Dethiobacteria > DTU022 > DTU022 > JAAZLS01. The sequence goes on along the minus strand of CAZPFS010000009.1, from coordinate 22,790 downwards.
CCATTTCTTTTTTCCAGGGAAAGGTATGGAGAAGCCCATTCAGCATGGTTTTGCGCCTGACTTTAAAAACACCCTTCACCAGCCGCCAGAAAAGCGGCTCCTGGGGCGGTTCCAGCAAGGGGGGACGCGGTATCAGCCGGACTAGGGCCGAATCAACCGCCGGACGGGGCCAGAATAAATGGGAAGGCACCCGAAACAAAATTTTGCTGGAGGTGTAATACTGGCTCAACACCGACAGGCTGCCGTAATCGCCTCCCGGTGAAGATACCAGACGCTCAGCCACCTCCGACTGCAACATGATCACCGCCATGGAAAAGGGGAACCTCTCCTCAAATAAACGGTACAGCAGCGGGGAGGAAATGCTGTAGGGAAGATTGGACAACAGTTTTATCCGGGCTCTTCGGTCAAAATGGTTTTCAATCAACTCCTGCCAAATTACCTGCAAGGCATCGCCTTGCATTATCCGGGCCGAGGTACACTTAGGCAATATATCCTGCAGCAACCTGAACAAGCCGACATCGATTTCCAGAGCCAGCACATTTGCCCCCTGCTCCAACAGAGGCAAGGTTAACGCCCCCAGCCCCGGGCCAATTTCTATAACCGCTTCCCCCGGTTTAATTTCTGCAGCCTCGACGATTTTGGCGGCGATATTTTTGTCCACCAGAAAATTTTGCCCCCACCCTTTGCGGGGATGAAATCCGTATTTTTCAAAAATAGAAACTACCTCCCTGGGGGAGGTAGGAATAAAAATATTATCGGACATTGCACACCCCTGCCGGAACCGGATTAGCCAGTTTCAGAAAGTACATACAGCCGTATCCCTTTTTTCAACCCGAACTCCGAAGCATCCCGGTGCAGATCAAATAAAAGGTCTATCCGATTTCCTTTGATTGCCCCTCCAATATCTTCGGCAACGGCAAAGCCGATTCCTTCAAGATATACTGTGCTAAACAACGGGATAATCCGGGGATCTACCGCCACCATGCGCGGAGAATCCAGGGTGCCCTCTCCCTGAACCGCCTTTTTCCCGGTATAGGTATATCCGTCATTGTAGCAGCCTGTGCACTCTGAATGGCCCTGTTGATCCAGCGGACAACCCGATCCGGGGGTTCCGGGACAGTACGCGGTAGCGGTTACCTCGAGAATATTTTCTATTTTTATTTCGCGGCTCGCCGGCAGGAAGATATCATGTTCCGGAACACCGGCTGAGGAAGTGAGCCTGGATTCCGGCCGGGTTACGTTGATTGATCCCCTGCTCAGACCGGGATCCCCGGACCGTACCGCAGCCGACTGCAGCCCGGCATCGAGCATCTCGTCTTCTGCCCTAAGGATCCGGATCTCCGTCCGGGAATGGACAATCCCTTCCGGTTCCACCCGGTCGCCGGGTCCGATCGGGATACCCGCCGCTGTTAAAACTTCCCTCACCGATTGCGGGAAAGTCCAGATTTCGGTAACCGAATCCTCCTCCAATACAAACACCGGAAATTGATTTTCAGCCTGAACCAGAAACCGAGCCTGCTTAGCGGTAGCTGCATTCAGGTTTCGTAGATCCCGCTTTCGGGATTCAGGCGGGGGGCCCGTTTCCAGCAACAGATCTGGCTCCCCGCAGATTGAACAGGCAGCAGCCGCCGGGCAATCATCCACCTGGTAAACCGCGGTGCGGGTGATCTGCGTATAGATAACCGCGATCACTATCCCGGTAACCAAAACATATATCACCAGGACATGCCTGGCAATCATTCCCGATATCCAACACCCGAATTCTCTGATCCCGGCCGCTTTTGGTTGCGGATCTAGGTCTTTTTTCTCGGAAATATACCCCTTCATTTGCTCCTCCCCCATGTACCCGGTTATTCTCTGTCTATCTGAAGGGCTATTATATCCGCACCGCCGATATTTATACTCACTTCGCCCCGGGCAGATCCTGATTTGCAGGGCATGGGTTTTATGAGATATAGTGACAGAACAAACCTGATTGGCCCACATCTGTCCGGCCGTCGCCTGCATCATTCCCGGGGAAAAGGCAAGGGAGATAAAGGAATGCAACTATATCCAAAAAGGCAAAGGGGATAGAAAATTGGAATTCAAGGATACCTTAAGGGCGCTTCGGGATACGCTTGAAACAGTGGACCCTTCAAAACTGCAGGGGATTGACGGGGTGTACCAATTGATCCTTACCGGAGGGGCGGGTGGTATATTCCAGGTCAGGGTTCAAAGCGGAAAAGCAGAACTTATGGCAGGAGCGCCGAACACTCCGGATATTACATTCACCATATCCGAAACTGATTTTAACTCCCTGTGGGAGGGCCGGCTCGGTGCAGCCTCGGCATTTCTTACCGGCAGACTGAAAATCAAAGGAGACCTGTCGCTGGCGTTCAAACTGCAGGGTTTACTGGGCTAGCCCATTTGTCATTCAAGTATCTCAATTTCTACAGGGCCTACGCCGGCGGAAATTATTCCGATCTGTTCCGCCGCCGCCCAGGACAGATCGAGAATCAGGTTGTAATTGAAGGGCCCGCGGTCATTTATCCGCACCACCACACTTTTCCCGGTGCCCGGGGAGGTAACCCGAAGCATGGTTCCGAAGGGCAGTTCCCTGTGAGCTGCCGTAAAAGCGTAAGCATCGAACAGCTCCCCGCTGGCAGTGGGGAGGCCGTCAAAACCGTCACCGCCGCCGTACCAGGAGGCGTAGCCTTTGATTACAGCACCCATACGCTCTCCTCGGGAAGCAACCTGCTGACTCGACGCCCCGGGCGCCTCCCGGCGGTTATTGTCTGCCTTGGCTGGCTCAGGATTCTGCTCAGGCTCTGTCTGCGCCAAAAACCTCTCATGGGGCCTCCTGCTGAATATTTTGTTAATTTGCAACTGTTCCCATCTTAGAAGCTTGAATCCAGGGGACGGAAATAGATCGTCTTCATCCAAAACGGTATCGGCCTGAGTTGGTTTTTGAAAGTCGCCCGGTGGAATTTTCAAAATCATCCATTCTCCCAGAATCAAGGCTAAAAAAATGGCCGCACCGACGGCGATCTTTGTTTTCAAGGATAATGCCGGCAAATGCGGAAACAGTGAACATTTCACCATGATCCCTCCTTTGCCTCTCATCCGATTATTATTTATGCCATTAAAATTAGTATATGCATTTATTTCCAGGCAGCAACCATCAAATTTTGATCGAAGGCTATAGCCTTCCAAACAGGCGACAGGCATTGTCCCATATTATAGATGCCAGTTCCTCTATATTCAATCCCAGGACATGAGCCACCTTCAGGTAAATTTCGGTAATATAGGCCGGTTCATTTCTGCGACCCCTGAAAGCCTGGGGAGCAAGATAGGGACAATCGGTTTCTAAAAGAAGCCGGTCCAGGGGAATTTCTGCCAACAGCTCCTGCAGCCGGGAACGGGGATATGTAACCGTCCCGGCCAGGGAAAGGTAAAAACCTTTCCTCAAAAACGCCCTGGCCCAGCGGCGATCACCCTGGAAACAGTGCATGACCCCTCCGGGGGCCGGAAGAGGCTCCTCTCTGATCACCCGGAAAGTCTGGGGAAGCGCGTCCCGGGTATGTATTATTACCGGCTTGTTGATCTCCACTGCCAGATGCAGGTGCCGTCGGAATATATGTTCCTGAATTTGAGGAGGAGAAAGCAGACGATAATAATCAAGGCCGGTCTCACCGATAGCCACCACCCGGGGGTTTTCGGCCAGATTGGCCAGCTGTTCAAAATCCCGCGGTGTCACCCCGGCGGCGTCATGGGGATGAAAACCTACCGCCGCTTTTATCAGGGAACAATCAAGTGCCAGAGATATTGCCCGGCGGGAACTTTCAATACCGGTGCCCACATCGATCACTGCCTTCACTCCCGCCTGCCTCGCCCGGCAAAGCACCTTTTCCAGGTCTGTTTTAAATTCAGGAGCGTTTAAATGGGCATGGGTATCCACCAGGTTGGTCATCAGCTTATTTTACATCCCGGGGTTACCGGTTGATCTACCGTGGTCAGGGCCAGGCGGCCTCCTGCATCCGACGCCGCCAGCAACATGCCTTCGGAAAGGATCCCCCTGAGCCGGACCGGTTGAAGATTGGCCACGAACAGCACCTGCAGGCCGGTCAACTGCTCCGGGAGGTAATGCCGGGCCAGCCCGGCCACCACCCGCCTCTGGCCATCCTCCCCCAGATCCACCTTTACGTCCAGTAATTTGTCCGTTCCCGGCACCCGGACCGCATCGATGATCCGGGCCACCCGCAGATCAACCCGGCGCAGTTGCTCCAGGGTAATCAATCCCGGCGCTGCTTCCTGTCGCGACGCAGGGGCGGTCGCTTTGTCAGTGGTCGATGTTTCCAGGTTGCTCCATGACAGCTCTTCCGGAAGGTTGAGCCGGGGAAACAGATCCTCTCCCCGGATAATCTTTGTTCCCGATTCGAGCTGCCCCCACCGGCACAGGCTGTCCCGGGTTTGCAGATCTTTACATTGTTCCACCTGAATCTGCTTCCAGATCAGGGCGGGAGTTCGGGGCATGAATGGCCCGGCCATAACCGCTATAAACCTGATGCCCTCCACCAGATTATAGATTACTGTTTGCAGGCGTCCCTGTTGTTCCGGATGCCGGGCCAGATCCCAGGGGGTGTTTTCATCAATATATTTATTGCAGCGGCCAACCAGCTTCCACAGAATAGCCAAGGCGTCGCTGATCTGAAACCGATCCATCGCCTCTTCCATCTGCCGCGGGGTTGCCAGGGCCAGTTGAATAAGATCGTCGTCCCCGGGACCGCCCTCTGAAGGTGCGGGAAGCAGACCTCCAAAATAGCGTTCCGCCATGGTCAGGGTACGGCTTACCAGGTTGCCGAGATCGTTGGCCAGATCGGTATTGATGCGATTGACCAGCGCTTCTATGCTGAATGTGCCGTCCGCGCCAAAAGGAATTTCTCTAAGTAAAAAATAACGCACGGCATCGGAACCATATCGATCCACCAGGACGAGCGGATCTACCACGTTGCCCTTGGATTTGGACATTTTTCCTTCTTCGAGAAGCAACCACCCGTGTCCAAACACGGTTCGAGGAAGAGGCAGCTCCAAAGCCATTAAAAATATCGGCCAGTAAATGGTATGAAAACGCAGAATATCCTTGCCGATGAGATGCACATCCGCCGGCCAGTAATGATCCATTATGCTGTTCGGTTCGCCATAATTCAGGGCGGTGATATAATTGGAAAGCGCATCCAGCCATACATAAATCACATGTTTCGGATCAAAGGGAACCGGAATCCCCCAATCAAAGGAAGCGCGGGAAACTGAAAGATCTTCCAGACCCGGCCGCAAAAAATTGTTGACCATCTCATTTTTCCGGGAAACAGGCTGAATAAATTCCGGGTGAGATTCAATATATTCGAGCAGTCGGGGGGCGTACCTGGACATCCGAAAAAAATAGCATTCTTCCGTGACCAGTTCAACCGGACGACCGCAGTCAGGACATAACCCGTCTTGCATTTCTCTTTCCTGCCAGTAGGATTCACAGGGCGTGCAATACCAGCCCTTGTAATGACCCTTGTATATGTCCCCCTGTTCGTAAAACCGGTTAAAAATTTTGGCTACTATTTGTTTGTGCCGAGGCTCGGTGGTCCGGATGAAATCATCGTATTTAACATCCAGGACCTGCCATAGGTTTTTAATCCAGGCCACGATTTCATCTACAAATTCCTGGACAGGTTTGCCTGCCAGGACTGCCTGGCGCTGAATTTTTTGGCCGTGTTCATCGGTTCCGGTTAAGAACCAAACATCCCGGCCCTGAGCCCGTTTAAACCTGGCCAAGGCGTCGGCGGCTACAGTAGTATATGAATTACCCATATGTAGTTTGCTGCTTGGATAATAAATGGGGGTGGTTATGTAAAATGTTTTTCCCTTGCCCATGAAAGTTCCTCCTTGATCTGCAGACAGGCCAAAATATGAGGTAATTATATCAAACCCGTATTCCGTCTTCAAGGCAGGCCATGATCCGATTCCGGGCAAGTAAGGCTTGTCCCTGCATTTTAAATGGGGTATTTGCCGATAACAGTAATTATCGGTGAGAAATTTTCATATATACTTCTTGGAGGCTGAACCCATGCCCGACCCTGCTTCCCATGGGTGGGGCATATTTGATCCCTAAAAAAAGAGTTTTTGTTGCTTTTACGACACGGAGTAGTATAATTATAACAGTATTTGTCGAAATATGTAAAAGGAGGGGCTATTTTGAAGTCTACTGGAATTGTCCGTAAGGTAGATGAACTGGGAAGAGTAGTAATACCCATCGAACTCAGAAGAACCCTGGGAATTGATCTTAAGGATGCCCTGGAAATCTATGTGGATGAAGAAAAAATCATACTTAAAAAATATGAACCGGCTTGCATATTTTGCGGGAACGCAACCAATATAAAGCGTTTTCAAAACCGGGCGGTATGCGCAGATTGTATCGCAGAGATGAGTAAATTAAACAAAGCATAATCCCGGTTCTAAAAATGCGTTTTGGTCAATTGATAGTTACTATACCTTCCCGTCAGGTATCACCAAAAATAAACGCTGCCAAAAATATCTGCGGCGTTTATTCCATCCTGTCCACCTCTTCTTTGGGAAACCCCCGGCTAGACCCGCTTTCCAGCAATTTCACCGTGATCATGTTCCCATCGTCATCAACCTCCACTATTTTTCCAGCTCCCTCCGGGGTCAGCACCTCGTCACCCGGGCGAAACAGATTTTCCCTGTAATCCTCATAAACCTCCATTTCGAACCGCAGGCAGCACATCAACCGGCCGCAGACTCCGGAAATTTTGGTTGGGTTCAGTGAAAGATTTTGATCTTTGGCCATGCGTATGGACACGGGTTCAAATTTTTCCATAAAGGAAACACAACAAATGGGGCGGCCACAGGGACCGATGCCCCCCAGCAGCTTTGCCTCGTCTCTAACCCCGATCTGCCGGAGTTCTATTCGTGTGCGAAAAACGGAGGCCAGATCCTTTACCAATTCCCTGAAATCGACCCTGCTCTCGGAAGTAAAATAAAAAACTATTTTGCTGCGGTCAAATGTATACCCCGACCCGATCAGTTTCATTTCCAGTTTATGGCGTTCGATCAACTGCTGACATTTCCGCAGGCTTTCGGCTTCCATCTGTCGATTTTCCCGGTCTTTTTCCAAATCCTCCTCCGTAGCCTTCCGCAATATTTTTTTCAGCGGCAGGATCAGTTCGGAATCATCTGCCTCCCTTTCCGCAATTGCCACCTCCCCCAGCTCGATCCCCCGGGAGGTCTCCACAATCACCTGATCGTTTTCCCTCACATCCTGGGTGCCAGAATCAAAATAATATATTTTACCCGCTTTCCGGAAGCGTATTCCAGCTACTTTAGGCACAGGTAAACCCCCTTCGCAAAATAATTATCATCGCCTCCAAAGCCAGCTGTTTGTGGGCATTGGTAAAAGTAATCGCTCTGATGGCCTCGTTAACAGCTTCCAGGGACTGGACAAGTATGCCGGGGGAAACCGGTGGCAAATGGGAATAACCGCCCGGGAAGATCAGCAGATCCGACCGGCCTGTCAGTATCCAGACCAAAGCATCGCGATAATACATGTATATCAATGTCAGCAGGGGCAACAGGTCTTCTCTTTCTGCCAGCAAGGGAGCCTTTTGCAAGAACTCCAGACCGGTGGTGGAAGAAGAGGCCAGCCCCCGGGCCAATTCCACCGCCAACTGAACCCGCTCTTCCAGGGCCGGATCTCCGGCCAGAGCCAAGGCCTGACCGGGAAGACCCTGGCTCAAACGGGCAACCAGATCAATATTTATTTCCGGAAGCATCGGGATACTCTTTAAAAGCACGGTAATTTCTGCCGCGGTTAACAGCCTTAGAACATAACGGCGACAGCGGGAAAGTACAGTGGTTAACATTTTTTCCGGATGAGAGCTGGTCAAAATAATAAACAAATTTTGTGGCGGCTCCTCCAACAGTTTAAGCAATGAAGATGCCGCTTCCGATGTCATCCGATCAGCCTCACAGATCAACAGCACCCGCCGTTCACCCCCCGGCCGCACCAGGTGCAGCCGGGGCCTGATTTCACGGATCTGATCTATTTTCAACCAGCGCCCCGCAGGGGTCAACACTATAAAATCGGGATGATTGCCGGAAATCACCTGCCGGCAGGACGGGCAAACTCCGCCGGAATGATCCATGCCTCTTGGACAGAGCAGCGCCCGGGCCAGGCCGGTCCCCCAGCTTTTTTTGCCGCAACCGGCAGGACCGGTAAACAGGGTAACCTGGCTTACTGTTCCGGCTTTTATCTCGGCCAACAGCGCCTTCCGTAGCTCCTGCTGTCCTGCCAAATCCTGGAACGGCATTATTTTACCCCCAATGCCGGGCCGCGTTGCCGAAGGCGCTCCCAGATGATCTGACGCAGTTTGTTCACCGGCAGCAAGGCATCCATGATTACAAACCGTTCCGGCTCACGGGAAGCAAGATCAAGATATCCCCGGCGCACCCTCTGATGAAATTCGGCTTCCCTTTGTTCTACCCGGTCGGTTGATCCCGATCGCCTGTCTGCGGCCTGCTCAACCTGCAGATCCAGCAAAAATGTCAAATCGGGCCACAGCCCCTTGCCTATCCGGCAGTTCAGTTCCCGGATCCAGGATAGATCCCCCCCCAGGCCATAACCCTGATAAGCCAGGCTGGAATCAATATAACGGTCGCAAAGGACGGGCCGCCCGGCTTCAAATGCTGGAAAGATTACCTCCCGCAACAACTCCGCCCGGGCGGCGGTATACAGCAGGATCTCCGCCTCCGTGGAAATATTCAGGCGCCGGTGCAACAACAGCTCCCGAATCCGCTCCCCGGTTGCCGTCCCTCCGGGTTCCCTGACCAGAAGGGGGTTCCTCCCGAGACCGGCCAGTGTTTCTGCCAGTAGTCCCGCCTGGGTGGTTTTCCCGGAGCCGTCTATCCCTTCGAAGGAAACAAACATCCGCAACTAGTCCTCCCATTATTCCAGATAACCCTTGCCCGGGCAAACCCCAGGTACAAAAAACCGTAGGGAAAACCTTCCTACGGGGACTCTCTACGTTCCAGTCCGGTACCCGGACTATTGAAAACTGTAATTGGGAGCCTCTTTGGTAATTTGCACACTATGGGGATGACCTTCCACCAGACCGGAGCCGGTAATTTTAACAAATCTGGATTTTTGTTGAAGTTCCTCCAGATCCTTTACCCCACAGTAACCCATTCCCGCCCGCAGGCCTCCGATCAGTTGAAACACCATGTCTCCTACCGTCCCCCGGTAGGGCACCCGGCCTTCGATCCCCTCCGGAACCAATTTCTGCTCCTGATCCTGAAAATAGCGATCTCTGCCGCCCTGCTTCAAAGCCCCCAATGAACCCATACCGCGGTAGGTCTTGTAACTACGCCCCTGGTATATTTCCATTTCACCGGGGCTCTCTTCGGTCCCCGCAAATAAACTGCCGATCATCACCACATTGCCCCCGGCAGCAAGGGCTTTGGTGATATCGCCGGAATATTTCACCCCGCCATCAGCTATCACCGGCACCTCAAACTCACGAGCCACCACGTACGATTCATAAATGGCGGTTATTTGGGGAACTCCGATGCCAGCCACCACCCGGGTAGTGCAGATAGAACCCGGCCCTACTCCTACTTTGACCCCATCGGCGCCAGCCTTGATCAAATCCCGGGTCCCCTCGCCGGTAGCCACGTTGCCCGCGACAATCTGAACCTCTGGAAATGCTTTTCTAACTTGTTTGACAAAATCCAGCACCAGCACCGAATGCCCATGGGCTGTATCTATGACCAATACGTCCACACCTGCCGCCACCAAAGCCTCCGCCCGGTGCAGGGCATCTCCCCCGACCCCGATCGCCGCTGCCGCCAGCAGGCGGCCGGCGTCATCTTTCGATGATCTCGGGTATTGAATGGCTTTTTCAATATCCTTGATGGTAATCAAGCCTTTCAGGTTAAACCGCCCGTCAACAATGGGCAATTTTTCAACCTTATGACAGCGCAGTATCTCCTGGGCCTGATTCAGAGTGGTTCCTTCCGGTGCGGTAACCAGTTTTTCACGGGTCATCACCTCTTTGATCGGTTTGGTATAGTCTTCTTCAAACCGCAGATCACGGTTGGTAATTATACCCACCAGTTTAGGCCCCTCGGTGATGGGCACACCCGAAATGCGATAACGTTCCATCAGCGCAGCGGCATCATTGACCGTATGATCGGGAGAAAGGCAGAACGGGTTGGTAATTACTCCATGTTCGGAACGTTTGACTTTGTCTACCTCTTCAGCTTGTCTGGTTATGGGCATATTGCGGTGAATAACCCCGATCCCGCCTTCCCGGGCCATGGCAATCGCCATCCGGGATTCGGTAACCGTATCCATGCCCGCCGAAACAAGGGGAATATTCAGTTTGATCTCTCGGGTAATAAAGGTGGCCACATCAACATCCCTGGGCAGCACCCTTGACTTGTCAGGAACCAGCAACACATCATCAAAGGTCAGTCCTTCTCCTGCAAACTTTTCCACCACGGGTTTCCCCTCTCCAAACAATGCTGTAATTATATATTAAAAAGATCATAGCAAACCCGTTTCTCAGTGTCAACCGGAGCATTTTGCAGATTATTTCGGTGAATTTCAGCTGAGATGGCTTTTTCACTGATCACTTTCAGGCCGTGGTTTACAAGAAGTGCGGCCGTAACTCCGCATCCCTCCACCTGTTTATTTTGAAAGCGGCCGTCATATATCCGATCGGTCCCGCAGGACGGACTCCCGGATTTCAAAATGGCCCCCCCGGCCCTGTTTATTTCGGCCAGTTTCAGGGCCTGTTCGGCTCCCCTGATAAAGAAATCGGTGACATCCTCCCCTTCAGTGTTTATCACCCTTGCCTTGCCCTTCAGCACCAAAGAGCCATCCCCCCCCGTTATCTCGGCCGGATTTCGAGGGGTGGGAAGTCCCCCCAGTTGTTCGGGACAGACCGGGATCAGCGTGTGTGTTCTAGCCAGTTCAACAATTTCAGGATGTAGGTTGCCTCCACCATCATAGCGGCAGTTTATTCCCAACAGGCAGGCGCTGACCAGACAGCAGGTAATGGGAATCCCTCCTCGGGAATGTTGTCAGTTTGCCTTTACTTTTATACTTTCGCCATAACCCTCCCCACTCCTTTAACCGTAAACGAATACCGGGCAAATTACAATACGCAGAGAATTTCTAGAGATTGATCTCCTGCGGGCAAGGCAATTATTTATTCCTCGGTTCACGATCTGCACTTTCCCTGATCACGTCGATGGCGTTATCCGGGCAGAACAGCTGGCAGAGCCCGCAACCGGTACACCTTTCAATTCTTATGGGCTCAACAATAACTGTCCCGTATACCCCCAGGGTGTCAGACCAATCCAGGACCTGGGAGGGACATTTTTCTACACACAGGCCGCAGCCCTTGCATAAATCGGGGGATACGGCAACAATGGCTTTTTTCCCCCGGGTTTCAAAGCGGGCAAATGTTTTAATGGCGCAACACCTCCCGTAGATGAGGGCGCCTTTCCAATTCACCTGAAACGAGTTCAAACCCCAGTTCCAATCCCTGAAAGTTCTGTTCCCGGAGTCGGGGGTCCTGTTGGAAATGGCGGGACAGTTTTTCATCCAGCGCATCCTGAAGGCCATTCAGGCTGACAGCGTCCATCAACGCGGCGGCAGCCCCCAGAATAATCATGTTAAACACCCTGAGATGAAGTTTCTGGCGAGCCAGAGTAGTGGCCGGAACTGCTATCAGCCGGTCATCCGATATGTTTTTGGGGTTGGCAACTGCCGGTTTGACACCGGTATCCAGGGGGAAGGCTTCCGGGGCCGGGGTTTCATATGACTGCAGCCCCACCACCTGATCCGCCACCTCGGCAGGTTGAAGAAATGAACTGTCATAGAGGATAACTGTCTGTGAATCCATGTACTGCCGACAGCGCTCAAGAGAACGCCGGCTGAGTACAATTGCCAAGTCGGCCGTCAAAAATTTGGGTGATCCGATCTCTTCCGGTGATAGCTGTACATAAGCCAAAGACACGCCCCCCCGCTGCTCTATGCCAAAATTGGGCATATAGAGCGCTTTCCAGCCGGCCTGATAAGCGGCCAGGGCCAGAGATTCGGCCATGGACTGTACACCCTGACCGCCCTCACCCGCCGCCACCACTTTCCAATGTCTCATCCTCATAGGTTATACCGGCTCCTGTTCAATTTTCCAATGTCTCATACTCATAGGTTATACCGGCCTCTGTCCAATCGCCATCTCTCCTACCCGGTAGTATTCGCTCATTTCATGCTCCAGAAAATCCCAGGTGCCGGCGGCATTGGTTCTCCAATTGGTGGGACAGGTCGAAAGGGCCTCTACAAACGCAAAATTGCCCTGAAGCTGGGTTTCCAGACCTTTCCGGATCATTTTTTTCAGACGGGGAATGTTGGCCACCGTTCCTCTGGCCAGGTAACTGTCCGGCGAGGTCATCGCCACCAGGGATTCCGGACCCCTGAACGGGTTGCCCGTCTCCCTGATATTCCGCCCTTCGGGGCTGGTTTCAGTTTTCTGCCCGGCCAGGGTGGTGGGAGCCATCTGTCCCCCCGTCATGGCATAGGTGGTGTTGTTTACCAAGATCACCGTGATCGGATCGTTGCGCAACGCGGCGCTTATCAGGTGTTGTAGGCCGATGGCGTACCCTCCCCCGTCCCCCATGTAGGCTACCGCCACCAGTTCGGGATCGGCCCGTTTCAGACCCACCATTACCGGGGTGGTTCTTCCGTGATGAGTTTGCAGGGAATCCATGTTAAAAAAATCCCAGGCCAGCAGAGAACAGCCAATATCACAGGCAAATACCGTCCGGGAAGCGATGCCCAGCTCATCTATGGCCATGCCCAGCGCCTTTAAAACCAGGCCATGGCCGCAGCCGGGGCAAAACCGATGGGGTTTGCTATGGGTATTGTAGCAGCGGGGCATGGAAATTTCGCTCATAACAGGACCGCCTCCCGGATTTCTTCAGAGGTAATCCCCACTCCGGGACGGTAAAGGGTTCGAAATGAAACCAGGGTCTGATCGGCCAGAGCCAGTCTGACCAGACGCCCCAGCTGACCTTCCGCCGACTCCGCTACCAGCACCGCATTCCCACTGCGCCGGCAGGCCCGGATCAGGGCTTCCTCCGGAAAGGGGCGCAGGGTTACCGGACGAAAAAAATTTGTCTTCCCTCCTGCCGCGCGGAGTTCTCTGACCGCCTGCCGGGCTGCCCGGCCGACTATCCCGTGTGCCACCACCAGCAACTCTCCCCCGGGCTGCCCCCAAAATTCATGCTCTACCAGCTCCGGAACCGCCCGCCGGTAATCGGTCAGGCTTTTCCCCAGCTTTTCTGCCAGTTCCTCCTCCACACTGAACGCATTCTGGAGGTGAACGGCCTTCCCTGTCCCCATAATAGGCTCGCCGGTGGTCATATTTCCTTCCGGCAATACCGGATCACAGAAAACCAGATCCTCCCTCATTTTGGCCTGATAACCGTCACCCAGTACAATTACCGGAAAACGGTACTTCCAAGCGTTTTGAAAAGCCTTGATGGTGTAATCATAAAGCTCCTGATGATTGCTGGTGGAGTAAACAATTCTCAGCCCTTCCCCATTCCCTCCAAAACAGGTCAGGGTTACCTCCTGCTGAGAATAAATCACGGTAGCGGTTGATGGGCCACCCCTTTGCTGGACAATTATCACCACCGGCAGGCGCATCGCCTCGGCCATGGAAAGCGGCTCCTGGAACAATACGGTTCCCGGGCCGGCGGTGGCTGAAAAAGCCATATTGCCGGTCAATACCGCTCCGATGGTCGCAAACCCTGCCGACAACTCGTCCTCGGTCTGCAGGAAGCCCCGCCCCTGTTCCGGGGCCAGAAGACGCCAGTGATGCATGATCTCGTTCTGGGGGGTAATCGGATATCCGAACAAATAACCGGCTCCGGCGGCCAGCGCTGCTCTGGCCACAACCTCGTTGCCGGTTATAAATGCTTTCTGTTCTGTCCGGGCCTGCATCTGTGAACTCCTCCACCACCGGTAATGGTTTGAGTTTGCCCCCGTAATATCCAAAACATGCATCGGTTCCGCCGGATAGGAGCCTGTACAAGTTGACAGATCAACCCAAAATATATTTTATGGCAATTAACATCACCAGCCCCGGAATTCCCATTATCCCTACCAACAAAGCGCTGGCCACATTTAAACCCAGAGTTAAATCCCAGGTCACCCCGATTACATTATAAAGAGCAATCACTCCCCCTCCCAGCAAGACATGCAGCATCAGCTTCAGTCCTGCTTTCAGGGGCTGTAAAAGAAGCCGGGACAATACGTACAACACAAACAAACCAAACACAAGGGCCGCAATAACATTCCATTGCGGAACGGGCAACGTGTTTACCTCCTTTTATTTTTTCCCGGGCGCAGTGCCTCCCTGAATCGGGGAAGATAATTCCTGTTTGGCTTTTTGAAGCAGGTAAACATAGCGGCGCTCTGCAGCTTGCAGGGCATAAACCGCATAATCCACCATGCCCGGATCGGATACCTGATTAAATCGTTGTTTGGCATCCTGCCATTCCTGCCAGGCTTGTTTGACCGACTGGTAATAATTATCCGGCGGATCGGCAAATAGGGGTTCTTTTTCAACCAGAAATGAACCCGCAATGAAAGCCACCATTTTGCGGAACCAGTTCACCACAGGTCCCCCTTTGACTATTAGTATGCCTGAATGTTAAAAGATATTAGTGCCCCCAAAAGCAATCTTTATACAAAAAAAGCCCCAAAATGGGACTTTGATCCTGCCGCGGCGATCAAAAAATACGCCTGTCCAGGAGACAGCAAAAGGCCTTGATTATTGTCCGAACAGAAAAATACAATGACACTAGGCGTGTCAACCCTTGGGTGTTTCAACACAATCCCCGGAGACAATTGCCTGCGGGGAGATGATCCCTGCCGGGAAAAATACAAATACCAACAGAAAGGAAGAGGTTATGTCTTGAACCGGTAGCGGGGGCTGTTACCGATTCACGGTGCAACATGCATGGAACGCCTTGCTAAAAATACACTGTGCCGCACCGTCAGAGGCTACATTTCCTGCCGGCCTTCCAGAGAGCGCCCCAGGGTAAGATCGTCGGCATACTCGAGATCCCCGCCCACCGGCAGACCAAAAGCAATGCGGGTTACCTTGACCCCCAGCGGTTTGCACAATCGGGCGATATAGGCCGCGGTGGCTTCACCCTCTACGTTGGGATTGGTGGCAATGATCAGCTCCCTGACCTGCTTTTCTGTAATGCGTTTGATCAAATCCGGTATCCGCAACTCTTCCGGCCCTATCCCGTCCAGGGGAGAAAGCGCACCGTGCAGGACCTGATACTGGCCTCGGTACTGCCCGGTCCTGTCCATAGCAAACACATCACGTGCCTCCTGAACCACACAGATGGTCTGCTGATCCCGGCGTGTATCCGTACAATAGACACAGGGATCAGCTTCGGTAAGGCATCCGCAGATTGCACAGTATTTCAGCTTGTCCTTAGCCTCTACCAAAGCCCGGGCCAGGTTGATCGCTTCCTGACGAGGACGGGACAAAACAAAAAAAGCCATACGCTGGGCAGTTTTTGGCCCAACCCCCGGAAAATGGCATAGTTCTTCGATCAAATTTTGAAGTGGCTGAGGAGTCATCGGAGCCATTTCTCATCTCTCCTTACATTATTACAATCCCAGCGAAGGCAAATTCATTCCGCCGGTCAGCTTGCCGATTTCGGTGTTTACCATTTCGTCAATCTGCCTGAAAGCTTCATTTACAGCCGCCAGGATGGAATCCTGCAGCATTTCGCGATTGTCTTCTGTTAACATCTCCGGATCGATATCTAGTGACAGCAGTTCTTTTTTGCCGTTAACCACCACCCGGACCACACCGCCACCGCTGGAAACCTCTGCCGTTTTTTGCGACAGCTCTTCCTGGAGCTGGGCCATTCCCGCCTGGGCCTTTTGCAGTTGTTTCATCAATTTATTCATTCCCCCACCGTTTGGCATGCCCGTTACCCCTCCTTTTTATCGATTTCAATTATTTTCCCGTTGAATATCCGGGCGGCCTCTTCTACCAGATCCACCGTCCGGTCAGGCCCGGGTTGGCCAAGATTGAATGCTGTTTCCCCGTCGCCTGTTGTTTCCTTTTCCGGGTTATCGGCAATGTCGATCCGCACCGGAATGGAGAGCAACCGGGACATTGCCTCCTCGATAATTTTTCTATGAGTGGACTCCATGATCCGTTCGCCAAACACCGCTTGCCCGGCTTTAAATGATATAAGAATACAGTTCCCGCGGCAGCCGGCGGGAGCCCCCTGTGACAGCAGGGCTCCGGTGCTTTTCTGTTTCTTGTTTATCTCGGCCAGCAATTGCGGCCATTTTTGTTTGAGTATTGGCAATCGCCCTTCCCCGGGGAGTTGTTTCTCCTGCCGGGCTATTGTGGTTTTAGCCGCCCTCGGGGCATGCCCCTCTTTCGCCGGAACAGCCGGTTGGTCCGGCAAAGCTGTGTCCGGCTTGGAGGCCGATCCTTGTTCAACCGAATTTAAATCCGCTATCGGGTGCAAATCCTGAAGCGTAACCGCGGCCTCATTCCCCGAAAATTCTTTCTCCGGGAACGGGTGATGGAGCATCCGCAACAACCTGATCAACACCACCTCCAGAGTAAACTGGGGAGCGTATCCCTGGCGCAGTTCTGTGTTTGCCTGATGCAGCAGCTCCACCGCTTCCATGGCTCCCTCCGGGGAGAATTTATCCCTCAAGTCATCCACCACCCGGCTAAAACCATAGTCACTGCCGCTCAAAGCAGACCCGGCCCCCGGGGGCAATAATAGCCGGCTAAAACAATAAGTTAGATCTTTTAATAACAGCAGCAGGTCCCCGCCTTCGGATACTATCTCCTGCAATACGGTCAGCCCGCCGGCCAGATTGTTTTTGGCCAGGGATTCCATCAGCGCGGCCATGGTCTCTTTTCTGGGGGCACCGGTTATTTGGCGCACCCGGTCGGCAGTAATAATCTCCCCTTGGTAGGGTTGGGCCTGTTCCAGAAGACCCAATGCATCGCGCAAGGAACCCTCCGCCAGGTGAGCGATAATATACAGTGCCTCCGGTTCGGCTTCCCAGCCCTCCCCGGCAGCTACCTCCTCCAGGCGCCGGCAAACCTGATCCACATTCAACAGGTGAAAATTAAACCGCTGGCAACGGGAGATGATGGTCCGGGGCAGACGGGAGGGGTCCGTGGTGGCCAGTACAAAAACTACCCCCGGGGGAGGTTCCTCCAGGGTTTTTAAAAAGGCGTTGAAAGCCTCGGTGGTGAGCATATGGGCTTCATCGATAATATAGACCTTGAACCGTCCCTCGCCGGAAGCATAGCGGGTGCGCTCCCGGAGTTCCCTGATCTCATCTATCCCCCGGTTGGAAGCAGCATCCATCTCCAGCACATCCAGGGAAACCCCGGCCAGGATGTTTTGACAGGGCCGGCACTTTCCGCAGGGTTCCGGGGTGGGATAACAATCACAATTCAGCGCTCTGGCCAGAATTTTGGCCGCGGTGGTTTTTCCCGTTCCCCGGGGTCCGCAAAAAAGGTAGGCATGAGCCACCCTCCCCTGGGTCAGGGCCTGGGTCAGGGTTCGGGAAACATGCTCCTGGCCCACCATCTGACTGAATTTTTCGGGCCGCTGCCGCCGGTAAAGGCTCCGGTAAGACATATTGTAATCACCCTAGAGATTAAATTGGCAATGTCTATTCATTGTATACAAAATATTTTTTGGCCGTGCACCTGCCTTTGACCATCCACCCCCAGGCGTAAACCGGGAAACAAGCTCCAACCCGGTGCCCCCGTGGCACCCGCAAGGATTCATTTACCGCTGCTTCCTTCCGGACCTGACGGGGTTCATGAGCTTGCGCCGCACAGGACCTGGCCTTCCTAACCTGTTTGCCCGGCGCAGCCCTGGAAACAGAAAAGCCGGGGGCAGGGATTCAATCCCGCTGTAGCGGATTGCGGGTTCAGGGCACCGCTACCTCCCCATCTAGCACGGCCAAAAATAAAAATGGCGGAGAGAGAGGGATTCGAACCCTCGAGACAGGGTTTTGCCCCATCTACTCGCTTTCCAGGCGAGCGCCTTCGACCAACTCAGCCATCTCTCCATGCCCATTGATTAATTCGATTATCTGAACTCTTGAGCAACGGCAAAACCTGTATGCCGACCCGATACCGCATGAATATTATACATGCAAACAAGGGGTAATTCAAGGGGTGGCGGCACGCCCGGGCAGGGCACACCATTATGTTTTTGGGAAGGTACCGGTCTTAATTGTAGAACTATATACACAGTTTAAGATGGGAGGGATGGTTGTGGTTGAAAATCTAACCCCAAAACTAGGCGATGTTCAAGCAACATTACTGCTCCACTGTGGGGGCGAGCGAAATAAAAAAAGAAATCACCTTTGCTCCGTGATTTGACTGCAGTTAAACTCATAAATAAACGGGTCATTTTCAAACATATGAAAAAAACATGCGGCATATTTCAATGCCTACAACACCAAAACACCGTAACCGTTTTATGGCAAACATGGGCAAGGGCAAAAGTTAAAAAACTGGCGGAGAGGGTGGGATTCGAACCCACGAGGAGGCTCATCACCCCCTACTCGATTTCGAGTCGAGCGCCTTCAACCGGACTCGGCCACCCCTCCGCTTAAAAACAATTATAAAGCCTGGGGTCCCGGTTTGTAAAGCCTGTCGCCTCCGGGGATCAAATGCCCCCTTTTCCATTGTGTACAGCTATTTATTTCGCGGCGCCCGACCCATCTCCAATTCTATCTATGTTTTCGAGGTCCTTCAGGCTATCCCTCAAAATGTTTACATCTTTAATCGGCCTCTGACAGGTAAAATTACGGCAAAGGTAGGCGGTGGTTTCCCTGGTTTTCCCGATCGGCAGATCCTCAATAAATGGCACCAGTGCGGTGAGATCTCTGCCCGAATCTGCACCCGGATATAATATCACTGTTTTGTGCGGCAGATAAACGCTGTTTAAAACGTCTATCATCTCTCTGGTGTTGCCGGCACCCGGATCACCTAGGATAATGATCTCCACCGGGGGGGAGACCGCAAAAAGTTCGGCCAGCATCAAAAATACATGGGCCGAAGGGTTCCGGTTCACTTCCCCCGCAAAGGCCGAAAAAATCTTTCGCCCCTTTTCCTCAAACTGCTTATCCCCGGTCAACCTGGCCAGCCGGAGCAAATTATAGGCCGCCACCGCGTTGCCCGATGGTGTGGATCCATCATATATCTCCTTGCTGCGCACTATCAATTCCTCGCCGTCTGAACCGCTAAAAAAAAGCCCTCCGGCCCGGTCATCCCAAAACAAGGAGAGCATCTGGCGGGAAAGAGCAATGGCCTGACGTAAACACCAGGACTCAAAACCGGTTTCATACAGTTCCAGCAACCCCCAGCTTAAAAATGCATAATCATCTACATAAGCCAAATGATCAGCATGGCCTCCCCGGTAGCTGGCCAGCAGTCTTCCCCGGGGGGATTGCAGTGTGGACAATACAAATTTGGCGGCACCTACAGCCGTTTTTGCCAGGTTTTTATCCCTTAACACACGTGAACCTTTGGCCAGGGCGGCAATCATCAGGCCGTTCCAGGAGGTAAGAATCTTGTCATCCTTGCCGGGGTGGACCCGCTTTTCCCTTTCCGCGAACAGTTTTTCTCGACACCGGTTTAACAGTTCCCCGTTCCAACCAGAAATACACCCGGCCATTTCCGTCTCTTCCGGCCCCTCAGCCGGGTTGGGTATGCTTTTCCCCCTTAGATTCCCCCGGGTACTAATCCCGAAGGCGCGGTTGAAAATCTCTCCCTCTTTTTGCCCCAGGACATTCATCACCTGCTTGGGTGTCCACAGGTAAAACTCCCCTTCCAGTCCCTCCGAATCCGCGTCTTCGGCGGAATAAAATCCTTTTTCCGGGGAGGTCATTTCCCGGTTTATATATATAAATATCTCCCGGGCAATCCGGTGGAAATATTTTTCGCCGGTTGCCTGAAAAGCCTCCCCGTACAGGTACGCCAGCAGGGCATTATCATAGAGAGTTTTTTCAAAATGGGGAAGGGACCACTTGCGGTCGGTGGCGTAGCGATGAAACCCGAACCCCAGCTGATCATAAAGGGCGCTGCCGGCCATTGCGAACAGGGTTTGGGTAACCATCTCCAGAGCCCGTTTTTCCCCCGTAAATTTCCAGTACCTCAGCAAAAACAATAGATGGTGGGGCAGGGGAAATTTTGTGCTAAGCCCAAAACCGCCGTACTCCTGATCAAAACTTTTCTTTAATTCAAGGTAAGTTTCTTTCAGGATCTCGTCATTCAGTGTGCCTTCCCCGGTTTCCCCGGAATTTTGCAGGTAGTAGATCACTTTGGAACCGATGCTATTGATGTTTTCCCGCTCATTTTTCCAGGCATCGGCCATCTGCCCTAAAATCTCCAGGAGCCCCGACTGCCCCCATCTCTTCTCTTTGGGAAAATATGTTCCGGCAAAAAATGGCTTCTGGTCCGGAGTCATGATGATGGTCAAAGGCCATCCTCCCGAGCCGATCATGGCCTGGCAGGCCGCCATATATATCCGGTCTAGATCGGGACGCTCCTCCCGATCCACTTTGATGGATATATAGTGACGATTCAGCAACTCCGCCACCTGTTCATCTTCGAAACACTCCCGGGCCATCACATGACACCAGTGGCAGGTGGAATAGCCGATCGATAAAAAAACAGGCCTGTCTTCCCCGGCGGCCCTCCCCAAGGCCTCTTCTCCCCAGGGGTACCAGTCCACCGGGTTGTGGGCGTGTTGCAGCAGGTACGGTGATTTTTCATTAATCAACCTGTTGGTTTTTACAGCCGCCGTATCGGGCATGTACGGATCCTTTCCATTTGTGATTTTAGCCTTAGTATGCGCAAAAGGAAGCTTCTTTAAAGAAAATATCAGTCGGCTGAAAAATTCGGATTTTCGGGGGGATCAGATCATTTTTACAATACGCAATGGAAAGGCAACAATAGACCGGACAAAATTTAGAATGATTCCTACCGTAAAACCCAGTAACCGAAAAGGCAGCAATAATAACCATATCACTGGATATAAAATCAGGAACAGCAGCACCGCCGGCCAGCACAACACAAACAGTATAGTCCACAGCAGACAGCCCATATTATTGCCTCCTTGGAGCGGATTGTTTAGCGAAAAATTGCCAATCTGCCTCGTCTATAGGGTGTGGTCGCCCCGGCGCAGGCGAAAAAATTCCCGCAGTAGCTCCGCACATCTATCCTCCAGCACCCCGGAAACAACTTCCAGACGGTGGTTTAGCCGTTCATCATGGGTAATGTTATACAGCGTCCCGGCGGCCCCTCCCTTGGGATCGGCCGTGCCGTAAACCAAACGCCCCACCCGGGCCTGCACCAGCGCCCCGGCGCACATGGGGCAGGGCTCCAGGGTTACATAGAGGGTGGTCCCGGTGAGACGCCAGCCGCCGAGCAGCCGCCCCGCTTCCCGGATGGCCAATATTTCCGCATGGGCGGTGGGGTCGTTCAGCTCCTGGCAGCGGTTCCTGGAAACGGCAAGAACGGTGTCCCCTTTTACCAGCACCGCCCCTACGGGAACCTCCCCGCAGAGGAATGCTTCCCAGGCCTGTTCCAGGGCCGCCTCTATGTACCGGGTATCATTAATCATTTGATCTGTATCCATATGATTATTATAAACCAATACCGGGTGGACACCGTTGATAAAAATTATATTTATCGCTCATACCGCTATTAAACCCCTGCCGGGTGCCCCTCGGCACTTTAATCAGCGCAGTTCCCGTTTGATCGAAACATAATTTGTGGGGCTCTCTTTGCTGTCGGCAAAAAAAACTACCCAAATCAATCCATCGGGAACGCCGTTTTTCATGATGGGAAGAGTATACATGAGCCCCCACTCCTGACTTTCCAGTTCATCATAATCGATTCCCTCCGGTTCGCCCCAGAAAGATATTATTTCCTCAAAGGTATTGCCTATCTGAATATCCATTATATCCCCGCGGGTGATCCACACACTGGACGCAAAGCCGCCCTCGTCGTGCGTAACGGGGAAAAAGAAAATTAACCCCGCTTTCTCTTTATAGCTTAGGTAATAACCCCCACCGTAATACCCGGTATCCTCTGGACTACCGTACGTGGATAATATATGGTGTTTTTCCATTTCCAGGTACTTGATGGCCGGGTCTTCAAAATATTTCGGGTCCGAGTGGTCGTTGGGGAATATACCCACCGGAACATCGGTCTCCGTCGTTTCCCCCGAGCTGTTATCGGCTTCGCTTTCTTCCCCCGGCCGGTTGTTATGGAGATCCCCCGGCGGCAAATCACATCCAAAGCCCATGACAGCGATCAAAATGATCAAGGCTACATTCAACCCCACGTTTTTACCCAAACGGTTTAGAATCATATTCCTCCCCCCTTTTAAAACTAGACTGGAAACGATCGGCATTAATAATGGGAATCGGTCGGTTTCCCTATTCCAAGTATTACCACAATATCGACTTCTTCGCCAGGCCTGTTACCAAATGATGTTTCGATAGTGATCAATTTTGTCTGGCGGGGATAATCATGATAAGTATCGGTAGTGCCGATAATTGAATAGGCCCGCATTGGATTCAACCCGGACCATATAAAAAGATATGGCCTTCCCTGGCGGAAAGCCATATCTTTCTG
>CAZPFS010000008.1:38828-64321 GCA_964585925.1 uncultured Syntrophomonadaceae bacterium | reverse complement strand
GCCACCAAAGGGGAGCTGGCCGAAGTAAAAGCCATTGTGATCAGAATTGAAAACGACCATGGCCAAAAACTGGGAGCGCTTTTTGATGGCTACAAGCTCATGATGGAAAGATTGGATCGCCTGGAGCAGGTGGTAGCCAAACATGAGGAAATCATTTCCAGAAGGTTCGGTTAAATACGTTGCCCTCGGGGGCTGAACTTGAATATCGCTTAGATTCCGGCCACCCGGTTTTGAAGCGCCCCGAACACCACTTCCGGTTTCAGATGGGGCTGCTGGCGGTGGATCGCCTCCAGGGCGATCCGGGCTCCGGGGTCCATCCCCTGACAGCCTGCCAGAAGCAAAATATCGCCGGGGCGGGTGCGGGAGAGCCCGCAGGCGATGGCCTCGGGAAGTTCGTCGAAATACTGCACCTTGATTCCCGCTTTTTTCAGCGCCTCTAAAAATACCCGGAGTTCCTCCGCGGTGACCGCGTCTTTTTCCTCCACCTGGGAGAGGCTGGCGGTGGCGATTAGCTCGGACAGCCCCAGCGCCGGCGCCCACTTGATCAGGGCCTGCGCGCTCTCGCCAATTACGGTGATACCCCGTCCGCCGCGGATGGCGTAAACTATGTTCAGCCGGCGGTAATCCATGAATTTCAGCGTTTCCAGGGTTACATCGATATTGCCGCTGTTGGCAAAGTGATCGTCTATGACCTTGAATTCGTCCTCAAAAATAAGCTCAAAGCGCCTTTCCACGCCTTTGAATTTCCCGAGGGCTCGCTGAATGGTTTCCACCGGCACACCGCAGAGCAGGCCCGAAATCACCGCCACCATGGAATTGTAAACGCTGTGCAGCCCCAGTACCGAGAGTTCCAGGGGGAAGCTTTGGGGGGGCAGGGTTTTGGCGGGGCTTAGGGCCAGGGATCTGGTCAGCTCAACCCGGAATCTGGCCCGGCCGGTGGAAAGATCCAGATCACGCACCTGAAAATCGCCGCCGGAAGATTTCAGCCCGTAGGTCAGCGCTTTGGCGGGAGTCTGTTTTACCAGGGAGGCGCTGAAAGGGCAATCGAGATTGAAGATGGCCCATTGCCCGGGCTTGCGATCGCGGACCAGGGAGGCTTTGGTGTTGAAATAGGAGTCAAAGGAGCCATGAAAATCGATATGCTCCCGGCTGATATTGTTAACCGCTACGATGTCAAAATCCAGGCTGCCCACCCGGTGGAGCTCCAGCCCCGCCGAGGAGACCTCCATGGTGGCGCAGTCCACCTTCTGCTCGGCCATCCGGTTGAACAGGGCCTGCAGATCCAGGGATTCGGGTGTGGTCAGGACGGCCGGGCGGACGGTGTTCCCCACCTTCACGATCACCGTGCCCACCAGGCCGGTCTTAAGCCCGTGCTCCTCCAAAACGGAGTTGGTCATGAAGGCGGTGGTGGTTTTGCCGTTGGAGGCGGTGATCCCGATCACGGTCAGTTTCCGGGAGGGGTGATCGAAAAAAGCGCCGGCCAGCGCGGCCAGGGCGAGGCGGGTGTTTGGCACTCTGAACTGGGGAAGGGGGACCTCCGGCGAGAATCGCTCCACTACCGCCGCGCAGGCCCCTTGGCGGGCGGCTTCCGGCAAAAAACTGTGGCCGTCAACCCGGTACCCCTTGATGGCTGCAAACAGGTGGCCCGGCGCAACCCGCTTCGAATGGTAGGCGATGCCCTTTACGGGGCGCAGCAGGTCGCATTCTCCAAGGCGGCCGGTAATATTAATATAAGAAAGCAGTTCCTGCAATGTTTTCATCGGCCCAAGCGCCTCCTTGATCTAACCGGTTATTCGCTGCCGGCCCCAGAAATTCCTGCCCGCCCCGGGGGGGGCATAGGGGAATCGAAAGCGGCTGTTCTGCCGTTTAGAAATGTTTGGGCGCCGGTTATATACAGTGTTCCCAAAAAATACAAAAAATAAGAGACCGCCTGGTAAAGCGATCTCTTCCCGGGGACCCGATTTTGGCCCCCGGGCCAAACACAAGTTACTGTTTTTCTACTCTGTTATTTCAATAGATTCGGTGGGGCATTCTTCCGCGGCTTCGCGGACCTTGTCCTCGTATTCTTCGGGAACAGGGTTTACTTTTACTTCAGCCTGTTCATCACCCAATTCAAATACTTCGGGGCAGATGTCTTCGCAAATCCCGCAAGCGCTGCATTCCTCGTTGACTTTTACTTTCATTTATAATGCCTCCTTAAATCAAAATATTGGGGATGTCCATTCGGTTTTTAATAACCGCCAATTTCAATAGGCTATATTCGCTTTTAAGTCCGGTTTTCCTTTTATCAACCATAAATTTTTTGTGCGGATCATATAAAAAGTGAAAAGTGAGGCCCGGCCTTGGGGGGACCGGTATTCGACAAATATTATGGAAACAATTGTGGAAGAGGTGGATAAAAGAAAGAAATCCGTCGTATGGGAGCTTCATATTTCTTCAAATTGTGGATAAGTATGTGGATATTGTTATTAGTTTTTTCAGGGCCGCCGCATAAAGGGGCCAGAACAGGCCTGTTTCCGGCCGGGGAGATTAACATAATTAATTCAGGGATAACCTGAGGTGCAAATTTTTGTTTGTAAGGGGGCGGTTTTGAAAAAAAAACGGGTTTAAAGGGATAGTTTTAAAAAAACGGTTGAAAATTGAAACGGATTGGTGTAAATTAAGATCAGGATTGCAAATACCCTGAACGATAAGGGCAACCCTTCCGAAAGGAAGGTGCGCAAAGCTTTGGGTCTAAGGTTTTAACCGGCTATGACCGCCAGGCTGTCGAAACAGGGCTGATTTATGTACCCTAAAGACGACGCCTCTGGTTGGGCAATTCCGGCGGTATTCCGCCGGGGAGGCGGGCCGGGACTTGCCGGAGCGCAAATACGAGGGAGAGTGGTGAACGAGATGACCTATATTTCCAGAGACGGCCGCCCCGCGGGCTGGCCGGAAGCGCCGGCGGCGGCCGGCGGGAAACAGGGCGGCGCCGAAGGGGCCGGCGCGGAGGGGAGCGCAGCCGGCTACGCGGAGGTGGAATCCGCAGTAGCCCGCGCTGATTTCACCCAACCGGCCGAAGCCGGAACCGACGGGCGGACCAGGGTTTTCGGCAATCCGGAGGATCTGGCCAATGCCCGGAAATACATGCGGCCGGACCGGTATGTATTTGTGGACAGCACCACCACCGGGGAGCTCCCCTGGGAGGGCGATATAGTGCTGGGGAAAGCCCCCTCCCGGCCGGGGGCGATGCGGATCGCCGGGGAGACCGCCGCCGAAACGGAAAAGGCTATCTGGGATACCATGGTTTCGCTGGGAGCGAATTGGGGGGACGGGTACGGCAGTCTCTCCGCCCTGTATATTACCGGGGATATACCGGAACTGCATCGAACACCGGAGATGGAGGAAGGCCTAACCGCCTATCCCGGAAATGTGCGCTACACCCCGGAGGAATGGCTGGAGCAGCTGAATACCCTTAAAATGACTTCGGTCAGGGCCGAATCCAGCATCCTGAAAGCGATGACCGTCTATAGAAAGAAGGACCACATAAGAAACGGCTGAAAATACCCCCGAAATTAAGGGGAATAGCCAGGGCCGCCCCGGCCGATCAAGGGGCGGCTTTATGTTCCAAATACAGGCGGTGCCAGAGCATGAATACAAAAAGAGTCCACAATTTGCGGCCGTAATCGGCGCTTCCTTCCCGGTGGCGCTCCAGCATCCCGCTCAGATATGAGGGATTGAAGTAGGCCGCCGCGGGAGAGGTGGAAAACAGCTCCCCGATCTCTGCGGCCAGGTGCCGGCGGATCCAGGGGCCGGTGGGAACGGGGAAACCCAGCTTGGGGCGAAAGGAAATCTGCGGCACCAGGTAGCGGGCGGCCGCCTGTCGCAACACGTACTTGGTGATTCCTTTGCGGATTTTGTAGGTTGACGGTATGCCGGCGGCCATCTCCACCAGCCGGTGATCGAGGAAAGGGGTGCGCAGTTCAAGTGAACAGGCTGCGGACATGCGATCGGCCTTGGCCAGAATATCGCCGGGGAGCCAGGTGCAAAAATCCAGGTGCTGCATGCGGGTCAGATCGTCCAGCCGGCGGGACCGGTGGTAAAAGGGGGCGGTTGCCTCCCAGGGAGGGGCCCAGGCGGGAAAGAGCTCGCGGTTCAGCAGCAGTTTTTTTTCCGGTTCCGAAAAGATCAGGGCGTTTCCAAAGTAGCGCCGCTCCAGGGGCGTGGTTCCCCGCTGCAGGAAGTTTTTGCCCCTGAACCCCTCCGGCAGGGCCGCGGAAACCCGGCCTAAAGATTGCCTGAGCAGGGGGGGCAGCGCCTGAAGGGGAGCCAGCGAGGCCGGCTGGCGGTAGATAGAGTATCCCCCGAACAGCTCGTCGGCCCCCTCACCCGACAGCACCGCCTTCACCTCCCGAGCCGCCAGGCGGCAGGCCAGAAACAGGGCCACCGCCGAGGGGTCGGCCAGCGGCTCGTCCTGATGCCAGATTGCCCGGGGAAGGATCTCCCGGAAATCGGCGGCGTCTATGGCCAGCTCCCGGTGACAGGACCTGAGCAGCCGGGCCGTCTCCGCCGCCTGCTCCAGCTCGTTGTATTTTCCCCCGGCGCAGTTGACGCTGAAGGTGCGGCTCCGGCCCTGGCGGATGGTCAGCAGGGCCGCAATCAGGCTGGAATCCACCCCGCCGCTCAAAAATGCCCCCGGGGCCGGGACGGCGCCGGCGTGAAGCCGCACCGATTCCTGCAACAGCTCTTCGGTTAAATCAACATAATAAGACAGGGGCCTGGCCCGATGGGGGGGATTGAATCTAAGCCGCCAGTAGCGGGTGACGGTTGGCTCCGCTCCCCCTCCCGTCTCCATCACCGTGGCCGGCGCCAGGCGGAATATGTTTTCAAAGGCGCTTTCTTCCCCCGGAAAGTACTGGAAGGTCAAGAAATGGGGCAAGGCCGCCAGATTCAGGGCGGGAGCGATCCCGGGGTGGGCCAGAAGCGCTTTCGCCTCCGAGGCAAAAAGCAAAGTGTCTCCGGCGCGGGCATAGTACAGCGGTTTGATCCCGAAACGGTCCCGGGCCAGCAGCAGGCGGCGGCGGCGGCGATCCCAGAGGGCGAAGGCGAACGAGCCCCGCAGTCTGGAGGGACACTCGGGGCCGAGTTTCTCGTACAGGCCGGCCACGATGCGGCGGGTCTCATCAAGGGGGGAGGCGCCGGAGGCGGCAAGGGCCGGGAAATTCCGGAGGCCGGGATAAAGCTCCCGGCGAAGCTCTGGCCGGTTGTAGATCTGCCCGTCGAAGACCACCAGGGGAGGTTCGGCGGAGGAATTAGGCGGGGTCTGTTTGTCTGTTTCCGGGTATTCCGGGGGGCGGCCGGCATTTGCCGGGAGGGCGGGCCACAGCTGAACAAGCCCGGCCAGAGGGTCCATATAAATAGCTTTTCCCCCCGGGCCCCGGTGGGCCAGGGTGGTTGACATTTTTTCCAGAATACCCCGGCGAAGGGCCGGGGGCTCCGGCGGGTTCCGCCAGGATACATAACCGCAAATACCGCTCATCGAACCGCGCCTCCCGAAAATCATCTCAACATACAGTTTATTCCCGGCCCATAGATTTAATGCCGGTCCGGCTCCGGGATCGCCCGGGTTTTTTATGCAAAGCGCCCGGGGATAAGTTATAATAAGGCAAGAAGCGGTGTTTTACCGCAACGGTTGGGGGAGTGATTGTCGGTGCAAATCGGTTTGGTCGGCCTGCCTCTGTCAGGCAAGACAACTTTTTTCAATCTTCTTACCGGGCTACGCCAGGAAACCGGGACCGGCGGCAAGGGGGAGGCCCATCTGGGCAGCGCGGAGGTCCCCGATCCCCGCCTGGATTACCTGACCCGGTTGTACCGGCCGCAGAAACAGGTCAAGGCCCGGATTCAGTTCAAGGATATTCCCGGGGTGCGGTTTGACCAGGGAGCCTCCCTGGCGGCCAAAACCTGGGAAGAGGTGCGCAGCGCCGACGTGCTGGTACAGGTGGTGCGCTCTTTTCGGGATGATTTGGTTTCGTCTGTGGCCGGTGAGCCATCGCCTTTTGGGGAGATCAACGATTTGGCCTCCGAACTCCTGCTGGCGGATATGGCCGCAGTGGAAAGCCGGATGGAGCGCATAACCGGAGCCCGGAAGCCCCCTAAGGAGGCCGGGTTTCAGCTGGAGGTGCTGAAAAAAATACTGGCCGCTTTGGAAAATGAGAAACCGGCGGGCAGCGTTCAACTGACCCGGGAAGAAGGGGAGGTGATCAGCGGGTACGGTTTTTTGAGCGACAAACCGCTGATCATCGCCGTAAATCTGGATCAGGACCAGTTTGTATCCCGCAGTTACCCGGAGCGGGAAAAGGTATTGGCATATACCGCGGGCCGCAACCTGCCGGTGATCGAGGCCTGCGCCCTGATCGAAGCGGAAATTTCCGAGCTACCCCCGGAGGATCGCCCGGAATTTCTGGCCGATCTGGGGATCGAGGAGCCCGGGATTTCCCGCCTGGCCCGGGCCGCCTATGAGCGGTTGGGGCTGATCTCTTTCTTCACCGTGGGGGAGGACGAGGTCCGGGCCTGGCCAATCCGCCGGGGAACCACGGCCAGGCAGGCTGCCGGCAAGGTGCATACCGATATAGAGCGGGGATTTATCCGGGCGGAGACGGTGAGTTACGATGATCTGTCGGCCCTGGGGAGCGCGGCCCGGGCCAGAGAAAAGGGCCTGTTTCGCCTGGAGGGGAAGGAATACCCGGTGCGGGACGGAGACATTATCAACTTCAGGTTCAATATTTAGCGAGAGCTGGAGCGGGGAGGGCTAGGGCAGCAAATCCAGCACCGCCTGTTTGATCTCCTCTTTATCCACCACTTTCTTGTGCCGCAGCGGCTTCTGCTGCAGGCCGCTCAGTCCGGCCGGCACCTTCCAACCGGTATGGCGGGACAAATCGGCCAGCAGTTCAAAGTCGTCCCGGTTTTGAACAGCCTCTTCCCCCAGCAAGGCCCGGGTTACGCTGCGGGTAAATTTAAACGGGCTGGCGGTGGATAAAACTACGGTTTTGGTTTCATCCCCGGTGGCCGAGCGGTATTTTTCATAGACCGCCAGGCCCACCGCGCTGTGAGGATCGATTACATATTTGAAACGGCGGTAAGTCCGGCGGATGGTCTCCATGGTTTCCTGTTCGCCGGCATAGGCGGACCAGAACAGCCGGCCGATCTCCCGGAAGGTGGCCGAGTCCACGCGGTAGCGGCCCTCCGAAGCCAGTTGCCCCATCCACTCTTTTACCCGGCTGTCCCGCCGTCCGTTCAGCTCATACAGCAGCCGTTCCAGGTTGCTGGAGACAAGAATATCCATGGAGGGCGAGATGGTGCGGGTAAACGGGCGGTTGCGGTCATAGGATCCGGTTTCAATAAAATCGGTGAGCACATGGTTGGTATTGGCGGCGCAGATCAGGCGGTTCACCGGCAGGCCGGCCCGGCGGGCATAAAACCCGGCCAGGATATTTCCAAAATTGCCCGTGGGGACCACAAAATTGACCTTCTCGCCGCTCACAATCTCCTGCTCCCGGATTAAATCCAGGTACGCCGAAAAATAATACACTATTTGGGGCGCCAGCCGCCCCCAGTTGATCGAATTGGCCGAGGTCAGCCGGTAGCCTCTGCGGTAAAGCTCAGCGGCGGCGGCCCGGTCGGTGAAAACCTGCTTGACCCCGGTTTGAGCATCGTCAAAATTGCCCCGCACCCCCACCACCTCCACATTATCTCCCTGCTGGGTAACCATTTGCCGTTTTTGGATCTCGCTTACCCCTTCTTCCGGGTAAAACACGATGATTTTGGTTCCCGGCACGTTGCAAAACCCTTCCAGGGCCGCTTTTCCCGTATCCCCGGAGGTAGCCACCAGCAGAACCAGTTCGGGGGTGCGGTTATCGATCAGTTTCCGGGAACCGGACAGCAGGTGGGGAAGAAGCTGCAGGGCCATATCCTTGAAGGCTCCGGTGGGGCCGTGCCACAATTCGAGCATGTAAAAGCCCCGGTCAAGCCTGATCAGGGGCGCTACGGAGGGGCTGTCGAAACGGGGGGGGCCGTAGGCACAGCCGGTCCATAAGCCGATCTGTTCCCGGCCCAAATCTTCCAGGAACAGGGAAAGTATGGCCTCGGCCCGCTCCCGGTAGCTCCGGTTTATGAGCGGCCGGTAGTCAATTTCAGGCAGACGGGAGGGGACAAACAGCCCCCCGTCGGGGGCGATCCCCATCAAAATTGCCTCCGCCGCCGAGACCGGCCCGGCTTCCCCTTTGGTGCTGATGTATTCCATGTTAATTCAACCTTCCGGTCTTCCTTTTCTCTAATTAAACACTACCCGGAAGCAATAGTAAAGCAGGTGTTGTCTGTGGCGGCTGTTTGCCCAGAAGGAAAAATGCATGGGAATATGGAAATAATAAGATTGTCAGGAAGGGAGAGGTGAAAAGATGAATGAAATATTTACCCGCAGAAGCATCAGAAAATATGAAAACAAGCCGGTGCCGGACGAAATGATCCGGCAACTGTTGAAAGCGGCCATGTACGCCCCCTCGGCCAAGAATGAACAGCCTTGGCACTTTGTGGTGGTACAGGATCGAGAAATACTCGATGAGCTCGCCCAGTGCCATCCCTTTGCCCAGATGATGAAACAAGCCCCGGTGGCCATTGTTCCCTGTTGCGATACCGGCATCGTGAGGTTCAGGGGGGTGTTCTGGATTCAGGATATGGCGGCGGCAATTGAGAACATACTTCTGGAGGCGACTCACCTGGGATTGGGCAGCTGCTGGTGTGGGGTTTACCCCCGGGAAAACCTGGTGGAAAAAATCGGACCCCTCCTGCAGCTCCCCGTGGATGTAATTCCGGTGGCGTTAATTGCCATCGGCTATGCCGGGGAAAAGGTGGAAGCGCCGGACCGGTTCATTCCCGAAAGAATTCATTTTAACCGCTGGTAGGAACGGTTGCTGAAAAATCAGGGTAATTGGAGGGCGGTTTTCAGGAGATTTAAAAGCCGGTTGATTTAACCGGCTTTTTTGACCAAGAGGAGAAACTATGGCTAATGGAATTCCCAAGCCTATAACTTCACCACATTGGTGGCCTGAGGTCCGCGGTTTCCTTCGACTACGTCGAATTCTACTTTTTGACCTTCCTCCAGGGTTTTGAAACCTTCATCCTGGATTTCGGAGTAATGAACAAACACATCCTGACCGTCATCCATCTCGATAAAACCGTACCCCTTTTGGGGGTTAAACCATTTGACCCTACCTTGCATTAAAAAATAAACCTCCTAAATCCCCTCGATGGGGGTAATTACAAGTCAGATTAGCATATCTGGATCGCAAATGCAAGATCCGTCGGCAAAAAATCTGCAAAATATCCTCAATTTGACCTAAATTATTGTCAGATGGTGTAGGATAGTGCTGACAGGCCATGAGGAAAATACTGCCTGACCTAAAATTAAACATTGAACTGGGGGAAACGGTATGCTCAAGGGAGCAGGAGTGGATTTGATCTCCATCAAGCGCATCGGCCGGGTTTACAGCCGCCATCCGCACCGGTTTATGCACCGGGTTTTTACCGACCGGGAAAGGCAATCCATCTTCCGGCGCGCCCATCCGGAAGCGGCCATGGCGGCCCGTTTCGCGGCCAAGGAAGCGGTTTTGAAGGCTATCGGCTGCGGGATCGGCCCGGCCGGGCTGGCGGAGGTGGAAGTCCGGTCCATTCCGGGGCATCCGCCGGGGATAGAGCTTCACGGCAGGGCGAAACAGCAGGCTGCCCGGCGGGGGATCACCGGCCTGGCCATCTCTCTAACCCATGATCCCCCCTTTGCCTGCGCCATCGCGGTGGCCTATTAGGGCCCCATCTGAAGTGAACCCCGGTGAACCTCTTTCGGTGCGGGGGGATCAGGATCGGCGGCGGGCATGATTCAACAGCCCCCCGGCGAGAATGATCTCTATCAGGCGCCCCGACAGGCGGTGAATTACCCTGAACTGCCTTCCTCCGGTAAGGTTGGTCACCATCAGCGAGTCCCGGTTCAACTGTTCCCGGAGGTCCCTGATCGCCAGCCGGTCGCCCTGGACCAGCCGATCATAATCGGCGGGATCGGCGAAAACCAGCGGCAAGATACCGAAATTCACCAGGTTGGCCCGATGAATCCGGGCAAATGATTTGGCCAGAACCGCCTTTACCCCCAAAAACATGGGGGCCAGGGCGGCGTGTTCCCGGCTGGAACCCTGGCCGTAGTTTTCTCCTCCCACCACCACCACCGCCGCGCCGCCGCACTTTTTGGCCCGTTCGGCAAAGGTGGGGTCCAGGGCGGCAAAAACATATTCCGATATAGCCGGGATATTGGATCTCAGGGGCAGTATTTTTGCCCCCGCCGGCATGATCTGATCGGTGGTAATGTGATCGCCCAGTTTCAACAGCACCTCCACGGAAAGTTCATCGGGCAGGGGATCGTTTGCCGGCAAGGGCTTGATGTTGGGTCCGCGGATTATTTCCGTATTGTTCGCCTCCGGGGGGGGGATGATCATCCGGTCATCGGCCGTAAACGGGGGGGGAGGGGGTATTTGGGGAAAGGGTCCCAGTTCACGGGGATCGGTCAGCACCCCTTTCAAAGCGGTGGCCGCCGCCGCGGCCGGCCCGCAGAGATAGATGGAGGCATCCGCAGTGCCGCTTCTTCCGGCAAAATTGCGGTTGAAGGTGCGGACGGTAATTCCTCCCGAGGAAGGGGCCTGCCCCATTCCGATACAGGGACCGCAGGCAGATTCCAGGATCCGGGCTCCGGAGGCGATCAGTTCGGCCAGCGCCCCGGACTCGGCCAGTTGCCACAAAACCCGGCGCGACCCCGGTGAAACCACCAGGCTCAGTCCGGGGTGAACCTGCCGTCCCTGCAAAATTTTCGAAACCAGCCTCAGATCATGGTACGAGGAATTGGTGCAGCTGCCGATGGCCACCTGCTCCACCGCCAGGGGTCCCAGCGTGTTGATGGCCGCCACCCGATCCGGGCTGTGGGGACAGGCCACCAGCGGCACAAGTTCAGATAAATTGACTGTTGTTTCATCATGATAAACCGCGCCCGGTTCCGGTCCGAGGGGTCTCCACCGGTCTTCCCGCCCCTGGGACTTCAGGAAACGCCGGGTGACTTCATCGCTGGGAAAAACCGAGGAGGTGGCCCCCAGCTCCGCCCCCATATTGGCAATGGTGGCCCGCTCCGGCACGGAGAGTTCTTTCACCCCGGGGCCGCCATATTCCAGGACCCGGCCCACCCCGCCCTTGACCGTCAGGCGGCGCAGCAGCTCTAAAATGATATCCTTGGCTCCCACCCAGGGCGGCAGCTTTCCGGTCAGGTTTACCCTCAGTATTTCCGGGGCGGTCATGAAAAACGGCCCGCCGGCCATGGCCACCGCCACATCCAGCCCGCCCGCCCCTATGGCCAGCATCCCCAGTCCCCCGGCGGTGGGGGTATGGCTGTCCGAGCCCAGCAGGGTCTGCCCGGGAGCGCCGAAGCGTTCCAGGTGTACCTGGTGGCAGATCCCGTTGCCCGGCCGGGAAAAATATATTCCGTACCGGGCGGCCACCGATTGCAGGTAGCGGTGATCATCGGCGTTCTCAAAGCTCCCCTGCAGGGTATTGTGGTCCACATAGCTCACCGAGAGTTTGGTTCTGACCCGATCTATCCCCAGGGCCTCCAGTTGCAGGTAGGCCATGGTGCCCGTGGCGTCCTGGGTCAGGGTCTGATCAATTTGAAGTCCGATCTCCTCGCCGGGGCGAAGGGTACCGGATACCAGGTGATCCGCCAATATTTGATAAGTAATGCTGCCGGCCATTACAATTCCTCCCCAAGGTTTCACAGTTTAGTTTATTGATTTTTTTAATCATATCAAAAAAGGGCCCGGTGTTGAATATCTTTGCAAATTAAGTGCGCCCCAAACCGTTATAGCGGGAGAAACCAAAGCGGTTTAGTCGAGGCAGGGTTAAACCATCAGCACGGTTTGGGTAATTATTGCCTTAAATAGCCGCTTATGGTAACCTTATGAAAGGATTTGGTAAAAAATATGCAGTGAATGAACCTTTTGGGAAAGGCCCTTTTAAGTGGCGCCGAAGGTGATAACCTCCGATAACGGCGGGCGGTGGGAAACTCTCAGGCATCAATTACCGGAAGGGGACACATCTCTGGAGAGAGCCTGCTGAATAGCGGGACGCCGAAGGGGAACCCCCCTTATCTAATAGGGGTAATCTCTCAGGTAAAAGGACAGAGAAAAGCCAACGGCTTTTTTCTGTCCTTTACTGCATTTCCGGTATGATTATGATCCGCACAAGGCCTGCCCGAACTGCTAAATGGGCTCCGATCCGATGCAGGAAGGTCTAAAAAGCATCACTTTAGGGCTTGGAGGCAAAATATTAATGTTTTACAACGGAGGTGATATTAAAATGGCGGAACCTCAAAAAACTCCCCTCTATAAACTGCATCTGGACCTGAAGGGGGTTATGGTTGATTATGGCGGCTGGCTTCTGCCGGTCCAGTACGAGGGAATCATCGCCGAGGTGAATGGGACGCGCAGCAATGCAGGACTGTTCGATGTTTCACATATGGGGGAATTTTTGGTGGAAGGACCGCAGGCGGCGGCTTTTTTGCAAGGAGCAATAACTAACAATATTTACAATCTTTACGACAACCGGATCATTTACAGTCCCGTTTGCTATCATGATGGGGGGACGGTGGATGATATCCTTGTTTACCGTTACCATGAACAAAAATATCTTCTGGTAGTCAACGCGGCCAACAGAGGCGGTGATTACACCTGGCTTGCTGAAAAGATCGTTTCCGGAGTAAATTTACAGGATATCTCGGAAGAAACAGCATTGCTTGCCGTTCAGGGTCCCCGCAGCCTGAGCATTTTGCAGGCCCTTGCCAAAACAGATCTGCAAAAGTTGAAGTACTATCATTTTATTCCAAGAATCGATCTGGCCGGGTTGGAATGTATGATTTCGAGGACCGGCTATACCGGAGAGGACGGTTTTGAAGTATATACTTCTCCGGAAAAAGCGCAGCATTTATATGAGGCTATCTTGGACCACGGGCAAACCCATGGTTTGGGCCTGACGCCGGCCGGGTTGGGGGCTCGCGATGTGCTTCGCTTGGAGGCCTCACTGCCTCTCTACGGCCATGAATTAAGCAAAGACATTACCCCTTGGGAGGCCGGGCTGGACCGTTTTATATCTTTGGACAAAGGCGAGTTTGTGGGACGCGAGGCGCTGTGGCGGCAGAAAAGAGAGGGTCTGTCAAGGAAATTGGCCGGACTGGTACTGCTGGATCGGGGTGTGCTCAGGGAAGGTTACCCGGTTTATAAAGGGGACATGGAGATCGGCTTTGTGAGCAGTGGAACCTATTCCCCTACCCTTAAAAAATCTATCGGCATGACGTTTCTCCCGCCCGAATGCAATCTGCCCGGAACCGGGGCGGAGGTGATCATCCGGGGGAAGCCGCACCGGGCCGAGATAATAAAAATGCCATTTTACAGGAGGGGTTCCAAATGACCTGGAAAACAAAACAGGGTTGCAGGTATACCCGCACCCACGAATGGGTTAGTTTTGACGGCGATCAGGCTACTGTAGGGATCACCGATTTCGCCCAGGATATGTTAAAGGACATTGTCTACGTCGAATTGCCCGCTGCCGGGCAGGGCGCGGCGGCGGGGAAAAACCTGGCGGTAATTGAATCGGTGAAGGCCGTTTCCGATATTTATTCTCCTGTTGACGGCCGGGTTGCGGAGGTTAACGAAGTTCTGTTGGATCAGCCGGAAATGTTAAACAGAGATCCGTATGGTGAGGGCTGGATGGTTAAAATTGAGGTGGCTGCCGGTTATGAGGACCCCGCCCTGATGGAGGAAAAAGAATATGCAGCTTTTATTCTGGAGGAGGCGGGCAAATAATGGCCGGGCATCACTATCTTCCCCTGACGGAGACAGAACGGCAGCAGATGCTTTCGGCCATAGGGGTTGATTCGGCAAAAGAATTGTTTGACGATCTGCCCCCGGCTCTGCGGGTGAAAGGCGATCTAAACCTGCCGCCGCCTCTTTCCGAGCTGGAGGCGCGGGCGCATTTAAGCGAACTTGCCGGAAAGAACAAAAACATGCATGATTGCCCATGCTACCTGGGCGCAGGGGTGTATGATCATTTTACTCCCAGCCTGGTCAAACACATCACTGGCAGAAGCGAATTTTATACGGCTTATACCCCTTATCAGGCGGAAATAAGCCAGGGGCTCTTGCAATCCTTTTTTGAATACCAGACCTTGATTTGCCTGCTTACCGGCATGGAAATCGCCAATGCCTCCCTCTATGACGGGGCCACCGCTCTGGCGGAAGGGGCGGTGATGGCCTGCGGCGCCACCCGCCGGCGGAAGGTGATCGTTTCCCGGGCCGTTAACCCTTTTTATCGGCAGGTCCTTGAAAGCTATTTTGCGGCCCGCGATCTTCTATGGGAGGAGATTCCCCTCAGCGGGGGGAAGACAGATCCGGTCAAAATAGAAGCCATGCTGGACGATGAGCCGGCAGCACTGGTAGTCCAACAGCCGAATTTTTTCGGCCTGGTGGAAGAGATGGAAGGAGTAGCCGAAAAGGTTCATGCTCACGGAGCCCTGCTGGTAGTGTCCGTAGATCCCATTTCCCTGGCCCTTTTCCGGGCACCGGCGGAATACGGCGCTGATATTGTTACCGGAGAGGGCCAGAGCCTGGGCAGTTCGCCCTCCTTTGGCGGTCCATTGCTGG
Organism: uncultured Syntrophomonadaceae bacterium; assembly: GCA_964585925.1. Taxonomy (GTDB): domain Bacteria; phylum Bacillota; class Dethiobacteria; order DTU022; family DTU022; genus JAAZLS01. The sequence continues at coordinate 49,568 of CAZPFS010000008.1, read as the reverse complement.
GTTTTTTGAGTGCCGGCAAAGAGCTGATCCGGCGCATGCCGGGACGGATGGTCGGTGAAACAGTTGATCGTGATGGAAGGCGGGGATTTGTTCTTACCCTGCAGACCCGCGAGCAGCACATCCGCCGGGAGAGGGCTACCTCCAATATCTGCTCCAACCAAGCCCTGAACGCGCTGGCTGCCGCAGCTTATCTGGCGGCGGTGGGCCCAGAAGGCCTATGCGAAATTGCAGGGCTCTGCCTGCAGAAGGCGGCCTACGCACGCCGAAAAATTTCGGCTCTCAGCGGTTTTGAACAGGCTTTTTCCGGAACCCATTTCAAAGAATTTGCAATTAGGCTGCCTGGCAGCGGCCGTCTTTTAAACCGCTGCCTGTTGAAGCATAATATTCTGGGCGGACTTGACCTGGAACCATATTATCCCGAGCTCGGGCCCTCCATGCTCTTCTGCGTTACCGAAACCAAAAGCCGGGCCCAGATCGATGCCTTGGTGGAAAAACTGGAGGGATGGTCGTGAAAGAAAAGCAGTTGCTTTTGTTTGAGCAGGGGGCTCCGGGGCGGCGCGGCTGTTCTCTGCCGGAGTGCGATGTTCCGCGGCAGCCCCTGGACGATCTCGTACCGCCGCAGGTTCAGCGGAAAACCCCCTTGGGCTTGCCGGAGCTCTCAGAGGGTGAGATAGTCCGTCACTACACCGCCCTGTCTACCCGCAACCACGGTGTAGATTCCGGGTTTTATCCTCTGGGTTCGTGTACCATGAAATACAACCCCAAAGTCAATGAAGAATCAGCCCAGCTTACCGGTTTTTCGTTCCTGCATCCCTGTCAGCCGGAGGAAAGCATACAGGGGGCCCTGGAGCTTCTTTCCCTGACCGAGGGCTATCTGGCGGAAATTACCGGGATGGACCGGGTCACCTTTCAGCCCGCAGCCGGGGCGCACGGCGAGTTGGCCGGGATGATGCTGATCAAAGCCTACCACCTGTCCCGGAACGAGAACCGGCGTCAGGTGTTGGTTCCCGATTCGGCCCACGGTACCAACCCGGCCTCTGCGGCTATGGCCGGCTTCAACATAGTGGAAATTCCCTCCAATGAGCGGGGGCTGGTCGATCTAAAGGCGCTCCGGGCGGCTCTGAGCGGGGATACCGCTGCGTTGATGCTTACCAACCCAAACACCCTTGGTTTGTTTGAGCAGGAGATCCTGGAAATTGCCGGGGCGGTCCACGAGGCGGGGGGACTTCTTTACTACGACGGGGCCAATTTAAATGCCATAATGGGATATACCCGTCCAGGCGATATGGGTTTTGATGTGGTTCACCTCAACCTTCATAAAACATTTGCCACCCCCCATGGCGGAGGCGGACCCGGCAGCGGTCCGGTAGGAGTGAAGGAACATCTGTCCGGCTTTTTACCGGTACCGGTGGTAGAATCGGGGGAGGACGGATATCACCTGAAATGGGATCTGCCATTAAGCATTGGAAAAATTCACGGTTTTTACGGCAACTTCGGGGTGATTGTCAAAGCATACACCTATCTGGTGATGATGGGTGCGGAAGGTTTAAAAAAAGCCAGTACCGATGCGGTTTTGAATGCCAATTATTTAATGCACCGGTTGAAAGAAACCTATGATCTTCCTTATGATCAAATCTGCAAACATGAATTTGTTCTTTCGGCCCGCAGACAGAAGAAAAAGGGGGCAGCCGCGCTGGATATTGCCAAGGCGCTTATGGATTATGGATTTCACCCCCCTACGGTTTATTTTCCCCTGATTGTGGAGGAGGCTTTGATGATCGAGCCCACTGAGACCGAGTGTAAAAAGACCCTTGATCAATTTGTGGAGGCTATGGAGGAGATTTGCCGTCGGGTTGATGAAGACCCGGCATATATTGCCGGCGCCCCTTATACTACCCCGGTGGGCCGCCTGGACGAGGTTAAAGCGGCCCGCCATCCCCGGGTACGCTGGAGCGCTGAGAACGATTAAGGGGTTTTGCCATTCCCTCGACCTTTGAAAGGGGGATCGGAGACCTCCACTTTTCAGACGTTAAAATATGCACGCAGGGGGAGAAATAATGGCTGAATTCCAGCTTGTTGTGATCGGAGGGGGTCCCGGCGGCTACAGTGCCGCTTTGCGATCCGCTGCCTTGGGGTTGAATACGCTGCTGGTTGAAAAGGAACAGTTGGGCGGCACCTGCCTGAACCACGGCTGCATACCCACGAAAACATTGGCCTATACGGCTACCCTTTACCGCCAGCTTAAAACGGCAGCCGATTATGGGATACACGCGGGGGAGGTAGGTTTTGATTTTGGCCAGGCACAAAGGCGCTGCCAGCAGGTTGTTGAACATCTGGCGAAGGGGATAGGCGGCCTGCTTGAGGCCGCCGGAGTAACGGTTTGGTTTGGGCGGGCCAGGTTTGTTTCACCGAATCAGGTGGAGGTGACATTTCCCGCAGGTGAAAGACGCCTCGCCGTAACGGAAAAGATAATCCTGGCTACCGGCAGTACCGAAATCATTCCTCCTGTTCCCGGGATAGGGCTGCCCGGGGTTATATATTCCAGGCAGGCTCTGGCCCTGGCGGAGATTCCGGCCAGTATGGCGGTAGTGGGGGGAGGGGTCGTCGGGTTGGAGATGGCCTCAATATTTGCCGCCTTCGGCTGCAATGTAACCGTTGTTGAGCAGGGCACCCTGCTGCAACGGGAAGATCGGGAAATGGTACGCCGCCTGACTCCGTACTTGCGAAAACAGGGAATTCGGATCATGACCGGGGCTGCTTTGCAAAATATTACTTTCGGGAAGGGGAAAGACCTTTTGTTGGATATGGCTGCCCCTCAGAAAAAGGAGGCCCTAGCCGTGGAAAAAATACTGGTTGCGGTGGGCAGAAAGCCTTACCTGGAGGGGCTCGGTCTGGAATCCTTGATCACTAGAGGAAACGCCGGCGGGATCGGGGTCGATGACCGGATGACAACCGGCATCCCCGGGATCTATGCGGTGGGGGATGTGGCTACCCCGGGTTATTTTTTGGCCCATACCGCCATTCACCAGGGGCTTGCCGCGGCAGAAAATGCCGCCGGAAGGAATGTATCCTTTTGCGGAAAAATTGTTCCGGTTTGCATCTTTACCCATCCCCCTATGGCCCGGGTGGGTTTGACCGAGGAAGAAGCTGTGGCCAAAGGGTATCAGGTTAAAACGGGCAAATTTCCATTCAGTGCCAACGGGAAAGCCTTTTTACAAAATGAGGGCGATGGCCTGGTAAAGATCGTGGCTGACGGAGAAAATGGAAAAATTCTGGGGGTGCATATTTTAGGCCCCCAGGCTCCGGATTTGATAATGGAAGGGGCGATGGCCGTGGCGGCAGGGGCGAAAGCGGCTGATCTGAAGCAGCTGATTCATCCCCACCCTACCTTGAGTGAGGCCACATGGGAGGCTTCGCTTTCCTTGTTTGACGGCCCGCTGCATCAGATCGGAAAACGAAATCCCTAGCCGTTCGGAGATATCGATCCGGCTATGATTTTCTATGGCGCCGGTTTTTATGGTTGAGGTGGAGAAAAAAATTTAATTGCGGCCGGCAGCGTTTGGCCGTTAGGGGGGCTTCGGTTGGTACAGGAGGGCGGCTGTACAGGCAATCATAAATGTTTGGCGGCGGGCATAAATATAAGCATTTATGATGTGGGAGGAGAAGGCTGCATTGCCCGGAAGGATTACCTGGTGCAGGCCGGGATCTCGCAAGCATCTCAAGACAACAAAAAGGACGGTGCCGGCAAATCTGCCGGCGTTGTTGCTGTTGATCGGCTTGATCGCGGTTGTCGTTTCGAAATTGTTCACCTCTTTGGCCTGCGGTTATGCCGGTGAACCCGATTCCAATGGCCGCGCCGACTGGAGGGCCTCCTTTTTGCAAAAAGCCCTGGGGGAGGCCATTCCGGGGCTGGAGCGCCCTCCCCTGATAGAAAAACAGACTCTGGCCAGGTCCGCCCTGGACCTTTTTCACTCGGTCACCGGCGCCGATCCCCGCGATCTGAGGACCGTCTTGAATTTTGAGCTGGGAGCGGGTTCTCCGGTTTTGCTGCCCGTATTTTCCCCGACCTCCTCCGACGAGGTTCCCGGCGGGCAGGAAAGGGATAACGCACACCCTTCGCCTTCCATGCCCGAAAAAAACAATACCGCTTCCGAGGTAACACTCAACCCCGGAACCGGGCCGGTAATTTTAATTTACCACACCCACATTACCGAATCGTTCCTGCCCACCTCCCGGGTGTTGTTTACGAACAACATGGATCTCACCGTATGCCGGCTGGGAAAAGAACTGGCCGAATTGCTGCAGATAAAATATGGCTTTACGGTTATCCATCACCGCGAAATTTATGATCAGCCCCGCCAGTATGCCTATGAAAAAGCGAGGCCGGCCATTGAAAATTTGTTGAATGGCCGGGAACCGATCAATCTGGTGCTGGATATTCACCGGGACGGGGTATCCAGGGACTCCACCACCGCCGATCTGGGGGAGGGCCCTTTAGGAAAAATATTATTTGTTATCGGCTCCAACCATCCGAATTTCGGTACAAACCTGAAATTCACCCTGCACCTGCAGCGGGAACTGGAAGCGCTGGTTCCCGGCTTATCCCGGGGGATTCGCCAGCAAAACTTTGTATACAACCAGGATCTGCACCCTTACTCGCTGTTGGTGGAAATCGGGGGCCATGAAAACAGCCTGGAGGAAGTAATGAAAACAGTACCTTACCTGGCGGAAGCGGTGGCCCGGGCCTACGGGAATTTTTTCAAAACAGAAGAATAGAAGCATACGGTCCGGTTCATTCTTATATTGGATGCCGTTTATCCGACCGTTGGATCGCCTCGGGGGGAATGACATGCAAAATAGGATATGGAGGGTGATCGGGGTATTAGGGATCGTGCTGCTGGTTTACGGGGGGCTGAGGACCGCAGAAAAGGGAATCATTGATCTCATGCTCTCTGAACCGCCCGGGTCTGTGATTTCCTGGCAAAAAAATGATTCAGGGGAAATCGGGTTTACCTTCGCCGGGAAAAAGGCCTCCATTGATGTTTTGAAAATATATGAACGGGTTTTGAAAATGTGGGACAGGCTGATCCGGCAGTCAGGCCGGCGGCGGGATATCAAATGATTTTTTTCAGGTGGTCTTGACAAAAAAGACGGGGGGTGTTATTTTTTAATGGGCATTAGCACTCCGGACAGCCGAGTGCTAAAATTGACAAGGGGTCTGATAAAAAATGTACCCCCTGAGTGAGCGGAAAAAACAAATATTGAAAGCAGTGGTGGTCAATTATACCCGCACCGCCGAACCGGTGGGCTCCCGTACCGTAGCCCGCAGTTACCGGATCGGCCTGAGCTCCGCCACTATTCGCAATGAGATGGCAGACCTGGAGGAAATGGGCTATCTGGAACAGCCTCATACCTCCGCGGGGAGAATTCCCCTGGACAAAGGTTACCGTTACTACGTGGATCATCTGATGGGCGGGGTTGAGCTTGGCCCGAAAGAGGAAAAGGCGATCAAGGATCTTCTGAATGTGGAGAAAATGGTGGAGATCGAAAGAATAATCATCAATGCCGCCCGGGTTCTTTCTTTGTCTACCAATTATACCGCGCTGATCATGGGCCCCCAGTTCAAAAAGGCCGCCTTCAAACAGATGCGCATTCTGCCCCTGAATGAAAAACAGGGTCTGGTAGTATTGATCACCGACACCGGGTTTATCAAGAACAAGATAATTGATCTTCCCAGCACCCTTTCTCCGGGGGAGCTTAATCAGGTGGTACACTATCTCAATCACAAGCTGTACGGGCTGACCATTGACCAGGTCACGACTTCGCTGATCAACGAGCTGAAAAGGGATCTTTTCCGGCGGTTGGAAATTTTGGAACAGGCTTTTTTGTTGCTGGAGGAAAGCCTGAAAGAAGAGGAACAGGTCCGGGTATACCTGGGGGGAACAACCAATATTTTGAATCAGCCTGAATTCAGGGATGTGGAAAAGGTACGCCGGTTGTTTTCCCTGTTCGAGCAGGAGTCGCTGCTGAGCCATCTTCTGGAAAAGAGTTCCGATTCCCGGCAGGTGGTGGTCAACATCGGCCAGGAAAACATGCTCCGAGATATTCATGAGTGCACCCTGGTAACCGCCACCTACAGTATTCAGGATAAAATGCTGGGAACCGTGGGCATTCTGGGTCCCACCAGGATGGAATACAGCCGGGTGATCGGTATAGTAAATTTTCTGGTGGATTATTTGAATCTGATTTTGAGCACTTCCCGGTAGCAAATTTAACCGGATGATTCAACAATACTGGTAAGTAGGTGAGATTGTGACTGAACAGGATCGGCATTTAAACAGCCCCCCGGATGAAACAAAGGGAGCCGGGGAAGAGCATTCAGAGAATAGCTGCCATGCCGGAAACCCCTTTTCCGGTGAAGAAGGAGCCGTTGCCGGCGAGGAAGGCCCGGTTTCTGATGATCGGGATGCGGGTGCGATCTGGCTTCAGGAGAAAAAAGATCTGGTGGAGCAACTGCAGCGGGAAAGGGCGAATTTCGACAATTTTCGACGGATCAGCCGCCAACAGCAGGACCATGTCAGGGAATATGCCCTGTGTGAATTTTTCAAGAAATTGTTGCCGGTGCTGGACGATCTGGAAAGGGCGATCATATCCGCCCGCAATGATGCGTCTCTCTCCTCCCACGTGATGGGCCTGGAGATGATCTATAACCAGTTGTTCAAACTGCTCTCCCGGGAAGGGGTATGCAGGATAGAGGCGGAGGGGCAGGCTTTTGATCCCAATATTCATCACGCGGTGGCCCAGATTGAAGGCGGCGCCGAGCCGGGGATGCCGGGGGCAGGCGAACCGGCGGAGGAAATTTCCGGAACGGTGGCGGAAGAGCTGACCAGGGGATATACTTACAAGGATCGGATTTTACGACCTTCGATGGTTAAAGTATATAAATAGCAGGCAACCTGCGATTCTAAAGGAGGTAAACCAAGTGAGCAGAGTAATCGGAATTGATTTGGGAACGACCAATTCGGCGGTAGCAGTAATGATGGGCAGCGATCCGGAAATTATCGCCAACGCGGAGGGAAGCCGGATTACCCCCTCGGTGGTGGCGTTTACGAAAGACGGCCAGCGCCTGGTGGGGCAGGTGGCCAAGCGTCAGGCCATTACCAATCCGGAACGGACCATCCATTCCATCAAAAGGGAGATGGGCACGGGATTCAAGGTCGACATCGACCGTAAAAGTTACACTCCCCAGGAAATTGCAGCCATGATCCTACAGAAGCTGAAAACAGATGCCGAGAGTTTTTTGGGAGAGAAGATCAGCCAGGCGGTGATCACCGTTCCCGCATATTTTACCGACAGCCAGCGTCAGGCTACCAAGGATGCCGGAAAAATCGCCGGGCTGGAGGTGCTGCGCATAATCAACGAGCCCACCGCGGCGGCACTGGCTTACGGTCTGGACAAGACCGGCGATCATACGGTGCTGGTGTTTGATCTGGGCGGGGGGACTTTTGACGTTTCCGTTCTGGAACTGGGGGACGGGGTGCTGGAAGTCAAGGCCACCAGCGGCAACAACCGGCTGGGGGGGGACGACTTTGATCAGCGTTTGATCGATTATATCGCCGATGATTTCAAAAAAAATACGGGCATAGATCTGCGCAACGACCGGATGGCCCTGCAGCGGCTCAAGGAAGCGGCGGAAAAAGCCAAGATAGAGCTATCATCGGTAACCAATACTTCCGTCAATTTGCCCTTCATTACCGCCACTCAGGAGGGTCCCCAACATTTGGAGATGAACATCACCAGGGCCAAATTCGAGGAGCTGACCTCCGATCTGGTGGAAAAAACCATGGATCCCACCCGCCGCGCCCTGGAAGATGCCGGCCTGAAGGTGGAGAAAATAGATCGGATTATCCTGGTCGGGGGCTCGACCCGGATCCCGGCCGTGCAGGAGGCCATCCGCAAGCTTTTGGGCAAGGAACCGCATAAGGGGGTAAACCCGGACGAGGTGGTCTGCCTGGGGGCGGCCTACCAGGCCGGGGTGTTGAGCGGGGAGGTTAAAGACGTTTTGCTGCTGGATGTGACGCCTCTTTCTCTGGGCATTGAAACCCTGGGCGGGGTGTCCACCAGGATAATTGAGCGGAACACCACCATTCCCACCACCAAAAAACAAATTTTCAGCACCGCGGCCGACAACCAGACCAGCGTGGAAATCCATGTGCTGCAGGGGGAACGCCCCATGGCGGCCAACAATAAAACCCTGGGGCGGTTTATGCTGGATGGAATTCCGCCGGCGCCGCGGGGGATCCCCCAGATAGAAGTAAGCTTTGATCTGGATGCCAACGGGATTGTCAACGTTTCCGCCAAGGATCTGGGCACCGGCAAGGAGCAGCATATCACCATTACCGCCTCCAGCGGCCTGAACAAGGATCAGATCGATGATATGGTCCGGCAATCGGAACAGTTTGCCGAAGATGACCAGAAACGCAGGGATCTGGCGGAGGCCAGAAATCAGGCGGATTCTCTGGCCTACAGCGCGGAAAAATCGCTGAAGGAGCTGGGCGACAAGGTAGATCAGGCCAAGGCGGATCAGGTCCGGCAGGCGGCGGCCGATTTGCGGTCGGCGGCTGAAGGAGAAGATCCGGACAAGATCAAGCAGGCCTCGGAAAAGCTGAATGGATTCATTCACGAGCTTTCCGCCAAGCTTTATGAACAGGCCAAGCAACAGCAGGAACAGCAGGATCAGGCCGGGGCCGGCGATGCAGCCGGAGGGGGGTCCGCGGATTCCACCAAGGACGGCGAAGATGTGGTGGATGCCGATTACAATATCAAAGACGATCCGGACGCGCAAAATAAATAAAGGGATGAGATGTAATGCCCAAACGGGATTATTACGAGGTGCTGGGAGTTGGCCGGGAAGCCACTATAGAGGAAATAAAAAAAGCCTACCGCCGGCTGGCCCGCCAGTACCACCCTGACTTCAATCCCGACGATCAACAGGCGGAAAAGAAATTCAAGGAAGTACAGGAAGCCTACGATGTATTGAGCGATCCCCAAAAAAGGGAGAGCTTCGACCGCTTTGGCCACGAAAATCCGATGGGGGCCGGTCAGAACGGCGGCTTTGGATTTGACTTTTCCGGTTTCGGGGTCGAGGATATTTTTGAAAGTTTTTTTGGGGGCGGGTTTTCCCGCCGCCGCCAGGCAGGGCCGGAGCGGGGAGCGGATTTACGCTACAACCTTGAAATTACCCTGGAAGAGGCTTTTTGCGGGGGCGAGAGGGGGATCACCGTTCCCCGCACGGAGCTGTGCCCGGAATGCGGGGGCAGCGGCAGCCGCCCGGGAACCAGGCCTGAAACCTGCGCGGCATGCGGGGGCAGCGGGCAGCAGCAATTTACCCGCAACACGCCCTTTGGCAGTTTTGTGAGCAGGCAGATCTGCAGCGTCTGCCGCGGGGAGGGAAAGGTGATCAAGGATCCCTGCCCTCACTGCCGGGGCCAGGGGCGGGTGGTCAAGGAGCGCCAGATTGAGATCAAAATCCCGCCGGGGGTGGACAGCAACTCCCGCCTCCGGGTATCCGGCGGCGGAGATGCGGGTCTCAAGGGAGGCTCTCCCGGGGATCTCTATGTGTTCATATCCGTCAAACCCCACCGGGAATTCCGGAGGGAAGGCGACGATATTATATATCAGTTATCCATTTCCATGGTCCAGGCGGCGCTGGGGGTTGAACTGGAGATTCCCACCCTGGAAGGCCCGGCAGAGCTGCGTATCCCGGAAGGAACCCAGCCGGGCGCCCTGCTTCGCCTGCGGGGCAAGGGGATGCCCCGCCTGAGGGGCGCCGGGCGCGGGGATCAGCGAGTGCAGGTGAAGGTGGTTGTTCCCAAACGGCTCGGCAGGCAGCAGAAGGAGATGTTGCAGGAGATGGCCCGGCTGAGCGGGGAGAAAGCCGGCCTGGGGGAAAAGGGGTTTATCGATCGGATGAAAGACGCCCTGGGGGGAAGCTAAATCCCCCCAGGCACACTTTATTTTACGAAGGGGGCAGGTTTAAATCCCCCCCGACCCCCCTTTTACAAAGGGGGGAGCCAGGAGAGGGGGTCCTTTTTCAAAGGGCGCCGCCTAAAAGTCCCCCTTTTCTAAAGGGCACCGTCAAGAAGGCACTCTCTTTTCTAAGGGCGCCGCCCAGAAGTCCCCCTTTTCTAAAGGGCGCCGCCCAGAAGTCCCCCTTCCCTAAAGGGGGGGAGCTATAAGAGGGATCCCCTTTTCTAAAGGGCACCGCCCAGGAAGTCCCCCTTTTCTAAAGGGGGATTTAGGGGGATTTCTAGGGTGTTTCTTGATTGGATGGAGGAGGTTTTGGATGGGAATAGCTGCCGGATACGGGAGGTTTTTGAGTCTTCTTCGGCCCACTATTATTTTACGAAGGGGGCAGGTTTAAATCCCCCCCGACCCCCCTTTTACAAAGGGGGGAGCCAGGAGAGGGGGTCCTTTTTCAAAGGGCACCGCCTAAAAGTCCCCCTTTTCTAAAGGGCACCGTCTAAAAGTCCCCCTTTTCTAAAGGGGGATTTAGGGGGATTTCTAGAGTGTTTCTTGATTGGATGGAGGATGTTTTGGATGGGAATAGCTGCCGGATACGGGAGGTTTTTGAGTCTTCTTCGGCCCACTATTATTTTACGAAGGGGGCAGGTTTAAATCCCCCCCGACCCCCCTTTTACAAAGGGGGGAGCCAGGAGAGGGGGTCCTTTTTCAAAGGGC